>JAAZXM010000022.1 GCA_014240165.1 Myxococcales bacterium | reverse complement strand
GCGCGGGCCGGCCGCACGCGTGCAGCGCGGCCTCGGCGCCTAGCTGTCCTGCTCGACGCCCACGACCCGCAGCCCCAGCTCCACGGCGGCCTGGACCGCACGCCCGCGCACATGCTCACGCCCGAGGTCGCCGAACCTGCGCTCCTCGCTGACCACCTCGAAGCGCGAGCCGGCAGCCTCCGTGCGCTCGTCGCGCCGCACCGCCGCCGCGATCCAGACCAGGCCGACGGGCTTCTCCTCGCTGCCGCCGCCTGGCCCCGCGCTGGAGGGTTTCGAGTTTCTCCGGGTTGGCCGCGGGCGCGAGCGGGGGAGCCGCCCACGCGCGGTCCGAATCCCATCCGGCGAGCCAGGGTCTTGACTACGACGCTTCGGGCGCCCCGCCGGCCGCTGCCGCGGGTGTTGGGGATGGGGAAGAAGCGCCGGTGCTCCTCCACGCATTTCCCGCCGGTGCGGGCCCGGGCACGATGATCCACCAGGTCTTCGAACGGATCGACTTCGCGTTGCCCGATGCCGATGCCTTGGCGCGGGAACTCGATGCAGCGCTTACGCGCCATGGTCTCGAGCCGGAACTTGCGCCGGTGCTGGGCGCCGGCATTCGGCAAACACTCGCCACACCCCTGGGCGGCCCCTTGGAGGGATTCTGTTTGCGCGATCTCTCCCGCCGCGATCGGGTCGATGAGATGGAGTTTACGCTTCCGGTGGCGGGTTCCGGTGCGCCGCCCCTCACGGCCAGTGGCCTGGCCGATGTCTTCGCCGCCCACGCCGGGGATGCGGTCTCCGCGGCCTATGTCGAGCGTTTGCGCGGCTTCGGCTTCGCCCCGTTGCAGGGGCATTTGCGCGGTTTCATCGATCTGAGCTTTCGCCAGGGGGATCGTTTCTACCTGGCGGACTACAAGTCGAATCAATTGGGCCGTCTGCCCAGCGACTACGGGCCCGACGAGTTGCGCACCTCCATGGAGCACCACGATTACATCCTCCAATACCACCTCTACACGGTGGCGCTGCACCGCCATCTGGGGCGGCGCCTGCCCGGGTATGATTACGACCGGCATATGGGCGGGGCCTATTACCTCTTCCTGCGCGGGATGGCGCCCGAGAGCCCCGGTGGCCTGGGGATTTTCTACGACCGACCTCCCCGGGGCTTGATCGAAGCGCTCTCGGCCTGTCTTGGGGATGATGCGCCGGGCGCGCAAGGGGGCGGGGAGTGATCGCCGATCTTCGCGGGCTGCGGAGCCGGGGGGTGATCTCCGCCCTGGACGACCATTTCGCCCGAACCCTGGGCCGATTGGGGGAGGAAGCCCGTCCCGAGGTTTTGCTGGCGGCGGGGCTGGCGAGTCGCAACGTGGGCGAGGGCCATGTCTGCTTGGATATTCGCGGGCTCGCCGACGGCGACGCGTTCCTTTCCGAAACTCCGGAAGTCCAGTGGGAGTGGCCCGAGACCGAGGCGTGGCTTTCATTGCTCGAAGCCAGCGCTTTGGTCCATCCCGCTGCGGGCGGCGCGGCTTCGGCTGCCGCTTCCCATGCCCCGCTGGTCCTGGACGGCCAGGGACGGCTCTATTTGCGTCGCTATTGGGACGACCAGCAGACCCTCGCCCGGGATCTGCGCCAGAGAATTGGGGCGGAGACGGGCCCGGAGAGCATCGACGAGGCGGTGCTGGCCGATGGCCTCGAGCGTTTCTTCGGTCCCGCGGCGGGGCCCGGGGAGGAAACCAATCCGCAAAGGGAGGCGGCCGAGTCGGCCCTGCGCTCGCGCTTCCTCGTGATCTCGGGGGGGCCGGGTACGGGCAAGACTTTCACGGTGGTGGGCATTCTGGCCCTGCTCATCGAGCAGGCCCTGGCGGCGGGACAGGCTCCGCCCCGGATCAGGATGGTGGCGCCCACCGGCAAGGCCGCCGCCCACCTCCAGGCGTCGGTTCAACGCCAGCTCGCCTCGCTCGATTGTTCGTCGGAGGTGCGCGACGCGATGCCACTGGCCGCTTCGACGATCCATCGCTGTCTCGGCCTGGGTCCGCGGCTCGGAAGGCGCCCGCGCTATGGCGCGGAAAACCCGCTGGAGGTGGATGTTCTCCTGGTGGACGAAGCGTCCATGGTGGACCTGGCGTTGATGACCCGGCTCACCGAAGCGTTGCCCGGGGCGGCGCGCCTGGTTCTTCTGGGCGACCGGGACCAGCTGGCCTCGGTGGAAGCCGGGGCGGTGCTCGGCGATATCGGCCGGCAGCCGCACGCGGCCTCCTCGGCGACGCGCGCGGTGGTGCACCTGACCCGGAACTATCGCTTCGAAGCGGAAAGCGGCATCGCCGAGTTGACGCGCTCGATCAACGAAGGCGATTCCCAGGCGGCCCTGGCGCTGCTGGATGACGCCGAGCGGCCGGAAATCCGCCTGGTGGAGCCGGCGGTCGGCGGCGGCTGGGGGAACGCCCTGGCCGAGGCCATCGCGGCGGGGTACGCGCCCTTCCAGGCGGAGACCGGCCCCGAAGGTCAGCTGGCCGCCCTGGACAATTTCAGGATTCTCTGTGCCCACCGGCGCGGCGAGGGCGGGGTGGAGGCGCTCAACGCCCTGGCCGAACGCCTGCTGGGCCTGGGCGGAAATCCGGATCGTCCCGAAACCCTGCCGCCCGGCCGTCCGGTGGGGATCGCCCGAAACGATTACGAACTCGAACTTTATAACGGGGATGTGGGCATCGTCGCGGACGATCCGGACAACCCCGGGCGGGCCGTGCGCGTGTTCTTTCGCGCGCAGGGCGGGGGCCCGCGTTGGCTCTCGCCCCTGAGCCTGGGCGCAGCGGAAACCGTTTTCGCCACCACGGTACACAAGAGCCAGGGGTCGGAATTCAAGGCGGTCGCCCTGGTTCTGCCGAGAGAGAAATCACCGATCCTCTCGCGCGAACTCGTCTATACCGCGATCAGCCGCGCGCGGCAGAGCGCGGTGATCTTTGCCTCCCGGGATGTGCTGGCCGAAGCCATCGAGCGCCGAATCCAACGCAGTTCAGGCTTGTCGGATGCGCTCTGGGGCGAGTAGGCCGTTTCCGGCTTCGAGGCCCGCGAGTTGTTCGCCGCCGCCCCCGGCGCTAGGGTGCCGCGCGATGACCCAGCCGGACGTTGTCCGCACCGCCACGGTGGTGGCCCATTATGGGGTGGCCGTCGCCGTGCGGCTCGATAGCGGCGCACTCGAGCGCGTTCGCGTGCCGCGCCGGACTTCCCTGGTGGTGGGGGATCGGGTGGAAATCCGCGGGGAGACCCTGGTCCGGGTGGAAGCGTCGCGCGGGGTTCTCAGGCGTCGCGACAGTCACGGCCGGATTCGCTCGGTGGCTTCCAACCTCGATTGCCTGGGCATCGTGCTGGCTCCGCGTCCCGACTCGCCCGTGGGTTTCGTGGACCGCGGTCTGGTGGCGGCCCGGGCCGCGGGGCTCTCCTCTTTCATCGTGGTCAACAAATCGGACCTGCCGGGGGCCGCGGAACTCCACGGCACACTCGAGGAAGCCTACGGCGCCGAGGTTTCGGCCCTGCTGGTTTCTTCGGTCTCGGGGGCAGGACTCACGCCCCTCCAGAGCCGCCTGGCCGAGGCGGGCCGGGGCGTCTTCGTGGGCACGTCGGGGGTGGGCAAGAGTTCGCTTTTCAATGCTCTTTTGCCCGAGCTCGAGCTGGCAGTGGGGGAGATCAACGAGGTGAGCGGGCTCGGACGTCATGTCACCAGCACCGCGACCCTGCACGCGCTGCCCGGGGGCGGCGAGTGGATCGATACCCCCGGCTTCCGGGATTTCGGTCCCGTGGAGGTGTCGCCCGCGCAGCTTGCGGCGTTCTTTCCGGGTTTTGAGTCCGTGCTGGAGGGAGGCTGTCATTTCCGGGATTGCCTGCATCGCAGCGAGCCGGGTTGTTGCGTGCTCGAGGGGGTGGGCACCGGGCTCATCACGGACCAGCGCCACGCCGCTTACCTGTCGCTGCTGGGAGAACTCGAGGTTGCGCATGCCCCACGGAGCGGAGGCCCGAAATAGCAGAAGCCAACCCGAAACGTGAACAGGACTATCCTGTGAGCCCATCTGTCTATACCCAACCCAACCCAACCCAACCCAACCCAACTCAATACGCTCTCGATGGGGGCCGATGGGTACCGAGTGAGCTTTCCATTCTTTTCGTGTCATGAGACCAATTCCATTGAAGCCTGAAATTCTGTCTTCGTTTTTGTGCCTCAGTGTTCTGGCTGCCGGGCTTGCGCCGGTGGCGAGTGCGGGCCCCCCCGGAGCGCTCGACGATCCCTTTGCCATTGGGACGGGGAATATCGAGTTCATCGTGGCGGCGAGCGCTGCTGAGCAGGGCGGTGAGATCGGCCTTCACGGCCCCGTCTTCGATATCACCATGGGGGTCACCGACCGCTTGGATTTTCTCGTCGTGGGCGAGGCCTTTTACGTGGTGGAAGGGGGCGAAGAGCAAGCGGAGGCCGGGGCCTTCATGACCGGTTTCAAGTGGCAAGCGCTGGCCGGGCCTCTGTGGAACGGCGCCTGGACGCCCGGGGTTCTGGTGGAAATCGAAGGCGATCGGCGGGTCGCGGTCATTAACAACTTCCAACTCGAGCGCAGTCTGGGGCGCTTTTCGTTGGGGACTGACGTGGGGTATATCTGGGTCGACGACGATTCACACCTCGCTCGCGGAGGGCTCTACGGTCTCTTCGCCCCGTCGGATCGTCTCACCCTCCTGGCGGAGGTCTGGTTCGAGAACTCTCCCGAGGCTCTGGGCGTGGCCCTCGGGCTCGGGCAGGCCGATCCCGGGAACCGCGCCACCGATGTGTCCTTCAATGTCGGCTTCGATTGGGAGGCGGCGAAGTTTCTGCGCGTGCTGGCTTCGGCGGGGACCGGGATCGCATCGGACGGCCGCGAGCGGATCGGATGGCAAGGCTATTTCGGTTTGCAATGGCTGTGGGGCTCTCCCGCGCACGCATCCGATCCACCCCTGATGGCCCAGCGTCGCAGGCACTGAGAGCGGGGTCTCAATCGGCCTCGTCGGCTTCCGGCGGCGGGAAATCGTCCGGGGTCTCGAAGCTGATGCGACCGATGGCGGCGCTGCGCAATTCCCGGAGCAAAGTGGCAGCGGCTCGCTCGGCATCGACGATGCCCCCGCGCTTGAGGAAGCCCCGTTTGCGTCCCAAGGCTTCGAGGATTTCCGGGCCCTTGCTCGGGATGGTGTCGAGCTTGTAGCGCTGGGCCAGGGGCTCGGGGTAGCGCTGGGCGAGAAAACGGGCGGCGAAGAGGGCCACGTCCTGCATCTCGAAGGCGGTTTCGCGGATCGCCCCAGAAGCCGCCAATCGGTAGGCCCCCTCTTGGTCGGCCAGCTTGGGCCAGAGCACCCCAGGCGAGTCGCAGAGCGATACGCCGCCATCGAGATGAAATTGTTGTTGGCGGCGGGTCACCGCGGGCTGGTCGCCCACCTTGGCGATACGCCGCCCCAGCAAGGTATTGATCAGCGTTGATTTCCCAACGTTTGGAATGCCGACCACCATGCAGCGAACGGTCTTCCCGACGCCGCCCCGGTGGGGGGCCAGGGTCTTGCAGAGGCCTGGGAGACGGCGGATATCCGAGTTCTCGGTGGCGGAAATGTCCAGGGCCGAGGCGCCTTCATCCCGGGAAAGCGCCTCGAGCCATTGGGCGGTGACCTCGGGGTCGGCCAGATCGCTCTTGTTCAGCAGGCGGATCGAGGGCGTCTCCTTGCGGAGCTCCGCGAGCATGGGGTTGCGGCTCGAGCGGGGGAGTCGCGCATCCAGGACCTCGATCACGACATCGATCCGGGCCAGGGACGCGGCGAGCTCGCGCCGTGCCTTGTTCATATGTCCCGGAAACCAGTTGATCGTCATCTTCGGGCAGTTCTCCCCTCTGCGAAGCCAACCATAGCGGCCACGGGTCCTGCGGCGTTACCCTCTGCCTGCACGGGGAGGACAGGCATGGAAGAGTCGATCCGCGACATCCTGGGCCGCGATGATGGCGGCGGGGAGGTGACGGTCCGAGGCTGGCTGCGGACCGCACGCCACGCGAAGAATCTTTCCTTTCTCGAGGTCTCGGACGGCTCCTGTTTTGCCGGCATCCAGGTGGTGGCGGGCCCGGAATGCCCGGACTTCGAGGACGAGGTCAGGGGGCTGGGCACGGGCTGCGCCGTGGAGGCCACCGGGGAACTCGTGGATTCTCCCGGCAAGGGGCAACGCTTCGAGATTCACGCCAGCCAGGTGACCCTGGTGGGAGGCGTCGAGGACGACTATCCGCTCCAAAAGAAGCGTCATGGGTTCGAGTTCCTGCGCACGATTGCCCATTTACGCCCCCGGACCAATAGCCTGGGCGCGGTGCTTCGGGTGCGCGATGCGGCGACCCGGGCCATTCATGATTTTTTCCACGACCGGGGTTTCGTGCAATTGCACTCGCCGGTCATCACCCTCTCCGATGCCGAGGGAGCCGGGGATATGTTCCGGGTCTCCACCTTCGAACCCGGCCAGGTGCCGGTGGACGAAGCGGGCGAGGTTGATTGGAAGCAGGATTTCTTCGACGCGCCGACTTTTCTTACGGTCTCTGGCCAACTCGAAGCCGAGATCGGCGCGCTGGCGCTTTCTCGGGTCTACACCTTTGGCCCCACCTTTCGCGCGGAGAATTCGAATACCAGTCGTCACCTGGCGGAGTTCTGGATGGTGGAGCCCGAGGTGGCTTTTTGTGAACTCGTGGGCTTGGCGGATCTCGCGGAAGATTTTCTCAAATCTGTTTTCCGCCAGGTGGGCGAGCAATGCGAGGATGATCTGGCTTTCTTCAACGAGCGGATCGATGACAGCGTGCTCGAGACCCTCGAGCACGTCGTGGAAGAACCCTTCGGCCGGATCACCTACAGCGAAGCCGTGGAAATTCTCGAAAAATCCGGGCGTGAATTCGAATTTCCCGTGAGTTGGGGCGCGGATCTCCAGAGCGAGCACGAACGTTTTCTCACCGAGGAGCATTTCAAGCGGCCCCTGATCGTCACCGGCTACCCCAAGGACATCAAGGCGTTCTACATGTATCGCAACGATGACCAAAGGACGGTGGCGGCGATGGATGTCCTTGTGCCGCGCATCGGCGAGATCATCGGCGGTTCCCAGCGCGAGCATCGCCTCGATACCCTGAAAAAACGGATCGCCGAGCAAGGCCTGCCCGAGGAAGAGTATTGGTGGTATCTCGATCTACGCCGCTACGGTTCTGTGCCCCATTCGGGTTTTGGCCTGGGCTTCGAGAGGCTGGTGCAATTCATGACCGGCATGGCCAATATCCGAGACGTGATCCCCTTTCCCCGGGTGCCGGGGAACGCCGAGTTCTAGGGTTTCGGCGCCGAAGACTTTCGTTCTTGAAGAGGTTTATGCATGGCCACCGCCTGCTTCAAGGCCGATCGCAATCCTACCAGGGAGCGCGGCGGGCGAGCCTGCCGGGTCCTCAAGCAGCGCAAAAGAAGTCGGCGCCTTCGTTCTTTCCCAGATCCGCGAGAGCCTGGCGAATCTCGCTGCGCGGCCCGCTGCCCGCCACGCTGACCACGATGGGAGAGCGCGGTAGCGAGGGGATGGCCTCGGGAGCCACAACCGGCGCGCCGTGGATCTCCTTGCCCAAGCGGCGGGGATGGACTTCGATGATGTGGGAGGGGGATTTGCCGTGTTCGAGCAGGGCGCGGCGCAGGGCCCGCCCCGTGGAGCCATAGCCCCAGAGCAGGTAGTGGGCGCTGGCTTTCAGGGGCCCGCTCGCCAGGTGGGCAGCCTTGCACGCGGTAAAGCGGTCCAGGCCATATTCCGGCGCCTTGCGCGAGAGCCGATCAGCACCATCGCGCCAACCGAGCAGTCGACGCGGGTGAACCGCCAGGCGGTGGCCGGCGGCCAGCAGGCGAAGCATCAGGTCGTAATCCTCGGGCCAGCCCATGGCGCGGTAGCCGAATTCACGCAGCACCCGGGTGCGGATCATCAGGGTGGGGTGGGCGATGGGGCATTCCACGAAGGCGTCCCTTTCTACCGAGGAGGCCTCGCCCAGGCTGTTGAGCCATGCCTCGTAGTGGCGCCTTCCCGGACTGAGGCCCGCGCGGGGGAAAATGCGGACCCGCGCTCCCACGGCGGAGAGTTCGGGGGCGGTCTCCAACCCCTCGAGTTGTGCCCGGAGTCGGTGGCGATGCATCCAATCGTCGGCGTCCATGCGGGCCACCACCGGCGCCCGGCAGTGTTCGAGCCCCTCGGTCAGGCTTTCCACCAGGCCGCTGCCCGACGCGCGCATGGGAATAAAGCGAGGATCTTCGGCGGCGATCTCGGCCAGGAGCGCGGGTCCCGAGTCGCGCGAGCCGTCGTCGACGGCGATGCATTGCCAGCGGGTTTCGCTCTGGCGCTGGATACTCCGCAGGCAGGTCGGAAGGGTGGGGGCGGCATCGCGGTAGGGAAGCAGGATGGAGACGCGCGGAGCGCTGTCTGCGCGCGGTGCTTGGCCCTGCCGGGTCAGCGGGCGAAGATCGGACTCGACCATGCCGCGCCCTCGCCCTCGGTGACCACCCGCACGTAATGGTATTCGCCCGGCTGCAAGACGGGGATGCGGCGGTCGAGGGTCCACAGGAGTTCGCTGTCCACGGGAATGCGCACACGGATGCCGCTGCGAATCAGGTCTACGGCCACGATGGGTTCTGGGGCCAGGACCTCGACCCGCAGGCGACTTTCCCCGGCTTCGTCGGGGTGAAACTCCGTGATGCTGCCCATGGGTTGACCGTCGAGTTCGACCCGCAGATAGATTCGCGGTCCGTTGGTCGCGTAGACCTGCCGGGCCCGTAGCGCCTCGAGTACCGCCTCCCGGGTAAGCGCCCGAGTGAAGATGCCCGCCAGGCCGCCGCTTGCGCCGGGCTCGCGTATGCCGGGATGGCCGTCATGGGTGTCACCGCTGCCGAGGAAGCCCAAGGGGTAGCCGGCGTTGAGGGCGTCGCGCACGTAATTGCCGGGCACCGGATCGTAGATGGGAAGGGGCGAGTCCGGGGCTTCGCTGCTGCCGTGTACGGAGACGATTTCGGTGAGCGGCTCCAAAACCGGATCCGGTGCGTAGCGCCAATTGGTGGAGACGGGGCCGCCCGCCGAATGATGCGCAAAGGTCAGTGCGCTCTGTCCCCGGAGCGCATCCCAAAGCGCCGCGGGCGTTTCGTAGCGGGGGTCGAGACTCGAATACACCTCGCCCTGGTCGCTGAAATAGAGCACGTGGCGGTGGCCGTGAAGCCAACTCGTCCACTCGTAGCCCAGCAGGGTGACAAAGCGCCCCGGCTCGTTGAATTGACCCACCGCGTCGCGGATCTCGGACCAGAAAGCGGGCTGGCCGTCCAGGGCCTTGATTCCCCAATGGTCGTGATCGGTGAGCGCCGCCACCGAGAGGCCCGCCACGTTTCGCGCGTAGGCGAAGTATTGCAGGGGTGTGCCCGTGCCATCGGAGAGTTGAGAGTGCCCGTGCAGATCGCCCCAGGCGACTTGGGGCAGGCCTTTTCGGGCCATCAAGGGGTTGGAAGCAGCCATCAGGCCGGCGAGTTCGCCGCGCCCCTCGCCCGTCAAGCGGTAGATCCCGGGCTCACGCACTACGACCTCGATACTGCGGCTCGAGCCGAAGGCACCCCCGAGTTCGATTTCCGGGATCAACTCGAGGCCGGCAGGTGGGTCGAGGATCACGATGCTTCCGCTCTCCACCGGGCTGAGACTGCGGTGAATGTCCAGTGCGGCCACCGTCAGGCGAACGCTCTGGCCGGGTATGGCCGTGGTGGGCAGGATCAAGCTCAGCTGGCGGGGTGGGCCGCCGACGATATCCATGCGCGGGGAGTGCTCGATGAAGGCGCGCACGCCGTCACCATCGCCGTCCACGGAAACGTAGATGGGGGTGCGCTCCTCGGCGAAGCGATCGATGCGCGCGCCGGCGGGCCCCGCGCCGTAGACGAAGCGAAAGGTTTCTCCGGCTTCGAGGGCCCGGCCTCGCACCCATGCGATCAGCAGGCCCCCGACGCGATCGTCCAATTCGAGTTCGACGCCTTCGGGCGGATCGCGCACCTCGCTGAAGCCCGGTGCGTCGGGGAAGCGGGCCTGGGGCGGATCCCATTCCCAGAAGGGGGAGGGCTGCAGAAAGACCGCGCCGTCCTCGGCCACGCCCAGGGGCCCGGCTTCGAAGACGATGTCCACGCGTTCGCGGCTGCCCGCGACGTGGAGCCCCTCGCTCTCGACACGCCACGCGCGCCCGCCCCCATCCGAGGGATGGCGCACAGCGGCCATGTCATCCTCGAGCATCGCCACGGTTTCGAGTTTGGCGTCCGCCGACAGACCCGCGCGCGGGTCGGGCTCCGCCGCTTCCTCGCTGGCGGGGCGAGCAGGCTCAGGCACTTCGTCGCTGCAGCCGGCCCCAGCGACAGCCACGAGGGCCCACAGGCCGAGCGTGCGAGCCGCCGTGCGAAAAGCCCGGCGGATTGTCGGGTTGAAGGCGGATTTCATTTCCAGGGCGAGGGGTTAGCACACATCCGCGGGCAAGAGCCGGATTTGGCGGCGGTCTCGGTACCCCGGGGCCCGTTCTTCGGTAGGATCGCGGCGTCGCGGCTCATATGTGCCCCCGTCCGCGCGGGAGAACGCTCGTCCATGGCAAGGTCGACAGGGAATCGGTGGCCGGTCGTGACCGGATTGGTGGCGGCATTCATGATCGCGGGCTTCGTGCTGCCCGGCGCCGGGCCGGAGCAAGCGGCCATCGAGATGGAGCGGACCCAGGAAGCGGCCCGAGAGTTCTACCATCGGCATCCCGAGGTGCGGCTTTCGCCCCGAGACCGCGCCCTGCTCGGGCGCCAACACGCTGAGTTTGCTGAGAGAGGGCGGGGTGGCTCTTCGCGCCGGCTATCGCCTCAAGCACTGGCCCGAAGGCAGGGGCAATTCGACGCCCTGGCGGACGCGGCTTTTCGGGCCCGAGCCGAGTCGAGTGCAGCCTGGGGCCACGGCGTGGAGCCGGGCGATCCCGTCAGCCGGGACTTCATCGCCTACGCATTTCTGCAGGAAAGCCTCATCGCCTTCGCCATTGCTCTGGTCTTCTTCTTGATCGCGGGGATCGGGATCGAGGGAGCCTGGGGTTCATGGGTGTTCGCCGTTTTATGTCTTGCGGCGCTCTTTTTTCCCGCCCTGGCTCACGCCTATCTGGCTCCGGATGGCGGTGTCCCCTGGCGGGCGCCAGCGGCTTGCTGGGCGCGCTGGGCGTGGCCTATTGGCTGCGCGGTGCCGGCGGCCGTTTCGTTTTGCCCGGCTGGCTGCTCTTCCTGCTCTGGCTTTTCGCCGAGTACGTGATCGTTCGCCGGGTCTGGCAGGACGGCGCGGAGGGCTTGCCTCTTTGGGCGCATGGGGCCGGCTTCGCGGTGGGTGGCCTGGCGATCCTGGCCATGGGTTGGCTGGGCGGCGAGAGGCGCCTGGCGAGTCGCAGCGCGGGTTCGGCGGGGTCGGAACATCCGGCTCTGGCGATTGCGGCCCGGGCCGAGGCCGAGGAGCAATTCGACGCCGCTTGGAGCGCCCTGGCCAATGCGTGGGACGATGAGCCCGATGACGACGACGTGGCGCTGGCGCTCTGGAAATTCGCGTGCGAGCAGGGGCGGGCGGGCGAGGTCGTGGGTGCCATCGTGCCGCGGATCCGCGACGCGGTGCGGGAGGGTCGGTTGGACGCCGCGTTGGAATATTATTTCGACGTCGTTCGCCACGCATCCGAGGCTCAATTGGAAGCGCAACTGACCACCCGCCTGGCCGAGGCCCTGATCGAGCGGGGAGATACCGCTGGCGCCCGGGAGGCCCTGCGCCGGGCCGTGGACGACCCGGCGGGTTTGCCCACGGCGCTTGCCCAGCGCGTCGCTCGCAGTGCAAAGGAAATCGATCCGGAGATCGCCGAGCGGGCGGCGGCGATGGCGCTCGAGGACCCGCAACTCGATCCCGATTCACGCGAAGCCCTGGAGGCGCTCGTCTCCGGGGGCGGCTCGGTTGCGGTCGAAACTCGGTCGGATGAGGATGCGGCTCCGGTGGAGGCCGAGGGGGATGAAGGCATTCTCGAACTCGGCGAGCCCCTGGCGACCCCTTCCCCCCCGCCGCCGGCCCTGGGGCTGGACGTGGCCGAGGAGCGCCTGGCCCCCGAGGCGGACGAAGACCCGGAGGATGAGGTCGTAACCGAACTCGGACTTGCGGATGACGAGGAACTGACATCCCCGGACGAAATCGAATTGGAGTCCGAATCGGAGTCCGAGGCGCCGCTTTTGGGCGAAATCGATCCGACGACTCTTTCGATCGGAGACCCAGGGGACGAAAGCTCGGCCGATGCAATGGGCGAAGACGAAGCCGTCGGCGATTTCGCGCAGGCGCCTCTCGAGGGCCTGGACTTGTCCCACGGAGAGCCGGCGGATTTGCGAGAAACGGGTGTTGAAGAAGAAGGCGCCGAGGGGGACGTACTTGACCCCGTGATGAAGAGCCTCGAAGAAGACGACGAAGAAGATCCGATTCTCGAGGTGGGCGAGGGACTCCTCGTCGAAGAAGAGCCGGTTTCCGATGCCGCGTCCAGGACGATCAAACTGATCGAGGCGGTTCCCGTCGGCCTGGGCGAGGATGCCCTCGAGGTGCAGATCGAGGGTCGCGGGCTGGGCCGGATTCCCTATCAGCGCATCGAAGCCCTGGCGGTGGCGGCGGTCTCGGGTCTTTCAGCCCGTCCGGTTCTGGTGATCGACCTCGTGTTGAATTGGCAATCCGAGACGGGCGAGCCCTTCAAGCTGATTCGTATTCAGGGCAACCACTTCGATCCCCTGGCCCTTTCCCCCGATGCGCCCAGCCCCGTGCAGGCCATGAAGGACGTGATCGCCCACCTCGTGGAACGCAGCGGCGCCGAGTGCCTGCCCAGCGACACCGCCGTGGCAGGAGATCCCTTTCGG
Organism: Myxococcales bacterium; assembly: GCA_014240165.1. Lineage (GTDB taxonomy): Bacteria > Myxococcota_A > UBA9160 > UBA9160 > UBA4427 > JAZXM01. Next base: position 43,808 of record JAAZXM010000022.1, on the reverse strand, counting down.
CGCTTCGCGGGCCTGGCCGAGTACGAAGGCGAAGTCCTGGGAGTCGAGGTCTAGTCCGGCTTCCCGGGTGGACGCAGATCCCAGACCGCGAGGCCGTCCTGGTTGAAGATGGGTGGCCCGAGTTGTGCCCAGAGCTTGGACAGGAGAGCGGGATCGGGCTGGGCAAAGGGTCCGCCGTAGCGCTGATGCCGTTCCATGAAGGCGGCATCCCCCGGTCGCGGAGAAGGGCCCCGGGGACCGTAGAGCCAGCGCCAATAGCCGGCGACTTCGCGGCCCACGTCGAGATGAACGATCAGGTAGTCGGCGCCGGATGCCTCGCGCCAGCCGGGGCGATGGAAGGATACGTAGGGGCCGGAAGGAATCCGCGGAAACTCGCTGGCCAGGGGGGCAAGCGAGGTCGGGATTCCGTGCTGGAGTTGGTAGTGGCGATAGAGATGCCGGCTGCGCGTGGTGAGGGCCGGCGCTTCGATCAGGCGTAGACCGGCCCGTTCGGCTTCGGGGAGGGCCGCCAGTTCCAGGTAGAAGGCGGGGGTTTCGGGCCAGGGGGCGTCGAAGGCCGGGAGGGCCAGCATCGACAGGTAGGTATTCGCGTGATCGGTCGCCCGGGGCAGGCCGGGTCCGGCGATCCAGAGGGCGAAGGCGATGGCTGCGCCCGCCAGGGGAACGCCGCTCGGGCCGAGGGAGGGTCGGGACCGCGCGGCCAGCGCCAGGCCGCGCCCCAAGAGAAGGAAGGCCGGGACCACGGCGGGCAGGATGTAGCGGGCATACGCGTAGGCGTCGCCGTAGGGACGAATCAGAGCGATGGTGAGAGGCGGCCCGGCTACGGCGAAGAGGAGAGGCAGGCTTCGCGTACCGTCATCGCGCCCGATCCCGATGGCGGCGGCAACAAGCCCAAGCCCCAGGGCGCCGGCGCCTTGGGGGCTGCCCGCGAGCAGGCTGGCCACATCGAGGAAGCCGAACGCTCCGTAGTATTCGGCGCGGGTCTTGGCCGAGAGGAACTCGACCAGGGATTCGCGTGCGGGCAGGTAGGCCAGGACGCAAAGGGCGCCCGCCAGAGCCAGCGCGGCCATCAATCGCATTGCGGCAGGCCGAGCGGCGGGGTCCGAGCGCCGGGCCTCGAGGCCGCATGTCACCAGGGCCCCCAAATAGAGTGGGAGCACGAAGCCCAGGGCGGTGGGATGGGCCCAGGGGAGGAGGGCGGTCAACCCCACCACGGCGATCCAGGTTCCGACGCTCCAGCGCGCGCGGCGCCGGGCGCGCTCGACCTGGTCCAGAAGAAGCAGGCAGAGCAGGGCGACCAAAGAGTAGATCCGCCCGAAATGAGAGTAGAAGATGAGCAAGGGGGAGAGCGCCACGCCGGCGGTGGCGACCCATGCGGCGGCCTCGCCGACTTGGCGTCGCGCAATGGGGAAGGTCAGGTAGAGCAGGGCCAGTCCGGCCAGCCAGGCGGGAGCGCGGACGCTCCAGTGTCCGTCTCCAAAGAAATCCATCAGCAATCGCTGGAGGAGTGGGAGCGCCAGGCCCCCTCCGGTGGGACTGAAATGGGTAAGGATCTGGGGATACCCGCCGTGCATGTCGGCGAGGCTGTGCAACTCGTCACCGAAGAGCAGCGCCGGGCCAACGTTCACCAGGCGCAGGCCGGTGCCGACCAGCAACAACGCGGCCAGAAGCGCGCCGGCGAGGCGGGTTTCCGGGAGGCGGCTCGTCGTCAAAACGTTCTCGCCGGGATGGCTCATGGTCGGGGCCCCCCTTTTGGCCTCGTGAAACGTTTCACGCTCGGCTCCTCCGGCCCAGGCGGGGGGTTGCTCGGTGCCGCCGAGTCTAGCCCCGATCCCGCGGACGGAGCAATCCCGGGGCTGGCATGGGAGTTGCTCTGCTTTCCCATCAAGGCATCGCGTTTGGGCGTGAAACTCAGAAGAGGAGAGAGAGATGGCAAGGGTGAAGGGTTCCAGGGTGGCCTTGGGCATGCGTGGAGTGGCGATCATCCAATGCATTCTTCTTGTCGCCACCACCAGCTGTGTACCGTGGGCCGCAAGGAAGCCGGAGCCGGGAGTTCTCGAATACCGCATGCCCCTGCTTCTTGATCTGCCTGGGGGTCGTCTCGATCTCGCGGGAGGCAATTTTTTTCACCGACGCGTAGACCTCTCCATCGACACCTTATTCGGCGATCTCGAGATGGCGGCCACCTACAATTCGTCCACGGGGGCCTGGCGTTGGTTCTTCGAAATGACCTACGACGGCCAGACCTTTGTCGATGCGACCGGGGCCGTCCACGAAGTCGGGCTCCTCGCGGATGGGGCTGCCATCCCGGGTACGCATTGGGTCAAGGTCGATTCCCAGCGGATCAAGACCAAGGGTGGCCTGCTCCACCATTTCGACGCTTTCAACCGTCGGCTGGTCGCGCTGACGGGCGTCGACGGGGTGCGCCCGGGCCTGGTCTTCTTCCTCGAGTGGCACGGGTCGGGGGTGCGTACTCAGAGCGTGGGCCAGTGTCGAGGCCAGAATAGCTGCCAGCCGGTCTATTCCTTCGAGTACGACGCGAATTCCTGCGTGGCTGCGGTCGAGGATCGTGCGGGGCGACGCGCCGAATTCGAAAATGACGCGGATTGTCGGCCCACTGTTGCGCGTGATGGGCTGGATGTGGCGAAGGGCTGGCCCGGTCGTCGCTACGAGTACGACGGTGATCTCCTTACAGCGATCACGAATTCCGAGGGCGAACGGCTGGAGTATGCGTACGCATCGGGGCGGCTTGCCTCGGTTCGGCAGGTGGGGCTCGGCGAGGACTTTGCGCGTTTTCGTTACGGGTTCGAACCCACGAGCCAACTCTTCTACACCGTTGTCGAAGATGTCCGGGGCGGGCGCAGCGTGTATCGATACGATGCGGATGCCCGGGTCCATGAGATCGAAGATGCAGTGGGCGATGTCACGCAGGTGGCCTGGTCCGGGCGAAGGCCGTCGCGACAAGTGGGCCCCGATGGCGCCACAACGCGCTGGTTCTACGAAAACGACGACGTCGTTCGTGTCGATCTTCCATCGGGCAACGTGGTCCAAGCCGAGTACGCGATGTCGGCCCAGGATTGGCGTCGCCCCCTGGCCCGTCCGATCTTGAGAAAATTCGACCTGCTCGGCTTGATCGAGAGCCGCTCCTACAACGCCGAGGGTCGGCTTGCTTCGGTGACCGATGGAGCGGGGGACTCGCACAGCTTCTCGTATGACCCGGAAGGTCTGCTTTGGCTGATCATCGGCCCGGATTCGACCTGGACCTGGCTGGGCGATTACGGGGAACACGGGCACGCCCAGGAGATTGCCCGGGAGAGTGTGACGGCACGGCGAGTTTTCGACGCGGTGGGCAACCTGCTCGAAGGGGCCGAGATGCGGGGGCGGAGTGATCCGGGTCGTCCCGGCATGCGGCGAAGGGCGTTCGATGAGGATCGAAATCTCGTCAGCCTGGAAAGGGTCGGGGAGGTCCCGGACGAGGGCATACTTCAGGAGACCGGAGTTGTTGAATTCATCTACCGAAGCGATGGCCAGCAATTGGAGATACGGCGTCCCTATGGGGGGGATACGATCTACGCCTACGACGCCGCCGGGCGCCTTTCGGAACGCCGGGATCGCGTCGACGGCACCTGGCATATACGAAGCTACGAATACTCGGAAGCGGGGGATATCCTGGCGGTCGAGTTGCCCAACGGGATGCGGAGCCAGGCCGTTTATGACCCGGCGGGTCGGCCGACCCGGCTGAGTTATTTCCGCGATGGCCTACCCGAAAGCAGCGTCGAGTTGATTTGGCAGGCCGGTCGTTTGCGCCATTGGATGGACAGCCTTCGTCCGGGCCTCGAAACCGTCGACTACGACTTGGCCGGCCGACCGATCGCGGTGCATTACCCTGAGGGTGAGATTCTCGAGCGGGTCTATGACCTGAGGTCTCGGGAAACGACTCGGCGCTTCGTATTGACACCGGGCGCGTCCCCCTTTCGGACCCTGGACTTCACGTACGACCTGAGCAATCGCCCGGTACTCGTTTTCGATCAGGGTGAGAAGGTGCTCGATCGGCGTTTCAGCGCGGGCAAGATCAGCGAGATCCACTATGGAAATGACCTCGTCCGATCATTCTCCTACGACTGGGAAACAGGCCTGCTGGAGACCGTCGAATTGCGTGGCGGCACCGGGTCGGAACTCCTGTCGACGGATCTGCTCTGGAGCGAATGCGAGTCGATCCATTCCTGCCTGGACGCGGACACGACGGTCAACCCGTCGCCGGGCAGCAGCGTTTCGTCCGGGAGTTTTATTGAGAGTTACGTGATGGGACCCCGCGGCGAGTTCTTAGGGGAAGGAGGCAGCCATGGGGCTCGCGTCGAGGCTTGGGTTTCCAGTTTCTATGGCGGCACTTCATTATCCACCGGGGGGGATTTTGGCTTTGATGTCCTGGGCAATTGGCTCGGGGTGCTCGGGTCTGCTGGGACTCCCGGCCCCTTTAGCTTCAACGCCGAACGGAATCGGCTCATTGCCTCGGATCGAGGCACACACCACGACTACACGTGGGACGAAGCGGGCTTTTTGGCCGCACGCGATGGCGTTCCCCTGCACTGGAACGCAGCGGGCCGCTTGACGGGGATGGGCGAATCGATTTCCCTGGAGTGGGATAGCCTGGGTCGGCCCATTTCGTTTGCGTCTCCAGCGGGCGTTTCCCGAGCGCTCTTCGGCGGCGCTGTTTCCGGCGACGCGAATCGCCAGCCCACTGCGATTGATCTCGGTGAAGTCGAGATCCGATTCACGGGCGAAGGCCGGATATACAGGCATCATGATTTCCGCGGCAATGTTCAGGCCATTTCTGACGAAGCAGGAGATCTGCAGAAATTTTATGCCTATTCACCCTTCGGGGTGGACGAGACGTCGGGGGCGGGCGGAGATAGCGCCCACTTCGCAGGGGGTGAGGCGCTGGGCGAATTCGTGATGCTCGGCGCGCGGATCTACGATCCGGAGACGGGGCGCTTCATCTCCCCGGATCCCGTTTACCATGCGATCAACCAATTCGCCTACACGTTGGGCAATCCGCTGATGCTCTGGGATCCAGGAGGTCGCGCTGCCGAGTTGAACCCCGCGAGCACGCCCAGCGGCATGGCGAAGAATGCAGTTAAGGTTTCGATGTCCCTGGGCGCAAAGCTGCTCGAGGGAGCGGGGCAGTTCAACAGCGCTGCGCTGCTGTTGCTCGGCTTTGGTTTCCTCGTCATGGGGACTTTGGCCACGATGGTCGTGATGCACTTCACTTCGAGTAATAAGGCGGATTCCAGATTTCGTGGCACAGGAGGCCGCACTGGGATCGAGGATATGCCCGCGGAGGGTTGGCCGGATGCCAGTGGGCCTGGCGAGGTTCCGGATGGCCAACCCGAAGTGGACCCGGTGGCGTGCTCGCCCGGGGCTCTTCGACCGGGCGAACCGGGCTCTTGGGCCCTTGGCTTGATCGTTCCGCTGCAGATGGTTCTGGCGGGCTTGTGGGTCAGTCGGCGTCGTCGCTCGCACCAGTCGCGGCAGGAAGGCGGCTTGCAATGATCAAAGGCCGCTCCCCTCGATGATCGGCGTATTGGTCCAGCGGTTGTCTGCCATTCGGTACCAGCCCGCTGCCGCCAGGCTGCCGCCATCGCAATGTATGACAGTGCCCGAAACCCATTCCGAGAGAGCGCTGGCCAGGAAGACCGCGCAGCCCGCCGTATCACTGGGCCGTCCGAAGCGGCCCATGGGGATCCAATAGGGGATGCGCTCCTGGTTCTCGGGTTTCACCCAGCGCGAGGGTCGAATGGATTCGGACTCGGTGGTTTCCGGCGCGATCGCGTTGACACGGATTCCATGAGGGCCGAGTTCCAGGGCCAGACTTTTCGTAAACCCCTCAATCGCCAGCTTGAATGCCGCATAGGGGACGATATTGGGGAGCCCGCGGTAGCCCTCGATGGAAGAAATGCTGATGATGCTGCCGCCTTCACCCGATCGCTTCATCAAGGGGATGGCTTCCCGAGAACAGATCATCACGTGGCGCAAGAGCACGCTGAAGAGATCGTCGATGTTCTCGTCGGTCATCTCTTCCAGGGGTTTGAAGAGGCGAAGCGTATGGCCGACGTTGTTGACCAGGATATCGAGCCGCCTCTCTTTGGTTTCCACCCGTTGAATCAGCGCTCGAACGGCGGACGTATCGCGGACGTCGCATTCCACGGCATCGATGGAAAGGCCCTGGCCGCGCGCTTCATCGTTGCTTCGGCTCACGGCTTCCGGGTTCGAGTCCGCCACCAGGACCCGGGCCCCAAGTTCGGCGAAACTTTCCGCGATGCCTCGCCCGATACCGCCGGCGCCCCCGGTGACCAGGGCGACTTTTCCCTCCAGAGAAATCGGCTCCATGCTTCCTCCCTTGTTTTCTCACTCGATGGGGCGAAATGGGGCTGGGCCCGAGCCCATGGGTTTATTGGGGCTTCGTCCGGGTTCTTTTGTAGCGGGGCACGGGTGCCCGGTGAACTTTGATCAATGGCCGGGGAAGGCCATCAACGAGCGAACCTCGACGTTCTTGTCGGCGAGTCGTTGGCTTCCTCCAAGATCGGGGAGGTCGATGACGAAACTGGCACCCACAACTTCGCCGCCGGCTTCCCGAATCAGGTCCACCGCTGCGCAGGCGGTGCCCCCCGTGGCGATCAGATCATCCACGATGACGATCCGGTCGCCTTTGTTGACGCTGTCGACATGGATCTCGATTTCGTCGCGACCGTATTCGAGTTCGTACTCCACGGAGATGGTTTGCCAGGGGAGCTTGCCTTGTTTTCGGATCGCGACAAAGCCCGTTGAAAGTTGATGGGCCACCGCGCCGCCCAGGATGAAGCCCCGGGCCTCGATCCCCGCCACGCGATTGATTCCCAGGCCCGCGAAGGGTTGAACCAATTCGTCCACGGCGCGGCGAAAGCCACTGGGATCTTCGAGCAACGTCGTGATATCGCGGAAAATGATTCCCTTCTTGGGGTAGTCCGGTATTCGCCGGATCAGTCCTTCAAAGTCCACTGCTTTGGCCCACCTCTTTGAGGATCCTTCCCGCAATGGCGTCGAGCATTTCGACCCGTTTTGGGTTCAGGGTTCCGCTGGTAATTATGCTCCCGTCCAGGGCGCGATCGTCACCGGAGGGGCAGACCGCGGGCCGATTTTTCATGCGCGGGGCGACACGCCGGATCAGGTTATGGGCGCTTTCGACGTTCTTACGCATGACGTCGAGAATGGAACCGACATCGACATTATCGTGATCCGGGTGCCAACAATCGTAATCCGTGACCATGGCCACGGTGCAATACGGAATCTCGGCTTCCCGGGCCAGCTTGGCCTCTGGCATATTTGTCATCCCGATCACATCGCATCCCCATTGCCGGTAGAGCGTGGATTCGGCGAGGGTGGAGAATTGCGGCCCCTCCATGGCGAGGTAGGTGCCGCCTCGCTGGACGGGAATGCCTTCATCCAGGCACGCTTGTTCGCACCAATCACCCAGGCGGGAATTAACGGGATGCGCCATGGAGACGTGGGCGACGACATCCTCGTCAAAGAACGTCTTTTTGCGCGAGAAGGTTCGGTCGATGAATTGGTCGACGATCACGTAGGTCCCGGGTTTCAATTCGTCGCGAAATGAGCCGACCGAGGAGATCGAGAGGAGATCCGTGACTCCGACGCGCTTGAGGATGTCAATATTTGCCCGGTAGTCGATGGCGGTCGGACTCAGTTCGTGATTGCGGCCGTGGCGCGGCAAGAGAACCAATTGGATATCGTCCAGTTCGCCGAAGAATAGTGGGGCCGAAGGCTTTCCCCAGGGACTTTCAACCGCTCGCCACTCGCCGTTTTTCAGGTCGGGGATGTCGTAGATTCCGCTGCCTCCAATGACGCCGAGCCGCGGCGCGGGGTGGGAATCGGGCATCTGTTGAATCCTTCCTCAAGTCCTCGAAGGAAAGTAACGACTTGGGTGAGATCGGGCCACGGACCATGCCTTCAAAGCGGGGGCTCTTTGGCGAGCAAGGCCCCGCTCGGGTGTGCTTGGGTGCGAATGAGCCCTTGAATCCTTCGAGTCCGACTTTCTGTATATTGCTCCTGAGTTTTCTATCCCCACTTGGAGTTCATCTATTTCTGGATCGCGGCGAGCGGAGCGCCAGGCACGTCACCCTCCGCATATATCCCCCGGTCGCGTGGAGGTTCGTCAAATGAGGGCGCTGCCCAGGTTCACCCGGACCGAGGCTTGGGGGATGAGGTCAGGTCAGCCTGTCAGAGAGGTTTTCGACCTGGCCCGAGGGGATCTTCTTTTTGGCCAGTAACCGCCTCTATGATGCCATGCCGGTGATGGTCCAGAACCTTGGCTGTACGTGGGCTGGCTACCAGCGAACAAGAGCCCGTTTTTCGAATCATTTCTACAAGGTCCTTGCTGAGTGGCGGAAGACCGAGTTGCTTCCCCAGGAGGAATTGCTGGAGGTCCAGAAGCGGCGCCTCTTCCGCTTGATTGATCTGGCTCGGGAATCCGTGCCCTATTACCGGGGTCTGGAAGCCCCCGTGGATTCGTCGGACCCATCGGAGGCCATCGCGCAGACCCTGGCCTCTATACCCGTGCTCGACAAGGACGGGTATAGGAACAACTTCGAAAGCATTATCAATCCCGCGATTCCGGTGAGTCGAATCCGACAGAGTCGCACGAGCGGAACCACCGGTTCGGCGCTGCGACTTGCCCATAGCCCGGAAGCGATCGCTGAAGAGTACGCCACCGTTTGGCGCATGCGTATGTCGCATGGCGTGAACCTGAGGGACGCCCATCTGACTTTCGGAGGGCAATTGATTGTTCCCTTCAGCAGGTCAGGCACCCCCTTCTGGCGATACAACTACTTCAACCGCCAGACACTTTTTTCGGTACACCACATGACGCCGGCCAACCTTGTTCATTATGTCGATGAAATTCACCGCACTGGGGCGACCTATGTCTGGGGCTATCCCTCCTCCCTGAATCTGGTTGCGCGCTCGATGCTCGAGTTGGGAAGAGGGATTCCTCGAGGGAAGTTTGGTGCGGTCTTTACTTCTTCCGAGTCGTTGTTGGCGTTTCAGCGCGACGCGATCGAGGAGGCTTTCGGAGCCCCTGTCCTCGATCGCTACGGGACGAGTGAGTTTGCCGTGTCCATGACTGAATGCCTCGAGGGAAACCTTCATGTCGATATGGAATATTGCATCGTCGAGGTTGAGGTCGACGAAGAGACCGAGGAGTACGAACGCGGTGGGCTCATCGTGACTGGTCTCTCGAACGACGTGACGCCTTTTCTCCGCTATCGCATTGGAGATGTTGGGACCCGGCTCAAATCACCTTGTCCATGCGGGCGTGCGGGCGATGTTTTTCGCGATGTGGATGGTCGAAACGAAGACTACGTTGTGACTCCGGACGGCAGATTGGTGGGCCGGCTGGATCATATCTTCAAGGAACAGTCGATGATCCTCGAGGCGCAGATCCTCCAGGATACGCCCCGGGCCATCGATGTAAAAATCGTTCCGGCTCCTGGGTATGCTCAGGCTGACGAAGCAAAGATGATCCGTGAGATTCGATTGAGGCTGGGGGACGAAATTCATATCGATGTTCACGTGGTTTCGAGTATTCCCCGTGAGCGGAACGGAAAGTTCAGGGCGGTGAAATCCCATCTGGGAAGGGTGGCGGCGTGAGGCGACTCGATCGCAGGCGCAAGGAAAGCGAGGCCGGGGTCTAGCTCTATGTGCGGAATCGCTGGCTACGTAGGCCGCTTCGATGCCGAACTGCTCGGCCGTATGAACGAGAGCCTTGCTCATCGGGGGCCGGATGATTCGGGAACCCTGACCCTCGACGATAAAAACCTTGGCCTGACGCATCGCAGGCTTTCGATCATCGACCTCTCGCCCCGCGGCCACCAGCCGATGTGGGATGCGACGAATTCGGTGGTGATCGTTTTTAATGGTGAGATCTTCAACTACCGCGAGTGGAGAGATGTTCTGGAGGGGGAGGGGTTCAGCTTCAGAAGCGATTCGGATACTGAGATCATCTTGAATCTCTATTTGAAATACGGCGAGGGTGTCCTCGGTCGGCTGAACGGAATCTTCTCATTTGCTTTGTGGGATACCCGGGACGACTCGTTGTTGGTGGCCCGGGACGGTGTCGGGGTCAAGCCTTTCTACTATGCCGATACTGATCGCGGCTTCTTGTTTTCGAGTGAGCTCAAGGCTCTCCTGCAGAGCGATCACCTCGACCGCAGTCTCGACCTCAATGCGATTCATCACTACATGACCTATCTCTGGTGCCCCGCGCCCATGACGATGCTCAAGAGCGTGAAGAAGTTGGAGCCGGGGCATGCCATGATCATCCGAGACGGCGAGGTCGACCGGCACTGGTCCTTCTACGATCTGCCCTTCGATCAGGCCATCGTCCCCATGCCGAGGGAGGAAGCCAAAAGGCAGGTGCGAAGCGCGGTCCAAACCGCCGTGGATCGCCAAATGGTTTCCGATGTGCCCGTGGGTGCGCTTCTCTCTGGCGGTCTCGATTCGAGCAGCGTGGTGGCGTGTGCCCGGCACAGCAATCCGGACCAGGCCCTGGACTGCTTCACCATCGGTTTCAAGGACGCCGCCTTTCAACAAGAGGGCAATATCGAGGACCTGCCCTTTGCGAAAAAAGTGGCCAACCATTTGGGCGTCGAACTCAGGACCATCTACGTCGGCCCGGAAATGGCCGATGAATTGGCCCGAATGATCTACTACCTCGACGAGCCCCAGGCTGACTTTGCGGCGATCAATACCTATTTCATATGCAAGCTCGCTCGAGAGCATGGAATCAAGGTTCTTCTCTCGGGGGCCGGGGGTGACGACATCTTTTCGGGTTATCGGCGGCATCAGGCATTGCAGCTTGAGCGGCTGTGGAGTTGGATGCCCCGCATTGCTCGTCGCGGGCTGCGCGGGGCCGCCAACTGGCTGCCCTCGAACCTGGCCCTGACGCGCCGAGTGGCGAAAGCTGTGGCCTACGCGGATCGAGACGGGGATGAGCGTCTGGCCAGTTATTTTCATTGGGCGGAGCCAGCTCTGCTTGACGGACTCTATACCGAGGAGATGCGAGAAGCGGTTCATGGGCAGGGTTTTTCAGTCCCCCTGATCGAGTCTCTGAAACGAATCCCGGAAGACATCGAAGAATTGAATCGGATGCTCTACCTGGAGGGGAAGCATTTTCTCGCGGACCACAACCTCAATTATTTTGACAAGATGAGCATGGCCACGGGGGTCGAGGTGCGCGTTCCCTTGCTCGATCCGGACCTGGTTGCGTTGGCGGGCCGACTGCCGATTCAATACAAGCATCATCGTGGGGAGGGAAAGTGGATTCTGAAAGCCGCCATGGAGGACCTGCTTCCCAATGAAGTCATCTATCGACCCAAATCGGGTTTTGGCGTGCCCCTGCGCCATTGGCTGCGCAATGAGCTGCACGAACTGCTTGAGGATACGCTCTCTGAAGCTTCGCTGAAGCGGCGGGGGCTCTTCGAGCCCGCCGCAGTGCAGCGCCTTCTGGAACAGGACCGGGCAGGCATGATCGACGCCGCCTACACGCTGCTCTCGTTGGTCTGCATCGAGCTTTGGTGCCGAATGTTTCTCGACACCTCGGTTCCGGTACGACCATGACAGCCACTGCGGGCTGAACTCGCTGCAGAGCGCGCGGCGGCATCAGAACTGGAAGTAGATGAACTCCAGGCTGCCAAAGACGCCGAAGAAGACGATTCCGTAGAACGCTGCGAGATAGATGGCCCAGCGCACGCTGCGAATCGACCAGAGGTGGAGCGCGCGCTGTGAGGTGAATTCCTCGACACTCTCGACGTAGAAGAGCACGAAGAGGCTGGCCAGGGCCGTGGCCATCTCGAAGCGGGAGAGGCCGAGTGCCCAGAGAGTTCCGATATTCGTGCCTTCCCAATTGAAGAAACCGACCAAGATCGATATCGCCTGATCGACGGTTTGGGCGCGGAAGAACACCCACGCGGATCCGGCGATGACGAGCACCGTGGCGACCTGTACCGCATGGTGCAACCTCGGCAATCGGACCAACCCCGTGGCAGAGGAAAACTTTCGGCGCATATCCGCCGTGAGACTGCCGCCGATCATCGCGAGCCCATGCACCGCTCCCCAGGCGATGAATGTCCAATTGGCTCCGTGCCAGAACCCACTGAGCAGGAAGACGGCGAGAATATTTCGCATCCAAAGCGGGCGCGATACTCGGTTTCCGCCCAGGGGTCGGTAGAGGTAATCCCTAAACCAGGTGGAGAGCGAGATATGCCAGCGCCGCCAGAAATCTGCCACCGAATTCGCGAAATAGGGACGCCTGAAATTGGTCATCAGGTCGTAGCCCATGATGCGAGCTGTACCGATGGCCATATCCGAGTAGCCCGAGAAGTCGCAATAAATCTGAACGGCAAAGAAAATTGTTGCGAGAATCAAGAAGGGTGCCGAGTAGCTGCCCGAACTCGCGTAGACCGTGTCGACAACCACGGCCAGGCGGTCGGCGATGACCACTTTCTTGACCAAACCCCAGAGGATGAGTTGAAGCCCCTGAACGATTCTCTGGGGCTCGAAATGCGATTCGCGGCGGAATTGAGGAAGCAGGCGATGGCTGCGCTCGATGGGCCCGGCCACCAATTGCGGGAAGAAGGAGACGTAGAGCGCGAAGATGCCCAGATGGCGCTCAGCCGGAGTGTCGCCCCGATAGACATCGATCGCGTATCCGATGGCCTGGAAGGTGTAGAAGGAGATGCCAAGCGGCAGCAGGAGATCAAACGCGGGCATGGCGTGAAAGATGTTGATCGCTTCCAGGGCCTCTTGGACATTGCTGGAGAAAAAATCGAGGTATTTGAAGGTGAAGAGGATTCCGAGACTCGATGAGATGCCGAGAGTCAATAGGAGGCGGCGAAGCCTTACGCTCGTGCTCCTCTCCAATCCGAGTCCCACGCCGTAGTTGATGAGTGTCGCCGCCATGATGAGGACGACGTACTCGGCCTTCCAGCTCATGTAGAAGTAATAACTGGCGGCCAGGAGAAGGATCCAGCGGTGTCGATGGGGCAGGGTGAAGAACACCGCGACCACGACGATGTAGAAGATCAGGAATTCGAAAGAGTTGAAAAGCATGGCTCAGGGACTCTTCCCCGGCGTTTCGCTGCCCGCGCTCTCGAGGAGGAGCGGGCCTACGGTATTCCACAACTGCTGGGTGTAGTGCGCCGCGCCTTCGCGATTGGCGTGCGTCGGGTCTGAGAAGAAGGCATTGGGGTAGATCCAATAATCCGGGCCCTTCAGCGAGATGCCGTGAGGCTCGAGCATTTGGCGCTGCTTTTCGTTGGGGCGCGGAGGCGCATATTGGCCTTCTCGGTGATAGAGGGGGACCACGATGAATTGAATCCCATGCCGGTCGCTCAACTCCCGAACTCGCATATAGGCGTTTCCGGAAAGCTGGTATGGGCGCACCAGGACTCTATCGGGTGACTCGCTTTCCAGTCGAAAATCCTTGGGAAGCCTGTCGTTCGGGAAATGGCTCATATGCTCGATGAAGAAATAGCCTCGATCTCGCCGAGCACTGTCCACCTGTTGCTGCATGTAGTCGTAATAGGAAAGAACCCCTCCATGCTGATAGGAGCGAACCAGAAATTGGGCCAGGTCTCGCGGGAAATACCGGAAGGGAAAGAGCTTCGAGATGATCTCCTGGTCGTTCTGGATCAAATTCCAGGCGCTGGTCTCGCGTCTGGATGCCCAGGGAGAGACCAGGAGCGCGTGAGTCGGACTCGACCCACTGGCGACCATGCCTTCGAGGACGTCGAGGAAATCCGAGGAGTTGGGAAGGCCCAGATTATAGGACTGGACTTCGCCCCCCGAGAGTTCGTCGAAGAGGTCGGGGTCGAAGCCCGCGAGCACTCGGCTATCGCCAAACATCACGACTCGAATCGGGGCATTTCTTTCGAAGATGGCTCCCCGGGAGGCGAGTTCGAGCTTCAGGTCGTAAATTTGTTCGTGGCCCGGTCGCAAAGACGGGAAGCTCAACCAAAGCCCATAGAGGATCAGCCAAACGAGGCCCAGCAGGGCACAGAAGGCGGCAACGAGTCGGACGAAGCGCGGTTCAGGGCTCTTCACCGGATTCGATTCGATCTCCATGGCTTGCCGGTCCCTTCTGAGCGGCGACTCAAAATCGGAGCTTATCAGAAGCCCGGATGATCCAAAATCCATGATGCCTTCACGGGAATTTCAAGTTGCCTTGCCCGGGACACGCAGGTGCTATGGGTCTCCGACCAAGACGGGAGAGGCAAAACGATGCGATTGGGAATCAACGGTACGGGCCTGGTCCAAAAGGCCTCGGTCAGCGCGATTACGGACCACGCGCGGCGGGCGCACGCGGATGGCTTCAGCAGTTATTGGCTTGCCGAGCATCCGACTGGGGGATTCGATGCCATTACGGTGCTGGCGCTGGTGGGCCAGTCTGTATCGGGCATCGAACTCGGAACTGCTGTGGTTCCCACTTTTCCTCGACACCCCATGGCGCTGGCGGGCCAGGCCCTGACCGCACACAGTGTGATGCCAGGCCGTTTTACTTTGGGCGTGGGCCTTTCTCACGCGCCCATGATGGCCCAGTTGGGGATTGGCTTCGAAAAGCCAATCCGCCATCTGCGTGAATTTCTCTCGGTCTTGATGCCTCTGCTCGAGGAAGGACGCGTTGCCTTCGACGGCGAATCCATCGCATGCGAGGCCCAGGTATTTGGCTCGCCCGAGCAAGCCTGCCCGGTCGTGGTGGCGGCGCTGGGCCCCCAGGCATTGAGGGTCGCGGGGACTCGCACTTCGGGAACCACCCTGGCCTGGGTTGGCCCAAAGACGATTCGCGAGCACATCGTTCCCTGTATCGGCGAAGCGGCCGAAGCCGCTGGGCGCGCCGCTCCCCGTGTCATCGCAACGCTTCCGGTCTGTATCACGGATGACGAGGCGACGGTCCGCGCTCAGGTGGCCAAAGGGCTTTCCATGTACGGAGCGCTGCCCTCGTACCGCGCCATGTTCGATCGGGAGGGGGTCGACGGGCCCGGTGACCTGATTCTGGCGGGAAGCGAAGAGAGGGTCGCTGAGGTATTGGTGGAATTGGCGGAGGCGGGGGTCACGGACTTCGCAGCGTCGGAGTTCGTTCGGGATCCCGGAGAATTCGAACGAACTCGGGGCTTTCTGAAGGACTTCCTTGAGCGCGGTGTTGTTTCAGGCTGAGATGCTGAGGTGAGCGATGGAGCTCGGAACTGTGGCGACTCGCGAAGGGAAGGAGACAGCTGACCATGGAGATTTTTGACCGAGATCTATTTACTGATCCGGAACTCCTACAGGACCCGAATCCCTACTACGGCGAATTGCTCAAGCGAGGCCCGGTGGCGCGTGAACCCCACCACGGTGTCTACCTGGTCACGGGCCTTGAGGAGCTTCTCGAAATTTATGGAGATCTCGATTCGTTCTCATCCGTCGTTGCCCCCTTGGGTCCCTTCGTGCAGCTACCGGCCACTGCACCCGGCGAGAGCCTCGCGGATGTCGTTGCGCGCGGCCGTCACGAGATTCCCCTGAGCGATCAACTGCCTGCCCTCGACCCGCCCGAGCACACCCGTCACCGAGCGTTGCTCAGGAAACTCTTCACGCCCAATCGCCTTAAGGAAAACGAAGACTTCATGTCCGTCCTCGCCAATGGGATGATTGATGGGATGATTGATGAATTGGCTGATCTGCAGGAGGTTGAATTCTGTAGTGCCTATGCGGGGCCTTTTACAATGCTGGTGATCGCTGACCTGCTGGGTGTGCCCGAGGAAGATCACGCGACGCTCGTCGGTTGGCTCCAGGGCGATATTGATCAGAAGAATCTGGCCGGGACGGTGCAGGCCAATCAATCGGGGGCCGAAGTGCTGGCGCGCCTCTACCCCTATTTCACCCGCTATATCGAGGCGCGGCGCGCATCGCCCGGCGATGACGTCATGACCCGGCTGGCCACCGATCGCTTCCCGGACGGGGAACTCCCCGACGTCGCCGACGTGGTTCGGTTGGCGGTCATTCTCTTTGCTGCTGGACAGGAAACCACGGCGCGTCTGCTCTCTACGGGAATGCGAATTCTTGCCGAGCAACCTTTTCTTGCGGATGAACTTCGATCCCGGCCCGAGGCGATTTCCAATTTCGTGGAGGAGTGTCTACGCTTCGAGAGCCCCATCAAGGGCAGTTTTCGTCTGGCTTTGCGCGATACAAAGATCGCTGGAGTGGAGATCCCGGCTGGCTCATTCCTGATGCTGATGAACGCCGTCGCCAATCGCGACCCGCGCGTCTTCGAGGCAGGCGATCAATTCGACCCGAAGCGCTCGAACGCCCGGCGCAATATTGCCTTTGGCCACGGCGAGCATTTTTGTCCCGGAGCGAGCCTTGCTCGTACCGAAGCGCGGATCAGTTTTGAGCGTCTCCTCGCAAGCTGGGACGACCTGCAATTGGTGGATTCCGCAGGGCTCTCCTATGCGCCCAGTTTTCTGATCCGCGGTCTCCAAACCCTGCCCTTGCGCTACCGGCGCCGAGCCTGATTTCAAAAAAACCACCCGCCGCGCTTCACCGAAACGTGCCTGCTGCCGGCTCGCGGCTGGCCCCATATGGGCTCGCAGGGCTCAGCCGGAGCGCGACGAATGGCTCAGAGGCCCTAGCGTAGGAAACCATCCACCTCGACGATCTGGGGCGGAGAATCCATCTGCAACCGCTCGGCGATGGGACCGAAAACGAATTCGTAGACCACGCCCATGGTTGTCTGGGCGACATTGCCCGAGTGCTCCTTGTAGCCGAAGCGCCACTCAGTGAGCTCGTAGTTCTCCCAATTTTCCATCTTTTGCGTGGCCTCGGCGTAGGCCTGCTCGAAGGGCTTGACGGGGAGTCGAGCTTCCACCCCTGCCACTCCTCGCCAGACCTTGGAGGTGGCAAAGACGCTCCCGTCATTGTTCATCTGCACGGCGATGGTCCCCCCTTCGCCCAGAACGGGAATCGGGTCGTTGGAACCGTCGACAAGGATCTGCCTCTTAAAGGAAACTCGTACGTTCTTCTGAGAGGTCAGCAATTCCCCGCTCTCATCGCGCTCGTCACGGCTCTGGAAGCTCATCGCGGCCCCCGAAGGTGCCATCGCGTCGGTTTCGTGGAGGCCGTTCTCGCGAAGATATTGATCCGCCAATGCGAAGTAGGTTTCCTCGTCGAGAGGCTCGGTCGTGGCGTTCTTGATCACCTTCCCGAGAATCGAAACGGCGCCGCTCCAAGTGTGTATCCGCGCCCACGCACCTCGACCCTCAATTTCGTCTACCGATACCAGGAGCTCTTCAAACTTCTTGAATTGTGCTCTTTTCAGCATATCGGGGGTCACCATGGGTTCGAGCTTCAAGAGGGGCATGTAGTTCGGAATCGGAATGTAGATCCAGTCGGGATTCTTCTGAAACTCGGAGAGAAATTGCAGGTGAAGGTAAGGGCCGTCACCAACGGGGTTGGGTTGATCGGTGAAGCTTTGGTCGTAGAGCGGAGTCGACGTTACGTTGAAGTTCCCCTTGGTGATACAAAGGGGGACGACCTTCGCTCGAGAGCCGCTGCTGGAATACAGCCCGTAGATGAAGGAGTCGGCCACGTCATACGAGTTGTTGTTGTAGTTGTCCCAGATCCGGTTCGTCTCGGATGCATGACAATAGGCGGAAGTCGAGGCACCACAAGCCATTCTCAGATCAGACCCCAAGGCAGGGCCCCAGCGCTCGAACACATTCCGCATGGAGGAGGAGTCAGACGAGCCGTCGAACTGTTCGGGGCAGGAGTAGCTGAAAGCCGTACCCGTGCCCGCCGCGCAGCTCGACGGTCCGTGGGCGAAAACCTGACAGGAGCATTGCCAGTAATAACGCAGAACGCCCCAGTTATTTTCGGCGTTGTTGCCTAGCAGCATCGAGGATTGCGTCCCCGAATCCCCCAGAGTGCTCCAGGATGTAGGCGAGCCATGGCCGGCGTAGAAGAACAGCATCGCCTGATCGATGCCAAGCAGAATATTTGTATCTTGGCCGGACGCGCTCTTCGTGGAGTCGTTGTAGTACTTTGCCGTGTTGGTCATATCGATATGCATGTGCCGTTTCGTCCAGCTGTTGGGAACGAAATTGGTCGCGGAAGTGCTGCCGTCCATCTCTGTTCCATAGAGGAATTCCTCTGCTGTATCGATATGCCAGTCGGTATTGCCATGCGCAGTGATCACCGAGTGGATGGGAGGGTTGGCGCGCTCGCAGGCAACACTCAGTGCGCAGAGCAGAGCGACGAAAGTCACGGACCGACACTTGTCAATGCGTCTCCGGTTAACTTTCTGATTGCAGCTGCCAGTCGTTTTCATCGTCCAGTTGTACCCAGTCATCATCAATACCTCTAAGAATTAGTTGGGGGCGAAGTCCGCCCACGTGATCCTTGTCCTGTTTTTAATTCCGATAAACTTGTCGGAATATTCAGTTCTTAGAGTCGTGGGGGGGCGCCTAAACGGATCAGCTATCGGCCAATTTTTCAGCGAGCCGGCAAGTAGTCGGAAAGAAGGGGTGCCCAGGGGTCCGCTGCACGAGACTAGAGGCGAGTCCTGCGAAAAAAGAGCTCAGAGCCAGGCATCATGAAAGAGGGGGGTGCGGCCTCGCGGGCCGCACCCCCCTCTCGGTACGTTGAATGAGTGTTTCGGGCCGAAGCCGGGCTGTTGTCAGTTGGCGAAGTGTGTCGCGCAGTCAGTTGCGCTCGGCCCGTTGGTGACGCCATCCCATCCGCATTCATCTTCTTCGAGGATGTTGTACTCCACACGGGTGTCTTCGATCATCTGGTAGAACTCGGCCTCGGAGACCTTGCGCTCCCGGTAGAAACTCAAGTAGGAGGGCGCGCCGGTGACCACATTGAAGCCCTGAGCCGCGCGGACGCGCCCGGCCCCCCCTTCGGACAGAGTCGTCATCTGATTCTGCATCAGGTTCCCGGCGAAGGGCGGAGAATCGAAGACCACTTTGTAGATCACGGTATCGGGCTCGATGATTTGCGTATATGTTGCGGCGTTGCCGAATGGAGTAATGAAGGGCCCCGCGAGACTACCGTGGCAGTCCGAGGCGCTCTGGTCGGCACTGAAGATCTTTTCGTTGCCATTGACGCCACAAATCCCGTTTCCCTTGACCTCGCCTTCGGCGCCCGTGCATTTGACCGGGTCGGGTTGGGGCGGATAGGCGAAGATATTTCGCTGGCGAATCGAGTTTCCACTGACCTCGAGATGAATGAAGCCGCGGTAGTGTGCGTATTCGTAGGGCCATCGGGTGCTCTCGTTCGGGTCGCCGTCGGGTCCTAGGAAGGTGTATTCGCCGACCCAGTAGCCATCCTCCCGCTGCCAGGCTTCGAAGTCCAGCAGGTTCACCTGCTCGAGGTCGCACTGGTTCACCACCACCTCGGGTACGCCTGCTTTTCCGGATGCTGCGTCGAGAATGGCCTCACTGAAGGCCTCGACAGCGGGGCCGATTTCGTTGGCTCCGCCCGAAAAGCCGCATCCCTCTTCTCGGTCAGCTCGTCGCAGGCGCTTCTCAAAGCGTCTCTGGCACCGGGCCGCGTCCTGAGAATCGACTTCCGCGAGGATGCCTCCTTCTTCGGCGAGGCATCGGTAATAACGGGACGTGGCTTCGTTCTTGGCCTCGGGGCAGTCGTCATCGGCTTGGACAACGCTCCCGGTGAAGGGCAGGAGTAGAGCGATCAACACGATTCGGCGAAACATGAAATTTTCCTCTCGGTTCTTGGAACCAGCATGAGTTGAGGGCCGTATGTCGGCCCGATTCGCTTTTAAGTCGTGCGGAATGTCCAACCCGGTCCAACTTTCGGAGTCGGACAAAAGGTTTCACGATTCAAGTCGAGAGGTTGAATGCCGGCCCACCCGAAGAGTTGGCCCCGGCTGAAGGGCGGCGCCATGGCGCACGCCCTGTTTGAGCCTGCCCTCCCTGATTCTTCAGAACTCGACGATGGGCACGGCGAGGGCATAAAGGGGTAAAAGAGCGAGGAAAATGTCTTTCGTTATTGTCCGCTCATTGCCGTAATTCGGGGGGCGCGTGCCAGACCGCCTATTGGGTGAGGAGCCAGGAGCGATGCAAGACGAGACCATGGATCTGGAGCGGCGGACCGAGGATTTCTTCGCCGCGATTATTCGAGGTGATTGGGAGGATGCGACTCAGCGCATTCACCCGACCGCACGCGCGATCCAGAATATCGGTGGCGAAGAAACGAATGCTCGCGAGCTGCTCAAGTCGATGCGGTCCCTCGTGGCTTCTCTGAGCCACCTGTCCTACGAGAACCAGCGCCGCGTCATCGGCCACGATGCCGTGGTTGAGCAGCACGACGTTTGTATGACCCGAAAAGATGGCGTAGAGGTTCGTCTCGATGTTTGCATCGTTCTGCGTTTCGACTCAGCGGGTGCGATTACGCGCATCGACGAGTATCTCGACTCCGCCGGGGCTGCACGCCTGCTGGCGTGAAGCGATTCCGTCTTCCGGTGAGATGGTGCGCTATGGGCGAGAGATTCAGTGATATCTCTCAGCGGGTTGCATGAAAGACGCAGAGTGAGTCGCCCTCATGCACAGGGCGTTCTTCGAGTCCTCCCGTTATTCGGATCTCGGAGAAGCCGGCAGATTCGAGCAGGCCGCGGAGTGCATCGATGGAATATACGCAGATGTCGATTTCATACGTTTCGGTTGCCACCTCTCGATCGTCAATGAATTGACGCACGCAGATTTCACGTGTGGCAATTCCGGTAGCCAGATTGAAATTCCTGAGGCGCACCCGTAGGTCGAGGTCGCTCCCATCGGCGGCTCGGCGGTGATCGCCATGCTCCGGCCAGGGCTGAAGAGAGCGGCGACCGGTACTTTTGTCCGCGGCGGGGGCCGAGAGTCCAGCGGCCAATTCTCCTTGCGATGCGCTCCGCTCCGGGATGTGATGGTCCAAGATGAGCCTGCCCTCGGGTCGCAGGTGGGCACGAATTCGCCGCAAGCCTTCGAGGTCATGGTCTCGAGTTCCGCCCAGCCCGAAAGCGCCGCAGATCACGATGGTCTGATAGCGCCGAGGTAGATCCAGTTGATGCATGGCCTGGGCATGGAGTTGTGTCTTGAGGTCTTCCGAATCCAATTTTTTCTGGCACCAATCCAGCATGTCGGGCGCCGCGTCGCTGCCATCGACGTCGAGACCGTCGCGCACGAATGGAATCAGCAGTCGGCCGGTGCCGCAGCCGGCGTCGAGAGCCGGCTGTCCAGAGGCGAGAATGGCCCGCTTGAAATACTCGACATCCTCACCGCCCTCATTGAACTCGGCCCACCAGCGGGCGACCAGCCCGTGATGCCAAATTTTGATCGCCTCCTCCATCCAGGCTCCTTCGGCCCCTCTACTCGAAGAGATGAAGATGCTGCTTCATCACTCTTCGACCGGCAAGGACTCAAGCCCAGGCCCGTCGGACTGTATTTCGAAATCTGCTGCGAGCACTGAAGTCGATTCACCGAGTTGACGTTCCGTGAAGGCCTCATTCGGAGGCCTGCCCATGGAGATCTTGGGTCATACCCACACTCGGGCACCCTGCAGGAAGCCACTTTGACTATCCTATTCTGGAGCAAGCCGAGAACTTCCGAATACCTGGGGGTGAATCCATGACGGCCATTTTCTGGTCAACGATCGAGTGATGTAATCGATGTCGACAGCAGCACAGCAGGCGGGTCGTAATGAGCAGATCGAAATTTTGCGCGCATTGGCGATCATCTATGTGCTGATTACCCACTACCAGATCGTGGGCTATTACTTCAACTATTCTGATCACCTTCCCGGGCTATACGAAAACGGGAATTTCGGCATCGGCGTAGATCTATTCTTCGTCATCTCCGGCTTCGTCATTACCAGAACCCTGATGCAGCCGCACAACACAAGCGACACATCAACGCGCAACTCGTTGTTGGCATTCTGGGTAAGAAGGATATTCCGTCTTTTGCCCACTGCGTGGTTGTGGTTGGCCATTTCCCTGGTTGCGCTCGCCTTGCAGTGGTTCTTTCACGGTGATCTGGTCGCGTTCTTGAAGGAGGCGTTGTCCGTAGGATTCGCCTTTTTCAACGTGATGAACGTCTATTCGGCGCTTTGTCCACCGGGCGCCGTCTATGAATTTTGCGCAGACCGGGTGCCAACTGGTCATTACTGGTCGCTTTCGTTGGAGGAGCAATTCTATCTTCTCTTTCCTCTGCTCTTCTTCTTCCTCAATCGAAAGGTGTTCATAGGCTTTCTTGTCTTCGCGATTGCAGCGCAGTTGTTCTGGGAACGGCCGATGTTTACCTTTTACTATCCATTTCGAACCGACGCGCTTTGCTGGGGGGTGCTTCTCGGATTTTTCAGTCATACGATCCACTTTCAGCGAGTGCAGGAAATATTCCGGCGATTGGGTCGGCTTGCGAATCTTTTGATGCTGGCACCTGCCATTGCACTGCCTTGGGTGGCGGGGCATGTGTTGGATCCGTTGACCATCAAAACCTATGGGGTAGGCCTGGTGGCTTTTATGGGAGCCGTTTCGGTGTTCTTCGCATCCCTGGAAGTAAGGCCGGTGCGCGACAATCGCATCAACAAGCTTCTGCTTTATGTGGGCAGTCGTTCCTATGCCCTCTATGTCGTTCACTTGTTTTTTTTCTGGTTGATCGGCGAGGCACGGGAGCTTTACGACCCCGGGTTTACAGAGAACGCCGCTCGGCATGCCTGGGACTGGTTCCTGTGCTTGCTGGCAACTCTGGCCACCTTCATCGCAGCGGAATGGAATTATCGCCTCGTGGAAGTGCCCTGGCGCCAACGTGGCCGAGCCATTTCCAAGCGCATGTTGGCAGGCAATCGTGCGGTTGACTGACCTCTGGGGAATTTTTAGCGGCCCCGGGAATGATTGGAAGTGCGGTTCTTGGCCTTCTGCGAGCTGTTTGTCACGGGGTGCCGAATCGCAATCTGATCCAACGCCCATTTTTGAATATCGTGCAAGGACGGAGTTCGAACTCGCTATCACTCGAACACAGCGGATGGGCTAGGTTCCGAGAGTTGTGCTGGATCGCGCAAGATGGAGAGGGTGATCAAGATCACCCACAAAAAGGACGCCATGGCGAGTACGACGCGCGGCGGGCAGCCGAACGATAACCGGGGTGAAGGTGAATGCGACGCCATTGTCATCGGGGCGGGGTTCGGGGGGCTCTACGCGGTTCACCATCTGCGAGACAAGATGGGCCTCTCTGTGCGTGCCTTCGATGGGGCGGGGGGCGTCGGTGGCACCTGGTGGTATAACCGTTACCCCGGCGCCCGGGTCGACGTGCCGAGCAGCCCTTTCTACGCCTACACGTTCTCCAAGGAGTTGGTGAACGAGTGGGAATGGAGCGAGACCCAGACATCCCAGGCCGATGTCCTTGCCTACCTTGAGCATTTCGCCGACCGCTTCGACCTGCGGCGCAATATTCAATTCGGCACCTGGATTTCCGATGCGCGTTATGACGAAAGCGCGCAGCGATGGACAATCGAAACTGATGCCGGCGAACGGGTCACGGCTCAATTCCTGATCTGCGCGGTGGGTGCGCTCTTCGTCGCCCACAAGCCCGACTACCCGGGCATCGACGACTTCGCGGGCGATTGCCATCACACGGGTCGCTGGCCCCATGAGCCCGTGTCGTTCTCAGGC
Source organism: Myxococcales bacterium (assembly GCA_014240165.1). Lineage (GTDB taxonomy): Bacteria > Myxococcota_A > UBA9160 > UBA9160 > UBA4427 > JAZXM01. Next base: position 20,065 of record JAAZXM010000022.1, on the reverse strand, counting down.
AAGCGCGTGGGTGTGATCGGCACGGGCTCGTCGGGCATCCAGTCGATTCCCGAAATCGCGAAGCAGGCCGAGCACGTCACCGTTTTTCAGCGCACGCCCCAATACGCGATCCCCGCCCGCAACCGCCCCCTCAGGGCTGAAGAGCTTTCGCAGTACCGCGAGGATTGGGATTCGCTTCGCGCCAGTATGTGCGCGCGAGGCGGTTGGCCCTTCAAGACGAGCAGGCGAATGGCCTCGGAAGACTCCCCCGAACAACGCCGCGCGCGCTACGAGGAGATGTGGGAGCGGGGAGGCATTCATCTTGCCATCAATAGCTATGTCGGTGTCCTGGTTGATAAGGACTTGAATCATGAAGTTTCAGAGTTTGTCCGCGACAAGATCCGCGAGGCTGTTCGCGACCCCGAGACCGCCCGGAAGCTCATGCCCGACTACTATTTTGGTACAAAACGCCTCATCCTCGACAATGGCTACTTTGAGACATACAACCGAGACAACGTGGCCCTGGTTGACTTGCGTGAAGATCCCATCGAGGCGTTTACGCGGTCGAGCATTCAGACCCGAAGCGACGAGTACGAAATCGACATATTGGTCCTCGCGACTGGCTTCGATGCCGTGAGCGGATCGATGCTGAAGCTCAATCCCCAAGGACGGGGTGGCGTATGCCTCAAGGAGAAGTGGGATGAACGCTTCGACACCTACCTGGGTACGACCATCTCGGGCTTCCCGAATTTGTTCATGATTCACGGTCCGGGTTCCCCGGGCGTTTTCTTCACCATGCCCCTGGGTGCTGAACGGCAGATGGAATGGGTCGGAAACAGCATTCGTCACCTTCGTGATAATAATTTCGGCGCGATCGAATCAACACCGGATGCCGAGGCGCTTTGGGGAGACGAGGTCAATCAAATCGCTGACCACACGCTATACCCCCTCACCAACTCCTGGTATATGGGCGCAAATATTCCTGGCAAGCCCCGCCAATTCGTCGGGCACCTGCGTGGCTCGCAGTACTTCGAGCGACTCGTTGAAGTGGCCAAGGCGGGGTACGAGGGCTTCGTGTTCGAAGAGGAGCGCTAGCTAGAAGGCCAGTGGCTTCACGAAGCCTAAGTGTAGAAATTTATGCTTTGGGAATGACTTACGAGAACTCTTGCTCCAGAAGTTCTTTCGATTTCGCGCCATGAGCATTTTTGCCTTGCGAGGTCCGTGGTGATGCCAGATGTTCCGCACGATGATCGCCAAGTCGACCCGATGTATTCCGATATTTCTTTTGGTCCAATGCTTCTCTCTAGCCGGGTTTGTGGCCTTGGCGGCAGCCCAAGATTCTTGGCCCGCTGAGGCGATCGAAAATTCGATCAACCTGACGGCAATAGAGGGGCCAGGAGCCAACGATTTTCACTCGGATCTCAGTGCCGCATTATGGAATCCGATTACTCGGACTCTGTGGCTGGGACGAAACGGCCCTGGAGGCACCAACTCCAAGCTTTGGGCAGTTGTCGAAGATGGGGCGGGGGGATATCAAATTGATAGCCGGTTGGGCAACCGAGGCGAATGGACAAGCTTCGGAGACCTTGAGGGCGTAACCCAAGCCGATTTTTCTGAAGATGTTGTTTTCCTGCTGGTCGAAGGCGAAGAGCGCATCAAGGAATACGATGTCTCGGTCTACGGAACAGCGGTGCTCAACAATGACTGGAATACGCGTCCCCATCTACCGAGGGACGGTGGCTCGGGCGCAGAGGGGATTACGTTCGTCCCGGACTCAGCGCTCTCTGCGGCAGGTTTCGTCGACCAGCTGGGCAACCCGTATACCAGTACCGGCGGTATGGGCGGGCTGATGTTTGTCGGTCATCAGAATGGTGGCGCCATCTTCGTCTTTGATCTGAATCGAGCGACGCAAGGGTTTGTTTTCGTCGGCGAGTATCTGACGGGCCAGAACGACACATCGGGCCTCGAGTTCGACCGCTCCACGGATTTGCTCTACATATGGCACGACGCAGGTATCGACGTTCTTTCGGTTTCCGACCTCTCCTCGACCCCGGTATCTGGGGTGGTGCGTCAGCTGAATATTTTGCGCGCTTACAACGGACCTGCGTCCCAGAACAATGAGGGCATCGCGGTTTATCCTGCGGAGGAATGCGTGGCGGGTGAACGTAGCTTCTTTATGACCATCGACGACGGTGACGATGAGGCGCTGCGCTGGTACCAGCAGTTTACGGATGGCTGCTCAGTTGGAAATACAGCGCCCACGGCGAGCCCAGACGAGTTCTTGGTCGCCGAAGGCGGCATCGCGACATCTCTGGTGGGGGGCGCTTTGAGCGTGCTCGACGATGATGCGGACAGCGAAGGAGACGCGCTCACAGCGGTGCTTGTCGCTGGCCCCAGCCATGGTGCCTTGACCTTCCTGGCCGACGGTACATTTTCATACTTGCACAACGGCAGTGAAACCACCGCCGACAGTTTTACATACCAGGCGAATGATGGTTCTCTGAGTTCAGACGCGACCCTTGTTTCTATTGTTATTTCCCAAGTTGACGACCCGCCTGTGGCATTGCCCGATTCTCTCAGCGTGCTCGAGGGCTCTACTCAGACGGAGCTGGTAGGGGGCGCGATAAGTCTCCTGGGGAACGATGAAGACGCCGAGGGCGCAGCGCTCACCGCGGTTCCGACTGCCAGCCCGTCAAATGGAACTGTGACGATTTTTCCCGATGGAACGTTCTTGTACATACACGATGGGAGCGAAACGCTCAGCGACAGCTTTGGCTACAAGGCCTCTGACGGAGGTTTGGAGTCGGCTGATATGGTCGTTTCGGTTATCGTCACTCCAGAAAACGACGCGCCCGTGGGCGTGGCCGACGAACTCGAGGTCGACCGAGGTCAGGCGGCGGCGCTCCTGATCGATGGAGCGAGCAGCGTACTCGAAAACGATACGGACGCCGAAGGGGATGTGCTAACTGCGATTCTGGACGTGGCCCCCGCGAACGGCATCCTGACTCTGATGCCGGACGGCACGTTCATCTATACACATGATGGTAGTGAAGGTCTATCAGACAGTTTTTCGTATCGAGCGGATGATGGAGTTGATCTTTCGTCTATCACCACCGTAAGTATCACGATTCAAAGTGTGGCCCCAACTGTGCCGCTCATGGATTTCAGAGGGCTCTTGGTGCTTTCGGCGTTGTTTCTCGCCTCGGGGCTGGTCGCAAGCCGCGGGCGCAGCGCGTAGGTTCATTGCTCCAGGGCGCTGAAAAATCTCTTGCGAGGGTCTACGCGCGACCAAGGACAGCACAGGAAAGCAGGACATTTCTCAGGCGGGACTGCGCCCCCGGGAATAACCCTGTCGCATTTCGCCTTGGCGGCATACGATGGCCATTGCCCGCCAGTTTTCGACGAAGTGATCGGCGTCCTTCCGGCCCATAAGCTCAACCATGCGCGGATAGAGTTCGCCTTTCATCAGGTCGTATTCTCGTTCGACCTCAATGCGGTACCAGGATGAGGAATCTTGGACGTCGATATCGACGAAGCCGCAACCCGCGAGGTGGATTCTGTACTCATCCAGTGTTTCGAGGGCATAGGTAAGGCCTTCCATTTTGAACCAATAGTGCATGTCGTCCGAATAGGGTTCGCTCGACTTCATCCACTCATAACTGGTCAGATGTCCACCCGGATTCAAAACCCTGAAACATTCGGCGAAAAGTTCGGGTTTGTTTTCTGTCTGGGTGATCGCGCCTGAAGTGACGACGATATCGAATGATTGGTCGGCGAAGGGCAGGGCGCCGGCATCGACTCTTCGAAATGAACATCGATCTGCCAGGCCCTTGTCGACGGCTGCGTTCGTGGCTCTTTCGATCAACGGGGCTTCGAGGTCGATGCCGACGACTTCTGCTTCGTGTGTCCGGGCCATCTCGAGGGCGGGCCCTCCGATGCCGCAGCCAATATCAAGGATGCGCTTGTCGCGGGTTTCAAGCCCGCGCAGCAATTTGGCAACATTACCGGGCCCTCCCGGGGCCATATAGCCCTCGCCCCAGATCAACTCGAGCATCTTGATCATGCTGCCGTGATATTCGTTTTCGTGACTCATCGGAGGGTACCACTCGGAAAAAGTTCGAGGACGCGCATCGACTCGATTGTAGCCGTACACCCTGACCTCGCAGAGGTGGAAGCCAAAATCTTCCCAGGGTTTCGCACTCTGGCAGCAGGTCCGGGAATAAATTAATTGTCGTGGTAGCCAGAATCGAAAAATTTCATTGATCGATCCGCCCAGACGAGGAGTCAGCATGAGCCAGGAGATCTACGAAATTCGGGACTACACGATCGAAGCTGAGCACTTTGCCGAATACAAGGTTTGGGCGCTCGAAAAGGCCGTTCCCTGGCTCAAGGCGAATTTGGATATCGTGGACTTTTGGATGGATGATGGCGTGCCCGCCGAGGTCTCCGGGAGCGACCCTCAGGTTTCGGTTCACGGCCAGCCGAATGTCTGCTGGATTATTCGGTGGCCCAGCAAGGAAGCGCGAGACACCGACTTCGAAGCCTTTTCCAAGCACCCCGAGTGGCAGGCGATTTGGGATGAGCATCCCTGCGCGGACGGCTATCTCCAGATGAACGCCCGGTTCATGCGAGCGGCTCGTTCGGGTTGAAAAGTCTCCGATAAAATGGGGCACGCGTGGGTGTGTCGCTGTGGGACGAGTCCGGGTGCCCAATCCTTGGCATCAGGGTTCCGGGACCGGGGGCGCTCTGCGGCGGGCTTCAGGCCTAAAGGAGCGAATCGATCCGGGAGGGGAGTTCGCGGGCTGACTCCAGGACGTGGAGCGCTGTGGCGAAGTTGCCCGCCTGGGAGAGCGGTCGCGGGATGACGATGCATGGCATGTCGGCTGCCACCGCCGCGGCCAGGCCGCGCTCCGTGTCCTCGATGGCCAGGCAGCGTTTCGGAGAACATCCGTGGCGTGCGGCGCCGGTGAGATAGGGTTCGGGGTGGGGCTTGTGTCGCACGTAATCGCCGCTGGCGAGCACGAAGTCAAAGTAGGGGAGCAGGCCTGTCTGCTGGTGGATACGCTCGAAGTGTTCTGGGTTGGAACTGGTGACGATGCCCATTGGGATGCGCCCTGAAAACCGCTCCAGGGCTTCGGGTACTCCGTCGAGGACCTGTACGCCTGCGTCGATGAGATCCGCGTACCGCGCGTTCCGGGCCACCTTGAGGCGCTCTATCTGGTGCGCATCCACGCCGCGTTCCGCAGCGAGGTCGAATACGCTTCGTCCCTGCCGGAGGCTGATTTCCTTGTAGAGATTCTCGGTGAGTTCGACGTTGATTTCGCCAAGGATCTCGCGGTTCGCCTGGAGGTAGAGCGGCTCCGTATCCACCAATACTCCGTCGTTGTCCCAGAGCAGGGCTTCAATATTCAGATTCGAGGACAAGCGGCCTCCGGAAGAGACGAGTGGATGCAGGGCCCGCACTCGAGAGTGCGGATTGAATGATCGAAGGTGATGCGTAGCAAAAGAAGCGTCTTGGGTCTGGCCTGCCGGGGAAGCTTTCGCCCTGACGATGTCGTTGGGGGGGGGACCGAAGCTTCGAGGTCGGTGACAACCTCGCGTCAGGGCATGGGGGGGTCGATGCGCCCGTTTCCGGCGGCGTCTTCAAGATGCAGGAGCAGCCTGCAGATCTTCCATCAGGCGGGCGCGGATGATCTCGGTCCAGATCGAATAGCCCCGCGCGCTGAGGTGGAGCCCATCGAAGCGGTAGTTCTCCGGGTCGGGCTCACCCTCTTTTCCGAGCAGCGCGGGACCCGTCTCGATGTAGAAGAGCGTCGGGTCCAGGGCGCTCCACTCGCGGACGAGCCTATTCGTTCGTTGTGCCTGGTCCCAGATCTCCCAGCGCCGGGGAGAGGGTGTGATCCCGATGAAGTAGATCGAAACATTCGGCAGGTCCGCCCGCACTCGCTCTACGAAATTCTGGTAGCTCTCGAGCAGGACCTCTGGCGATTTGGTCAAGCCGGGATTGAGATCGTTGGTTCCGGCGAAGACGACAACCGCCCGGGGGTCGAAGGGATTCACGAGGTCTTCGGCGTAGAACGCAACGTCGGCCAGCTTTGCGCCGCCGAAGCCGTGTTGAATCACGGGCAGTGGCTGCATATCGTTTTCGAGGGTCGACCAGAGCCGAATGCTTGAACTCCCGATGAAAACAACCGCATTATCCTTCCCCGGGCCGTCGCGCGTTCGTGCGACGAGATCCGCGATATCCTGGGCGTAGACCGCCGGATCTTCATTGAGCGCCTTGCGAACCTCGGTGTAAAACCGGTACGCGGGATACGTAGCGAGCAGGATGACGATACCGAGCAAGAGGCTCGCGATTTTGAGCACCCGTTTCATAGCCGTGGAGGGCTCCGTCGCGCCCCTCCCCCCGTTTGGATGCAGCAGATGTTGACCACCATGAGACGATCTTAGCCTAGCCGGCATCCCCGCGAGTGCGGGCAGGCTGAACCGACAGGGCGTAAGCTTCAGACTGAATTCGGCTGGGGCGGGACACGCGAGCAGACTCGGTGCATAATCGGGCAGGGCGGTTCACCGCGCTTCGCATCAACTACCCAGAGGAAGAGAATGGACAGCGGATCGATCGAAAACTATGACGTGGTGGTCATCGGGGCGGGTGTCAGCGGCATGTATGCCCTGCATCACCTGCGCGAGATGGGCCTTTCCGTGCGGGTGTACGACGGCGCCAGCGATATCGGTGGCACCTGGTGGTACAACCGATACCCGGGTGCGCGGGTCGACGGCCCGGGGAGCCCCTTCTACAGCTACACCTTTTCGGAAGAATTGGTGCAAGAGTGGGATTGGGCCGAGACGCAATCCGAGCAGTCCGCTGTGCTCGACTACCTCGAACACGTTGCCGACCGGTTTGACCTCCGCCGCGACATCCAGTTCGAAACCTGGGTGGAAGACGCCCGTTACGACGAAGAGGCGCAGCGCTGGACGGTGAAGACCAGCACCGGTGACCGCGCCTCCGCGAAATTCTTGATCTGTGCGGTGGGTGCGCTCTCGACGGCGAACAAACCCGACATTCCGGGGATTCATGACTTCGCGGGAGAGTGCTACCACACGGGTCTCTGGCCTCATGAACCCGTTTCGTTCGAGGGCAAGCGGGTCGCCGTGATCGGCACGGGCTCGTCGGGGATTCAGTCGATCCCCGAAATTGCCCGGGAGGCCGCGCACGTCACCGTGCTCCAGCGCACCCCGCAATACGCTTTTCCGGCAAAGAATCGCCCCATCACGCCCGAGGAGATGGCGGACGCAAGAACGAATTGGGACGCCCACCGGGAGAAGATGCATGCGAATTTCGGAGGCTTTCCCTGCGACAATCAGGAGCGTTCCGCATTCGAGGACACCCCCGAGCAGCGTGAGGCGCTGTATGAGGCGCTCTGGCAGCGCGGCGGCTTTCAGTTCTTCTTGAACCTCTACAGCGATATCGCCATCAGCGAGGAGGCGAACCAGACCCTGGCTGATTTCGTGCGTGCCAAGATCCGCGAAATCGTGCACGACCCCGCAACCGCTGAGAAGTTGCTGCCCGACTATTTCGTGATCACCAAGCGTCCGATTCTCGAAGACGGGTATTTCGAGGCCTACAACCGCGACAACGTGAGTCTGGTGGACCTGCGCGAGGACCCCATCGAGCGATTCACCTCGACGAGCGTGATCACTCAAACCGGTGAGCACCCGATCGATATGCTGGTCCTCGCCACCGGTTTTGACGCGATTAGCGGGTCGATGCTGCGTCTCAACCCCAAGGGCCGCGGAGGCATGAGTCTCAAGGAGAAATGGGAGGACCGCTTCCACAACTATCTCGGCCTCACGATCGGCGGCTTTCCCAACCTCTTCATGATCCATGGTCCCGGATCGCCTGGCGTGTTCTACAACATGCCGCTCGGCGCCGAGCGCCAGATGGATTGGATCGGCCGCTGTCTGAGCCATCTGCACGACCAGGAGTTGGGGAGTATCGAGGCCACGACCGAGAACGAAGAGGCCTGGGGCGCCGAAGTCAGCACGCTCGCCAACATAACGCTCTTTCCCCGAACCGACTCCTGGTGGACCGGTGCGAATATTCCAGGCAAGCCCCGATATTTTTCCGTGTATCTGGGCGGCGCCATGTACTACCACCGCATCACCGAAGTGAAGGATAAGAATTTCGAAGGGTTCCTATTCGAGCCGGCGCACCGTCCCGAAGGCGCTGAAATACCCTGAGGAAGCGGCGGCGGGCCGGAGCCTACCGCGACCGGGCGCCGATTCGATCCAGGAGCAGCCCGATCACGATCAGGATCAGGAGTGGCAGCAGCCGCACCGTCGCGAACGAAATGCGCGGGGTCGCCGCCATGGTGTGGCTGCGACTGAGCGCTGCCCATTTGTGATCGACGTCCTGTGCGTAGTCCTGTTCCAGGACGAACTCCACGAAGTCGCGGCGACTGCGGTAGCGGACGAGGGTGACGCGACTCCAATCCTGTCGCTCGAAATCGCCGATTCCGCCGATATGGGCGGCGGGTTCCACCATCAGGAGCGGGTGGCATGCGCGTGCGAAGAGGCGGGGCGCGATCCGCGACGTGTACTCCTCTTCCGTCTCTTGGGCGCTGCCGACCGCTTCGCGGCCATCCGCATAGCTGGGCTCGTCCCGATAGACGTTGAGATTGATCATGACGAACTCCTGGCCGTCGTCGGTCTCGACGAACTTGCGCAAGTCCGCCGCACCCTCCGAGTCGCCTTCCTCCACGCTGCTCGCCCCTGCTCTGCGTGCCTCCATGATCGCCGCGTACTGCTTCATTTCCTCGGGTGAGATCGGCTCGCCGGACCCGCCGTACCAGAACAGGAAGACGGCATAGATCCCCGCGAAGATGGCCCATCGGATGCGTGAAGCGGTCAAGGGTGCCTCCTGGAACGCGCGACGTCCCGCACGAACCGGGAGCATGGCACAGGGGCTTGGAATAGGAAATCTGGACTCTTTTTCTATACAGAGTCCAGGTATGCCGGGGGGGGGCGTGCGAATGGGCTCGAATTCGAGGCTGCCTAAGCGAAATTCAATGGTTGTCGTCAACGTCGTTGGGGCTTGGCCTGTGAGAGGCCACGGCACCATTTCGATCGCACCGATGCCGCACTGCGAGAAATTTGCTTGAATGTTCTACCCAATGAACTGCTTACGGATCAAAGTGTCCAAGGAATCCAATCATCATGCCTAGAGTTGCTTCTCGAAAAATGCGCGTAGTCTCGTCAATTGTCGTCGCCGTGTGGTTGCTCGCCGGCGTTTCCGTTTCCGGCGCGAGTGAACCAAGGTCGAACCAGTTCTGGTGGCCCGAATTGGTGGATCTATCGCCGCTTCGGCAGAACGCACCGGTATCGAATCCTCTGGGCGAGGGTTTCAACTACGCCGAGGCTTTCGATCAACTCGACCTCGATGCCGTGAAGGCGGACATCGCGACGACCCTCACGACCTCGCAAGCTTGGTGGCCGGCCGATTACGGGCACTATGGCCCTTTCTTCATCCGCATGGCCTGGCATAGTGCCGGTACCTACCGAGTGGCCGATGGCCGGGGGGGCGCGGCGGGCGGGCAGCTTCGCTTCGAGCCCCTCAACAGCTGGCCTGATAACGGAAACCTCGACAAGGCTCGCCGTTTGCTCTGGCCCGTCAAAAGCAAATATGGAAATAGCCTTTCGTGGGCAGATTTGATGGTCTTGGCCGGGAATGTCTCCCTCGAATCCATGGGCTTTCAAACTTTTGGGTTCGCCGGGGGCCGTGAAGACGATTGGGAGCCCGACCTGGTTTATTGGGGCCCCGAAGAAGCCTTCCTCGCCGACAAGCGGTACAGCGGGAAGCGTGAACTCGCACAACCCCTGGCCGCGGTGCAGATGGGATTGATCTATGTCAATCCTGAGGGTCCAAACGGAAACCCCGACCCACTCGCCGCTGCCCAAGATATTCGAGAGACCTTCGGTCGTATGGCGATGAACGATGAAGAGACTGTCGCATTGATCGCAGGCGGGCATACTTTTGGGAAAGCCCACGGCGCGGCGAAGCCCGCGGACTGTGTTGGGCCGGCCCCGGCGGGCGCGCCGATCCAGGAACAGGGGTTCGGATGGAAAAACCGCTGCGGTTCGGGGACCGGTGCCGATACGATTACCAGCGGCCTCGAGGGCGCTTGGTCGGTGAACCCCATCGCGTGGTCGACACAATACCTGGACAACCTTTTCGCCTATGAGTGGGTCCAGACCAGAAGCCCGGCGGGTGCTCTGCAATGGATTCCAGCCGATGGGCAAGCCGCGAATCTGGTGCCGGATGCCCATGACTCATCCAAGCGACATGCGCCGATCATGTTTACAACCGACCTCGCCCTGAAGACCGATCCGAGCTATCGGGCCATCGCCCAGGGTTTCCAGAAAGACCCTGAAGCGTTTCGCCTGGCATTCGCGAAGGCATGGTTCAAGTTGACACACCGCGACATGGGTCCACGCGCGCGCTATTTGGGCCCTGAAGTACCGGCTGAGGTATTGCTGTGGCAGGACCCGATCCCCGCGGCCGACTACAAGCTGATCGGCCAACGGGATATCGCCTCCCTCAAGAAGAAGCTCCTTGATTCCGGCCTGAGTGGCGCGGAACTCGTTCGCACAGCCTGGGCATCGGCTGCGAGTTTCCGAGGAACCGATATGCGAGGGGGTGCCAACGGAGCCCGGCTTCGGCTCGACCCCCAGAAGGATTGGCCGGTCAACGACCCCGAGGCTCTGGCGAAAGCGCTGCCTCGGCTCATCGAGATTCAAACAGAATTCAATGATGCGCAGTGGCGAAACAAGAGAGTTTCTCTTGCCGACCTGATCGTCCTGGGCGGCGCCGCGGCCATCGAAAAAGCATCGAAAGAAGCCGGCTATGCCGTCACGGTCCCCTTTCAGCCGGGTCGTACGGATGCATCCCAGGAAGAAACCGATACTCAATCCTTCGCTTTCCTTGAGCCCACAGCAGATGGCTTCCGCAATTATTACGCCGAAGGTCAGCTACAGCCGCCCGTCTTCATGCTGATCGAGCGGGCCAACCTGTTGACGTTGACTGTCCCGGAGATGACTGCATTGGTAGGCGGGATGCGCGCCCTTGACGCCAATACCGGCGGATCTCCCCATGGCGTTTTCACCGACCGTCCGGGCGTTTTGAGCAATGACTTTTTCGTCAATCTGCTCGACATGTCAACGGAATGGACACCCTCAGAAGAGGATGCGGCACTTTATGAAGGACGAGGGCGGAGCGACGGAAAGGTCAAATGGACAGCGACCCCCGTTGACCTCGTCTTCGGGTCCAGCGCTGAACTCCGTGCGATTGCCGAAGTTTACGCGGCTAGCGGCGGCGAAAAGAAATTTATCGATGACTTTGTCGCTGCATGGACCAAGGTCATGATGCTCGATCGATTCGAATCGCCCAAAGACTGAGCGCGGAAGCGAGCCATCGCGCCCAATAACGGCGCGATGGCTCAGCTTTCATGGGGCCATTGCGGGTCAGGGGCGCCTGACATACTTCAGCGACTCGCTACGCCGTATCCTCCTGGCCGCGCAATACCACAGGCAGGACTATGAGGTATCCCAATACGTAGATTCCGGCGGCGGCGAAAAGAAGGGTGTCGTATCCCTGACTGACGAGCAGTGCCGCTATCGCCGGCCCGACGCCCGAGGTATTTGAGACCCAATTCCTCAAAAAGCCAGACGATTCGTCCTGCCCGGGTGCTGGGCGCGAAGTGAAGCTTGAACACGTAGTCTCTCCTCGCGGGATAAGAGGCAATCTAATTATTGGATTTATCCCAATACGAAGGCAAGAGTCGAGCCCCAGCCACGGCGCCGACGGGCGCTCAAAGCGACTTTCGCGACTCGATCGAGGCTTCGAGATCCAGGAAGTTGCCTTGGGGCGGAGATCCCACTGAGCCGCGAGTCGATGCCCGAAGCACTTCCCCGGCGGGTCTGGCGGTGGGCTCGCCCACCAGAGCCGCTCAGGCGGCTCGCCCCAGCATGGTGCGAACCAACTTCTCACCCTCGGCCTGGCCCAAGTAGCGCGGAACCGGGTAGTTGAGGTGGGCTTCGGCCAAAGCCTGTTGGGTGATGGCCGAGATATCGTTCTCTCTAAGCGCCTCAAGGTGCTCGGGAATATCGATTTGATGCATCAGGTTGCGAATCGCCTCGATGACCCGATCCGCTTTTTCGCCATCGTCCGCGCCCTTCAGTCCGAGGCGGTCGGCCATTTGGGCCAGGGGGGCTGCACACTGCGCTTTGGAGACTTCGAGAACCTGGGGCAGGGCGATCGCATTGGCCAACCCATGGGGCGTTCGGTAATACGCACCGAAAGTGTGGGCGATTGCATGGACGTAGCCGACGTTCGTTCGGGTGAAGGCCAGTCCTGCGTAGTAGGCCGCAAGGGCCATCCCCCGCCGCGCTGCCTCATCGTGGCCTTCGGAATAGGCCCGGGGAAGGTTCTCGAAAATCAGCTCGATGGCGGAGAAAGCCCAGCGCTCGGTTTGGGGTCGCGACGTTCGTGCGATGATCGATTCGACCGCATGGGTGAGGGCGTCCATTCCTGTCGCCGCGGTGATGGCGGGCGGAAGGCCGAGCATCAACGCTGAATCGAGGGCCACCATTTCGGGAAGGATCTTGGGGTCCACGAAGAATTTCTTTACGTGGGTCTCGGGCTCCGAGATCACGGCGGCCATGGTCGCTTCGGAGCCGGTTCCGGCGGTGGTGGGAATGGCGCAGAGCGTGCAGGGGGGGCGCCTGACCTTCATGGCGCCTTCCAGCTTTCGAGGGTTCTCTCCGTTTTGCGTAGCCGCGGCGATGATCTTGGCGGCATCCATCGATGAGCCGCCCCCCAAAGCAAGAATGGCGTCGCAGTTATTTTCCTTGAAGACCGCCAAGCCCTCTTCCACGTGGTCGAAGGTCGGATCCGGCTGGACGCCGGCATAGATGAAAGGCTCCATTCGCGCTGCCTCGATGGCCTCGGAGATACGCGAAACCCATCCTGTCTGAACCAGACCCTCATCCGTCACGATGAGAACACGTCTTGACCCGGTTTGCGCCATGGCTTCGAGGAGTTCCCCAGTGGCGGAAGAGCCTAGAAATGTGAGGGGAACCCGGTCGGGAATGAGACCCGAGAACAAGCGGACCAGACGAATCACGATGCTGTGGAGGAATTTCTTCAGGAAGAGCATACTGACTCCCTCGGGATGAATGGGTCCTCGATCGGATCAAGGGGCATATCCTAGCGTTTACGAATAGGGGATAGGATACCCAAGCTCGCTTCTGGCAAAGCGTCTTCGGACGCGCCCTGCTCGGCTTTCGGATAGCTGGACAAAAGTCGAGCAAGGTGCAAGAATTTTTCAATATACGAGTCTACGCAAATTCGGGAAGCGCCATCGAGAGAGGGAGACTCAGCATGGCTCATGATATTGTGATTCGAGGCGGACACGTCGTCGACGGAACGGGCAAGGCGGCCTACCCAGGCGACGTCGCCATCAGCGACGGCATCATCACGGATGTGGGCAGCGTTGACGGGTCGGCCAGGCGCGAGATCGATGCGCAGGGCATGACTGTCACGCCCGGCTTCATTGATGTCCATACTCATTTCGACGCCCAGATCGGTTGGGATCCGCTCCTCACCCCGGTGAGCTGGCACGGAGTGACGACGGCGATGATGGGGAACTGCGGTGTCACGTTTGCCCCTTGTCGACCTCGCGACCGGGAAACCCTGGCGGGCATGATGGAGACCGTTGAGGATATCCCGAAGGAAGCGATTCTCGGCGGGTTGCCATGGGATTGGGAGGACTACGGCGGATATCTCGATGCGCTCGAGCGCCTGGATCCCGCGATCAACTTGGCTGGCTTGGTGGGGCATTCGGCCATCCGCTACTACGTGATGGGCGACCGAGCCGTGAAGGGGCAGCCGACCGCCGAGGAGCGACAAGAGATGGCCGATCTCGTCGCACAGTCCATCGATGCCGGCGCCATTGGGTTTTCGACCAATCGCTTCAAGCCCCATAAGGGGCCGGACGGCGAGTCGATTCCCGGCACTTTCGCTCGGCGCGACGAACTCGAGGAGATCGGTCGCGTGGTCGCAGCGCGTGGCGCGCTGCTACAGGCGGTGGGTGTCCGTCCGAAAATGATGCGCCAGTTGGCATCGGCCACCGACGCGCGCGCGCTGTTCAGTTTTGGCGTCTTCGGCCCGACGCCTCTTGCTGGAAATTTTTTCAGCAGTCTGCTCGACCGTGCCAATCCTGAAGGTCTCGACGTCACCATGTGCACACATGTCAGGGGCTCTGGCTTCGTGCTGGGGATGCAGTCGAACCTGCCGCCGGTCAAAGGGGCCCAATGGAAAGCGCTGAAGGCCATGGATTTCGAGGCCCGCCTGAAGGCGATTCATGACCCCGAGATCTGTGCCGCTCTCGTTGGCGAGGCACGGCAGCAGCGCAGGTTCTCCTTGGTCATGCGCCGTCTCTACTATATGGGCAATGGTCCAACTCCGGAGTACACGATGCACCGGAGCGAAAACGTGGCCGCCATGGCGCGTAAGGCCAAGGAACATTGGTCCGAGACTTTCCTGCGACTGTCGCGTGAAAGCGGCGGACGAGGCCTGTTTACCCTGCGATTGTTCAGCTCGAATCTTCCTGCCCTGGGTAATCTCATCCGCAATCCAAAGGTGCTGCCGGGTCTCGGTGACGCCGGTGCTCATGTGTCCCAGATCATGGATGCGGGTTGGGCGAGCTTCATGCTGTCTTATTGGGTTCGCGAGGCACAACACTTTTCGATGGGTGAGGCGATCCGCCGCATGACCTCTGCATCTGCACGCGTGATGGGATTGACCGATCGCGGTGTACTCGCCCAGGGCATGCGCGCCGATATCAACGTTTTTGATGCGGACCGCGTAGCCGAGTGCCAACCCGAGTTGGTTCACGACTTTCCAAACGGGGCGCCCCGTTTCGTCCAGCGAGCTGTGGGCTACAAGGCCACGCTGGTGAACGGGCAGGTCAGCCTGATCGACGGGGAACACACGGGAGTGCGAGCGGGGCAGATCCTGCGTCACTCGAACGCGAAAGCGAAGCCTGAGGTGAGGGCGGCTGCCTCATAGCGGCGGATCCCTCGGTTCGAGATCACATGACGGTCGCGGAGCCCGGATAAAGGACATCCGGAGGCGCGACGGGCGGATTGACGCCTGGAGTCATGCGATGCCCAACGGCTGGGATAGGATCTTCAAGCTCGCTCTGGGTACGACATCGGGGTATGGGCGTTATATTCAGTTCCTATGGAGAGCCCCATGGCGGGAATGCTCCACTTATTTTCCTTGTCCGAAACCGAGGGCGATTAATGTTTGACGGCGGATACACCCTCTGGGGCGGAGAGCACAGTCTGTTCACCCGCAAACTGCAGGCGATGCTGAATTATTTGGCGGTCGACTATGACTTCAAGCTGAAGACCGGAGAAGCTGGACTTGCAGTCGAGGCTCGTTTGGGCACTCACTTCATTCCGGGGCTAGAGACTCCTGAAGGCTGGTTTATCCACGATACGACGCCTATTGGGCTGATGCTCAACGCCAAGTACCCGAGTCGGCCGATTGTTCCGACGACTCCGGTGCAGAGGATTGCCGCACACTTGTTGGAAGACTGGGCCGACGAGTGGTTTGGTCGGTATGCCATTAGCAGCCGCTGGTGTTACCCGCACAATATTGAGCATGTGGCTAAAGGCTTTTATGCCAATCACATTGGTAAATTCATGGACGAAGGGCTTACGCCGGAAGAAGAGGCAGAAGCAGCTACCATGATCCTGATGGTGCGCGATAACTTCGGGCTCAGGGCATGCGCGAACCGGGGATGCGGGCCCGACCAGGCTGAAGCCGTTCGTCAGGATTTCGAAGCGCTGATGAAACACGCCGAGGCGCATTTCGGCGAGCACAGATTCTTGCTGGGTGATCGAGCCAGTTTGGGTGATTTCACTTTTTCGGGCTTGTTCAAGGCGCATATCGCAGCTGACCCCGAGCCACGCAGCTGGATCGATGCCGCTGCGCCAGACATGATTGGCCACATGAATCGTGTATTCGATTCTCAAACCGATAACGGTGGCTATCTAGCGGATGATCAACTGCCTGGAACACTCATGCCCTTTTTCGTGCACATGCGTGATACATATCATGAATTCCTCAGGGTTTCGCGTGATGCATTGGCGGCTGGCGAGAAATGGTGTGAAGTTGATCTGGGCAAGGGCCCGGTGAAGATGCGGTCTCTTAAATACAGCGAGGTGTCACGCTGTCATGTCAAAAATGAAATTGAATCACTGCCGCAAGATGACCGGGCTGCAGTCGATGCGGTGCTCGGCCCAATGGGTGTGCTTGATGCTTATCTGATACCAGCGATCTCGTTATGAGCGCCTACGCCATTGCCGAGTGCCCTTTCCGAATCACCGACCTGGATCAACACAGAGAGGAAAAATGATGTCCGAAGAAGAAGGCTACGTCCCCCCGAATGTCTGGACCTGGGATAAAGAGAGTGGAGGTCGGTTTGCCAATATCAATCGTCCGATGGCAGGGCAGACCCACGACAAGGATCTGCCCGTCGGTGAGCACCCGATCCAGCTCTATTCGCTGGCCACGCCCAACGGGGTGAAGGTCACGGTTATGCTTGAAGAGTTGCTCGCGATCGGAAAGAGCGAGGTCGAATACGATGCCTATCTGATCAACATCCAGGAAGGACATCAATTCGGTAGTGGCTTCGTGGATGCGAACCCCAACTCGAAGATCCCGGCGATGGTCGACCACAGCAGCGACCCGGCGGTTCGGATCTTTGAATCCGGGGCCATCCTGGTCTACCTCGCGGAGAAATGCGGAAACGCCTTTTACCCCGAGGATCCTGCGAAGCGCGCCGAGTGCCTATCCTGGACTTTCTGGCAGATGGCCAGCGCTCCCTACCTCGGTGGCGGCTTTGGTCACTTCTATGCCTATGCGCCAGAAAAGCTGGAGTACCCGATCAACCGCTTCGCGATGGAGGTGAAACGCCAACTCGATGTGCTCGATCGTAATCTGGCCGACCGTGAATACATGATCGGCGATGAATACACGATCGCCGACATGGCGATCTATCCGTGGTACGGCGCGCTCGCTCTCGGCTTGCTCTATGGCGGCGGGGAGTTTCTCGAGGTGAAATCCTACGAGAACGTCTTGCGCTGGACTGAGAAGGTCGGCGAGCGCGTTCCGGTGCAGCGCGGCCGACGCGTGAACCGGCCGTGGGGTCCAGAAGAAGAGCAGGTTCCTGAACGCCACAGTGCCGACGACATCAAGTAGCGCGCGACTTCGCCTCTTCTCGAAAATTGAAAGCCGCTGACACGGGCAGACGCTGACGGGGAAGCTCCCTGAAGGGAGTCCCCCCTTCTCGAGATCCATTCACCAGCGAATCCCAATGCAGGGCGCGCCATCCCTAGCTTTGCTTGCCGATCCCCGGAACGAGCATGCCCACCCGCGTCCGATATTCACTGTAATCGGCACCGAGGTTTTCCACGAGATCCCGCTCTTCGTAGCGAATACCGACGAGGATGTAGGCGGTCATCCCAGCTGCAAAGAGCAGATGCCCCTGGCTCATATCCGGAGTGGCCCAAAATGCGAGCAGGAAGCCGGTGTAGATTGGATGCCGAACGAGCTTGTAAAAGAAGGGCTGTCGAAACTTCGCTTCAGGAATCGATATGCCTCGCATATCGGACCAGATCTGGCGAAGCCCAAAGAGTTCGAAGTGATTGAGCAGGAAAGTCGACACCAATACGATCGCCCATCCAAGGCCGCCCAGTACATGCAGTAATGTCCGGAGGGTGGCGTTATCAATCGACCAGACGAGCGCTGGCAACGGTCGCCAGAACCAATAAAGGACGCATAGGGCGACTGCCGAAAGCGCCACGTAGAGACTGCGCTCGATCGCCGCGGGCCATGTGCGGGTGAGGCCCGCCTTGAACCCGGGGCGTGCCATGACGCTGTGCTGAACCCCGAAGAGCAGGATTAGGGCAATATTAATTGCGATTGCGGGCAGGGAAGATGTTTCAGGGCCCACATCCATGCTGCGGGGCACGAGGACGTTGTTCACGAAGCCGATCATGTAGAGGAAGGTCGCGAAAAAAAAGACATACGCGAACAATCCAAAGCTGAAGCGTAGAAGACGGCCCATAAACATCTCCTTTTCGTTTTCGGGAACTTAACATGTCTGAGGGCAACGGGCCTGCGGGTGCGGGTGAAGTGCCAGGGGCGAGGTGCCTTGCGTTGTCGCTCCGTATGGCTTCGTTCATTGAATTGAGAGGGAATGTTGGTGCTGAGGTTCGGAGTCGGGCATGCAAGCTGTCCTCTTAATGGAACCCCCAAGGTTTGGGCGTTACATCAAGTGCCTATGCGGAGCACTTGACGGGCGAGTCAATCCGGAGGGACGTAGCCCGAGTCGTCGCAGTACGCGTGCCGAATGGCTATTGTCTGTTCGACTCAGACCTCTTTCAGGAGCCCCCCATGGCGAGCAATCCCTTCCTCGAAGGTAATTACGCACCGATCAAAGACGAGACCACCGCACACGACCTCGCGATCGAGGGAACGATCCCCGAGAGCCTGAACGGCCGTCTGCTGCGGATCGGTCCGAACCCGATCGGCCCCGTCGGAGAAAAGCACCACTGGTTTAGTGGCAGCGGTCTGGTTCACGGGTTGCGTTTACGCGACGGCCGTGCGGATTGGTACCGCAGTCGCCTCGTACGCGACGATGCGGTCTGCGAAGCATATGGCTGGCCGAAAACGCCCGGAGCGCGCTTCAGCCCGATGAGCAGTGGTGGTGCCAACACCAATGTGATCGCCCACGCCGGACGTACCTACGCCATCGTCGAGGCGGGGGGCAACCCCGTTGAACTCGATTACGAACTCGAGACCGTTGCGGCGTCCGACTTCGAGGGCACGCTGCCCGGCCCGTTCAGCGCCCACCCGAAGCGCGACCCAGCGACCGGTGAGTTGCACGTCCTCGGCTACTACTTTGGTTGGGACGAGTTGCAATATATCGTGGTGGGGGCCGACGGCCGCGTGCGCCGGACCGTCGATATACCCGTGGCCGGCCGGCCGATGATCCACGACTGCGCGATTACCGAAAACTATTTCGTGGTCTTCGACTTCCCGGTGCTCTTCACGCCCGAGATGATCGAGGAGGGCCACTCGCTTCCGTACCGCTGGCACGATAATCACGGAGCCCGGGTGGGGACCCTACCGCGTGACGGATCGGCCGAAGATGTTCGCTGGCACGAGGTCGACCCATGCTTTGTCTTCCACCCGATGAACGCCTACGAAGATGCGGATGGGCGCGTAGTGCTCGACGTGGTGCGGCATTCGAAACTCTTCGGAACGGACGGGTTCGAGGGCGAGCTAGACGTGCAAACCCTCGACCGCTGGCTCATCGACAACCAGGGCGGACCTGTAAAAGAGCAACGTCTAGATGATCGCCCTCAGGAATTCCCGCGCCATGACGAGCGACTGGTTGGAAAGCCTTACCGATATGGCTACTGCGGGACCGCCATTGGCTCAACCCTCTTTGGCGGCCTGCTGAAGCACGACCTCCAGACTGGCGAGACGCTCCATCGCGACGAAGGCCCGGAACGCTTCTTTCAGGAAGCAGTCTTCGTTCCGCGCAGCGACGATGCCGATGAGGACGACGGTTGGGTGATGTCCTACGTCCACGATGCTGGCCGTAACGCCGCCGAGGTCGTGATCCTACACGCCCAGGATTTTCTCGGGGACGCGGTGGCGCGCATCGAGATCCCTGCGCGGGTGCCCTTCGGCTTCCACGGCAACTGGTGCCCCGACAACGCTTGATCCAAGGCGTTCAGGTATGGGCGTTATGTTAGATCCCCAGATGGATCTGGAGATCGAACTTGAAACCGTGGCCTGCGGGCGGCTCGCTGTCGCTCAAGCTGAACGAACCACCCGCCCAAACACGGTCAGTGATATCCCAGCGCGCGCAACATTTCCCGGGTTTCTTCCGAAATGCTGATCTCTTCCACCCGCACTATATCCTCGACCGTTTCCAAGCCGAAC
>JAAZXM010000021.1 GCA_014240165.1 Myxococcales bacterium | reverse complement strand
GGTGTGGATTGCGGGTGTGGATTGCGGGTGTGGATTGAGGGTGTGGATTGCGGGTGTGGATTGAGGGTGTGGATTGAGGGTCGCTCTGTCTTCAAGGTCTGCGGACGAAGGGTGTCTGGACGATGCGCGCCTCGACGGGTTTGCTCCGAACCCTGATTTCCAGGGTGCTGCCGAGATCGGCATTTTCGGGCGGAACGTAGCCGAGGCCGACGGATTTTCCGAGGCTCGGGGAGGGTGCGCCCGACGTGACGCGGCCGATTTCCCGGTCGGCCAGGACGATGGGGTACTCGGCACGGGCGATGCCGCGCCCTTCGATTTCGAAGCCCACCAACTGCTTGCTCCGTCCCTGTCGTTCTCGTTCTTCGATGGCTTCGTGGCCGATAAAGCCCCCCTGCTCGCGCTTGACGAAGCGGCCGAGCCCCGCTTCCAGGGGTGAGGTTTCATCGTCGAGTTCGTGGCCGTAGAGGGGGAGGGCGGCTTCCAGTCGGAGCGTGTCCCTCGCCCCGAGGCCGGCGGGGATCAGCCCCGATGCGGCGCCGATTTCGAGGAGCGCGTCGAAGCATTGGGTGCCGCCCTCGGCGGGCAGGTAGATCTCGAAGCCGTCCGAGCCCGTATAGCCGGTGCGCGAGATCCGGCCGGGGCCGCCCGGAAAGTGAAATTCTCCGAAGCGGAAGCGGCCGAGTTGGCTGGGATCGGCGGTTTCGCCCCGGGCACAGAGGCGGTCCACGATCTCCGCACTGCGAGGGCCCTGGAGGGCCAGCAGTGCGGTTTCATCGCTGAGGTCGTCGAGTTGCGTGCTCGCCCCGCAGACGGCTTTCAGCCATTCGCGGTCCTTTTCGATATTGGCCGCGTTCACGCAGAGCAGGACGCGGTCCGGGCCCTCGCGGTAGAGGGTGACATCGTCCACACAGCCGCCCTGGGCGTTGCAGAGCAGCCCGTAGCGAACCCGGCCTTCCCCCAGGTCGCTGACCCGGCAGGTCAGCAGACGTTCGGCACTCTCGAGGGCACCGGGACCCGAGAGTCGGAGTTGTCCCATATGGGAGACATCGAAAATTCCGCAGGATTCTCGCACGGCGAGATGCTCGGCCTTGATGGAGCCGTACTGAACCGGGAGGGAGAAACCCGCAAAATCAACCATCCGTGCGCCGAGTTCGACGTGGCGCCCGTGCAGGGGCGTGCGGCGCAGCTCGCTCATAGACCCTTGCGGGTGCGATAGGCGAGTAGGGTGTTGCGCAGCAGCATGGTGATGGTCATCGGTCCGACGCCGCGGCGGGACGGGGTAATCAGGGCGGCGCGGCCCTGGGCGGCCTCGAAATCCACATCCCCCACCAATTTTCCATCCACCTCGCTCACCCCCACATCGATCACGGCGGCGCCGGGTTTGATCCAATCGCCTTTGACCATTCGGGGCTGGCCTGCGGCGGCCACCAGAATATCGGCTTGCCGGCAGACGTCGGCGAGATCCCGGGTGCGCGAGTGGCACATGCTCACCGTCGCGTTGCGTTGCTGGAGCAGCAGGGAAACGGGCTTACCCACGATATTGCTCCGACCGATCACCACGGCGTTCGCCCCTTCGAGAGGAATCTCGTAGTGGTCGAGGACGGCCATGATGCCCAGGGGCGTGCACGAGATCAGGTCCGCAGTGCCGGCCAGCAGGCGCCCCGAGGTGGTGGGGTGCAGGGCGTCGGCATCCTTGGCGGGGTCCACCGCTTCGGCCACCGCCGCCGGTGAGATGGAGGCGGGCAGGGGCAGTTGAACCAGGATCCCGTCGACGGCGTCATCGGCGTTGAGCTGGGCGATCAACTCGAGGAGCTCATCCTGGGAGGTCGAGGCCGGGAGCATATGCTCGACCGAATCCATTCCGATGCGTGCGCAAGCGCGCTGCTTCCCTTTGATATAGGAGCGGCTGGCGGGATCATCGCCCACCAGGATGACCGCGAGGCAGGGGGCCCGGTGGCCCTCGGCGACGAGTTTGGCCACGGACTCGCCGAGTTCGGCGCGAATTTCGTTCGCCAGGGCGAGGCCATCGAGGACCTGGGTCTCGATGGGTTGGGATTCGGAAGGGGTTGGATTCAAGGAAAACTCCGGCGGCGGCGGTTTGGGTTTGGAGGGCTCATCTTTCGAACGTGAAGGCCTCCCGCTTGATCAGGCGGCGCTCTTCTTGCCCGATTTCTTGGCTTTTCCCTTGCTCTTGGTCTTGTCGCTGTCGCCCGATTTTTTCTTGTCCTTGCTTTCGCCGGACGTGCTGGAAGAGTCGTCGCTGGCATCGCTGGTCTTGCTGGAGTCGTCCGATTTCTTGGAGTCGTCGGATTTCTTGGAGTCGGCGTAGCCATCCGCGTACCAGCCACCGCCCTTGAGCACGAAGGAACTGCGCGAAATCAGCTTGGTGACTTTGCGCCCCTTGCACTTGGGGCAGGTTTTGACAGGCGGGTCCGACATGCGCTGCTCACGCTCGAACTCGTGCCCGCATTTATCGCATTCATACTCGTAGATCGGCATCGTGTCTCTCGATTTCCACGCCTGGCTTCGCGCATATCGGGGCCGGTTCACCCGGGCCGGTCACGCGTTTGATGACAACCCCCAGGGACAGCCGATGACCCCGGTGGGCGTGTTTTTTATCTCAATCAGCCGCTCGTTGCCAGCGCGGCCAGGCGCGCCGAAAACGTAATGGGGTTCCCGTGCACCCGGACGCGCTCACGACGGCCCCGGGCCCCGAGGTCGAGGTCAAAGGCGCTGGGTGGCGGGCATGGGCGGGTTTCCTGGGCGCCCAATCGCTCACGCCGGGCCCGAGAGTTCGCGAGAGCGCGCGGTCGCGGCTTCCACCGCCTTGCTCAGGGCACCGCGGAGATCGGCCTCACCGAGTTGGGCCAGGCCCGCCAGGGTGGTTCCGCCCGGGGAACTGACCTGCTCGCGAAGTTGGGCCGGGCTGCGATCGTCTTCGAGGGCCAGCTTGGCCGCGCCAAACACGGTTTGAATCGCCAGGGCCTGGGCGGCCTCCGGGGGCAGGCCCTGTTGAATTCCGGCCTCGCCCAAGGCCTCGAGGAAGAGGAAGAGGTAGGCGGGGCCGCTTCCCGAGAGCCCCGTCACCGCGTCCATCAGGCTCTCGTTTGGGGCGAGCCAGGTCGTCCCCACGGCGGCAAAGAGTGCCTCGGCCAGGGCCTGGTCGGCCTCGAGGGCGGCATTGTTCGGGCAGAGCACGCTGGCCCCGGCTCCGACCAGGGCAGGGGTATTGGGCATGGTTCGGATGATGCGCGCCCCGGGCGGCAGCGCGGCCTCCAGGGTTCCGATGCGGATTCCCGCAGCGATGGAAATCCACAGAGGCCGCTGGAGATCCGCGCTCTTGTCGAGGCCCTCCAATACGCTGACCACCACGCCGGGCTTCACGCAGAGCACAAGGGCGTCGCATTGCGCGAGGAGGGTTCCGTTGTCATCCACGGTGCGAATGCCCAGGGCCGCCTCGAAGCCTTCGCGTTGTTCCGGCGCGACGTCGGCCCCCATCATCTGGTCCGCAGGGAGGCCCGAGGAGGCAAGCCCGCCCGCAAGGGCCCTGGCCATGGCCCCGCAGCCGATGAAGCCGATTCGCTTGGACTCGAACGGACTCGTCATGGGATCCTCCGGTTCAAATTGTGCTGGGTTCGGCGTTGCGGTCGCCCGTTGGGCGCTCTCCAAAGAGGTCGGTCCCCACCCGGACCAGGGTCGAGCCCTCCTCGATGGCGATCTCCAGGTCTCGCGACATACCCATATTCAGATGGTGCAAATCGGCGCCCCCGGGTTCGCGCGAGAGGGTATCGCGCAGGGCGCGCAAACGCGCAAAGGCCGGTCTCGCGTCCTCGGGTCCCGATCCCGGCGCGGGCAATGTCATCAAGCCCACCACCCGCAGCTCGGAGAGTTCTGCACACGCGGCGAAAAGGCCGCCAACTTCTTCCTCGGCGCAGCCCGATTTGCTCTTCTCGCCGCTGAGGTTTACCTGAAGGCAGATGTCGAGGACGGTCCCGGCCTCCCGGGCGCGGGTGGCCAGGGCCCGGGCCAACCGCGCGCTGTCCACACTGTCCACGGCGCCAAAGGTCTCCACGGCCTGGGCGGCCTTGTTGCGCTGCAGGTGTCCGATCATGCGCCAGCGGGGGGTCGGGGCGCTGGCTTCGCCGAAATGATCCCGCAGGTGCGCGCCGAGTTCGGCCTGGGTCGTGATGGCGCTCTGCACGTAATTCTCCCCGAGTTCGGAGAGGCCCGCGCAGACCAGGGCGGCGATGCGATCCGCGGGCTGGCGCTTGCAGGCCCCCACCAGGCTCACCTCGGCGGGGTTGCGCCCAGCTGTCGCGCAGGCGCGCTCGATCCGCGAGCGGATGGCTGCGAGCCGGTCTTCGGCTTCGGCGAGCAGGCTCGGGTCGAGGCCGCTGCTCACGCGTCGCCTTGCGCTTCGTCGGGTTTTTCGTCCTCGGCCGCCTGGGAGAGCAGGGCCAGGGTTTCCTCCATGGGGAGCCCGATCACATTGGATTCGCTGCCCCGGACCTGACTCACGAAGCGCCGGCCCTCGCCCTGGAGCGCGTAGGCCCCGGCCTTGTCCAGGGGTTCACCGGTGGCCACGTAGCTGCGAATCTCGGCCTCCTCCGCCGGGCGCATGACGACCTGGGATTCCACGGCCTGGGACCGGATCCGGCGGTCTTGGGCGTCGATCACCGCGACGCCGGTCAGCACGCGGTGGGTATGACCCGTGAGGCGCTGGAGCATTCTGACCGCGTCCTCGGGGTCGCAGGGTTTGCCGATGATTTCTTCACCGAGCACAACCACGGTGTCCGACCCCAAGATCCAGCGCCGGGCGCTTGCCTCCAGGGCGTCTGCCACGGCCCCGGCCTTGGCCTCGGCCAGGCGAATGACCAGGGCCTCCGGGCCTTCGCCGGGCAAAACCTGCTCGTCGATATCCGGCGGGCGAATCTCGAACTCGAGGCCCGCCTGGGAAAGCAGGGCCCGGCGCCGGGGCGAGCCGCTGGCCAGAACGAGCCGACCCGCCGGGAGGGCGGGGGCGGCATGAGCAGGGGAATCGGAGACGGGGAGGGGTTCCGGGGGCTGGCCTAGACGAGTTGCCACCGGTCGCTTTCCGTGGCGGGGTCGGGTTGGCGGGCGACCCGGCCCTCGCGTTCGAGTTTCAGCAGGTGCGATGTCACGGATTGTCCCGCCGCCGCGTAGAGGCTCTCGGGGTAGGCGGCGTAGATGATCTTCACCATCGCGGGAACCTGGTCTGCCCCGGTCTCCAGAGCCCGCACGATCTGGGCTTCGCGCTCGAGTCGGTGATCGAGGTATTCCTGGACCTTCGCGCTGCCTTCCTCCACGAGTGGGCCATGGGCGGGGAAGATCTTCGTGGGGGTGAGGTCGAGCAGCTTTTCGAGGGATGCGAGGTAATCGCCCAGGTCGCCGGTTTCGGCGGGGATGATGGTTGTTCCGACGCCGAGCACGTTATCGCCCGTGAACACGCCGCCTTCTTCTTCAAGGAGGAAGCAGAGGTGGTCGGGCGCGTGGCCCGGTGTATGAATTCCGCGCAGGGTCGCGCCTTCGGTTTCGATGATGCAGCCGTCTTCCAAGGGTTCCATGGCGAAGTCGTAGGGCGCATCGAAAGCCGCGTTGGGCATTTTGCGCACGCGAAGCGGGCCCATGCGATCGAGGATCGATTGGACGCCGCCAATATGATCCGGGTGGCCGTGGGTCAGGACAATCTCCTGGAGCCGGCTGCAGCCGGCGAACTCCATGGCGCTCTCCAGCACGGGCAGGTAATCCGGCCGACCGTCGCCGGTATCGATGAGGATTTTTTCCTCGCCGGTGCCCACGAGGTAGGTATTCGTCCCCGGTCCGGTAAAGGCGCTTGGGTTTTGTCCCAAGGCGGTGACCACCCGGCTCGACCAGCGGTCGAAGTCGGGCATCTGCATTCCCAGCATGACGGGCGGTGATCCGCCTCCGGCGTCGCTCCTGGCCAAGCTGTTGCTCCTCTTTTTGGGGTGTTGCGGGCCTCTAGGACTGCCCGGCTACGGTCATCCGGGCCACCCGGAGAGGCGGCGCGGCGATCCGTCCCCGCCAGACCAGTTCGGACCCGACGGCGTCGATCTCCCGAAGCATCTCACCGAAATTGCCCGCGATGGTGATTTCTTCCACTGGATGGCTGATCTGACCCGCCTCGATCCAGAGCCCGCTGGCGCCTCGGGAATAATCCCCCGTCGTGGGGTTGAATCCCATGCCGATCAACTCGGTGACCAGCAGGCCCCGCTCGGTGTCGCGGATGATTTCTTCCAGGGTGCCCTCGCCGGCCTCGATCCACAGGTTCGTGGCTCCGACCCCGGGCCCACTGCCGGCGCCGCGAGAAGCGTTGCCCGTGGAGGCGAGCCCCAGCTTTCGTGCCGAGTAGGTATCCAGTAGCCAGGATTCCAGCCGGCCTTCGTCCACGAGGACATTGCGCCGGGTGGGCAGGCCTTCGCCGTCGAAGGGTTTGCTCCCCAGGCCTCCGGGCAAACGGCCATCGTCGATCACCCGAATGCCCGGGGCCGCAATGGACTCGCCCATGGAGCCGGAGAGAAAACTCGACTCGCGGTAGATCGAGTAGCCGCTCAAACAACCCGCCAGTTGGCCCAGCAGACTGGGTGCAGTCATGTCGTCGAAGATCACCGGGACTTCGCAGGTAGCAACCGGGCGCGCGCCCAGGCGCCGCAGGGCGCGTTCCGCCGCCTTGCGTCCCACCTCTCCGGGATCGTCGAGATCCGCGATCCGCCGCCCCACGGTCATCCAATAATCGCGCTGCTTGCCCGCCCCGTCGCTGGCCAGGGGTTCGCTGAAGAGCGAGTGATAGGCGCTGGCATATTGGCCCGAGAAGCCTTCGCTGTTCTGGTAGATGATCTTCGAGAAATCCGAGCCCGCCTGACTGCCCTCGGAGTTGTTGATGCGCTCATCGGCGCTTCGGGCTGCGGTTTCGGCGCTTCGGGCATCCTCGATGCGGGCTTCCACCGTGGCGTTGCGATCGCCTTCATCGATGAGGTTGAGGTCGGGGAGATCCTCGGCAAAGCCCCCTTCGGGCAGGCCAGCGTGGGGATCCGGCGCGGTGGCTTTAGCCAGGGCGACGCTCTCCGCGGCCATTCGGTCGATGGCTTCCTCGGCGAGATCGCAGGTGGAAGTGAGCGCGGTGGAGAGACCGCCCTCTTGGGCGAAGAGCGTTCGAATGCCCAGACAGCGCTCGTCGGCTTGTTTGACGAACTCGATCTCTTCGCCGCGCACTTTGACTTCACGGGAATCCGAGCGGACGAGGACGGCATCGGCCTGGGCGGCGCCAGCGGCCCGGGCGCCTTCGATGGCCCGGGCGACGAGGGCTTGATCGTTTTCGGCTTGGTGTTCGCTCACCCTTCGGTTCCTCCCACCGTCAGGTCTTCGATGCGCACGGTGGGCAGTCCGACCCCCACCGGTACGCCCTGGCCATCCTTGCCGCAGGTCCCGACGCCGCGATCGATCTCCAGGTCGTTGCCGATGCGGCTGACCCGGGTCAGGACATCCGGTCCGTTTCCGATCAGGGTCGCTCCCTTGACCGGGGCGCCGATCTTGCCGTCTTCGATCAGGTAGGCCTCGCTGGCGCTGAAGACGAATTTGCCGCTGGTGATATCCACCTGACCGCCGCCGAAGGAAACGGCGTAAAGCCCGCGATCCACGGAACTCAGGATATCGGCGGGATCGTCCTCGCCCGGGAGCATGAACGTATTGGTCATGCGGGGCAGGGGCATATGGGCATAACTCTCGCGCCGGCCATTGCCCGTGGGCTCCATGCCCATCAACCCCGCGTTCAGGCGATCGTGGAGGTAGCCCACGAGAACCCCATTTTCGATCAACACGTTGCGGCGACTGGGGGTGCCCTCATCGTCCACGTTGATGGAGCCCCGGCGTTCCGGGAGGGTGCCGTCGTCCACCACCGTGACGCCTTCGGCAGCCACCCGCTCGCCCAGGCGATCCGAGAAAGCCGAGGTCTTCTTGCGGTTGAAGTCGCCTTCGAGGCCGTGCCCGATCGCTTCGTGGAGCAGAATCCCCGGCCAGCCGGGGCCGAGCACCACCTTCATGCTGCCCGCCGGGCAGGCCACGGAGCCGAGGTTGAGCTTGGCCACGCGTACGGCCTCGTCGGCCAGGCGCTTCCAATTATCCGCCTCCATCAGCCGCCCCAATTCGTAACGCCCGCCCATGCCCTCGTAGCCGATTTCGCGGCGATCCCCGTCCGCGGCGATGACCTGGACATTGAGTCGAACCAGGGGCTGCACATCCGCCGCCAGGGTGCCGTCGCTCGAGGCGATCAGGATCTGGCGGTGCTGGGTGATCACGCTGGCCATGACCTGCTTGACGCAGGGGTCGAGGCTTCGCGCGTAGCGATCGATTTCATCGAGCAGGGCGACCTTGCGCTCCACGGGGACATCCGTGGGCGCGATTTCCACCGGGTAGAGGTTCCCGTCGTGCGCGCTTCCGGCGAGGGCAACAGGCCCCGCGTTGCCTCCTTGATCCGAAATCGCTCGCGCGGTGCCGGCCGCGAGGCAGGCACTGTCCATGCTGATCTCGTCGGAGTGGGCGTAGCCCTGACGCTCGCCCGATTGGGCGCGGACACCCACGCCTTGATCGAGGTGCCGGCTGCCGTCCTTGACGATGCCCTCTTCGAGGGAGACCGAGTCCTGGGTGGTGTACTCGAAGTAGACGTCGGCGTAGTCGACCCTGCGCTCCAGGGCGGTGCCCAGGGCGGCTTCGACACTGCTCTCATCTACGCCGAAGCGTTCGCGGAAGAACGAGAGCGCCTGCTGGCTCGCTCCATCGCTGCCTGGGGTCGAACTCATGGGCCGAGGGCTCCTGGCTGGAAGGTATTCTCTTGCCGTCGGGAACGATTCCCGGCGCGTCAGGAGGGCAGCTTAGCGAGCCCCTCGAGGCATGCCGAAAATCGCTGCTCATCCGCGGCGGTTTCCATATCGACCAGAGACAGGCCCGCGGCCCGGGCGCCCGCGAGGTCCAGGCGAGGATCGTGGCCCACGTAGGCGCATTGGCCGGGGGCGAGGTTCAATGCTCGGGCGGCGGCTTGGAAGATGGCCGCCGAAGGTTTGGCGAAACCGCAACTGGCGGGATGGGTCGTCGTTTCGAGAAACTGATCTATTTCGAGCGCTTGCAGAATATCAGGCAGCCGGTAGTCGAAGTTCGAAACCACCCCGAGTCGGAGCCCGGCCCGGTGCGCGTTCTCGAGGGCGGGCCGGGTGCCTGGGCAGAGGCGCCAGGCCTCGGCCCTGCTGTAGTGGGCGAAGAGTTCGCCAAAGAATGCCTCGAAGTTCGCGAAGGGCGCCTCGGGGGCGGCCAGCGCGAAGGTTTCGCGCACGCGCGCGCGCCACCATTCGCGCTCGGCATCGGGGATGGCCTTCGTGGGCAGGCCGGGGAAGACTCGGTCGTCGGCGTTTTTCAAGATGCGGCGGAAACTCGCGCTCAGCGCGTCGGCCGGCACGTGCACGCCATGGCGAGCGGCGACCCGTGCATAGGGGGTGCCCACGTCTTCCGCGAGTTCGATCAGCGTGTCGGTGACATCGAAAAGCAGGGCGGCCACTTTCACCGCATTTCTTCTCGGGGTGAAAAGCCGGGCTTCAACGGCCCGCGCCACGCTCCGCCGGGACTCTCGCCGAGGCGATGAGGGTCGAGGGCAGGTCGCGTTCCCGGCCCAGGGATTCGCTCTCTTCCACGTTGACTTCGACCAGACCCGCGGCAGTGAACCATTGCTGCACGGTTGCGCTGGCGAATCCCCGCCATACGACACCGAGTTCCTGCTCCATCCACTGGAGATCGTGGCTGACGAAATCCACTGCGATCACGATGCCTCCCGGCTTCACCACCCGGGCCATCTCCCGAATGGCGTCGCCCGGCGAGGCCAGGTATTGGAGCACCATATGGGCCAGGGCGGCATCGACCTCTCCGTCGGCCAGGGGAATCTGCTCGGCGTCGCCGCGTTTGAGTTCGACGCGTCCGCCGGGGGGGAAATGCTGATCATCCACCTTGCTGCGCGCCGCTTCCAGCATGCGGGCCGACTGGTCGATACCAATCACATCCAGCCCCAGACTCGCCAACTCGCAGGCCAGGATGCCCGTGCCGGTTCCGATATCGGCGACCTTGAGCCTGGGGGGCACCAGGCGTGCCACCGCCTGGGCGCGCAGGGCGGCATCGTTGAAGACCTTTCGGAGGCCATCCCACTCGGGGCCGACCGCATCGAAAAAATTCCGGGGCTGGGCGCTGCGCGCTTCGATCACCTGGCGAAGCAGGGTTGAGTCGCGAATGGCCGCCGGGTCGGCGTCGAGGCCTTTTTGGGTCAGGGCCCAGCCCTCTTTCCAGAGTTCGTCATCCGGCGCCGCGAAGCGGTAGAACACGTAGGTGCCGTCACGCCGGTCGCTCACCAGCCCCGCTTCCCTCAGGATGGCCAGGTGCCGGGAGACCCGGGATTGGGCCATGCCGAGCACCTCCATCAACTCCTGCACCATCAACTCCTCTTGGGCGAGGAGCCGAAGGATGCGCATGCGGGTGATGTCCGAGAGAGTTTTGAAAACGCGCTGGAGCTCTTCGGATGAGGGCCTGGGCATATTCTCAGCGGAAAACGGGGTTCTGGAGTGTGCCCCCGAGATCGAGTTTCGTCCGTCCGTCGCGGCCGATGCGAATTCCCATGGCCGAAAGGGCTGTTTGGAAGGTGGGGTTGGCGACCTCGAGCTGTACGGCCAGGTCGAGTGCATTGGAGGCTGCCCCGTCCGGGCGATCCACGGTGCCTTCGGCGCGGGCAGAAATGATGGGTCCCTCGAATTCGAATGCTTCGACCGTGAGCCAGGCTTCGCCTCCCCAATGCGCCCGGCCGCTGAGGGCATCGAAAGCCAGGGCCATGGGGAAGGCCGGATGGGCTGCCGAACCCGCTTCGGCTTCGAAGGCGACCGTGCCTTGGAGTTCCCCGTCCACGCTCGCGAGGTCGCCCACGGCGGTCAGGGCGCCCGAGAGTGAGATCGAGTCGTCGGTCGGCAGGGGCAAGAGGGTGAGGTCCGGCAATTGGATCTCGCCTGCAAACCCGTAGCCATCGCCGGCCGTCAAGATCCCGCTGAGCGCAAGCGAGGGGCCGGACAAGTCGACGGCAAAGGCCGGGTTTCCGCGGAACCAACTGGTGGACCAGGCCGGGCGAACTTTCAGGACTTCGAACTCCAGGGGGGCGGGGCCGACCTCGGACAGGCGAAGATCGTGAAGTGAGAAGCCGGGGCCACCCAGGGTGATCCGGGGCTCGATACGGTCGATTCGGATCTCGCTGCCCGTGGATTCCGCGATCTGTTGGGAAATCGGCGCGAGCAGGTCCGAGTAGGGAAAGCGGAGGAACATGAAGAGGAGAACCAGCGAAAGACCGAGCACCGGAGTGCCCACCCAGAAGAGGGGCCGGGGGATGGGTGCTTCCAGGGTTTCGCGAAGAGAAGCCATGGCTAATCAGGCCGCCCGGAAGGACGAGACGAAGAAGGTGACATCGAGGGTCTCGGCGCCCCCCGCTGCTCCGCGTCCGCGGATTCGCAGGCCCTTGACCGAAAGTTGTTGGTTGGAGGCCTCGATGTTGTGGAGGTATTTGATGGTTTGGTTGAGGGAAACGCTCTTGAGCGAGACCTCGACCTTTGTCTCCACATAGTGGTCATTCTTGCCCGCCTGGCGCTCCTCCATGGAGGCGATTCGAACGGAGGATTCCCGGGCGAGGTTCTCCAGCAGGGTGCGGATGTTCTGACTCCCGCGCTGGTTTTGGATACGACCTTCGACGCTCGCCAATCGCGCGCTGATCTCGGAGTGCTCACGCTCCAGGCGGACCATGCGGTCGAGCTGCATTTGGGCGTTCTCGATGCGGCCTTCTGAGCTGCCCGCCATCTCGGTCAGGGGGCTGATGATGCCGAAGAAAAGACTCGTGAACACGAGCATTCCGCCTGAAATGCCGAGGAGCAGTCGCTCTCGGGGTACGAGGCTCGCCCAGGCCGCGAGCAATCTGTCGAAGAGGCCGCTCATAGGTTTTCGTCACTCTGAGCAAGAGGGATGCTGAGACCAAAGGTGACGCTTCCGTCCTTCAGCCGTTTGGCGCTGCCCGTGACGTCGGCATTCGCGAAAACCGGTTCGGCCTTCAGCACGTTCTCCAGCCGGTCCTGGGCTTCATAGTTCTGGGCAGCGACTTTGATGCGGATGACGTTCTGGTCAATGCTGACCTCATCGAATTTCAGCGTCAGGTCCTGGGGGATGCGCTCGGAGAGCAGGGTGAGCAAGTCGAGGGCGGAAAGGTTTCCCCCGTAGAGTCCGAGGAAGTTGGCGCGCTCCCGGGCCGAGGTGACCTCCTGGGCGAGAGCCGCCAGGGGCTGGCTCGGAACCGTTTGGTTCGGGAAGAGCAAGCTGTAGCGATGCGCCATCTGGCGCTCGAGGCTTCGAGCGCGGCTGGCCTCCAATTGCAGAGAGACCGCGCCCGAGACGCCCGTCAGGATCAAGCAGGTGAGGGCCAATCCCAGGGTGGGACGCAATTGAGGCCCCAGCAGCCAGGCGTAGTTGCTGCGAAAACTGAATTCGTCCTGACGAAAATTGAAATGGCTGAGGGTTTGCCCGGTGGATCGGATCGCCAGGGCCAGGGCGGGCGCCAAGAGGAGGGGGTCCCCGCCCGCCAGCAGCGCCGCCTTTTCGGGGTCTTCCGGCAAGCGGATTCGCCGGGTCGGAACGCCGATTCGGGCCTCGAGATACGCTTCGATTCCGGTGAGTTTTGCGGTTCCCCCCATCAGGACGATCTCGCAATCCGGATGGGTCGTCATCGAGCCCGCTGAGGGGTCGAGGGATTCGAGGCTGCGCACCAGTTCCCGCGCGATTCGGTCGACCACGGCCAATGCCCCTGCGTGCGTGGCGGCGTCGTCCGCATCGAAGAGTGCGGTTTCGTATTTGAGGCGCTCCGCCTCCTCGAGGTCGATATTGCCCGCCTTCGCAATGGCCTCGGAGATGGCCATGCCCCCCACGGGCACGGTTCGCCCGGCGACGGGTTGGCCATCCACGCAGAGGCAAACCGTGGTCTTGCGGTGCCCGAGATCGGCCAGAAGTCGAATCCCGGGCAGGTCGAAGACGGCCGCGAGATTGCCCAGTACGAGCCCCTCGGCTTCGAGTACTCGGGGGGAGCAACCCGCTGCTTCCATGGTCTCAAGGAAGTCCGAAACGTCCTGTTTCTGGGCGACCGAGGCCGCGACCACACCGTGGTTTCGCTCTCCCGCCACAAGCTGCCAGTCGACCACCAGATCATCGAAATCGAAGGGCATGGCGCCTTCGATTTCGAAGGGGATGGCCTGGGCGAGTTTCTTGCGGTCGCGGAAGGGGAATTCGAGCCGGCGGTTCGAGGTGCGTTGCCCGGAAAGCGCGCAGGAGGTGTTTTCGGTGCTCAGGTCGTGGCGGTCGATGAATTGGCGAATTGTGTCGCCGAGGGCGTCGTCCTGGGAAGCGCCGGAGGCTTCCTGCATCCGAACCTGCAAGGGTTCGAGCCCGCGAAGCCCCGAGCGCAATTCCACGGCCTTGAGGGAGTGCGAGCCGAGGTCGAGGCCCAGCACAGTCTTGGTCACCACCACTTCGCTTGTCTCCGTTCTCGCCTCATCGTTGGCGCCACGATAGCAGTTGAGGGTTCTGTCGGTCGGAAATGTCGATCACAGCCTCCACCCGGCGCACGACACTCTCTACCACGGCCTCCGAGATGACCCTGAAAGCCTTGGCTTCCTGAGGAAGATCGATGGGCGGGAAGATGGAGCCCGTGCCCAGGCCCACCTCGGAGAAGGAGATGCACCGCTCGGAGTCGCTCTCGGTTTGCGTGCAAACGATTTGGCCATCCTGGCGCTTGCGGAGGATGGACCCCACGATGTCTTCGTTGGCAAAGCGCATGTCGCCGCTACTGCCGTGCTGGAGGATGGCGAGGACGTGGGCCGGCGCCGTGTTGGCGTTGATGCCGACCTCTCCCAGTAGCGGGTAAACGGTCACGTAGGGCTCGATTCTTGCCGCGATTCGGGCATCGAAACCCTCGATGAGGCCGAGTTCCTCAACGCTCAGGAGGGGACCGTCCGACGGGGCGTAGGGGGGGATCTGGTTGAGGTAGTACTCCCGCTCGGGCTTGCCGCTGATGCCGACATCGTCCGGATCGAGATAGTCGAGCAGGTTGCGGGCCATCTCTCGTGGTTCGTAAGTTCCGGTCGCGATCTCCCCGTGGGCCTCATCGATGATCTTCTCAAGAAATTCCACGAGGAACTCTTCGGCTTCTTCGCTGGGTTTGCTCTCCTCCTCGGTTCGTCCCGTGGGCACCAGCGCGTTCAAGTTGAGCCGGGAGCCCGCGTCTTCGATGGAAATGATCAAGACCCCGCCCCAGCCGGTTTCTAGCGGCGAGTTGCCGACCTGGGCATAGAGGTCCTCAAGGGTGGCCCCGGGGTGCTTGTCGTCCATCCGCCCCACGAGCTTTCCGTAGGCATGGTGGAAGACGACCGCGGTCGCAACCGAGATGCCGCCCCGGGCGAGCATCTCCGCAGCGGCGGCCCGGTCGTGGTTGCGCGCAATCATCGAGTCCACCAGGCTGCGCCGAAGAAAACTGAAGATCGAGACGCTGAGCACGAGTCCGACGATCAGGACCATGGGCAGCACGATTCCCCGGACGGATGCGGCTTTCTTCATTTCAGTTGCACCAGGGGAGATCGAGGCCGAAAGCGCTGACTGGGACTTGGGTGATGTTGCTATAGACACCGCAAGAGCCTTCTGTGTAGAGTGATACGCATTGGCTCCAATTTCTCCGGACGCATTCGCCCACAGATCCCGGCACAGTCTGGCCCATGTCTCCGGGAAATTGTCCACCGCTCCCGTCACCCTGGAAATCGCCAGAAGCCGCACCCCCCGCACCCCCCAGGCCTCCGAGCTCGTTGCCTTCTCCGGCTTGGGCCTCGCTTTCGTCGCGTTTCAGGATCATTGCCTGCAGATCAACGGGGCGCTGTTGGAGTATGACCTGTTTGACGAAATGACGGCCTGGGGACTCTTCCCAGCCATCCTCCTGGTCCTCGTTCCACATGGCCACATCCACTTCTACCGCGATGGGAAGGGCTCCGGACTCGATGAGTTGGGTTGAATCCCATGCGGATTGCCAGGTGCCCTCCTCGTCGAGAAATCGCATGGAGAAGGACTCGAGGCCTTCGGCGACGATATGATTGCGCTCATCGTCGATGCTCGGGAAGCCGGGTTCAAAATTCACGGGGGTGCCGGGTGACGACCAGCGGTAGAGGCTCAGGCTGCCGTCCTCGCTTTCGGCCACCTGGTAGGCGATTTGCGAGAGATCCGAGCGATGGTAGGTCCCTTCGCCCGCCTGTTGGCTGCGGGCGTTGAACCGGATGAGATCAGCCCCGTCGAAAGCCATGCGGCTCTCGGCTACGAAGAACCAGGGGTGGGAGAGGGGGTCGGTCTCTTCGTCTCGAGCGAGCAGGTAGGTGTTTGAGAGATCCCTGACGACCCGAGCCACGATGGAGGTGCCCCGGATGCTCTCTTGCGTGCGTTTCATGGCGCGTTGGCTCGAGTTGGCCAAGTCGATATAGAAGCTCACCGCGAAGGTGATCACGATGCTGGTGAGAAAAATCGCGGCCAGGACCTCCATCAGTGTAAACCCGTGGGCTCGATGTTGGGGCCGCTCAATGCAGGAGGATGGCTTCATTCCTCGTCCTCGTCGAAAAAGTCCGCTTCGCTGTCTTCTTCGTCCGCTTCTCGGTCGACTTCTTCGCTTTCCTCGGCTTCCTTGGCCTCCTCGCTCTGGTAGACCTCCTGGGCGGAGGAGAGATCGAAGGCATAACTGGTTCTGTGGACCGTGCGAACGTCTGGCCCCTCTTCCCAACTCACTGAAACGTTGATCGATACCAGGTGTTGAGACATTCCCGGCATTGCGGTGGTGAGCAGTTGTTGCATCCCGGGGGCGGATTCCGAGCCTCCTCCCCCGTTGTCTCCGATCGGTTCGGACATGCCGAAACCAAAGGGCACGACCAGAACTCGAATGAAGAATTCTCCCTCCTCGCTCTCGTCGTCCCGGAGTTCAGGGGCGATTCCCTGAACGGTCGTGGCCTCGATTTCCGTGATGAGCCGTCCTGCGATCTCGGATGCTTCGAGGAGCCGATTGCTGATTCCCTGCTTGCGAAGTCCATCCGTGGCCATGGCGGCGATCACTACGTACCAGATGGCGAGTATCGCCACAGCGGCGAGGACTTCGAGAAGGCTGAAGGCCTCGAGGCGGTGAATGCCAGTTTTCGCTCCCGCCCCATGACAGGAGCCCTGTCGGGGCTTGCCCAAGGGCATCAAGAATCCTGATCCCGGTGGACCCGGACCACTTCAAGGAGGGGCAAAATCTCGAGAATGACGCGGTTCTCGAAGGTGTCTGTGAGGAAGATCTCGGAGTAGTCCGTGGACCCATCACTTTGAAAGACGATCTGAACCGATCCCTCGTCGATCCACCCTTCAGGGGTGTTGACCCCCTCGAAGAAAATGTTCTCGGGGAGCCAGTCGTCCCCTCCAAAACGATTGGGCACCGGGTAGTAGTCGCGTTCCTCCTTGGCCGGGGGAGAGAGCGAAATTCGCCCGTTGCCGGCATTGTTCTCGCTGTCCCTGGCCTCGCGCCTCAACGAGTCCGGGGCGCCCTCGTCGTCCAGATGCGCGAAGGCGCGTTCCTCGCTGACATGCCAATCGATGCGAACGCTGCCCACTTCGAGGTCGAAGAACGCTCGGTGCGCAGTCCCGGTGACGATGGCGCGCTCCCGGGCCAGTTCGAGGCCTGCCGCAACGTCCCGGGCCGATTGTTCGAGCTGTGCTCCTCGGCTTGCGGTCAGGTTGGGAACGACAAGGCCCATCACGAGACCGATGATGACCACGACGGCCATGACTTCGATCAGCGTGAAGCCGCTTCGTCTCCCCGCCGGGTTCGGAGACAAGGACTAGGCCCCTCCGGTACCCGATTCCCAGTTGCCGATATCCGAATCGCCATCCTCGCCGCCGGGTGCTGCGTCGGCGCCGAGGGTCCAGAGGTCAAAGCCGTGGCTGTTGTGGCTGCCCGGGGAACTGTATTGGAAGGGCTCGCTCCAGGGGTCCAGGAGGGCATCGTTCTTTGAGACGTATCCGCCGCGCGGGTAGTTGCGGGGTGCGGGGGCATCGCCCGGTTTGTTGATGAGGGCATCGAGGCCCTGGGCGGTGGTGGGGTAGCGGCCGTTGTCCATCCGGTACAACTCGAGCGCACTTTCGAGCTGCGCGATCTGGGCCTTCGCTGTGGCCAAGCGCGCCTTGTCGATTTGGCCGGAAATACTGACACCGATGATGCTCATCAGCAGCCCCATGATGACAACCACTGCCATGATTTCGAGCAAGCTGAATGCGGCCTCTCGCCGAGAGCGTTGGGATCGTTCGCTTCGATTATTCTTGTGCATGTCTTCTGGCCTCTTGGATTCCAGCGAAGTCGGCTAATGCGTTCTTCGCGGGTCGAAAATTTTGTGGGCTATTGGAGCGAACTGGTGACAGACATCAAGGGCATCAAGGTTGCCATCATAATAAAGAGAACGATCCCGACCATCACGAGGATCAGCAGGGGCTCCAGGAGGGACGTGAGTCGCGTTACGGTGGTCTCAACCTGCTCGTCGTAGGTTTCGGCCACTTTGGCCAGCATCGCTTCGAGGTCTCCTGCCCGCTCGCCTACTTCCACCATGGTGATCACCATGGGGGGGAACTCGCCGCTGGCTCGAAGGGGGTGGGCGAGGGATGCGCCCTCGAGAACGCTGGTCTTGGCGTCCTCGATCGCGTTTTCGATCACGGCATTTCGCGCCACGTGGCGGGAAATATCCAGGGATTGGATGATGCCCACGCCGCCCGCCAGGAGGGAGGAGAGGGTGCGTGAAAAGCGGGCGATGGCCACGACCCGGACCACCCGGCCGACAGCGGGCAACCGCAGAACCGTGCGGTCGACAATGAGCCTTCCGGATTCAGTGGCCTTGAATGCCCTGAAGCCCGCGGTCAGCAGCGCGAGCCCGATGAGCATCACCCACCACCAGGAGCGGGCGAAATCCGAGGCGCCGATGACCATCCGTGTATAGAAGGGGAGCTCCTGCCCAAGGGAGAGAAGGAGATTCGTGATCTGGGGCAATACGACCGTCACCAGCATCGCAACCACCAGGACGGCGAATCCGAGCAAAACCGCCGGGTAGACAAAGATCGAGGTGAGCTTGCTCGAAAGGCGCACCTGGTCCTCGAGATAATCGGCGACGCGGGTGAGGACGGTGCCCAGGGCGCCGCTGGCTTCGCCCGAGCGCACCATGCTGATATAGAGCGAGTCGAATTTTCCGCTGCCCGCCATCGCATCCGCCAGGGCGGAGCCCTCGTTGACCTTGTCGCGGATCTGGGAGAAGACCGTCTTGAGGGTGGAGTGTTCGATCTGCTCTACCAGGGCCCCCAGGCACTCCACCAGGGGGATCCCCGCCGAGGACAAGGTGGCCAGTTGCCGGGTCGCCACCGATAACTGAAGCGGGGGAATTCGCTTGGGCAGTTCGAATTGAAAGCGCGAGCGCTGGGAGCTCTGCCCCGAGGTTTCGCTTGCGGCTTCCTCCTCCTTGATCTGGGTGAGGAAGACGCCTTCGACTCGCATTCGCGCGCGCGCGGCGCGGATATTTTCGGCGCTGGTTGTCCCCTTGAGCGACTTCCCAGCTTGAGAAACCCCTTTGTAGGAATAGATCGGCACGACGATTGCTCCTGATTCCTGATCTCTGGGCACGTGGCGCGCGGGGTGCCCTCAGAGTGTTCCCTGCGGCGATCCTCCTGACGCAGGCAAGGTCTGCCGCATCCAAGGAGAACGCTGCGCTCAAATTTGATCGATTGTGCCTTCTTCTTCCGTCGCTCGCATGAGTTCTGCGACAGATGTCATGCCCGAGAGAACTTTGCGGGTTCCGTCCAGGCGCAGGGTCCCCATTCCCTGGGCGACGGCTTGTTTCTTGATCGTCTTCGCATCGACATTTTTCGAGACCATGGCTCGAATCGAGTCTTCCACCAGCATCAACTCAAAGATGCCCACTCGGCCCTGGTAGCCTGTTTGTGCGCAGTTGGAACAGCCCCGGGCTCGATAGAGCGTGACGGGTGCCGACTGGGGTTCGATCCCTGCTTCGTCGAGTTCTTCGCTGGTGGCTTGATAGGGTTCGCGGCAGTGGGTGCAGAGAACGCGCACCAATCGCTGGGCCAGGACGCCGACCAGGGAGGATCCGACGAGGAAGGGTTCGACTCCCATATCGACCAGGCGGGTGATGGCACTGGCTGCGTCATTGGTATGGAGCGTGGAGAGAACGAGGTGGCCGGTCAAGGATGCCTGAATGGCGATATCGGCGGTTTCCTTGTCGCGGATCTCGCCGACCAGGACGACATTCGGGTCCTGGCGCAGGACCGCGCGCAGGCCGGTTGCGAAGCTGAGATTGATCTTGGGGTTCACCTCGATCTGGCCAATCCCCTTTTGGGTGATTTCGACGGGTTCCTCGATGGTGATGATGTTCTTGTCGATATCGTTGATCTCGGAAAGGCAGGCATGGAGTGTCGTGGTCTTCCCGCTGCCCGTGGGCCCCGTCACGAGAAAAATGCCATTCGGGCGACGAATGACGCGTTCGAGGACACGGCTCTGCTCGGCGTTGAACCCGATCTTTTCAAGATCCAACAGGGCCTGGCTATCGGGCAGGAGGCGAAGCACCAGGCGCTCGCCAAAGGCGACGGGCACCGTCGAGAGTCGGACGTCGTAATCCCGACCCGCGATCTTCAGCCGGATGCGGCCGTCCTGGGGCAGGCGCTTTTCAGCGATATCGAGGTTGCCCATGATCTTGATGCGCGAGGCGATGCTGGCTTGAAGCGTGCGCGGAAGCGGCTTCATGGGCTCATAGAGCACGTCGTCGATCCGGAAGCGTACGCGGATCTGCTTCTCGAAAGGTTCGATGTGGATATCGCTGGCTCGCTCCTTCACGGCATGCTGGAGCAACGAGTTCACCAGGCGAATGATGGGCGCATCGTCCGTGGCTTCCAATAGATCTTGGGGCTCGTGGGAGGCCTCGTCCGCAAGGGCGTCCAGATCGTCGGTCGCTTCCTCCGCGAGTTGACCCGTTTCCGCCGCGCCTCGATCGTAGACTTCGTTGATCGCGGACAGGATGGAGCGTTCGCCAGAGAGAAGAACTTCGACATCCTCTGCGCTGAATAGGATCCTCAGGTCATCGATGGGTTCGATCTGAAAAGGGTCGGACGTGACGACGCGTAGAATGCCTCGTTCCGCGTCGTGGTTCAGGGGCAGCACACCGTGCTGCTTGGCGAAGGAGATGGGGACCCGCTGCAGAAGTTCTTCGTCCACGTCGCCCACGGCGATGGCCTTGCGAAATTCCAGCCCCAACTGACTCGCGATTCCCGTCAGTACCTCCTCGGTACTGAGCATTCCCGCCTCGATCAGGACCTCGCCCAGGCGGCCCTGGCCCGACTCCTGGCGCAGACGCGCCTCGGCGAGTTGCTCGGGTTCGAGCCGCGAGGTTTCAAGCAGAACCTCGCCCAGGTCGAGCGCGCCTCGGTGGACCGAATCACTCATTCATCTATTCCGCAGGGGGCGGGGTCGCTTGGGGCCAGTTGAGCCCCTCGTCCTCGGGCGCGGATTCCTTCTCGGTTTCGGGGGATGTTGCCTCGGCTTTTGCTGTGGTTTCGACCACCGTGACCACGGGGGCGAATTGATAGATCTCCGTCAATACTTCGGCCTCGGCCTGCGCGGCCTTGAGTTCGCTATAGGGGCCGGTCAACAACTCGTAGACCACGCGGCCGCCGGCGCTGTTGGACATGAGGGTGCCCTCATAGCCCGCATCCAGGAGCTTCAAGAGCGCCGAGGTGGCTTCAGTTTCGCTGTCGTAGAGCTTGACGCGCAATCCGTACGCAGATCCGCTCGCATCGACAGCAGCGAGTTCTTCGGCGAGTCGCCTTTCCTCGAGGAACTGGTTCTCGAGTTCCTCTCGGCGCTGGGGCGAGTAGCGGCCCGAGTGGTCGCGCAAGGCGTCGTACGCCGGGTTGATCCCCTTGTTGATGACGCCATCGGTTTTCTTCATTTCCTGGGCCTGGTTGGGATCGGTCTTATAGGTCTCTCCGAGACTGTCCTCAAATTCCATTCGCCGGCGAATCGTTTCGTATTCCATCTCGTCCGCATCGCGAACGATATGGGGTGTCAGGAAGACCAGCAGGTTGATCTTCTGCAATTCCTTGGTGTTGGTCTTGAAGGCCCAGCCCAAGCCGGGAATATCCCCGAGGTAGGGCACCTTGAACTCGTCGTCCCGCCAGCGATCACTGATCAGGCCGCCCACGACCACCGTTTCACCGTCGTTGACCACCACGGTGTTTTCGATTTTCCGGTTGAAGAGGGCGACGCCCACCTCGTCGGCAGTGCCCACTCCGGATTGAAGAGATTCGTTGATCTGGGTCAACTCCTGGAAGATCTTCAGGCGCAGGGTGTCCCCTTCGCTGATCTGGGGCGTGACGCGAAGGGTGACGCCGATGTCCTGCCTTTCGACGTTGACCGAACTCGCGAGTCCCGAAGCGTTGCCCGTGGCCGAGTTGACGCGGCTCGTGATGATGGGAATGTTGTTGCCGATGCGAATTTCGGCCTCTTCGTTGTCAGAGGTGAGGATATGGGGTGCCGAGACGATATTCAGGTTGGTGTCCTTGGCGGCGGCCTTGATGACGGCGTCGTAGTTCGTTCCCGTAGCCGTGGTTCGATCGCTTGGAATGATGTTGCTGTTATCGGCCAGGGGAAAGCTCTGCTTGATGACTCCCGCAAGGTCACCCGCACCCCCGCCAATCGCGGCCTGGGCGGTTGAGAAGTAGAATTGCTGATCACCATTGATCGCGTTGATCGCCCACTGCACGCCAAGTTCGATGCCATCGGTGACATCGACCTCGATGATCAGGGCCTCCACCAATACCTGGGGCCGGGGGATATCGAGTTGCTCGATCACGGCCACCAAGGCCTCGTAGGCCTCTTTGCTGGCTTGGATCACCAGGGAATTGGTGGCGGGGTCGGGGCTGAGTGTGATGCCTTCGGCGAGGGCGGTGACCTGGGAGCGCAGGTTCTGGACCTGGCCTCCCGCGGCGCCGCTTCGCCCGGGTGTCGGGCTCGAGCGGGTCTGGCCCGAAAGCATGCTGGATAGAGTCGAGGCCAGTTCTTCGGAGTCCGCGTGATTGAGGTAGTAGACGTGGATTCGGCCGCCGCCCACCAGGGGAACGTCGAGTTTTCGTACCAATTCGCGGATGTCGGCGAGGGATGTCCGGGAAGCCAGAACCAGCAGCGAGTTCGTGCGCTCGTCCGTCATGATCCGAACCTTCGACTCCGGCGTTCCCTGTATCCCGGGAACGGGGGGGCTGGCGCCGCCGCGTCGGCTCGCCGAGCGACGGGCCCGGGCCGCAGCACCGGGTCCACTCGTGGGTGAAACCGCTGCGCCGTAGATCTCGGAAATCTGCTCTCCGAGTGTGCTCGCATCCGCGTACTTGATCTTGATGACCGCGAGTTCCTCTTTGTAGGTCTTGACGTCGATGGCTTCGAGGATCGAGAGGAGTCGGCGGATATTCGCCTCGGTGTCGGTGAGGATGATGGTGTTGGTGGGCGCGTAGGCCACCATGGAGGCATCCTTCGAGACCAGGGGCTTGATGGTGTTGGTGATCGCTTCGGCGTCGATATAGAGCAGGGGCACCAGGCGGGTCACGAACGAATCGCGGTTGGGGCTGGGTCGGTTGTCCTTGATGGTTTCGATGCTGGATTCCTTGGCATCGCGAACGGGCACGATCTTGAGCACGCCGCCCGGCCCGGGCACCGCGGTGAACCCCTTGATCTTGAGAACCGACTCGAAGACCGCGAAGGCCTGATCGACAGTCACCTCCGAGGGGGAGACGATGGTGACTCGGCCCCGAACGCGGTCGTCATAAATAAAGTTCTGGCCCGTGATTCGGGCGATGGTTTCGACCACGACCGCGAGTTCCACGTCCTTGAAATCGAGTTGGACGAGTTCGCTGCCCTCGCTGAACTG
The DNA here is from genome assembly GCA_014240165.1 of Myxococcales bacterium. Taxonomy (GTDB): domain Bacteria; phylum Myxococcota_A; class UBA9160; order UBA9160; family UBA4427; genus JAZXM01. Next base: position 35,092 of record JAAZXM010000021.1, on the reverse strand, counting down.
TTTTGGCTCCGCAGAACCGATGCCGCCTTGCTGGCCAACGCTCGCGCTGGGCACGAGGCTGAGCGCCGTCGTCCAGAGCAACATCAGGCCGATCAGGCCGCTCACCCTCCGCATTGATTCCTCCACGGGTACCTACTTTCCTCCAGAAACCATGCTGCTGAGCAGCGCGGCGTCGGCCTTGATTTGGCGCGTGGTTCCGTCCGCGGAGGTGACATCGGCCACCAATTCCTCCGCTGAAGTGAATGCCTCGAGCAATTGCCGCTGGGCCGAGGGGTCGTCGATGAGGAGGCCGTTGACCGATGTGACCACGTCACCGTTTTTCAGTCCGATTTTTTCGAAGAAACTGTCGGGTTTGATCTGGCTGAGTTCGAGACCTGCCATCTTGCCAGCGGAAAGCTTCGGGAGAATCCGCGCGTCACTGAAGATCGCCGCCGCGCTTCTCTGCCCGGAGTTTTGCACGAGATCCGCGAGGCGATCCTGCACGGAAGGTGCCGGGGGCGTCGGTGTATTCGTCCTTCGTCGACTGGTTCTTCGGGGGGCGCGCTTGGATGCGGTCACCGTTGGCTTTCGCAGGCCTGCCGAGGGATCGAGCAGCAGTTCTTCACGCTGGGCTCCGTTTTGGAGCACGAGACGCCCGCGGTCGATCCGCACGACGACGACCTCGGCGAATTTGTTCAGGGTATGCCCGACTCGCACCACCTGGTGGAGCCGATCCTGGGTATTCTCCACGGCTGCGCTCGCCACCACCTGATCTTCCGACGCCACGGTACCCAGCAGCCTCAGGGGGAGCCGGGTCCGCTGCAATTCCTCTTCGGGCTCGGGCTCGGGGATCACCTCCTCGGTGATCACCTGCGCGCCAAAGAGGTTGCGATCGAGGATCATTTTTCGCTTCGACCAGGGCTGAGCCGCCTGGACGGTGGCTTCGGCCGCGCGTAATGCGGGACGGCTCTCCGGCGTGAGGGCCGAGGAGGCGACTCTATTCAGGATGTTGGCTACCAGAAAGCAGCTCAGCGTGAAGAGCAGCAAATTGGCAACGCGGATGCCGAGAATGGACATTCGCTGGCGATCTCTCCCGTCTGAGGTCCGTCGTACACAGGCGCATGACGCTGAGTTGAGGCTCTGATCACCTTCAGGCTCCTGATCCTCCCGATGCGCCCCCGCAACGGCGATTCTCAGCCTTCCGGGCCGGAGCGTTCCCCCATGTCAGGCTCCAGACCCGGACTTTGCGCGTCGCGGAGCGCTGGGCTCGGCGACGCGGGCTGCAACATAGCCCCCCGACCGCCCCGATCCAACAAAACGCTTCGCAATTTCAGAAGGTTAGTCCCTTTCCGGGGCCGCTTGGGCACCGACCGACATTGCCCTCTGCGCCGTCGTTGGGGGAAAAGACCATGTGTACCCGTCGAACCCACCATCGTTTCGAGACGCCGCTGAAAGTGCGTTTTCCCCCCGGGAAAGATCGAAGTCCCACCCGATTCGGCTTTCTCGCCGGCGAAATCGCCCTGGGAAGTTGACAAATCGGCTTCCGCTTCAAAGTTTGCGCCTCGTTTTCAGGGGGATCCGGCCAGAGGTGATTTTGGGCGGATTCCCCGGCTCGGAAATACAGAGCGCACCCAATTTGAAATCAATGCACGGGCGTCAGGATCGCCCAAAAATCAAGTCCAGGAAGGACAACACGATGGCGGATTCAGGCAAGGTAATCGGGATAGACCTCGGCACGACGAACTCGGTGGTCGCGGTGATGGAGGGCGGGCAGCCCACGGTGATCGCCAGCGAAGAGGGCGGGCGAACGACGCCGTCGGTGGTCGGTTTTTCGGATGATGGTGAACGGTTGGTGGGCGCGATCGCCAAGCGCCAATCCGTGACGAATCCCGAGAACACAATTTATTCGATCAAGCGTTTCGTGGGTCGGCGCCTCTCGGAGGTCCCCGAGGAGATCCGGCTGGTTCCCTACAAGGTTTCCCAGGGCAAGGACGACAGCGTCGTGGTGGAGATCGACGGGAAGAACTTCACGCCCCAGGAGATTTCGGCAATGACGCTCGCGAAGCTGAAAGCTTCCGCTGAGGCGCATCTGGGCTCCGAGGTCACCGGCGCAGTGATCACCGTGCCGGCTTATTTCAATGACAGTCAGCGCCAGGCCACGAAGGACGCCGGGAAGATCGCGGGCCTGGACGTGAAGCGGATCATCAACGAACCCACGGCAGCGGCCCTGGCCTACGGCCTCGACAAGAAAGAGGACGAGAAGATCGCGGTCTACGACTTCGGCGGCGGGACCTTCGATGTCTCGATTCTCGAAGTGGGGGAGAACGTGGTGGAGGTCAAATCCACCAATGGCGATACCCACCTGGGCGGAGACAATCTCGACCAGAGGGTGATCGAGTACCTGGTCGACGAATTCAAGAAAGACCAGGGCGTCGACCTCACCCAGGATCCAATGGCGGTCCAGCGCCTGCGAGAGGCAGCGGAAAAGGCGAAGATGGAACTCTCCACCGCCCAGGCCAGTGATATCAACTTGCCTTATATCACCGCCGATCAATCGGGCCCAAAACACCTCACTTTGAAACTCACTCGGGCCAAGTTCGAACAACTCATCGATGACCTCGTGGAGAGAACCCTCGAGCCGTGCCGAATCGCGTTGAAGGATGCCGGGCTGAAAGCCGCCGATATCAACGAGATCGTCCTGGTGGGGGGCTCCACCCGGGTGCCCCTGGTCCGTCAGAAGGTCGAGGAACTCTTCGGGAAGGAGCCGAACCAGACGGTGAACCCCGACGAGGTGGTCGCCGTGGGCGCGGCGGTGCAGGGCGGCGTGCTGGCCGGGGATGTCAAGGATGTGTTGCTGCTCGACGTGACGCCCCTGTCCCTGGGCATCGAAACCCTCGGCGGGGTGACCACCCGGCTCATCGAGCGAAATACAACCATCCCGACCCGGGCTCAGAACGTTTTCTCCACGGCTGCGGATAACCAGCCTCAGGTGGAGATCCGCGTTCTCCAGGGCGAACGGGAAATGGCGACGGACAACCGCGAACTCGGTCGCTTCATTCTTGACGGGATTCCGCCCGCCCCTCGGGGCGTGCCTCAGGTTGAGGTCGCATTCGATATCGATGCCAACGGCATTCTCTCGGTGACCGCGACCGACAAGGCGTCGGGCAAGGATCAGTCGATCCGCATCGAGGGGAGCGGGGGGCTCTCGGATACTGAAATCGACGGCATGGTGCGCGATGCGGAGACGCATGCGAGCGAGGACACCGATCGTCGAGAGAAGATCGAGAAGCACAACCAACTCGACAGCATGGTGTACCAGGCCGAGAAGATGCTGACGGACAATGCCGACAAGGTGGGCGACGCCGAGAAGCAGTCTCTGCAGGCTGCGATTGACACGGCGAAGAAGGATCTCGAGAGCGATGATCCCGCCCAGCTGGATGCGGCCAAGCAGCAACTCGAGTCCGAACTCCATAAGCTTGCGGAAACGCTCTACAAGGCGGAAGCTGCGGACGAGGGCGCTTCGGCGGATGCGTCGCCCACTGACGCGGGTTCCGAAGAGGACGTCATCGACGCGGAATATACCGAGGAGAAGGAAAATTCCTGACAGTGATCGTCCCGATCCGCTGGTCGAACTCTTCGGCGAATTTCCTGACCGGTTGCGGGGGAATAGCTGGAAGCCAGCGGTGGACATTTTCGAGACGGCGCATGCGGTGGTCGCCCGAATCGAGATCCCCGGCGTGGCTGGGGAGGATATTCACGTCAACGTCGAGGACGATCTGCTTCGGGTGAGCGGTATCCGGAGGCCGCCTGTGGGCGGTGAGGTGGGCCGACTTCACCAGATGGAGATCGCATTCGGTTCCTTCGAGAGAAAAGTGCGAATCTCCGTTCCCTTCGATCGTACGGGCGTCAGTGCTCGACTCGAAGACGGCTTCCTCTCGGTCACATTGCCGAAGAAGATCGCCGGGTCCCGGGAAGTGAAGGTGGAAACCGAATGAGCGACGAATCGGACGAAACTGAAGAAAAAGAAGAGGTGGAAGAAGGCTCTTCCTCGGAGCAAGAGTCCGGGGCTTCGCTTCACGCCCCGGCCGGGGGCGGAACGGAAATCCATGTAGGCTCCGTCACATCGGGCGAGGACGAGGAGGAGTCCCCGGTAATCCCCGATGAGCTGCCGGTCCTGCCCCTCAAGAATACGGTTCTCTTCCCTTTTCTTCTCTCGCCGATCCTCGTCAACACGCCTGCCTCCCAGGAGTTGATCGACTCGGTCCTCTTGCGCCCGGATCGCCTTCTGGCGTGCGCCGCCATCCGTCACGAAATCGAGGGCCAGGCGCGAACCGAAGACATTTTCGATGTGGGCACTGTGCTCCGAGTCGTGAAGATGCTGAAATTTCCCGATGGCTCCTACCGGCTTCTGGTTCAGGGCGTCTCGCGGGTTCGTCTGGAGGAAATCCTCTCCGAGGAGCCATTCCTTCACGCCCGTGTTCGACCGATCCACGAGCAATGTGACCTCGAATCCGTTGAAGTCGAGGCGCTGACCCGCAACCTCTCCCAGCAATTCAATGCCCTGGTGGCGGAAAGTGCTCGACTCTCCGACGACCTGCAGGTTCTGGTGGCCAATCTCGACGACCCCTCGAAGCTCGCCGATCTCGTCGCTTCCAATCTCGAACTGGATGTGGCGGGCAAACAAGCGGTGCTCGAAGCGCTCGATGTCGAGGAGCGGCTGCGCCTGGTTCTGAGCCAACTGACGAAGGAAGGCCAGGAACTCGAGATCGAGACCGAAATCAAGGAGAAGGTCCAGAACGAGATGGGCAAGACGCAGCGGGAATACATGCTGCGTCAACAACTCGAGGCCATTCGCCGCGAACTCGGTGAGAGCGAGGAGGGTGAGGAGGGAGCCGAGGTCTTCCGTCAGAAGATCGACGCCGCGGGCCTTCCCGAAGAGGCGAAGAAACAGGCTCTCCGCGAGGTCGAGCGGCTCTCACAGATGCCCCCCGCAGCGGCCGAGCATGCTGTGATTCGAACCTATCTCGAATGGGTCACCGACTTGCCCTGGGCGAGCCTGAGCGAAGACCGCCTGGATGTCAGCGAGGCGCGCAAGATTCTCGATGAGGACCATTACGGCCTGGAAAAGGTGAAGGATCGGATCGTCGAGTACATCGCCGTCCTTTCGCTGAAGCGCGATCTCAAGGGGCCGATTCTCTGCTTCGTGGGTCCGCCGGGAACGGGAAAGACATCCCTGGGCCGGTCCATCGCCCGGGCCCTGGAGCGATCCTTCGCCCGAATTTCCCTGGGCGGCGTTCGGGACGAGGCGGAAATTCGCGGCCATCGCCGGACCTACGTCGGAGCCATGCCCGGACGCATCATCCAATCTCTGCGCAAGACCGAGACGCGGAATCCGGTCATCCTACTCGACGAACTCGATAAGGTCGGTGCCGATGGTCGGGGAGATCCGTCTTCGGCATTGCTGGAAGTCCTGGATCCCGAGCAGAATGCCGAATTCAGCGACCACTACCTCGAAGTGCCCTTTGATCTTTCCCAGGTCCTCTTTATCGCGACGGCCAATGTGATCGACCCCGTGCCGGCGGCGCTGCGGGATCGAATGGAAGTCATCGAATTGCCCGGTTACGCGCTCCACGAGAAGGTCGAGATCGCCAAGAGGTTCATCGTTCCTCGCCAGATCGAGCGAAACGGGATCGGGGAGGTTGATTTCGAGATCTCCGAGGAGAGCCTCATCCGCCTCAGCGAGCGCTACACCCGGGAAGCGGGCGTGCGCAACCTCGAGCGCGAGGTCGGGCGCGTGTGTCGGAAGATTGCCCGCAAGGTGGCCGAGGAAGGAGCCAGCGGCTCGGTCCGGATCGAACCTGAAGATCTAGAAGCCCTCCTGGGCCCCGCGAAATTCGAACCCGAGATTGCCGAGGCGGATATGCAGCCCGGTGTGGCCGTGGGCTTGGCCTGGACCCCGGCCGGCGGCGACATTCTCTTCGTAGAGTCGACCCGGATGAAGGGCGAAGGTGCCCTGAAGTTGACAGGGTCGCTGGGTGATGTGATGCGCGAATCCGCCGAGGCGGCCCGGTCATGGCTCCGCAGTCACGCCGATGATCTGGGCTTGGATCCCGCCCGGGACTTTGACGGACGGGATGTCCACGTTCATGTTCCCTCGGGTGGAGTCCCCAAGGACGGCCCCTCGGCGGGCGTCGCCATGGTGACTTCCATGATGTCCATGCTCACGGGGAAAAGCATTCGTTCGAGTACGGCGATGACCGGAGAGATCACTCTCAGGGGGAAAGTCCTGCCAGTGGGTGGCATCAAGGAAAAAGTTCTTGCCGCCAAGCGGGCGGGTATCCAGCGTGTCGTCCTTCCTGAGGAGAATCGGCGCGACGTGGAGGAAATCGCGGAGGATTTGCTCAATGGGATCGAACTCAATTATGTCGGCTCGATCGATGCAGCGTTGGCTCAGACCATGGCGGAGGGAGCCTTCGACGCGACGTCGACTCCGGCGAGCTAGCCAGGGGTTCGGCGCTCCGGTCTTCGGGTGGGGACCCGCGACGAGGCTGGGGTTGGCTGTGGGGCTCGCTTCGGCCCTGGGGTGCGTGAGCGCCGCAGAATATCGCCGCACCGTGGACGAGCGAGATGTTCTGCGAGCGCGAAACGGGGCCCAGGCTGAAAAGATCGTTCGCCTGGAGGCTGAGGAGCGCAACCTATCCGAAGAACTGGCCAAGAATTACGAGCGCTTCGAGGATCTCAGAATCGATCAAGAAGCCTTGAAGAAAACCGCCAAGGATCTTCGAAGTAGCCGGGCAAACCTGCAGAGCAAACTCAAGGCCGAGGAAGAGCAGGCGGCCCTGATGCAGACCGAACTGGAAAAGACGAAGACCGAGGTGGGGCGACTGGCTTCGACGTATACGACCCTCATGGCGGACCTCGAATCCGAAGTGTCCTCGGGGCAGATCGAAATCGAGCAACTGCGCGAGGGGATTCGTGTCTCGGTATCCGACGACATCATCTTCGCCTCCGGTTCGGCCGAATTGGACCCCATCGGCAAGCAGGTCCTGGATAAAGTTTCCCAGGAATTGCTGTCCCTGAATCATTCCATCGAAGTACAGGGACACACCGATGACCGTGGTCTCAAGGCCAGCCTGGCCGAACGCTTCCCGACCAATTGGGAGTTGGCCGCGGCGCGCTCGGCCCGGGTCGTGCGCCTGATGCAGGAGAATGGGATCGGGGGAGATCGGCTTCGGGTCGTTTCCTTCGCATCATTTCAGCCCCTGGTCCCCAACGACAGCCCAGAGAACCGGGCCCAGAACCGGCGGATCGAGATTCGCCTGAAGCCCGGGGCCGGGACGCCGACCGAGCCGGGCACCGATGCCGCCGAAGAAGGCGCTGGCTCGTAGTTCGGATGTCGGGTTCGTCCCGAGCGTACCTGGAGCACGTGCTCGCCGAAGCGCTCGCATCGGTGGATGCCCGGGCTGCCGTCCGCCGGACCGTGGGGAAGGATTCCCTGGGCGCGCTCGATATCGCGGGTCGGCGGATTCCGGCTTCGGCCGGTATCTGGGTGGCGGGCTTGGGCAAGGCGGCCGCCTTCATGGCTTCGGCTCTGGTCGAGTTGATCGGGGACAGGCTGCGGGGCGGTTTGGTGATTACCGGCGACGGCCACGGGCAACCCTTGCCGGATGCGCTGCCCCTTCGTTTCGCCGGACATCCTGTACCCGATAGTCGAGGCGCCCGGGCGGCCAGGGAACTCTTGGATTGCGTCCGCCGAATACCCGCGTCGGACGTACTCGTGGTGCTTCTTTCGGGTGGCGCCTCGGCCATGACGAGCCTGCCCGAGGGCGAACTCGAGCTTTCCGATCTCGTCGAGGCCAATCGGTTATTGCTCGAGTGCGGCGCCGATATCCACGCCATCAACACGGTGCGCAAGCACGGCTCGAGTCTGGCCGGCGGGCGTCTCGCCCGGGCAGCGTCTTGCCAGCGGATCGAGGTTCTCGCGCTTTCGGATGTACCCGGTGATTCGCTCTCGACCCTGGCCTCGGGGCCGTGCGCCGGCGACCCGACCACGTTCGGTGATGCTCTTGGCGTCATCGATCGCTTCGGGCTTCGCGGCGGTTTCCCCGGGAATCTGCTTCGCCACCTGGAAGCTGGCGAGCGAGGGGAGTTGCCCGAATCGCCCTTTCCGGGCGATCCCGACCTGGCGGGCGTGCACAGCGAGATCGTTGCCCGAAATGCCATGGCCCGGGCCGCCGCGGTGGCTGCCGCAAAGGCGCGGGGCGCGGATGCCGTCGATTTGGGCGAAATCCTGACCGGGGAAGCGCGGGTGATGGGGCGCCGGCTCGCCGCCCTGGCGAGGAGTGCACGTCGTTCGGGGCCGACGCTCTGGGTGGCGGGGGGCGAAACGGTGGTGACCCTGACCGGAGAAGGGCGGGGTGGCCGAAACCAGGAACTCGCCCTGGCATCGGCCCTCGAATGGGCGCGCGCGGGTTGCGGATCGGCGCTCGGATTGCTTGCGAGCGGAACCGATGGCAGGGACGGGCCCACCGATGCGGCCGGAGCCTTTGTGGACGCCAAGAATCCCATTTCAAGTGCCCCGTCGCTGCCGGATGCCCAGCGCTTCCTGGACAACAACGACAGCTATGCATTCTTCGATGCGCATGGGGGGCTGCTTCGGACCGGACCCACGGGCACGAATGTCATGGACCTGGTTTTGATCCAGGTGGGGGGCGACGCGAAGGATCTCTCTGGGGAGTGATGGGTCCTTTCGCTGGCAAGCCGGGTTTTGCCAGCGCTCGAATGGTCGGGCTGGCACTCCCCCGAGAATTGGTCGATGTTTGTTCGCCTTGCGGGCCGCTTTTTGTTCGGGTCGCGCTGGAGAGCCGTGATGCCGATTGGTGAGGAAGAGTTCAAGCGCTCCATGGGGGCGTGGCCCAGTGGCGTCACCATCGTGACCAGCCGTTCCGGGGACGATGTCCATGGTATGACGGTTTCCGATTTCACCGGCGCATCGCTCTCGCCGCCCCTGGCCGTGATTCTCTGCCATCGCGAGTCCATCACGACGGGGATGATCGCCGAGGGAAAATGCTTCGGAGTGAATATTCTCGCTGCGTCGCAACAGGAACTTTCGAATCGCTTTGCGTCAAAGAAACTCGAGCATGTTCGCTTCGAGGGCCTGGACTACGAGATGGCCGAAACCGGCGCGCCCCTGATCCGAGGCGCGATCGCGAACCTTGATTGCAGCCTTCACGCGACCCATGAAGCCGGGGATCACTTGATTTATGTCGGTTTGATCGAAGCCGTTCGGTTCCATGAGGGCGATCCCCTGGTCTATTGGAACGCCTCCTACCGGGCGTTGGAGGCCAAGGCCGATGGGTCTGGCCCATGACATCGATCCGCTTCGTCGTCTACTCGGATTATCTCTGTCCCTGGTGCTATAACGCTTCGGTACGCCTGAGGGAGATCGAGGCCGAATACGCCGGGGCCGTCGAGTTGGAGTGGCGCAGTTACCTCCTCCGGCCCGAGCGCCGCGAGCATTCCGATCCGAAAGCTGCTCTCGAAAAATTTCGTCGCTATACGGAATCGTGGAGGCGGCCGGCCTCGGAAAGCCCGAGCGGGGATTTTCAGGTCTGGTCGAGCGACGAGGGCCCGCCGAGTCATAGCGTCCCCGCGCATCTCGTCAGCAAGGCCGCGGCCCGGGTGAGCCCGGAGTCATTTCGCGCGATGCACGAGCGATTGATGCGCGCGTATTTCAGTCAGAACCGGGATATCAGTTCCAGCGAAACCCTGCGCTCGCTCTGGGATGAGTTGGCACTCCCCAAAGACGCCTTCGAGGTTTCCCGGGAGCCGGCGCTACTCGATGAAGTCCTGGGCGACCATCGCGAGGCGCTCGAACTCGGAGCGACGGGTGTGCCCGCTGTCCAGTTGGAGGGCAACCCGGCGGTGATTGTCGGCGCACACCCAGTCGAACTCTATCGCCGCTGGGTGGATCGCAGCCTGGAGCGAGCCGCCAACCCGGAACCGGCTGCGAACTGATTTCGCCCCGCCGCGTGCAAGGCGCGTGGGCGTCATCCGGGAGGGCATGCCCGGGGCGCGCAGAAGGAACTTCCCGGGGGATTGTTGCTATCAGCAATTCGATTGGGTTTCGAGCGGGCATGGCCGAGCGAGTCTGGCTTGTGCAATGCTGCGGGGGCTCGCCGCATGCTGGGGTCGGCCCGGTGTGGTGCGGCAAGGCGCGCGAAAACAGGAGCTATCGAAGATGCGATTTCGCCCGAATATTTTTTCGATGACAGCGGTCTTCTTCCTTGCCGCTTTTCTTTTGCTGGGATTCAGCGCTGGCGTCGCCCAGGCCAAGAAGACCCGGAGTATCAAGACCGAGGCGACCTTCATCGCCTACGACGCCGAGGCCAAGACCCTCGAGGTCAAAGTGAAGAAGAAGGGGAAGAAGCCGAAGAACAAGGCCTTGAAACTCAAGGTGGGAAAGAAGGCGAAGTTCAAGGTGAAGCCCGAGGGTTCGGTGTTGACGAGGACCAGCGTTACCCTCGACGGCAAGCGGGCGGATATCAACGAGATCACGAAAGGGCAGTTCCTGTTCATCTACTGGGTGCCCGACGAGGTCGATGCGGATGCGCGCTTTGCCCGCAAAATCGACATGGTTCTGAGCGAAGCCGAGATGGATGCGCGCAACAAGGCGCGCTTGGACGCCGCACGCAAGGCTGGCCAACTGGCCGATTGAATCCCGAGCGGCGGGTTCTCAGAGCGGCCGGGCGCCGTGCGGCGCCCGCCGCGGGCTCTTGGCGCCCGCCGGTACGCTCGGTCGAGGTACGGGCGAAATTCGCCCGGAAAACCCAATGGTGCGGCGAAGAGGACTCGAACCTCCACGGGGTTGCCCCCACCAGCCCCTCAAGCTGACGCGTCTACCAGTTCCGCCACCGCCGCAACCGTAATTGGAGCCGGCCACCATAACGAAAGCGGCCCGGCTCGCCCAGTCTCCGTCACGCCCAGTTTCCGTATAGGATCGCTCAGGGGGAGGGAGCCGGTTCCTCGCCGGTCGCAGCCGGGGCGATCTCTTCGAGGCCGATCTCCTCGAGGCCGACTTCTTCGAGGGCGCCCGCATCGGCTTCACCCGAACTGGCTGCATCCGCCGCCGGGGAGTTCGCACCCCCGGCGATCTCCGACGAGTCGAAGAGTTGTACGTCGGCTTGTTGGGTTCCCAGGTAGGCGAGGGAAAGACTGGTGAGCATGAAGACGATCGCGCTCCCGGTGGTGAGCTTGGTGAGAAAGTTCCCCGCGCCCCGGCTACCGAAAACGGTATTGGCGCCTCCACCCCCGAGAGCAGCGCCGAGATCCGAACCCTTGCCGCGTTGGAGAAGCACGACGGCGATCAGCACGAAGCAGACCATGAAGTGCAAGACGAGAAGCATGGTGGTCATGATGAACTGTTCTCCAGATGGCAGTTGGCAACGATTTGTCGAAAACTTTCGGGTTCCAGACTTGCTCCCCCGATCAGCGCACCGTCGATATCGGGTTGCGCCATCAGGGATTCGATATTTTCGGGATTCACCGAACCCCCGTAGAGCACTCGCACCTGCTCGGCTCCGGCTCCCATGATCTTGCGGAGTCCCTCGCGCAGGAATTCGTGGACCTCTTGGGCTTGCCCTGGGGTCGCCGTCACCCCTGTCCCGATCGCCCAGATGGGCTCGTAGGCTACCACCAAGTCGCCTGCTGCGGGAGTCTCCATGGCGGGAAGGCTGGTTTCGAGCTGTCGGCCCACGATCTCGGCGGTTTGGCCGCCTTTTCGCTCGGCCTCGCTTTCGCCGACGCAGACAATGGGCCGGAGGCCGGCTTCGAGCAGGGCGGCTGCCTTGGCGGAAACGACTTGATCGCTTTCTGAGAAGAGTGCCCGGCGTTCGCTATGGCCCACGATGCAGTAGCGGCAGCCGATCTCCGCCAGCATGGGGACCGAGATTTCCCCCGTGTAGGCCCCGGCCGCGGCGCTCGCCACGTTCTGGGCCGCGACTTGAACCGCACTGCCCGAGAGGGCCGTGGAAAGTGTTTCCAGGGCGGTGAACGGGGGGGCCACCACCAACTCCGCCGCCGGGTCCGGGCCGAGATCGTTCACCAGGGCTTCCGCCCAGGCCCGGGCCTCGGCGCGGTTTTTGTTCATCTTCCAATTCGCCACGAGCAGAGGCCTTCTCATCGCTTCTCCAATGCGGCAACGCCGGGGAGAGTGACGCCTTGGACAAATTCGAGAGACGCTCCTCCGCCCGTGGAAAGATGGTCGATCCGGTGGCCAATCCCCAACTGGGCGATGGCTGCGAGTGAATCCCCACCCCCGATGACCGTCATGGCTTCGGCCTCGGCCACCGCCCGAGCCACGCGTTCGGTCCCGTGTGCGAAGGCGTCCACTTCGAAGATGCCCATCGGCCCGTTCCAGAGAATCGTCCGGGCACTGCGCGTGGCCTCGGCGTAGCGTTTCGCGGTTTCGGGGCCGATATCCACGCCCATCCACCCGGCTGGAATCGAGTGCACGATCTTGCTTTCCCCGCTGCCGTCGGCCGATGGGCTCACCACGTGGTCCGTGGGGAGCAGCAATTCACATCCACCCGCCTCGGCCTGATCGAGTAGCGCCCGGGCGGCCTCGAAGCGGTTCTCCTCGACAAGGGAGTCGCCGACGCTTTCACCTCGGGCGGCCAGGAACGAGTAGGCCATGGCCCCCCCGACGGCCAGAACGTCGGCGGATTGGGCGAGGTTCTGGAGAACGCCGAGTTTGTCAGAAACCTTGGCCCCGCCCAGGATGCAGAGCAGGGGACGGTCGGGTTCGAGGATCCTGCCCAGATGGCGAAGTTCGGAGAGGAGGAGATCACCCGCTGCAGCACGCGAAACGTGTTCGACGATTCCCGCCGTGGAGGCGTGGGCGCGGTGCGCGGTTCCAAAAGCATCGTTGACGTAGAAGTCCGCAAGCGCCGCCAGGTCTTCGGCAAAGGCGGGATCGTTCTTTGTTTCGCCGGCGTGGAAGCGGAGATTCTCGAGTAGGAGAATCTCGCCCTCGCCCAGGGCCTCGCTTGCAGCGAGGGCAGGAGCGCCCACGCAGTCATCCGAAAAGGCGACCGGGAGCCCGCTGAGGTCGGCCAGGGCAGGTGCAAGGGGGGCCAGGGAGAGGGCGGGCACCGGCTCCCCTCCCGGTCTTCCCAAATGCGAGGCCAGAATCACCCGGGCCCCGGCAGCGCAGAGCCGCTTGAGGGTGCCCACCGACGCACGCAGCCGCGTATCGTCGACGATGCGCCCGTTTTCCAGCGGTACGTTGAGGTCGGCCCTGACAAAGACCCGGTGGCCACGGAGGGGCGGGGCCTCGCCGCAGTCGAGCCAATCGTCCAGGGTCGTCAATTCCAAGAGCGTGCGCCTCTTATTCGGCTTGATTGGGCTCGGGGTCGGCCGGCCGATGAGCGGGGACGCGGCAGTCTACCGATGGCTCAACTGATAGACAACGATCGGCTTTTTCCTGCGTCCGCCCCGGCTTCGGCGGCTCGCTACACTGCGCGGCCGGGGGATGGCCGTGGCCTTGAGGGGATGGATGAGCGTCGAGGCATGGCACAGCCGTTGGGCGAGCGGTGCCCGGCTCTTTCGGCGCCTGGGTCTCTGGAAGGGCATGCTGGCGCTCGGGGTTCTGGGCAGCCTGATCTGGCTCGGCGCGCACGCGGCGGAGTCGGTCCAGCGAGCTCAGAGGGCGTTTCCCCCCGAGTCTGGCCGAATGGTTCTGGAAGGTCTTTTGGGTCCGGTTTCGGTCTTGAGAGACGCCCGGGGCATTCCCCATATCGAGGCGCTCGACGCGCGTGACGCCTGGCAGGCTCTCGGTGTTGCCCACGCGCAGGATCGGCTGGCCCAGATGCTCTGGCTCCGCCGCCTGGCTCGGGGACAGACGGCCGAGGTCGTCGGCGAAGAGGGGCTCCCCGCGGACCGGTTGGCGCGCACCCTCGGGCTGGGAAGGCTTGCGGATCGTTCATTCGGGCGACTCGCTCCCGCTTCCCAGGCTTTGCTCCGCGCCTACGCGGCGGGCGTCAACGCCCATATCGCGTCGCTCAGGGCAGGGCACCTGGACCCGCCGCTCAGCCTGCTCGGTCCCGTCGACCAGGTTTCGAATTGGGAGCCCACCGATTCCATGGCGGTGTTGAAGCTGGTGTCCTGGAGCAGCGGCAATTTGCTGGAGACGGGCCTCGTACTCGATGACCTGATCCGGGTGCTGGGCGGAGCGCTGGCCGCTCCATTCCGGCCGGGGCAGGCCGGTCAATTGGGCGAGGTCTCCGGCGACCGCATGGGATTTCCGCCCAGCGATGGCGGCGGGGCCGATCTTCCGGGCGGCGTTTCGATCGGCAGCCGGGAACTGGTTCGCTCGACACGGATCGCGGGCGGCACGGCCTGGGTGTTGGCAGGCCGTTTGACCGAGAGCGGCTCTCCGATGCTCGTGGCCGATCTTCAGCTTCCAGCGACGGCACCCGCGCTGGTCTACGAAGCCCATTTGCGCAGCCCCGATCTGAATGTCGTCGGTGCGACCATCCCCGGTCTACCCGTTTTCTGGGTCGGCCGAAATCTCGAACTGGCATGGGCTGCGATTCCCGCCGGCGCAGTGACGGTGGATCTCTACACGGAAACCGTGCGCGAGAGTGCGGGCACGTATCACGACGGCTCCCGGTGGACGCCCCTCGAAGTGCGCCAGGAGAAAATTCGCATCCGCCAGGCTTCAGGATATCGCGAAGAAGAAATTCAGATTCGCTCCACGCGCCACGGTCCCCTGGTGGAGGGTCTGCTGAATCGCGCTGGGCCGGCGGGTGGGTCGACAAACGAGCCGCCGGGTGCGGGGGCCGCCTCGCCGGTTTCTCTGGCGTGGACAGGTCAGCGCGCAGGTGACGGCCTCTCGGCTCTGCTCGCCGTGGCCCGGGCGCCCGATGCCGGGGCGCTTAGGCAGGCGCTTGCGGGCCACCACGAACCGGTGGTGGCGGTGGTGTACGCGGATTCGGCGGGGGATGCCGGGGTTCAATTGGCCGGGTGGATTCCCGAGCGCACGCTCCCTTCGAGCCTGGTGCCGGTTCCGGGGCGGATGCGGATCTACGACTGGCGTGGCCCGATTGCCTTCGAGCGATTGCCTTCGATTCGCTTCGATGCGTCGAATTCCCCCGGCGCGCCCGGCGATCCCCAATGGGTGATCTTTTCCGACGGCGTGATCGAAGATGGTTTGAATACATCGGGCATAGAGTGGCTCTGGCGGCCGGGGGATCGGACCCGTCGGCTCGAGCGGAGCCTCGCGAAGTGGGCCGAGGGCCAAGCCCCGGTCGGTTCGGGCGCCGCCGCCCGCCGCAAGCGGGTGGACCTGCGGAGTGCTGCGGCGTTGCAGGGAGATCTCGGGGCCAGTGACGCGGACGAAGTCGTTCCTGCGCTGCTTCGGCTCGCGCGAAGCGGCGGCCCCCTATCGCCCGAGGCGGAAGAGATCGCCGACCTGTTATCTCGTTGGGATGGCAACCTGGCGCTCGACAGTTCCGGCGCCGCAGCCTACTCGGTACTGAATCGTAAACTCTTCTCGGCCTTCTTTCGCTCGGCCATGGGGGAGACGCTCTTCCGGCGCTACCTGGCCCTGCCCGATGTGCGGCCGCGTTCCCTGGTGAAGCGGGTTCTGCTCGCCGCTGACCGGCAGCGCTCGGCGACCGGGTGGGCGGATCGAAGCCGGGTCGTCCAGGCGTTACGCGAAAGCCTGCGCCAGACCTGGGTGACCCTGGTGCACCGCCTGGGGCCAAGCCGTCAAGACTGGACCTGGGGCGCATTGCACGAACTCGAGTTCGCGCCCTTCCTGGGCATCGAGCCGGCGCCCGGAAGTGAGGGCGGGCTCGCTCCCTTCGGTGTGGGTGGGGATGCGAGTACCCTGGCTTCCTCGACTTCGGCGCAGCAGGGCTTCGGGGTGACCAGCGCTTCGAGTTATCGGCTTGCGGTGGATCTGGCTGCGCCCGACCGATTGCTCAGTTCCCTGGCTCCGGGGCAGTCCGAGCATTGGCGCCATCCGCATTTTTCCGACGGAACCGCGCGCTGGCGCGAGGCGCGCCCCAACCTGCTGCTGACCAGTCGGCTCTACGTCGAGGAGCAGAGCCAGGCGCCGCTCCTGCTCGAGCCCGCCCCGTGAAGGGGGCCGGGGCCGAACCGGCGATTCTCTTCGTCGAGGTGCCTGATCTATACGCGGAGGTGGAGCGTCGAAACGCGCCCTCGCTTCTCGGACTTCCCGTCCTTGTCGGGGGCGATCCGAGCAAGAGCGGCCGGGTGCAATCCCTCAGCCAAGAAGCGCGAGACGCGGGGGTCGTGCACGGCATGGCGATGGCCGTGGCTCTTGAGGCCTGTCCGAATGCGGTCCGAGTGCCCACGGAAATGCGCCGTTATCGCGAAGCGTCCGGCGACCTGGTGGCCTGCCTGCGCGGTTTTTTCGGCGAAGTCGAAAGCGCGGGGTTGGGAGCGGCCTACGCAGACGTCCGCCGGGAACTCGCCGCGTCGGACGAGGGCGTCGGGGCGGTGTTGGCCCGGGCGGGTACCGAACTGCGCCTGCCCTTGCGGGCGGGCATTGCGCCGTCGAAATTTCTTGCCCGCCTGGCGGCCGAGGAGGCGGATAGAGGAACCGTCTACCGGCTCCGCGGCGCAGAGACCTCGGGCTTCCTTGCGTCGCTCCCGGTCGAACGCCTGCCTCGAGTGGGGACGAAGACCGCGGTGCGGTTGAAGGAACTCGGCGCCCAAACCGTAGGCGAAGTGTCGCGCCTGGATGCGGGGCTTCTCGAGGAAGCCTTGGGCAACCACGGTCTGACGATTTTGGAAATGGCCCGGGGGCAGGACCGTTCCCCGGTGCGGATCGCCCGTACGCCTCAATCCATCGGGCGGAAGAAAACCTTCGACGAGCCGTCTGCCGATCTCGCTGTGCTGACCGCACACCTGGGAGAGTTGGCGGTTTCCCTGTCGGCGGCACTCGAGCGCCGAGGGCTGCGGGCGGGGCGGGTCGCCCTGCGACTCTTCGGAGCAGGGGGAGCAACGACGACACGCTCGATTACCCTAGGGGAACAAGTTTCCAGCGCAGAGGAGATCCTCGAGATCGGCCGCGATCTGTTGCTGCGCGGGAACGGCTCGCAGGACGTCCACAAAGGCGTCGGGATGACCCTGGCGGGCCTTCAGCGCAGCGTCGGCGAAGATCCTCAACTCGATCTCTTCGCCCCGTAGGGGCTTCCTGCGCCCTCAAGAAAACAGGGGTTTGCGCCGAAAGGGGCAGGGTGTTGCCGGGCTCCGAATCCGAGTTCGCCCGGCCGACGAGGCATGGATCATGACGTCACCCCAGGGCAGAGAACGGCGCCGATTTCAGCGCATCCCCATGGACCAGGTGGTCTCGTTCGCCGAGTTGGGCCAGAGCGAGCAACTCGGTCGGGCTGTCGACCTGTCGAAGGGGGGCATCCGCTTTCGCGTCTTGGCGTGTGAAATTGGACTCGGCGATCGGCTAAATCTGACATTTATCGTTCTAGGACAGAGTGTTAGCGTTGTCGGGGTCGTTTCCTGGGCCACGGAAATCGATCCTCTGACCCTGGAGGTGGGGTTGGAATTCGAGGAGATCGACGCGCGCAGTCAGGCGTTGCTGGACGCTTTCGCCGAGGCCGACACCGCCAGCTCAGGGGCAGCAATAGGGGCTTGGGGGGCTGGTTGACAGTCCGGCGGCGGCGGTGCGAGTGTCTGCCCCATGTCGGATTTTCACCAAACGGGCGTATTTACGACGCTTCACCGCCTGGGGCCCTCGGATGTCGCGCGTCTGGAGGCCGAACTCCTTCAATACGCCGAACAGCGGCCCGTGGCCCTGGTCCTTCCCTCGCTCTTCAGTGAGACCCGTGGGCCGGCCCTCAAGGGCATCGTCGAGGAACTCTCCCAGGTCCGCTATCTGCGGCAGTTGGTGGTCAGTCTCTCGGGCTCGGCCGAAGCCAATGAGTTCCAGGAGATGCGCGCGCTCTTCAAGGATTTTGAGTGCCTGGATGGTGCTCCCGCCACGGTGATCTGGAGCGACGGTCCTCGGCTGCAGGCCTTGCTTGGCCAATTGCGGGCCGAGGGGCTGGACCCCGGATCCGACGGCAAGGGCAGGGCGACGTGGCTCGCCTATGGCTACGTCCTGGCCACCCAGCAGGCCCGTGTCGTGGCCACCCACGACTGTGACATCCTGGGCTACAAGCGCGAGTTGCTCGCCCGGCTTTGCTATCCCACCGCGAACCCCAATATGAACTACGAGTTCGCCAAGGGGTATTACGGCCGGGTGACGGATCGTCTTCACGGCCGCGTCACCCGGCTCTTCATGATGCCGCTCCTCAGGTCCATGAAGTCGGTTCTTGGCCCGATCCCTCTCTTGGAATACCTGGAGTCCTTTCGCTACCCGCTCGCTGGGGAATGCTCCATGACCACCGACCTGATCCGCGCCAATCGTATCCCCGCGGATTGGGGGCTCGAGGTGGGCGTACTCGCCGAGGTATTCCGAAACAGTGCGCTCAAGCGCATTTGCCAGGTGGAGTTGACCGAAAATTACGATCACAAGCACCAGGAGTTGTCGGAGAACGATCCGCGCCACGGCCTTCATCGAATGGTCGTCGATATCGCGTCCTCGATCATCCGTAACCTGGCGAGCTATGGGGTCGAGTTCGAGGCGGGTTTTCTCAATACGATGATTTCCGCCTATGTGCGAACGGCCCAGGATGCCATCGCGAGCTACAGCAACGATGCGAAGCTCAATGGCTTGAGCTTCGATCGTCACTCCGAGGAGGTGGCGGTGGAGACCTTTTCCAGCGCTTTGCGCGGGGCGGGGCTCAATTTCGTTCGCGATCCCATGGGCGCACCCCAAATTCCGAATTGGAGCCGCGTGATCTCGGCCTTGCCCGACTTCCTGAACGAATTGAGGGAAGCCGTGGAGAAGGACGCCCAGGACGCGAGCTGACGCCGCAGCCAGTTCCCTCGCGCACGCCGCCCGGTGTTGACCTCAGGCGCATTCGGCTGGCCTGAAGTAGTTTTCTGGATCGCCCGAGCGCCTTGGAGGCCCCTGGATTGCTCTATCGTCACGGAGAAGTTTTTCGCAGCCTGCTGATGGCGACCGATCTGGTCCTGGTCGCCCTGGTCTGGCTCGGGGCGTATGGGCTCAGATTCTACACGGGGCTCGAAGCGCCCCAGGGCACGCCGCCCCTGGCGGACTATGCCCTGGCCCTGGTGGGAATTCTTCCGATCTACGGCTTGATGTTGCAGCGACAAGGGCTCTACCAGCCCAAAAGGTTGGGTTCGTTCTGGGCCGAAGCCGCAGAAATCGGGTGGGCGGCCGCCGGGGCGGTGGTTCTCCTCCTCGCTCTTTCGTTCTTCGTGCGCTCTTTCTCCTTTTCACGCGCCGTCGTGGCGATCTTCACGATATCGGTTCCCGTGGTTTTGGTGGCCCTTCGCCTGGGCGTGCGGAGTTCGCTTCGGGTCGCTCGGAGCAGGGGGTATAACCAGCGCTTTGCCCTGGTTGTGGGCAATGGCCGCCTGGCGGGGGAGGTCATCGCGCGGATTCATGATCGCCCGAGTTCCGGTCTCCAGGTGGTGGGCGTTCTTGCGGATCAGCGAGCCGAGTCCACACGGCACGGGTTGCCGATCCTGGGTGGGTACGCCGACCTGAAACAGGCGCTTTCCGGGAAACGAGTCGACCACGTGATCCTCGCGCTGGAAAGCGCCGAGGCCGACCGATTGGAAAAGGTATTGGCGGATCTCGATGACGAGGTCGTGAGCGTGATGCTCGCCCCGGATTTGCTGCATATCGCCACGCTGCGCAGTTCCGTGGAGAATTTCGACGGACTTCCCATCATCCACCTTCGAGACAGCCCGCTGGTGGGATGGGCCTCGGTGCAAAAGCGCAGCTTCGACATCGTCGGGAGCGCTCTCGCCCTGGCCGTGGCGCTGCCCGCCCTGTTCGTCCTGGGGCTGGGCGTTGTCGTTTCCTCGGGCCTCCCCGTGCTCTACCGCCAGAAGCGAATGGGGCTGGACGGGGGCATGTTCACCCTGCTGAAATTGCGAACCATGCGGCGGGATGCCGAGGGTTCGGGCCCTGGCTGGTCGAAGCGCGAGGATACCCGACGCACGCGCTTCGGCGCGGTGCTTCGCCGGTTCAGCTTGGATGAGTTGCCGCAACTCTGGAACGTGCTCAAGGGCGACATGAGTCTCGTAGGCCCTCGGCCGGAGCAGCCCGAATTCATTCGCGAGTTTCGCCGCGAAATTCCGAGCTATATGCTGCGCCATAAGGTGAAATCAGGGATGACGGGTTGGGCTCAGGTGCACGGCTTGCGCGGCGATACATCCATGAAGGATCGCATCGAGCACGATATCTACTACATCCAGCATTGGTCCATGGCCCTGGATGCCAAGATCCTGACAATGACGATCTGGAGCGTGCTGCGCGACCGAAACATCTCCTGACTTTCTCGATGCCGGGCGTATGAGTCAGGGGGATGGAGCGCCGGTTTCGATCTTTGCGGGCGGCTTCGTTCGACGGTTGACCAGGGCGTCGATCTCCCCGGTGATTTCGTCGAGGAAGCGCTCCTCGGAAAAACCTTCGGCGTGGGCGCGAATCACTTCGCTGTCGAAGCGGTGGGCGTGGGCCGCGAAGGCATCCAGGGCGGCCGCAAGGCTCTCGGGGTTCTGCTCGCTGAAATGCAAACCCGTGGGCCGGGCTTCCTCCCGCCAATCGATCTGTCCATTCGCGTGGATCAGCGCCAGGGGGCGGACGGTGTCGAGGGCGCCGCCCCGCCCGAGGGCGATGACGGGCCGCCCCGCGGCCTGGGCTTCGACGGCGGCGATGCCGAAATCCTCTTCCTGGGGGTGGATCAGGGCGCGGCAACGCTGAAGGCGCACTCGAAGTTCATCGTCGGGAATGCGGCCGGTGAACTCGACGTTGGCGGGTGCGCGTGCTTCCAGGCTTTGGCGGGTGGGGCCATCCCCGGCGACCACCAAGCGTTCGGCCCGGTGACGGAAGGCTTCGATGGCGATCTCCTCGCGCTTGTAGGGGACGAAGCCGCCAATGAGCAGGTAGAAATCGTCCGCTTCCCGGCCGTCGGGTCGGATTCGCTTGACGTCCACCGGGGGGTGGAGGATGCGGGCGCTGCGGCCATAATGCCGCCGAATGCGATCGGCCACTGCGCTGGAAATGCCCAGAAAGCGGTCGACCCGTTCGGGACCGCTGTGGGCGAGGTCGTGGCGGCGCAGGGCCGCGACCAGGGGCGCCGCCAGGGCGCGACGCGGACCGCGGCCCAGATAGGCGTCAATCTGGTCCCAGATGTAGCGCATGGGGGTAAGGCAGTAGCAGAGGTGGGGCACGCCCCCTTCGATGGAAATGCTCTTCGAGACGGCGTGGTTGATCGAGAGGACGAGGTCGTAGCCCTCGGCCCGGAGTTGGCGCATGGCGAGGGGATAGAGGGGCAGGAGCTTTCGGTAGTGCCGGCGTGCGCCGGGCACATTGTTCAGGAAGGAAGCGCGAACCCTGAGCGCGTCGATGGCTTCGGTCGTGGAGCCGGCCTGGTAGAAGAGGGTGAAGAGGTCGGCATCGGGATAGTTGCGGGCGAGGGTGTCGAGTACGCGCTCGCCGCCTCGCAGGCCGGTGATCCAATCGTGGACGAGTGCGATTCGCACCGGGGCATCATAGCGAGTGACTGGGCCTTGCCTGGAGTTCTAGCCGGCCACCGGGGTGTCCGGGTCGAATGTGAGGGCGAGCGCTTCTTCGATGGTATCCACCAGGTGGATCTCCAAGCTGTTGCGGACTTCCTCGGGGACTTCGCTCAGGTCCTTTTCGTTTCGCTTGGGCATGATCACGGTGTCGATGCCCGCGCGGGTGGCGGCGAAGAGCTTTCCCTTGATGCCCCCCACTGGCAGCACGCGGCCTCGGAGCGAGATCTCGCCCGTCATGGCCACGGTCGGCCGAGCGTGCCGGTTGCTCAGCGCCGAGACGATTGCGGTGACCAGGGCGATCCCTGCCGAAGGCCCGTCCTTGGGAACGGCCCCGGCGGGCACGTGGAGATGGATTTCGCCCGGCGCAAAACTCTCCGGGGGCAGTCCCAATTCGTCGGCGTGACCGCGCACCCAGGAAAGGGCGGCCTCGGCGGATTCTCGCATGACGTCCCCGAGTTGACCGGTCAAGCGGAGCCGAACCCCGCTTCCACCCCGCATGGAGGTGGCCTCTATGAAGAGGATGTCGCCGCCATGGGATGTCACGGCCAGCCCGACTGCGACTCCCGGTGCCCCGGCGCGTTCGGCCATCTCGGGTAGATGCGGGGGAGGCCCCAGGGCGTCTGCGACGAACTGGCCATCGACGCGGATCACCGCATTCGGCCCTTCGCTGGCGATGCGTACGGCACTCTTCCGCATCAGGGAGGCGACGAAGCGCTCCAGGTTGCGGACTCCGGCTTCCCGGGTGTACTCGCCGACAACTTTTCTGAGTGCGTCTTCGTCGAGATCGATCTGCTCGGGGGTGAGCCCGTGTGCTTCGAGTTGGCGCGGGATGAGGAAGGTTCGTCCGATCTCGATTTTCTCGGCTTCGGTATATCCGGAGAGTTCGATGATCTCCATGCGATCGAGCAGGGCGGCGGGGATTGTCGAGAGGGTGTTGGCCGTGGCGATGAAGAGCACCTTGGAGAGGTCGAAGGCGCATTCGATGTAGTGATCGCTGAATTGGTGGTTCTGCTCCGGGTCGAGTACCTCGAGCAAGGCAGAAGAGGGATCACCTCGGAAATCCGAACCGAGCTTGTCGATTTCATCGAGCAGGAAGATCGGGTTATTCGACCCCGCCCGCTTCACGCTCTGAATGATTCTCCCGGGCATTGCGCCGACATATGTCCTTCGATGACCGCGAATCTCGGCTTCGTCGCGTACACCGCCAAGGGAGGCGCGGGCGAATTTTCGCCCCATGGAGCGCGCAATCGAGCGTCCCAAGGAGGTCTTGCCCACTCCGGGAGGCCCGACGAAGCACAGGATGGGCGCGTTCGATTTGGGCGCCAGCTTGCGCACCGCCAGGAACTCGATGATGCGGTCCTTGATCTGCTCGAGACCGTGGTGGTCCGCATCGAGAATCTGCTGGGCTTTGTGGAGGTCCAGGTCGTCCGAGGTTTCCACGCTCCAGGGCAGATCCGTGAGCCATTCCAGGTAGGTGCGGATCAGGTGTCGGTCGGGTGCGTGTTGGGGGAGCGCGGATAAACGCTTGAGTTCGCGGCTCGCTTGTTCGTACGCGTCTTCGGGAAGGTCCGCACCTTCGAGCTTTTCGTGAAGCTCGTCCACCTCTCGCATGCCGGCGTCACTCTCGCCGATTTCCGCCTGGATTTCGCGCATCCGCGCCCGCAGCATCCGCTCGCGCCTTTTCTTGTCGAGGCCGCCGGATTCGGCCTGATCGCGCAATTCCTTCTGGGTTTCCGCGATGGTGACCTCGCGCTCCAGATGCTGCTCGATGGCCTTGAGTCGCTCTTCGTCACGGATTTCGCGTAGGAGCGCGATACCCTCCTCGGGCGGAAGTGTCAGGTTCGAAGCCAAGAGGTCCGCGAGCATTCCGGGCTGGGGAACGCTCTCGAGAAAGCCCTTCCACTCGTCGGGGTAATCGTCTCGCAGGTCGATCACCCTCTGGGCCAATTGGACCACCCGATGCCAGAGGGGTTGAATCAACTCCTCGTCCTCGGGGATATGGGATAGGGCGCGGAAGCGGGCCCTCAGCGCGGGCAATTCGCTGACGAAGCCGCCGAGTCGCACCCGGGCAATTCCGACCACCAGGGCCTGCTTGCCCTCCTGGCGGGAGTCGACGATGCGCAGGACTTTGACCAGGGTTCCAACCTCGAAGAGGTCCTCCGGGCTGGGTTCTTCGGTGGCCGCATCTCGCTGGGTCGCGACGAGCAGAAAGCCGTTGGATCCGGCTTCTTCCAGCGCCAGGATCGATTTTTCTCGGCCCACGGTCAGGGGGACGGTGACGCCGGGGAAAATGATGACATCTCGGACCGGGAGCAGGGGCAGGACGGCGCGGACCCGAAATGATTCGCCCGTGGGATCCTGGATTTCGATGCTGTCTGGGTTGGATGCGTGCGTGTCGGACAAGCCGGACCCTTTCGTGGGCGCCTGTAGGTTGGCGCCGCAGGAGCCTAAACGCGAAGCGTAGCGGGTCAAGGCACCCCAAGAGGCACCACGGAAGGTTTCCGGGCCTCATCTCCCGGCCCCCGTTTCCCGGCCTCATTCCGCAGTCCCACTCCCCCGCCCGTGAGGGCCATCGCGCAGCTCCGCCCAGGGCGGATCGCGATTAGGGGAAAATACGGTGGTGCCCGGGACTGGAGTCGAACCAGCACGTCCTTGCGAACACTAGAACCTGAATCTAGCGCGTCTACCAATTCCGCCACCCGGGCAGTGGGCGGGAGATTAGGCCACAGCTTTCGCTCGTCAACGCGGCGGGAGTCCGCGAGTTCGCGTGCGCCGGCCGGCTCTGCCAAGATGCTCGGCGTCATGTCGGATCGATTTCGAGGAGGGGGAAGGCGAGTCGAGCGCCGAGCGCGGAATCGGCCGCGAGGCGCGGTTGAACTCGAACGCGCCGTGCTGGCCCTTTTTGCCGGGCGGGGCAAGCCGCTGCTGGGCAGCCGGGAAATCGCCAAAAAGCTCGCTCTGCTCCGGGGGCAGATGGCTTCGCTGCAGGGCCTGCTTCGTACGCTCGAGAAGAAGTCTGTCCTCGAGCGGGTCGGAGGTCGCTACCGCATGCGGCGAAGCGATGGCCGGGTCGAGGCGATTCTCGAGCAGGGTTCCGACGGGAAATTCTTCGCGCGCGAAGGCGACCGTGTGCTGCGGTTGGGCGATGTGGGCGATGCCCAGGCCGGTGATCGGATCCAGGTTCAGGTTTTTGGTCCCGAAGAGAACGCAACGGCGGAGTTCATCGAAAGGGCAGAGGGAACAAGGGAGACCTGGGTAGGGACGCTGGAGCGATCGCGTCTTGGCTACGCACTCGTTCCCTATCGCGGCCGGGGCGAGGATTCGTATCGGCTGGCGAGCAAACACCTGCTGGGGGCCGAAGTCGGGGAAAGGGTCGAAGCCGAAGCCCTCGAGTCTCGCTCGGGCCATGATCGGCGAGCGCTGCGGGTGATTCGCCGGCTGGGCCGCCCCGGCGAGGCCGAGGCGGATTTTCGCGCCGTGGTCTGGCATCGCCGGCTCCCCGTGGATTTTGCGAAGGGGGTTCTGGCCGAAGCGGAGTCGCTTCCCAGCGAGATTGGCCCCCGCGCTCTGCGGGGGCGGCTGGATCTACGGGACCGCTGCTTCATCACAGTCGATCCCGAGAGTGCGCGGGATCACGACGATGCAGTGTTTGTCGACGACTCGGGAAGCGGGCCGCCCCGCCTCTGGGTTGCCATCGCGGACGTTTCGCATTTCGTCGCCCCGGGGTCGGCGCTGGATCGGGCCGCCTGGGCGCGCGGCAACAGTGTCTATTTTCCGGGTCGTTCGATCCCCATGCTGCCCGAGCGGATCTCTTCGGATTTATGCTCCCTCCGTCCGGGGGTCGACCGATTGGTGTTGGCGGTGGAGATGCAAGTCGATGGCGAAGGCGCAGTGCGAAACGCGCGCTTTCACCGGGCCGTGATTCGGAGCCGCGAGCGGCTCAGCTACGCCCAGGCGGCGGTTGTACTGGGCGCGCCCAAGGCTTCCCCCAAGATGTCGCCGGAACCGGAGGCGACGGTTCTGGGCGAAGAGGTCGCTGGACAGATTCGAGCCCTGGGCGAGGTGACCGCTCACCTGGCCGAGCGGCGCCACGCAGCCCTCTCCATCGACTTCGATCTGCCTCAACCCGAAGTGCTGCTCGACGACGCGGGGCGGGCCCGAGATGTGCGTAGGGCCGAGCGGGGCCCGGCGCATCGGGCGATCGAGGAGGCGATGTTGGCCGCCAATCGAGCGGTGGCGGAAGCGCTTCTGCGATCTCCCCTGGCCGCGGTCTATCGCATTCATGAGCAGCCGGACCCGAAAGATCTCGCCGAACTCGATCAGTTCTATCAGGCGTTCGGACTCAGGGGGCGCAATCGCGGCGGGCTCCTCGACCGAGCCGCGATGGCCCTGGCCCTGGGAGAGGCGGCGGGCCGGCCCGAAGAGGGGCTGATCAATTACTCCACACTTCGGGCCATGAAACAGGCCCGCTACGCGGTGACCTGTAGTGGTCATTTCGCGTTGGGCTTCGACGCGTATCTTCATTTCACATCGCCGATCCGGCGCTACGCCGATCTGATGGTGCATAGGGCCGTGAAAGACTTGCTGGCAGGGCAGCCCGCATCGTCCGAAGGGGTGGAACTGGCCGAGCGGGCTGCGGTTCGCACCTCGGCGCGTGAACGCGCAGCGGTGGAGGCCGAAAGGGAGATGATCGACCTGGCCCGCTGCGAGGTCATGCGTGAGCGGGTAGGGGATGAGTTCCGGGCCACGGTGAGCGGAGTCGCGGCCCATGGTCTCTACATCACGCTGGATTCCCCCTTTGTCGAAGGGATGGTGCCGGTCTCCAGGCTATCGGGCTATTTCGATCACGATCCCGCACGGCATCGCCTGGTCTCTCGGGGCTCGCGCCAGCAATATCGCGTGGGGGATCGTGTCGAGGTCATAGTGGTCTCGGTGAACTCCGAGCGGGGCTGGATCGATCTCGAACTCGTGGGCAAGGGATCGGATGCCAAAACGCGCTCTTCGCCGAAAACCAGCGGGGCCAAGCATCCCGGGCGCGGTAGCGGGGCCGGGCGGGGTCGGCGCGGACGGGGTCCTCGCCCCCGGCGCTGAAAGCGACCCGGGCTCGCGGCGTGGCGGGCGGATTGCCTTCAGCGGCGCTCCGGCCCGGGGCCCGGGCGCGGGACACGCAGGGCGAAGATCAAGCCGGCGAGGGTAAAGAGCAGTCCGGCTTCCCTGGACCCGGCTTGAAACGCGATTGCGGTGCCCAGGAGACCGAGCCCCCCGGAGGCGATCAGGGCGCCGACCGCCAGTCGGGTCGTTGTTTCCTGGCTGGCCACCGGCGAGGAAGCGAAACGTCGGAGCACGATGGCGACCAGGGCCAGGCCGACGGCGGCGGTCGTGGCCCACGGGTGGGGCGGCAGGCTCGGGCCGGCCTCGCCCGCCACGCCAATCGCGAAGCCGCAGATCACCAGGAGCAGAAGCACCCCGCGGTGGGTATTGCGGAGCGCGGGCAGGAGATCGTGGGCGGCGGGTTCGGACGACATGGGGGCTCTCTCGGCGAGGAATAGGGGACCCTAGGAGAATCGGGCTGAGGATTCACGAGCACGGGGTGGGCGGCGTTGGCGCCAGGGCATGGCTTCCCGCATTCTTGACTCGATCATGCGCTTTTCTCACCAGGTTCATTATGCGATCTACGGCGTCTTCGATCTCGCCTACAACGCTCGCGGCGAGTCGGTGCAGGTCAGGATCATCAGCGAACGTCAGTCGATCCCCACTCGCTATCTGGAACAGATCTTCCAGCGGCTTCGCCGGGCCTCCATCGTCCAGGGCAAGCGCGGGCCCGGTGGGGGCTACCAGTTGACCCGGGATCCCCAGGAGATCACTCTCCGTGAGATCGTCGAGGCGGTGGAGGGCCCCGTTGGTGGCGTCGGCCCCTCGGCCCCGCCCGGCGAGGAGGGGATGGATGACGAGCTTTCGACGGCGGGGCGGCCTGAATTCGTCTGGAGCCTGCTCGCGGAGCGCGTAGGGGGCGTTCTCGACGAGTTGACCGTGGCCGAGATCTGCCGTCTTGCGTCTTCCCA
Source organism: Myxococcales bacterium (assembly GCA_014240165.1). GTDB lineage: Bacteria > Myxococcota_A > UBA9160 > UBA9160 > UBA4427 > JAZXM01. The sequence continues at coordinate 7,346 of JAAZXM010000021.1, read as the reverse complement.
GGGCGTACCCCGAGCGGGTTCTGGGGTGCACGACTACCAGATCTGAAGCCCGGGAAGGGGTTCGCGCGAGGGTCCGTTCTCGCGTACACTGCGGGCCCAATTTGCCTCATTCCCCGTTCTTTTGACCCTCGGTTCCGAGCCCGAAAAGAGATGGCTTGGCGACTCCGGGTCTCGGGGGGGCGCGTGCAGACTCGTGGTGGGAACGGCGTTCAGACACCGAATCCCACCGGGCATGCGGGCAGATCTGCGGAAGGCGAAGAGTGGCTCGTCGCGGTACCCGGCCCGATAGCCCAGCCCCGCGCGAGTGCGAAGCCAGAAGGCTTGCGCACGCGAAAGGCTTCAACTCCGGGCGATTCCAACCAAAGAGCGAGTGGCGGTGCGAGAGCGCGTCGAATTGAATCGTAAACTGGCTCCGGTGGCGGTTCCGGCAACGGTTCTGAACGAGCTGTGTCGACATGCGCTCGACGCCGTGCCCGAGGAATGCTGCGGGATGATCACCGGGACCGCGCAAGACCCCTTTTTGAACGTACGCCGGATGGCGAACGTGATGACCCGAATGCACGTGAGCGATGCGGCGGCCTTTCCGCGGGACGGTCGCACGGGATATTACATGGCAGAGGCAGAATATTTGAAGGCCCAGAAGGAAGCCGAGGCGCGGGGTGAGCGGGTGACCGCCCTCTACCATTCCCATGTGGATGCCGACGCCTATCTTTCGGCTGAAGATCTCACCTACGCCGAGAGCCCGCTCTTTCCCTTTCCGGGGGCTCTGCAGATCGTGCTCAGCGTGGTGGGAGACCGGGTCAAGGACACTGTTCTCTTCGAGATGGATTCTGAACTCGGCCATTTCACGCCGGGATGCGGCCGATTACTCCAGGCCCAGGAAGCATGAGGGCGCCGCTTTCGAGAGTTCGCGCCGGGCTGTGCATTGCCCTGATCGCCTTTTCTGCGGTCGCTTGCGGCACCCTGGGTGTCCCGTTGGAAGAGGTGACAGAGAGTCCCCTGGCCCTCGTATATTGGGATGGGCCCGCCGCCCGGGCGCGGGCGGAAGTGGTGGATGAACTCCAGCGGGGACAGGGGGCGGGGTTTCGCCGCGAGGGCATGGCGAGCCTGGATGATGTGGCCCGCTTGATGGGTTCTTCGGCGACGGCATCCGAGCGATTGTCTCGACTGCCGGGCCGGATCATGTTGGTCAATGTGAGGACCCTCGAGCAAACACGCTTTGCCCCGGCCCCGCCCAATGCCCGTCCCCTGGCGTGGTCCAAGGATCGGAATAAATTGCTCTTCAGCAGTGATCATCTGGATTCCGGGCGTACCCAACTCTTCGAATACAACGCCGCGAGCGGCGACGTGCGAAAATTGACCTGGGGCCCGGTTCTTCATCTCGAGGGGGATTACGGTCCCGATGGCCAGCTTCTCTTTAATTGGGTTGACCTGGGGGCCGGCGAGGCCGGTGCGGGAATGGATCTGCGCCAATCGAAGGGTGGGCCCACCCAGCGCGTGATCAGTGGCACCTATCCCAGCGGACCCCGGGTGTCTCCCCGGGATGATGCGCTCTTGTACATCAACGCGGATCAGGGAAGCGGAGTTCGGGATCGATCCGAAGTGGTGATCAAGGGCTTCGGGAACGACGAGCCCATGAGCCGCCTGGCTTTCGGGCGGGATGCCGTTTTCTCCCCGGATGGCGAGTGGATCGTGTTCTCGAGCCAGGGTTCCGGGGGATGGCGCCTGCATCGTATGCGGCCCGACGGCTCGGCTCGCAAACCCTTGGGGAAGAGCGCTTTGAGCGCCCGCTGGCCTGCGATTTCTCCCGACGGACGCCATGTCGCCTATATCTCGAACGAAGATGGCTTGGATCGTCTCTACTTGCGCCGGATGGACGGCACGGGTGATCGGATTCTGTTGGAGGATGGTGCCGTTGCTTTTCCCGTCTGGTGATGACGCCTTTGAGTTTGAAATTTGCCGCGCTTTGTACGGCCAGGGAACTTGAGTCTCTCGCCCCGGAGCCCGGAAAAGTAAGACGACCGAAAATTTAATCAGAGCACGACAACGAAAGAAAAGGACTTGATGTCAGAGCAAAATCAGCAAGACCTCGTTCCCGTTCACGGCGGGTTGACCGAACCCGTCGATCGCACGGTGCCCATTTCTCAGCGGACGCAATTCAGGGCTGAAGCGGAATCGCTCCAGTCCATTGCGGTGAGCGACGCGGACCTCTCCACCGTCTACCGATTCGCGGATGGCGGACTCTCCCCCCTCGAAGGGCCGATGAAGGCCGAAGAGTACAATCAGGTGCTGGATTCCTCCGTCATCGTTCGAGGCGGCAAGCGTTACGCCTGGACGATTCCCTTGTCCCTTCCGCTCAGCGGCGAGGAGGCCGCGGCCATCTCAGCCGGGGATTCCGTGGCTTTGTGCAACTCGGCCAATGAAATCATCGGCATCGTGGAAGATGTCGAGGTCTTCGAGTGGGATAAGTCCCGCTACGTGCAGAGCGTTTACGGGACCGACCGGATGGATCATCCCGGTGGCAGCATAGTCGAAGACGATCCTCGCAATCATCTCCTGGGCGGAAGCCTGCGTGCGCTTGCCCCGCCGACCGCTGCGGAGTACGGCGAGTACATGCTCTCTCCCCGCGTAGTTCGCGCATTGATTCGGGATCGAAAATGGGAGCGGGCGCTCGCCTTTCAGACTCGCAATCCGCTCCATAGAGCCCATGAGTATGCCCTGGTTTCCGGTGTGGAATTGCTGACGAAGGAGGGACATTTCACGGGTGCCGTGCTCAATCCCCTGGTGGGAGAACTCAAGGGCGATGATGTTCCTGCGGCGGTTCGAATGCGTTGTTACCGCGAACTTCATGAAAAGAATCTTCTCGGAGACGGCGATAAGGACGAATCGATCTGGGAGAAAGCGGGCTACGACATCTCGGAGATATTCGAGTTGATCGGACTCGATATCAAGATGTTCTATGGAGGCCCGAAGGAAGCCGTCATGCATGCGATTTATCGCCAGAATTACGGCTTCAGCGATATCGTGATCGGCCGTAAGCACGCGGATGCGCCCTATACCGACGGGACCGCCATTTGGGGCGACTTCGACGCCCATGAGATCTTCGAGAAGTTGGAGGGAGACCTTCGTATTCAGCCCTGCAAGATCGGCTTCGCGGCTTATTACGAATCACTCGGACGGGTGGATTTGACCGAACGTCATTCTGATGAGAAGCCCTTTGGTATCAGCGGCACGAAGGTGCGCGAACAATTGAAGGCGGGTGAGCGTCCGGATGCGCGGATCATGCGTCCCGAGACGTCCGATGTCCTGATTCGGGCCTATCAGTCCTGATCAAAGGGGTCGGTGCCGGATCCGTCAGGGCCGGCTTCCAACTCGATATGGAGAGTAACGGGCACGGGGTCGCCCCTCGAATCACGAAGTTCGAGGGGCACCCTGACGCCGCTCTTGCCCGTCCGCTCGGCGCTCCCCACCGAGATGATCTCGGGATCCGGGCCAACGAGGGCGGGCGCGGGACTCGGCGCGACCTCTTCGTCGCCCAGGGGCGTCATGTCGAAGAGTGAGTCGATGGGGATCTCGGCCGGCTCACCCATTTCGGCTTCAGCGAGGATCGAGTCTTCGAGTAGGGCTTTCATGACCGCTTCTTCCGGTGAGTTGTCATTCGCTGGCGGCAGTTCGGACCAGGGACTGGCTCCATGCTGGCCGATGAGTCCAGGCGCATCGGGTGACGCTGTCTCGATCTCCGGGGTATCGGGACGCGCATCCATGGCGGGGACGAGTCTTTTCAGGGGTTCGAGGAAGGATTGGGGGTCGGCGCTCGATGTTTCGAATAGACCGAGGGGCGAGACGTCCAGTGCACGGATGCGCGCTTCCCTTGAGGCGCTGGTCTCCGCGTTGGCCGGGCGAAATTGAATGGCCACGGGCAATTCATCCCATTTCTTGCCGTAGGCCGCGAGATTCGCGCGTAATTCGTTGAGGCTGGCGCGATTGGTCGCCTGGTTTTCCGCGCGCGGGTCGAGAAGAATCACCGCAGCGTCGATCTGATCGAGTAATTGCAGCCGGATCGGACCGAGATCCGGCGAACCCGGGACTGCGACCAGCATAAGCTTTCGGCGGCGAGTTCCTGGCTGAGCGAAAAAGAGTTCGAGTTCCTCGTAGCAGGTGGTGGGGTCGAGGCGAGTCCGGATACGACTCAAGGAACACTCCCCTTCCACATCCGCGGACTTCGCAATGCATTCCAAGCTCGTGGTCTTGCCCGTGCCTTGGGGCCCCCAGTACACGATGCGGAGTGCCTCTTCCGCTCCGCCATTGGCTTCCTGCATCATATCTGGCCCTTCTTGTCGAGGATTCGCCGGGCTTGGCTTGAGATGGCGCTCGAAACGTCGCGGCTCTTCATCAAGCCCCGCAGGTCTCTGAGTTGAAGATAGTTCAGAAACTTGATCGCTTGGGGAAGAGGCGTTTTCGGATTCTTGGCCAGGGCCAATTTGACCGGGTAATTCCGGGTCCAGTCCTTGTTATTCGCGATCACGCGGAGGATTTCATCGGAGACCGCACGGGATTGGGCGATCGAGGTAATTTCGCTCTCGGTCATTTTGGGGCTTTGTAGGGCGCAGAGGGCCACGATCTTATTGCGGTCCTTGATGAGCAGGTTTCGAGCTTCCTTGCCTCCGAGTCGAGCGAGCTTGATTTTCTCCATCACGCCCATTTTCTGCAGTGCAGCGAAGAGGTTGTCGGTGGTCTTTTCGTCTTCGACTTCTTCCTCCGAGGCCAGCAGTTGGGCGACGTCCAGGGATTTCTCGCCCAGCACAGCAAGAACGGCCCGGGTGGCTTCCTCGGGGCTGGGCTCGGAAACGGGTTTCTGGTCGGGGTCGGCCTCCAGGCCCAGAAAGTCCAGAATCCGCTCGAGCACAGCACGGCCCGTCAGGGGATTCTCGCCCAGGGCCTCGAGGATTTTTCCTTCCCGCTCGAGTCGTTCGCGGTTCTGGCTGATGATGTCGACCACATTTCGCAGGGGGAGCGAGGCAAGGAAGGCGATGGTGAGGTCTGATGCCGCGGGGTTGAGCGCGATGGCCTCGCATCGATTCGCGTCTTCGCGGTGGGTTTGGGCCAGGTAGGCGAGCAGGGAAGGATGGGCCGGCCCCGAGAGAACGTTTTGAAGAACCTTCTCGGGAAGATCGGAGAGGCTCTCCCGGGCGGTTCGCTGGACCGATTCGTCGGGATCATGCGCCAGAGCAAAGAGGAGCGTGGCCAATTCGAGGGGCTCGAAGGGGAGCGCCCCGCGAGAGGCCATCAGGCGAACCTTGAGGGGGGCATCTCGCCGGGCATATTTTTCCGCTTCCGGGGAGAGGGCCAAGCGTATTTTCTGCTTGCGGGCGCCTGATTCCAACGGGAAGTCTCCTGGCTGCGGTGGCTTGCCGCCTCACGGGTCGGCTTTCTGGCTCGAGAACTTGATCTTGTCGGCGGCAAAGCCCGGGTTCTGGCCCGAAAGGAATCGCCTTCGGAAGATCTCGCGGCTGCCGGGCCTAGCGGTTTTTCTCGAAGAGAATACGCAGACCTTCCAAGGTCAGAAAAGGAACAACCTCCTCGATGGCTTCACTTTCCTCGGCGATTCTCCGTGCCAGCCCTCCGGTGGCGACAGTGCGCGCATCGTCTCCGAGTTCCGGGAGGATCCGCTTGACCATGGCGTCCACCATGCCGGCATATCCGAAAAGAAGCCCCGATTGGAGCGCGCCAGTGGTGGTCTTTCCAATCACGCTTCGGGGGCGGGCGATCTCGACGCGGTGAAGTTTGGAGGTTCGGTCGAAGAGGGCTTCCATGGAGATGTGAATCCCCGGGGTGATGACTCCGCCCATGTATTCGCCATCCCGTGAGATGCAATCAAATGTGGTGGCGGTCCCGAAATCAACTGCGATCACCGGGCCGCCGAACATTTCATACGCCGCAACGGAGTTGACGATCCGGTCGGCTCCAACCTCGTGGGGGTTTTCATAACGGACCGGCATGCCCGTACGCATCCCGGGGCCCACAACCAGGGGATTGAGGGAGAAGAGTTTCAGGGATACGCGTTCCCAGATTGGGACCATGGGAGGGACGACGCTGGAGATGATGACATCCGTGACCTCTTTGTTGTTCCGGCCATCATGATCGAAGAGCGAGTGAAGGGCGATGGCCAGTTCGTCCGAGGTCTGCTCCCGATGGGTCGAGAGGCGCCAATGGTGGCTCAGTTTGCCCTCGTCGTCCCCGTAATCGAAGATTCCGAGGGAGACGTTGGTATTTCCGATATCAACGACAAGCAGCGAGGTTTTAGGCACGTCTGGACTACTCCTTGGCTGGCTCATCCTTGCAGATCGTTACGTCACCGGCCAGTGCTTCGATGCGCTCACCCGAAGCCAAGTCAATTTGAAGGGCGCCATTGGCAGCGATTCCCGCCGCCACGCCGTCGATCTGGTCACCCCCGACCTCGGCGAGGGAGATGTTTCGCCCCAACATATGGAAGTGCTTGTCGAAGCGCGGTCGGATCGCCGCCAACCCGCCTCGATCGTGTTCTTCGAGGACTTCTTCCAGGCGTTCATAGAGTCGCCGGGTGAAGGCAATCCGGTCGACGGGCTGGCCCGAGTAGGATCGAAGGCTGGTGGCGCGATCTCGAAACTCGTCGGGGAATTGCTCGCGATCGAGGTTGAGGTTGACACCGATTCCGAGGATCGCGTAGCTGACCCGATTCTCCTCGGCGCCGAGTTCCATCAGGATGCCCGAGGTTTTGAGTCCTCCGAGCAGGACATCGTTGGGCCATTTGATCTCGAGTTCCGCGTTTCGGTCGAGGCGATCACCAATGGCTTCTGCCACTGCGACTCCAGCGGCCAGCAGAAGCGTAGGCGCCGAAGCCGTGTCGAGATCTGGGCGCAGGACCAGGGACGTGTAGAGGTTGAGATGCGGAGGGGAAAAGAAGCTACGGCCCAAACGCCCGCGCCCCGCGGATTGGCCTTCGGCAATGACCGCTGTGCCGTGGGGTGCTCCTTCTCGGGCGAGTTCGGCGGCGACGCGGTTGGTGGAATCGGTTTCTTCCAGGTGATGGATCTCGCTGCCGAGCCATTTCGTAGCCAGGCCCCGGGAGACCTCTTCGGCATAGAGCCTGTCGGGCGTAGCCATCAGGCGATAGCCATCGCCCCGGGCGCCCTCGATGCTGTAGCCGCGCTTCCGCAAGGTACTGACATGCTTCCAGATCTGGGCTCTCGAGACGCCGAGTTCCGCCGAGAGATCGGCGCCCGAACAAGGACGATCGCCCGCTTGCCGGAGCGACTCCAGGACCCGACGGGCGTCTTCAATCATCCGAGTTGCCCATGCCCTCGATC
>JAAZXM010000020.1 GCA_014240165.1 Myxococcales bacterium | reverse complement strand
CGGAATTTTCTCCCCAGGCGATCTGGACATTGGAGTCGGACCGGCTGTCGGTGCTGCTGTTGGTGTTCAGCGGGGCCGGATAGGTCACAATCGCGGCTTGGGCGCGCGCTGTTTCCGCGCCCGCCAGGGCGCCGGCAGAAAAGAAAAGGAACGCGAGCGCAGCCGCCCCCATGCGGCCGAGCGGGCGCCCCGGAGCCTTGCTGCTCCTTTTTTCGCCGCCGCATTGATTCGGATGGGTCATCGATTCCGTCACCGGCTTTGGTGGCTACCCCTGGTCGGATGCAGTTTTTGGGTGTGCAGCTAGGGGATAGTTCGCGCGCGGACAATTTCCTGTGAAGTAGTTCACACCCTCTTGTCGCGACGCCTTATTCGGCTCGCAGCGAGCAACCCCACGAGGCCGGAGGCGATTCCCGCCCCGAAGCCGGGTTCGGGCACGCTCACCGGCGCGGTGACCACCGTGAGCGGGGGCACAAAGGTGCTGGTGGAGACGAGGGTCCCGCCGGGAATGCTCGGGTCGGATACATCGTAGGTACCTGTGGGATGGATTTCGTAGATCGGCGTGACCGCCACGTTGCTGTCGGTGGCCAGGGTCGAGGTGGCATAGACACCGGGAGAAGTTTCCTCCACCTCCAGCAGGGTGGAGACGATGGTCACCGGCGCCGCCGGATCCGGGGGCGGGTAGAGGGGCGTTTCGAGGACGACATTCACCGGGGGCGTCTCGCCCGGGGGTAGGGTGGCGGGGTCGGTGGTGGAGGCGTAGAGCTTCAGGCCGCTGGACTCGGGCAGTTGGATCGTCAGGGCGTTGAGTTCTTCGATGGTGAGCACGTCGTAGAATTGGCGTACCACCTCGCCCCCGCCGGGCAGCACTTCCACGATGGTGACGTTGTAGAGGGGAAGCAGGTTGCAGACCGCACAGGCAAAGTTGAATTCCACCCGCCATTCCACCAGGGGCTCACCTTCCTCGTCCCATGAGCCCGGGCTGATGCCTCCGAAGAAGAGGAGATCGGCCTCGGCATCCCCGAGCACGTAGTGCAGGTAGTAATAAAGAGGGTTGTGGTAGTCCCCGGTTTCCTGGCCGCTGCAATCCGGCGGTTCTGTGATGGGGCAGCCCGGGTCGCCTGACCCCCCGCATCGGGCCAGAACGGTATTGCTGCCGTCGGCGTAGTAATCCATCACCGCGGGGTCGCCGGTGTGGGTCTCGGCCACGCACGCCGCGAGCCCTCCGCGCAGGACGTGGCGCATGCCGAAGAGATGGCCCGCTTCGTGCCCCACGTGTTCCACCAGGTCGTCCACGAAGGTGATGTAGTCGGGATTGGCTTCGGCCGGGATCGTATCGACCACCACGGCCGCCATGCCGCCGTCGCAGCGGGAATTGAAGCGGTTGAGCCCGGTCCACACGAAGCCGTCGAAATCGCCGAAACCGGGGTCGAGCGCCTGGATGGCGGGTCGGCTGGCGAGGTAGATGATGAAAGGGCTTCCCGGAGTTCCGAGGGCGGGAAAAGGGTCGAGGCTATCGAGGGTCGCCACCTCGAGTTGGTTGAGCTTGCCGGGGGGGAACTCCTCGGGCCCGGCGCTTGCGAAAAGAGCCTGTACGCCGCTGGCGAGGGCATCGGGCAGGGAAGCGGGAACCGAGGGATCCGTTTCGGCCAGGGAGGCCCAGGCCAGGCCCGGTTCGTTGTGAACGAGTTCGTAATGGTCGCCAATGCCGGGGGCGTTCTGGCGCGCGGCGGCAAAGGGCATGTCGTGCCCCCAGACGATCTTGAGTTGCGGGTTGAGGCTGCGGCAATCGTTGCCATCGTTGGGTGCCAGGTCGAGCCCGTCGTCCAGGCCATCGCCGTCGGTATCGGGCACCAGGGGGTGCGTACCCCGATCGGCCAAACTCGCCCACACGCCGGTGTTGGTTTCGATCCCGTCGTCCAGGCCGTCGCCATCGGTGTCGGCGACCAGGGGATGGGTCCCCGTACCTTCGGAACTCACCCACACGCCGCTGTTGGTTTCGACGCCATCGAGCAGACCATCGCCGTCGGTGTCGGCGACCAGGGGATTGGTCCCGGTATCAAAGGGATGCACCCACACCCCGGAATTGTTTTCCACTCCATCGGCAAGGCCGTCCCCGTCGTCATCGGGGTCCGCGTTGTTCCCCGTGCCGTCGCCATCGGTATCGACACTTTCCGAGGGGTCCATGGGAAAGGCGTCGGCGGTATCGGGGACGCCGTCGCCATCGATGTCGTTGGAGGTGGCGAAGAAGATGTCGTTGTCGGTGCCCACCAGGCCTGCCAGGTTCTCACCGGACTGCCAAGCCGCCACCCACTGGCCGCTCCCGTCGGAAGCGATGCTGGGGGCGACATCCTGCCCCGTATCGGTCAGCCCGCCCTCGTTGAGGAGCGTCGCCGGGGTCCAATTCAGCCCCTGGTGGCCCGACAAGGCGCCCCAGATGTCGCCATCGGTTCCGCTGGGCCCCCCCTGCCGGTACCAGGCAGCGAGCCATCCCCCCTGTTGGTCGCTGACGACTCTCGGATTGCTGTCGATGTAGCCATCCCCGATCGCGTTGGAGTTGAGCAACTCGGGGGCCGTCCAACTCGAGCCTTGGCTCTGGGACATGGCGACGAAAATGTCGTAATCCGTGCCCGCCAGCCCGCCGAGATCCTCCTGGGAGTTCCACACCGCTACGTAGGTGCCAGAGCCGTCCGCGGCGAGGCGCACCCAACTGTCCGTGGCCGAGTCGCTGTCTCCGTTGGTGTTGAGAAGGTCGACGTTCGTCCAGGTTTGGCCCCCATCGATCGAGGTCGACAGGAAAATGTCGGTATCCAAGCCCGCCGTACCGAAGAGGTTCTCCACCGACTGCCAGGCGACGACGTAGGCTCCGGGCGAATACGCGATCTGGGGATAGTGGTCGAAGCCCGAGTCGGTGGCTCCGTTAATGTTTAGGAGTCCCGGGGCACCCCAAGTGACCCCTTCATCGGGGGAGACCGAGAAGAAGATATCCGCGTCGGAACCCGCGCCCCCCACCCCGCTCTCATTGGAATGCCAGACAACGAGCCAGTCGCCGGCGCCTTCGTTGGCGATGCGAGGGCCGACGTCGCCCCCACTGTCGCTGGTGCCGTTGGTATTCAGCAGCGCAGGGGCGCTCCAAGTGGCGCCGGCGTCCAGCGAGATGGAGTAGAAGATGTCGCTGTCCGTACCCGCGCCTGGGACCAGTACCGTCGGCTCCGTGGACATCCACACGGTGATCCAGCGGCCGCTCAGGTCAACCGCGATGGAGGGAAAGCTGTCGGACCCGGTGTCCGAGTTCGCTTTGCTGGTGAGAACTTGGGGCGCGCTCCAATTCGCACCGTTGTCGCTGGAGGTCGCGAAGAAGATGTCGTAGTCCGTACCCGCCAGGCCGCCCAGATTCTCGAAGGAATGCCAGACCGCGACCCAGTTGCCTGCGCCATCCGTGGCGATTTCTGGAGAGTAGTCGCCCAGCGAATCGGTCTTGGCGTTCGTGTTCAAGACATCCGGGGGAGTGAAAACCGGCTGGGCATGGGCGACGACGGAGAGGCTCAGCGCCAAGGCCAGGCACGCCCAGGACGCGATCCACGGCCATCTCGTTCGCCGCCTGGCGGGATCGCGGAACCCGGGCGCTTCGCCCGCCGCGGACGCTTTGGGTTCTCCGTGTCTCACTGTGCTCCTCTTCAGAGGGCCTTTCCGTGCCGAAGGCGGGCTGCGAATAGAAGGTTCATCATACACCCGCGTCTCCGTCTTCTGGGGGAAAAACGACGCTGCCGCGCGTCCAGGAACGGACACACCGCCTCCAAGCGCTCTCACGTGCGCTTGAGATTGGTGGACACTCGACTCTTTCCCCCATCGCGTTCCCATTTCCACGGCCCTCGACTCCACGGGATATTTCCGTTCCCACAGGCTCGCGAGATCCGCTCCGGAGTGCAGTGAATTTCTTCACAGCATGCGCGCGCCCTGGGGAAGCCCGTGGTCCAACCGGGGCGGGGACGCTGGGGGCGGCCGGGTTTGCCTCGAGGTGCGGCGGGCCCCCCAAGAGACTCAAAGGCCGACTAGGGCCGTCGGCGTACCGCGGCCAGTGCGGTCAGGCCCAGTGCGAGGAGTAGGCCGGTGGAGGGTTCCGGGACTACGCTGTAGCCCTTGTAGAGCACACGCAGGCCGGCGGCTTCATCCATCGGGCCATCCAGAACCAGGTCGAACGCAAAGCTGCGCTGTTCGCCGGCGACAATATTCTCGAACACCATGGCGAGGAAGGGCTGTCCGTCGAGTTCCGTACTACAGATCGAGCCATCCGGGGCTGCTTGAAAGGCGGAGCCCTGGTGTGTGGCGGCACCCGGGTTCACGTCGGCCCCGGGCGAAGCCGCGAGCCGGGGCGAGGGCGCCGAACCGCACGCCACCGTGGGCGCCTCGCGGAAGCTGGTGAATACCAGCAACCCGGTCGTGCCGTTGAAGAGCGTGTCGAAGCTGGCCTGGCCAGCCATGTGGATGACATCGCCGGGTGAGAAGGTAAAGCTGGGGTCGGCTTCGGGCTGCTGGAAGGTCACGGTGTATTCGGCGCTGGCCTCGGCGAGGCCGATCACGTCGGGATCGCTCAAATCGTATTCGAGAATCGGCATCGCCTGGGCAAGCCCGCCGCTGAGGAAGAGCAGGGCGGCGATTGCCCATGCGCCCAAGAGGAGGAGAATCCGCCTGGACGGGCGCCGAAGGCCGCCCGAAAACGAGGCAGCTCGACTCGGGGCGGCGCTTGCAAAGCGCAGCAGCGGGTGGTCGGATCTCAACGGGGTTCCCTCTCCTCGCCGCGCCATGAGCAGGATTCGCGGCTGAGAGGGAGTGGTCCGTTGAGACTGTAAATGTCAAATGACACTGTAATTTATGGCGATGTCGAAGGCCGAAAGCAGGCCTTGGGCAAGTGCGCTGGCGGCGCTTCGCGGTGCGCGTCATCATGCGCGCAGACGTTTTGCTTCCCCGAAGGGGGAGCTTGCTCGAACGGACCCAAACGGATGGCTCCTGTACTGATTTTGCTTGCTCGCATCGCGCGAAGACCCTCGGTCGGCCTGTTGCTCAAAGGGCGCGTCGGGATGCTGTGGCTTGTGTGTCTATTGGCTTTTCCGGCATCGGTGCTGGCTGCCGATGGGCCGCCCGCGCTGTTCGGGCCGGCAGAGGCCCACTACGAAAGGGCCGCCCACTTCCTACGCGAAGGCGATACGCCCGCGGCCCTTTTGCAACTCGATCAGGCCGTGCAAATCGCGCCGGATTCGCCCAAGGTGCTCCGCCTCTACGCCCATGTCCTGGTTCTCTCGGACCAGAACGCCCGGGCCCAGGAGATCCTGCAGCGGCTGGGGGAGAGCGAACCCTTGGGCGCGGGTTACGAGTACGAGATCGCGTTGGCGAATTACCGCATGGGGGATTGGGCTGCCGCGCGTGATCGCCTGCACGTGATGGCCTCCCGGGCCCCCGAGCCGGGCAGCGCATACCTCTACTTGGGATCGGCCCACCAGGAACTCGGCGATCTCGATGCCGCCGGGGAGGCGTTTTCCCAATCGCTGAACGTGAATCCCGCGCTGGCGGGGGCGGTCGCCTACCGGCGAGCGATTCTCGCCATTCAGCAGAGACTCTACGGTGATGCTATCGATCAGTTCGAGATCGTCATTGAGCAGCTGCCCGGGACGCCGCTGGCGACTTCGGCCCGCGACTACATAGAGCAGCTCGAGAAGCTGAACCCCCGGCCCTGGGAGGTTTTCGCCCGGGTGGGCATCGGGTACGACTCGAATATCAATCTCGTCAACAGCGACGACAGTTTCGTCTCCTCGGGCGAGGAGGGTTGGCGCTTCATCGGGGCCGCGGGGGGCTCGTATCTCTTCGGGAACGACGAGCTGTGGCTGCAGGTGGGGCAGACCGCGTACGGGCACTTCTACACCGAGGACGGGCAGTTCGATCAGCAGACCAGCCTGACCTGGGCCCAGGCCCAGGTGCAGATCAGCGACGTGCTCGAAGCCGATCTCCGCTACGGGTTCGAGTTTGCCTGGGCGGATTGGGACGATTACCGCTCATCGCAAAATGTCGAGCCCGCGCTCACTTGGGAACTCTCCTCCCGGCTGGCGGCCCGGGCTTCTTTTCGCCTCGAGGATCGCACCTACTACCGAACCGTGAGCCCCGACTACGATCGAAACGGAAGCGTCGAGTACGCGGGTCTGGATCTCTTCTACGTGTTTCCGGCCAACAATTCCCAGGCGTCCAATTGGATGCGCGTGGGCTTCCGCTACCGAAACGAAGACACCTCGGGCGACCAATTTCTTTCGTCCGGTCAGCAGCCCATCGTGACACTGGCGTTTGGGTTGCCCTGGCAACTCCAATCCATCCTGGATTTCCGGATCGAGTGGCGGGATTACGACGCGATCTACGCGCGGCCCCCCAGTGACCCCGAGTTCCCCGCCCCGGGTCCGGTGAGCAGGCGGGAGGACCGGATCGCCATCCTCCGTGCAGGGCTGGAGCGCCCCCTGGGGGAGCACGCCAGCCTCGAGATGAGCTACCGCTTCACAGATCGCGACTCGAACGTGGATTTCTTTAGCTACGACCGTCACGAGATCAGTTTCATGGGCACTTACAGGTACTAGAACCGATCGGCGCGTTTTGCCTTCGCGGGCCGCGCCTTGACCTCGGTTTCTGCTTGGCGAGAGGCCCTCAGTGAAACGAAGCGTTTCGAGACCGATCCCGGCCGCGCACTCCCGTGGCTGCGCCGCAAGGCGCGCCCCCGGCCGGAGGGCGCTGGCGCCCCTATTGATCCTGCTGCTTGGGGTGGTCGCATCGAGTGCGAGCCAAGCGGCCGACGCGATTGGTTTCGTTGCCGCCGTTTCGGGCCGAGCAGACCTGCTGCGCGCCGGCGAGGTCACCTGGACCGCGGCCGTCATCGATGACGATGTATTCGACGGCGATACGCTGCGCACGGGGCCCGGCGCTGCCCTCAAGCTGGTGCTCGTGGACGACACGACTCTCGGCCTGGGCGCGGACACCGAACTGCTTCTGGAGAACCTGGTGATTGGCCCCCAGGCGCTCACCGTGCCGTCGATCCTCCGCCAATGGAGCGGGCAGATCCGCACCCACGTCGGTGAAGCCTTCGGCGGGACCACGCGCATCGAGGTCCATACGCCCACCGCCATCATGGGCGTGAAGGGAACCGAGGGAACCACCCGGATTGATGGCGGAGAAGAAGAGGAAATATCCACCCTGGTTCGCAACTGGGAGGGCGGCATCACCGCCGCCATGTTGAACGGAATTTCTCTGCCGGTGCCGCCTGGCCAGTGCAGGATCGTCTATATCGATCGCATCGGGGATGCGACGGATTGTCCCGGGGACTTCGTTCCGGTCAATGTGCCCGCCCCCGCCCGGGGCGAATTGGCCCGGCTCCAAGTCGACCTGCTCGTGGGCGGCGGTCCCCCGGCGGTGAGCGCGGGCCTCGATGAAGGCGGGCCCGATCAGTTGGTGGGGGGCTCGCTTCTGATCGAACCTCCGGATCCGGTCATCGAAGACCGAACCGACGCGGAAGCTTTTGCGGGGATCGGCGGCGGAAACCCGTTGTCGGACCTGGATTTTGGCTTCGGCGAAACGCCTCCCGATAGCGGGGGCAACCCCCTGGACGATCTCGATTTCGGGTTCGGCGAAACGCCTCCCGATGCGGGCGGCAACCCCCTGGACGACCTCGATTTCGGGTCCGGTGAGGTTCCGCCGGACACCCCCTAGGTATTTTCAGCGCCGGGCCCATCCCCTTGCCTTGTGGCTGAGACAGGGGATCCTCTCGGAACGTGGCAATGGGTTCGAGCATGCGGGCAACCTGGGCGGGTTGGGTGGCGTTGGGCGGATCCATTCTGCTCTTCGCCGTGCATCCGTGGCTCTTGGATCGCGCCGAGTACGCGTTGCTCGACGCCCGCTTCCGCTTGAGGGGGCCCGAGGAGCCGATCCACCCCATTACGGTGGTGGCCATTGATGCGGCGAGCCTCGACGAGTTTGGTCGCTGGCCTTGGCCCCGCTCGCGCGTGGCCGAGCTGGTGGATCGCCTGGTGGAAGCCAAGGTTTCGGTGATTGGCATCGACCTCGTTTTCAGCGAGCCCGAGTCGCCGCCGGAAATCTCGGCGCTCCAGTTGGCGCGCCGCGTGCTCGCGGGCGAGTCGTCTGCGGACCCCGAGGTGGTCCGAGCCATGGGGCAACTCGACCGCTCCCTGGCCCAAGTGGATACCGATGCTCGGCTTGCCCAGGCGTTGGCCGCCTCCGAGCGCTCGACGCTCGGCTATTTTTTTCGCACAGGTCTGGAAGATGCTGATCCCCCCGACAAACTCGCCGCAAGCCTGCCCGGGATCCGGCATTCGCAGGTATCCGTTGCCCGGGTCCCCGCCGAGGGGAACGCGCCGGTCCTGACCTGCACCGGCCTCGAGGCCAATGTGTCGGTGATCGGTGAGGCGAGTCTTCGGGCGGGTTTTCTATCGGCGGTCAGCGACCCAGATGGCGTGGTTCGCCGGGCGGCCCTGGTGGCGCGTTGCGGGGATGCCTATTACGTGTCTCTCGCCCTCTCGCTCCTGGAGATTGCCACCGGCCAGCGAACTCAACTCATGGCGGACGCTCGCGCCCTTCGAGAAATTCGGGTGGGGGAAAAGCTGATTCCCGTTGATGAGGGCGGGAAGATCCTGATCAATTTCCGGGGGCCCGGGAAAACCTTTCCCCGGGTGAGCGCGGGGGATATTCTCGCGGGCCGCGTTCCCGCTGGCCAGTTGGAGGGAACCATCGCACTGATCGGGGCCACCGAGGTCGGCCTGCGCGACACTTCGAGCACGCCCTTTGCCAGTGTGTTCCCTGGCGTCGAGATCCACGCCAACGTGCTCGACAATCTCCTCGCGGGCGATGTCATCCGCCGGCAAGATGCGGGTGTCGTAATGGAACTCGGCCTGATCGTCCTTGTGGGCCTGCTCCTCATTCTCGTGATTCCCCGAACAAAGGGGGTGCTGGCGAGCTTCGTCTTCGCGGGGGGGCTCGCCGGAGTGCTGATCGGGGGGTCGGTCCTGGCCTTCACCGAGTTTGGGGTGTGGTTGAATCTCATATATCCCCTCACCGCCGTCGTTCTGGTCTACCTTGCGGTGGAAGCGACCCGGAGCCTGGGGGCGGAGGCCCGGAGTCGTCGTATTCGAAAAACTTTCGCGAGCTATATCCCGCCCAGCGTGGTGAAGGAACTCGCCGAAAGCGACGAGCCACCCCGGCTGGGCGGCGAAACCCGGACGCTTTCGATTCTCTTCAGCGATGTGCGCGACTTTACGAAATTGTCCGAAGCGTTGGGCGCCGAGGACACGATTCGTCTGATGAATACCTACCTGGCGGCGATGACCCGGATCGTTTTCGATTCCGCGGGCACCTTGGACAAATATATCGGCGACGCCGTCATGGCCTTTTGGGGCGCCCCGCTTTCTCTCGAGGATCACCCCGAGCGCGCCTGCCGGGCGGCGATCGCCATGCAGAGCGGACTCGCAGGGTTGGCGGCGGATCGCTCGGATATTCGCGGTCTTCAGGGACTTCGCATTGGGATCGGCCTCAATACCGCGCCCGTCGTGGTGGGCAACCTGGGGAGCGATCTTCGTTTCGACTACACGCTGATCGGTGATGGGGTGAACCTCTGCTCGCGGCTGGAGGGGCTCACGAAGGTCTATGGCACCGGAATCCTTGCGACAGCGGACCTGGCGGATCGGCTGCCCGTTTCCTTCCTCACCCGGGAGGTCGACGAGATTCGGGTCAAGGGACGCGAGGGGGCTGCACGGATTTACGCGGTGCTGGGCGAGCGGGCCGCGGAACCCGGGGAGGACGCCTGGCTGCAGGCCCACGCCGAAGGCCTCGGTCATTACCGGGCCGGGCGCTGGGGTGAGGCCGAGCAGGCCCTGGCCCAGGCCATCGCCGAGCGAGGAGAGGATGGGCCGAGCAGCGCGCTTTTGGAACGCATGAAGAACCTGGGGGGCGTCCCTCCGGATCCCTGGCACGGAGTCTGGTCTTTCGAGACGAAGTAGGGGGGACTGGAGCGCCTGAATCGGGGCGGGTCCGGCACGGGCCAACCGCTTCTAGCCGGCTCCGCCTGCGCCCTGACCCCGGCCCCGGGGGTTGCCGGTGATGCCCAGGCTCGCGAAGAATGCCTCCATATGGGGCTGCTGCTCCGGAGGCAGGTAAGCAAAATTCACGCCCCGGTCGGTGTACTCCCAATAGGTCGAATGGGTTTCCCGGGCGAGTTCATCGCGGATCAGGGCCAAGCGTTCGGGACGCTCCTCCCGCATATCGTCGCGGATCAGGTCCGCGCGGGACCGGTCGCCGCGGTAGAGCAGGGCCGCGGCCAGTTGGGCCTGGATCCGCCGCACTCCGAGGAGCCGGTCCTCGTCGCCGTCGAAGGGCTCCTCGGGGCGATCCACCTCGAGAAAGATCGCCAGCAGGGCGTCGGTGGCCGGAGACCCGTGCTGCTCGGAGAACTCGATCAGGCGGAAGAGATCGTACGCCACCGTCTCGATCAGGAATTTCATGTTCGCGTCGTAGGCGATCTGGCCGTAGTAGCGCATGAAATTTGCGCACTCGGTGGCCAGTTCGTCATCACCCCGGGCGATCAGTTCTTCGGCGAGTTGGCGGTATTGATCGAGGACGTAATAGGCCAGGCGCAGGTCGCGTCCATTGATCGATGCGCGGATATAGCTGTTGAAAAATTGGATGCAGAGTCGGAGCATCGACCGACTTTCGTCCTCGGATTCAGTGGCGAGGTTTCGGGTTCGGATGGCCAGGAAACTGCCCACGTCCCGGCCTTGGCCGAGACTGTTGGAAAAGAGTTCGAGGTATTGACGCAGGATCTTGACCTCGAGCCAGCCCTTTTCTCGCCCGAGTTGGTCGCGCACGCTGGCCGCCACGGCGACGAAATCGGGATCCCGGGCCAGTTCGCCGTCCAACTCGAAGAAGTCATCGGGAAGCGCGTCTCGGACTTGCCAATAATCCAGCAGGAGATCGTGAAAGGCATCGGTGACCGCCATGGCGATGGTTCGGTCCTTATGGGTCAGGGATCCTCGAGCCAGATCCGACAATTCCTCGATGGCTTCGAGGATTTCGATCCGCTCGGGCTCGCCTCGCTTGGCGTAGCGACCAATGGAGACCAGGGCTTGGGCCTTCAGTCGCCGAATCGTGTTCAGCGGCGATACGAAGGCAAAAACGAACGCGAAATACGGCAGCAGGACGACGAGGCAGATTGTCAGCATGGCGAGGGGAAGCCAAAGGGCAGCCTGAGGGAGAAGAGCTTCCGGCGAAACCTCGCTTCCGAAGGTCGCCGCGATCCAGATGCAGAGGACCGTGGTCAGGACGAAGAAACTCAGGACGATGACGTTGATGGGCTCACGGATGAAGAGGTCGGTGATCCGATGCGTGTACCGGGTCGCGGCCAATTCGACCACGATCGCCACGACGGTGATCACGATGGCGAGCAGGGCCGAGATGACCTCGGCCGCATTCCCCACCGCGTCGAGCGCCGCGCTGCGGTCGACACCACTCAGCCAGAGCGCCGGGTTGGCTTGGAGCGACAACCCGAAGCCTTCGAGCCAGGACACGATGAGGTAGAGCCCGGCCGCCGTGAGGAAGAGCGCTCCCGCCGCGATGCCGGCGCCACCGGCGGGCCGAACGGAAGTGCGCTTCGCGGTTCGGCTCCGGGCGGCCATTACCAGAGCGAGCCCCCGGAGACCGTGAGGTCTTGCATGGTGAGGCCAGCGGCCTCTTCGCGGCAGAGAAAGCAGGCCAGGGCTCCGATCTCGCTGGGCTGAATCAGCCGCTTCTGGGGGTTCGCGGCCCGGGCGTCGGCGATGTAGGCCTCCCCCGAACGGCCCTCCTGGACCTCGGCGATATCGCTCATCCAACTCGTCCCGAATTTCGTTTCGACCCAGGTGGGGCTGATGGCGTTGCATGTGACGCCCTGGGCAGCGCCTTCCAGTGCGACGCAGCGCGAAAGGCCGACGACCCCCGCCTTCGACGCGCAATAGGCGCCCGAGGTGGCGGCACCGACGCTGGCGGCGGTGGACGCGATATTGATGATGCGTCCCCAGCCGCGTTCCATCATCACCGGCAGGCAGAGCCGCGTGGTGCGGTAGATGCCGTTCAGGTTGACGTCGATGACCTTATGCCAGAGGGGATCGGGATGTCCGCTAAGGGTTTGCTCTGCCGTGATGCCCGCGGCGTTGGCGAGAATGTCCACTGGTCCGAGTTCGGCCGTCACGGCGGCATGGAAATCAGCCACCGACGCATCCGAGGTGACATCGAGCCCGAGCGCGAGTGCGCGCCCACCGTGGCTCTCAATCTCGGCCCGCGCTTCATTGAGTTCGCTCTCTCCCGGGAGGTACGCGAGTTCGCCTTCTGCCGGCTCACCGCCCCCGGCCAGCAATGAGCCGATGGCGACGTCGGCACCCGCCTCTGCCAGGGCGAGAGCCATGGCGCGCCCCATACCCGAGCCGCCTCCAGTCACCCACGCCACCCGTCCTTTTAGAAATTGCTCCATGGTCTTCCTTTCAGATGCTTGGCCCGATCAGCCGAAATCCTCGCGCAAGGCGCGCCGGAGGGAAATGGCCAGGAGCAGCCCCACCCCCAGCAGGGGAACCGAGGCCACCAGCGATGCGGTTTGCAGGCTCCGAAGCCCTCCGATGCCCAGCAGGGCGATGGGCAGCGCTGCCAGGGCCAGGGCCCAAAAACCCCGGTGGCCGGGGGAGGGATCGCCCTGAGGCCCGAGGTCACGGCTCGCAGCCGAGGCCAGGGTATAGGCGGCGGAGTCGAAGGTGGTGGCGAGGTAGAGCAGCGCCACGAGGCAGAAAACGCCGAGCGCGATTTCGCCCAGAGGCAGCGAGAGCACGACGGCCACGATGGCCGCGGGTGCGCCCTGCTCCTCGAGAATCGAGAGGACCGGCACCTGTTGGGCGAGTTCCAGAGAGAGCGCGTAATTCCCCAGCACCATGAAGAAGAGCCAACTGCCCGCGGTGCCCAGCACCAAGGTGCCCAGGACCACCTGCCGGATGCTGCGTCCCCGGGAGATCCGCGCCACG
The DNA here is from genome assembly GCA_014240165.1 of Myxococcales bacterium. Classification (GTDB taxonomy): domain Bacteria; phylum Myxococcota_A; class UBA9160; order UBA9160; family UBA4427; genus JAZXM01. The sequence continues at coordinate 45,531 of JAAZXM010000020.1, read as the reverse complement.
AAGAGCCCGACGAAGGGCGCGTAGGCGATCCACCAGGCCCAATAGAAGATCGTCCAGTCCTCGACGAAGCCGGTTTGCGCGATGGGATCGGTCCAGAGATTCATGCGAATGAAATTCTCGAGCATGTGGCCCACCGCCGTCGTGCTCATCTTGATGATGAAGAGCGTGTCGCCCGCGAGGAGCACAAAGGCCACGAAGCTCAGGGCGAGCACCAGGTTCACGTTGCTGAGAACGCGGATGCCCCTTTCGAGCCCCACGTAGACACTCACGGCGAAGATCAATGAACAGGTCAGGACAATGCCGATATCCAAGCCGAAGGAGCGCACGGTTCCCGTCAATTCGGCGAAGCCCTCGGCGATGAGCGGTGTGCTCAGCCCCAGGGAGGTGCTGGCTCCGCCGAGGATTCCCACCATGAAGATCACGTCGATGAGACGCCCGATTGTCCCGTCCGCGCGCGCTCCCAGCACGGGTCGGCAGGCTTTGCTCAGCCGGTAGGCGCTTTCTCCCCGGCGATGACACGCGTAGGCGACTGCCAGGGTCGGGAGCGTGTAGAAGCCCCAGGCCGTGACTCCCCAATGGAAGAGGGGGTAGCTGGTGGCCCAGAGCGCGGCCTCGACGGATCCCGCCTCGGCTCCGTAGGGGGGTGAGCGGTAGTAGTGGGCCCACTCGATGACGCCCCAATAGAGCAGGCCGCTGGCGATTCCCGCACAGAAGAGCATGGAGAACCAGGAAGCATTCGAGAATTCGGGTGTCTCACCATCGCTCCCGAGCACCACGGAAGCGTAGCGACCCGATGCCAGGTAAAGGCTGAAGGCCAGGGTGGCGACGCCCGCCCACAGGTAGATCGGCCCGAGGTGCAGGGCAAGCCAGTCATAGGTGAGGGTGATCAGTTGACCGCTGGCTTCGGGATAGAGCACCAGGGGCAGCGTGACCAGGCAAAGAAAGCCCACGGAGAGCGCGAAAACCCGGCCATCGATGTGGTTCACGCCTTGGCATCTCCCTGGAGTACCGGGGCTTCCAACACAGGGGCCCGAGCTGTTGCAGCGGATCCTAGCGGATCTTGCCTGGATCCAAGGTCGAGGCGGCTTTCAGCGGACGGTGGGGCCGACTTGCCGGGCGAAGAGTTCCGGGAGGCCATCATCGTCTGTTTCCACCAGGGCATCCACCCAGCTGTGGAAGCGCTGCCCCCCGCCCTCGTTGCGACCGAAGAGCACGTTCTTTTTTGTGCCTGTCGCCAATGCGCGGCCGATCTTGATGCCCGTGGCGTAGTCCTCGTCCTGGACCACGTGGTGGAGGAATTCCATCTGCTGCTGGATCTTGGCCTGCTGTTTCGCATCGGGGGCTTGGGGGGATAGGAAGGTTTGCAGGGTGATCGACTCGTCCACGGCCTCGCCGGGGAAGAGTTGGGAAACCATGTAGAGCGGCCCGTCCGCGTCGAATGTCGCGATGGAAATATGGGGAAAGATCGTCCAGATGCCGGCCAGGAGGACCGCGTCGGGCCAATCCGCTTCGGGTTTCTCTTCCAATTTTTCCATGCCGGGGAACGGCATGTTCACCCTCTGGTGCGGACCCCAGTTGTCATAGACCGCCTTGTTTCCGATTTCAGAACCGAAGGATTCACGGTGCAGGATGGGCAGGTGATAGAAGTCCAGGTAGCCGTCGTAGGCGATTTTCCAATTGGGCCCGTCCACGCTCTGCCTACCCACCACATGACAATCGCCCAGGCCGAGATGCTCGAGTATCTCGTCGTAGCCCTGGAAATAGGCCTCGAAGTCGAATGACTCCTGGGGCCGCAAGACGACGAAGATCATCCCCGCGCGTTCGCTGGCGGGAAGGGGGGTCAGGCCCAGGCAAGATCGGTCGAGCTCGCCAAACTCCGCAGAGTCGAGGATGCCTACCAGGCTGCCCTCTACGTTGTAGGTCCAGCCGTGATAGGGGCAGACGAAGCGCCGGGCTTGACCTACGCCTTCAGCAACGATCTGGGACCCGCGGTGGCTGCACATGTTGACGAAGGCCCGGATTTCCCCCGATCCGTCCCGGGTCAGCAGCACGGGGAAGCCGGCGACTTCCATGGCCCGGTAGGTGTTCTTTTCGCCCAATTCGGCGCTGAAACCGAGCATCAGCGGTAGCCGACGCCAGATCTGCGTGCGCTCGAGTTGCCCGCGCTGCGGGTCGCAATAATGCGCGGCGGGAACTCGAAAAACGTCGGGCGCCTGATCGACGCTGCCCGCCTTGGAGTGGGCCATATGGCGCCGGGTCATTTCGATCAGTTGTTTTCGACTCATGGGATTTCGGATGCCTCGCGAAGGGAAAGAAGGCCAGTAGCCACGGGAAACATACAAAACTATGGTCTCCTTTCGGCGGGCCGTGAGAGAGGGGGCCAGTTCCTCTTTCGGCGCGGTCCGGGCCGGTCAGAGCAAATCAGCCGCCGATCGAGAAGGGGATCTTGATGCGTTCGAAGCCGCATGGAAGTGGGAGGGCGGTCACCCGATCGTCATGGGCGGGTGTGGGGATCCTGGGGGCTGCGCTCCTGGGGCCGATTCTCCTGGGCTGTCATTCCGCGGCGACGCCCGAAGCGACCGGGGCGGGCGCCCAATCGCCGGAGCCGAGAACGGTCCTTGCGCCTTCGGGCCAGCCCTATAGCGAGAACCGCGAAGTCTGCGCCGACCGCGATTCGCTTCGGAAGGCGTTCTGGGGCGAACTCCACGTGCACTCCGACCTCTCCTTCGACGCCTATGCGTGGGAGGTGCGTTCGAGCCCGGACGATGTCTACCGCTTTGCCCGGGGAGAGCAGATCGGCTTGGCACCCTACGACAGCGAGGGCAAGCCCTCGCGATGGGCCCAATTGGAAAGGCCCCTGGATTTTGCGGCGCTTACCGATCACGCTTCGTACCAGGGGGAGGTGGCGCTGTGCACGCGCGAGGGGTCGGCTCTCTACGATACGGAAGGTTGCCAGATCTTTCGGGGTGAGATCCCGCCCGAGAACGCACACCTCGGCGATTTCGCAGCCCGGGCCGCTGCCATCACGAGTTCCCTCGATCCGCAGCAGGAGGTCCCGTCCCGAAGCGAAGATCTCTGCGTCGATGGGGGATGCGTCGAAGCCATGGATCAGGTGTGGCGAGAGCAGCAGGCCGCGGCTGATCGCCATTACGACCGAAGCGCGGCGTGCGGGTTCACGACCTTCAACGCCTATGAGTACACCGCGACCCCAGGGCTCGCGAAGGTTCACCATAACGTCATCTTCCGGAACGAGGTCGTGCCGCAATCGCCCACGGCCTGGGTGGACTTCCCCGATGTCTACGATCTCTGGGGGCGCCTCAAGGCGCAATGTCTCGATGCGGGGACCGGCTGCGACGTGCTTACGCTTCCCCATAACTCGAATTTGAGCAACGGGCGCATGTTCACCGTGGGCGGCCGGGACCTCCCCCTCGAGGAACAGCGAGCCCGTGCGGAACTTCGCGCCGAATTGGAACCCCTGGTGGAGATCTCCCAGATCAAGGGCGATTCGGAGTGCCGCGACGATATGTACGGCGTGGTGGCGGCCCCGGATGAGTTCTGCGGATTCGAGGAGTGGCGGCCTCCGACGGCGGTCGATTGTGAGGAGGGCACAGGGGCCGGGGCGCTGGCCGGGCAGGGTTGTGTCTCTCGACTCGACTACGTGCGGCATGTTCTGGTGGAGGGGCTCCGGGAAGAGAAACGCCTGGGCGTCAATCCCTATAAGCTCGGCATCGTCGCCGCGACGGACGCCCACAACGGAAACCCAGGAGACGTTGAGGAATATAGTTATCAGGGCTGGCGTGGGTCGGAGGATGCCACCCCGACCCAGCGTCTCTCGACGGACGCCACCCTGGTGGCGGCGATCTTCAACGTGATTTCGAGCCCGGGCGGCGTGGCGGGCGTCTGGGCCGAAGAGAATTCTCGCGATGCGCTCTTTGATGCCATGGAGCGCCGAGAAGTCTTTGGCACCAGCGGCCCGCGGATGACCGCTCGTTTCTTTGGGGGCTGGGATTACCCGGCGGATCTTTGCGACAACCCGGAACTCGTCAAAGCCGGCTACGCCGGGGGCGTGCCCATGGGCGGCGATCTCCCGGTGCGGCCGGAGGCCGATTCGGCCCCGGTTTTTGTTGTCTCAGCCTTGCGTGATCCAGGGATTCCGGGGCATCCGGGGGGCCTGCTCCAGCGTGCTCAGATCATCAAGGGTTGGCTGGATGATGACGGGCTCTTTCGCGAAGAGGTTTTCGACGTGGCCGGTGGGGATAATAGTGCCCGGGTGGAACTCGATACCTGTACGCCCAAGGGCCCAGGAGCCGACAGCCTTTGCAGCGTTTGGCGGGACCCCTCCTTCGATGCCGAGCGCGACGCGGTTTATTACCTGCGCGTGATCGAGAACCCGAGCTGCCGCTGGAACCAGAGGCAATGCATTGCGATGCCCCAGGACTCGCTTCCCGCGACATGCGTCGATCCGATCGTTCCCCGCACGATTCAGGAAAGATTGTGGAGTTCGCCCATCTGGTATGATGGGCCGGCGAATACGGAGGCAAGCCGATGAGTTCGAACCCCGGGCAGACGCCGCTTTCCACCGAGGCCTCCGCGGGCCCCGGGAAAGCTGAGCTCGCCACTTTCAATCCATTCGACCCTGAAGTCCAGGCCCAGCCCTGGGAGTACAATGATCGCCTGGTTGCCGAAGCCCCGGTGCATCGCGAAGCGAATACGGGCCTGATCCTGGTTTCGAGCCACGCCCATGTCAGCGAAGTGCTGAGCGATCACGAAACTTTTTCGAATCGTTTCATGCTGATGATGGGTGGGGGCAAGAAGGCCAAGGTGCCCGACGCGGTGGCCGAAGTCATGAAAGAGGGCTTCCCGCCGGTGGACACGATGCTCACGGCGGATCCCCCGGAGCAGCGGCGCTTCCGATCTTTGGTGAACAAGGGCTTCAGCCTGCGCCGGGTCAGCGCGCTCGCGCCGCGCATCGAGGCTTTGGCGACGGAATTGATCGATGGCTTCGCGCGCGACGGGCGAGCAGAGCTGCGCTCCCAGTTCGCGGTCCCCCTTCCGCTCACGGTGATCTCCGAACAGTTGGGAGTGGCCCGGGAGGACCTCGCGCTCTTCAAGAAATGGAGCGACGGTTTCGTGGCCCAGCTCTCGGGGATGGCGAGCCCGGAAGAGCAGGTGAAGGCGTGGAAGCTGATCGTCGAGTTCCAGAAATACTTCGAGAAGGTTCTCAAGGATCGGGCGGAAAACCCCCGGCAGGACATCCTCTCGGCAGTCGTCAACGCCCGGGTGGAGGGCGAGCGGCCCCTGGACATGGCCGAGTGCTTGTCGATTCTCCAGCAGCTTCTGGTGGCTGGAAACGAGACCACGGCATCGGCGATTTGCGAGGGCATATACCTGTTGTTGGAGAATCCCGATGAGCTCGCGCGCCTACGGGCCGAACCCGAGCTGATTCCCAACGCGGTGGAGGAGGTTCTTCGCATGGCGACGCCTACCGCCAATATGTGGCGCGTTTGTGTGAAGGATACGGAGCTTGGGGGCGTGGAGATCGCGGCGGGCTCGGCCATGCTGGTTCGCTTTTCAGCGGCGAATAGGGACCCGGTGATTTTCCCGAATCCGCATCGCTTTGACGTGGGGCGTGAAAACGCAAACGAGCACCTGGCCCTGGGAGCTGGCGTGCATTTTTGCTTGGGCGCGCAGCTCGCGCGTCTCGAGATGGCCCAGTCTTTCGGCGCGCTGCTGGAGCGGCTCCCCAATTTGCGCAAAGCGCCGGACAGCCCGCCCCCGGCTTATCCTCCCAATATCCTGCTGAGGGGCATGACCGAACTGCCCATCGAGTTCGACCCAGCGTGAGCACTCCGGCACAGGCCTACCTGGTTTGCGGGGGACGCTGGCACGATTTCGATTTTGCTCGGGTCGAATTGCTCAAGTTGCTGGGTGAGCACGAGAACGTGCGCACCCGGGTGGCGTCAGACTACAGCGACCTCGATGGTCTCGCGGCTTCGGATTTCCTGGTGACGTATACCTGCGATCTCGAAGGTGTGAGCGAGGCGCAGGAGTTGGCCCTTCAGGACTACGTGCGCAGTGGTCGGCGTTGGCTTGCCCTGCATGGCACCAACTCGGTGATGGAGTTTCTCGCCGATGGCCGAGTGGCGGCGCCGAGGAATCACGGGACGCTGATGCGAACGCTGGGAAGCCAGTTCATCGCTCATCCCCCCATTGCCCCCTATACCGTGGAGAACGCCAATCCCGGGCACCCGCTGGTGGAGGGGGTTGAGCCCTTCCAGGTGGAGGATGAACTCTACCTCTGCGAGTACCACGGAAAGGTGGAGCCATTGCTCGCAGCGCGTTTCAGCGGCGAGGCCACCGGCTTTGTCGAGGCGGACTGGCCCGACGACGCGCCTCGCCTCGTGATGTACCTGCATCCCGAGGGCGAAGGAGAGGTTCTCTACCTCACCCTGGGCCACTGCCGGGGTCGTTACGACATGCAGCCCCTGATTGACGTCTACCCCCGGGTCGAGCGCGGCGCCTGGGAATCTCCCACCTACGTCGAATTGCTCCGGCGCGCCCTGCGCTGGTGTCTGGACAACGTCGAAGCCCCCTGAACCGTCTTTCCAGGAGCCCCGCCAGAACCGGCCGGGCCCGAGCCCAGGAGTTTTTCATGCCCCCCCGAGCTTTTCGTTTCGCAGTCCAGAGTTTCAGTGCCGATAGCGGCAAGGCGTGGCGCGAGCGGGCGCGGCAGATCGAAGACCTGGGCTACGCCTGTCTTCACCTTGCGGACCACATCATCGGCCCCGGGCCCGCGCTCGAGCGCAGCATGCATCCCCTGCAGGAATTGGCCGCAGTCCCCGCCATGGCGGTGGCCGCCGAGGCCACCCAAAGGCTTCGCGTGGGGTGCCGGGTTTTTTGCCAGGACTATCGGCACCCGGCGGTGCTCGCCAAGGAGGCGGCGACTTTGGATTTCTTTTCCGAGGGCCGTCTGGAATTGGGGCTGGGGGCGGGCTGGCTCGAGCCCGAGTACGCAGCGCTCGGCATGACGATGGATCCGGCCGGGGTGCGCATCGACCGCCTGGCCGAGACCGTGGCCCTGGTGAAGGCGCATATGTCCGGGGAGCCCATCGACTATTCGGGTGAGCACATTCAAGCGCACGAATTCGCGGGGGTTCCCCTTCCGGTCCAACGGCCGCATCCCCCGATCATGATCGGCGGAGGAAGTCGGCGAGTGCTCGGCTTGGCGGGCCGGGAGGCGGATATCGTCAGCCTCAACTTCAACAACCGGGCCGGCGTGCTGGGTCCCGACGGGATCAAGCTCAGCACCGCCTCGGAGACCGAGCGGAAGCTCGAATGGATCCGTGCCGGCGCCGGCGAGCGAATGGATGACCTGGAGATCGAGATTGGCGCGTATTTTACGTTCGTGGGCGATGCCGGGGATGCCGCCGCGAAGGGAATGGCCGCCGCGTTTGGCTTCGACGAGGAAGAGATGCGCGCCCACCCCCACGGTCTTTTCGGGAGTGTGGACGCGATCTGCGAGGAATTGGAGCGCAGGCGTGAGCGTTTCGGAATCAGCTATGTCACGGTGACGGATGAAGTGATGGAAGCCTTTGCGCCGGTGGTTGAACGGCTGGCTGGGCGTTGATGAGTGGGAGCGGCCATGCGCCGCGCCCCGAGAGGAGAGCTGAGAATGAGTGATACGGCGGTGGCCGACGAACTCGAGATCCGGAACCTGGTGGCCCGTTATGCGGACGCGGTTCTGCGCCTGGATCCGGCGTCGTGGCTGGAAACCTGGGCGAGTGAGGGCGAATGGGAACTGCTGGGCGAAAGCAGTCGGGGTCACGAAGCGCTGGCCGCCCGGCTTGCTGCGCTGACCGGAGGCCTGGAATACGTCATGCAATTCGTCGGCGCCGGGATCGTCGAGGTCAGTGGTTCGGGGGCCTGGGGCCGCTGGCCCATCGTCGAACACGCACGTACCCGGGAGGGAACAGCCCTTTTCACCATGGGCGCCTACAGCGACGACTATTGCCAGGAAAATGGCGTCTGGCGTTTCGCGCGCCGGGGCTTCAGCCTCTTCTACATGGGACCACCGGATCTGAGTGGCCGCCTGATGCCCGTGCCCGAAGACCTGGGGAAGGAGAGGTCCTGATGATTCTCATCGCTGGATCCGTCGACGTCGATCCCGATCGCCGCGCCGAAGCCCTCGAGGCGGGCAAGCCTCATATGGTCGGAACCCGGGCGCAGAAGGGATGCGTCACCTACGTGTGGAGTGCGGACCCCTTGATCGAGGGGCGCATCATGGTCTATGAGCACTGGGAAACCGAGGCCGACCTCGCCCTGCATTTTCAGGGGGAGCACTACCTCAATATGCGAAACACGATCGCGGGATTCGGTCTGCGCGCAGCGGATGTCTCTAAATTTCGAATCGATCATCAGGAACCAGTCTACGACCCCCAGGGCGTTCCTCGCGCCGACTTCTTTACAGCCTGAGAGCAGGAGGGAATATGTTCGTGATTGCCGGAACCATCCAAGTCGACCCCGCCAAGCGCCAATCGGCGGCCGAGCCCGCCGCCGAGATGATGCGGGAGACCCGAAAGGAAGCGGGAAACATCGACTATGCTTTCTCATTCGATATGGGAGACGAAACGACGATCCGTGTTTTCGAGCAATGGGAATCCCAGGAGGCCCTGGATCTGCATTTTGCGTCCCCTCATATGGAGCAGTTCCGAAAGGCCCTCGGTGAGTTGGGGATCACGGGCATGGATATGCAGCGTTTCGAGATCGAGTCGGTGGGGCCGCTCTTCTAGGGTCGATCGGCGGCAAGGCCCGCGTTTTCTGGACGAGCAAAGAGAGCGGGTTGAACACGGGATGGTTGGAATTGGCCAAGCTACGACACAGCATGACGGGCGGCATCTACGAGCGATTGGAGAGCGGACTCGTGCGTGTGGAGGAAGCGGGGCAGGTCGGCCTCTTTACGCCGGACGGCCGCTGGCATTCCGGCGCATTGCGCGACGCCGACCCTCATATGATCTGTTGGATCGGCGGACCGCAGCCGGGCCTGGTGGCTTCGCCGCGAAGGCCCAGCCCCGGTGATGGGGAGACGGCAGCCGTTTCTCCTGGATCGGGCGCATCGAAACGAACGACTCCGACCGCGGATGATGCGGAAGGCAAATCGACTTCAACGAAAGCAGCAGGGAGTTCAGCAATGGAATTGAATCTCGCGGGAAAAAAAGCGGTGGTCACGGCAGCCAGCCGGGGCATTGGCTTGGCGATCGCCCAGTCATTGGCGGATGAGGGCGCGAGCGTCGCCATCTGCGCCCGGAGCGAAGGTGGTCTCGAATCCGCGCACAAAGATCTCGAAACGCGCGGCGTCCAGGTTTTCAGCCAGTCCGTGGACGTGGCCGATGGCGACGCCCTGCGGGCCTTCATCGGGGCTGCGGCAGAGGCTTTGGGCGGTCTGGATATCCTGGTGTGCAACGCCAGCGGTGGTTCAGGAATGGGGGATGCCGCGTGGCAGGCCAACCTGGACATTGATGTCCTTGGGGCGGCGCGCGCGGTGGAGGCCGCAACCCCGGCACTTTCGGAATCCGATGCGGCCAGCGTGGTCTTCATCAGCAGCACCGCGGCCCTGGAATACCTCGGAGTTCCCCAGCCCTATAACGCCCTCAAGGCAGCGATGATCACCCACGCCAGTGATCTCGCCCAGGCGCTGGCGCGCTCGGGTATCCGGGTCAACTCGGTTTCCCCCGGCCCGATCTATTTCGAGGGGGGCAATTGGGAAATGATCAAGAACGCGATGCCGGCGATCTATGAAAACGCCCTGGCGCAATGTGCCATCGGCCGCATGGGACGGGCCGATGAGGTGGCCAACGCGGTGACCTTCCTGGCGAGTTCTGCCGCCAGCCTGATTACCGGCGCCAACCTCGTGGTGGATGGCGGCTTCACCAAGCGGGTGGGCTATTAGGCAATCGCGTGGCGCCGCAGTTGGCTCGTAATTGGGCCGCTTGCGGGGTCGAGAGTGAGGAAAGAGAACGCCATGAAGGCCACCTCAAGCGACGAGAATCCGGCGAATCGCTCGCCGGGCCTCTCGTACCAGCAACTGCTCGATACGGATACGAAGCCGGCGCCGCCGGTTCTTCGGCTGGAAGCCGAGCTGGACGCAGCTCCCAGCTTCGTCCCCAGGGATCAGTACACCTCCCAGGCCTTTCATGATCTCGAGGTCGAGAAGGTGTGGAAGAAGACCTGGCAGATGGCGTGCCGTGAGGAGGAAATTCCCGAGGTGGGCGACCATCAGGTCTACGAGGTCGCGGATCTGTCCATCCTCGTGGTTCGCTCGGCCGAAGACGAGATTCGGGCCTTCCACAACGTCTGCCTCCACCGCAGCCGAAAAATCAAGACCCATGCGGGTCGTTCGGAGATGCTGCGCTGCCCCTTTCATGGCTGGACGTGGAACCTCGACGGCTCTCTCCAGGAAATTCCCTGCGCTTGGGACTTTCCGCACGTGGACGCCAAGAATTATGGTTTGCCCGCGGTTCAGGTGGGCACCTGGGGTGGTTTTGTCTTCGTCAATCCTGATCCGGCTGCCGGTTCCCTGGAAGACTACCTGGGTGAACTCCCCGCTCATTTCGAACGCTGGCCCCTGGAGAAGCGCCACAAGGCGATCCATGTCGCAAGAGTGATGCCCTGCAATTGGAAAGTCGCCCAAGAAGCCTTCATGGAGGCCTATCACGTTCTTTCCACCCATCCGCAATTGTTGACGGGTATCGGCGATACGAATTCACAATACGACGTCTGGGGTAATGTCAGTCGCGCAATCACGCCCAACGGCACGCCCAGTCCGCATCTGGATTGGGATCCGAGCGAGCAGGACCAGTTGGACGGGATGACGAACCGCTACCTCGATCAGGATCCGGCGATGGTTCTTCCCGAAGGCATGACGGGTCGACAACTCCTGGGCCAGGCCTCGCGAGTGCAACTGGCGCCGGTGGTGCCCGGGGCACATGACCTCACGGATTCGGAGCTACTCGATTCTTTTTACTACACGCTCTTCCCAAATTTCCATCCCTGGGGCGCGTACAACCGGATCGTCTATCGCTTCCGCCCGCACGGAAACGATCCCCACCATTGCATCATGGAGGTCATGTACCTGAACCCCTACCGGGGCAAGCGTCCGCCGCCCTGCGACATTCATTGGCTGGGCCCGGACGAGGATTTCACGAACGCACCGGAACTCGGTTTCCTGGGTCGGGTTTTCAACCAGGATGCCTTCAACCTGGGAAACGTGCAGGCAGGGCTTCGCGCCGGGGTCCACGAGAACCTGGTCTTTGCCAACTACCAGGAGACGAAGATCCGGCACTGGCACGGGCTCCTCGATCAATACATCGAAGCCTGAACCTCAGACGCTCCGCCAGCGCTCCAAGGTCTTCTCGATCTGTTCCCGAACCTCGAGCAGCAACGCGTCGTTGTCCTCGCCTGAGCTTCGCTCGATGGGGTCTCCGATACGCAGCCGAACCTGGCTGCCAAAGGGGAGGGGGAGCAGGTTGTGAGCGAGCAATTTCCAGGAGCCGTCGATGGTCACGGGAACGATCGGTAACTCGGGCGCGGATTCGAAAAGGGCGAAGGTGCCGGGCTTCTTGAAGCGCCTGAGTGCGCCGGTACGCGAGCGGGTGCCTTCGGGATAGATGACCGCGGAAACGCCGCGAGCTTGAGCCGTAGAGCCCATTTCCCGAATTGCTCGAGTGGCCTGGTCCCGGTCACTGCGTTCGATGATGGCGTTGCCCCCGCGCCGAAGGTTGTACGAAATGCCGGGCAGCCAGCGGGCGAGTTCGCGCTTCGAAACGTATTTCGGGTAGTTGGTGAAGAGCGTCGATCCGAGAATCGGGATATCGAACATGCTCTGGTGATTCGCGACCAGGAGATAGGCGCGATTGGCCTTGATCTCAGGGGAGCGCTCAACGATCAGGCGCATGCCGCTGATTCGAAAGGCGTAGACCAGGACCGCCTGCATGGCCCCGGCGACGATTTCCTGGGGCCGCTGACCGAAGAGACGGGCGATCCGTTGTAGAGGATCAAAGAACAGGAGCGTTGCGCCAAACGCAAAGAGAAACGGAACGGTCAGCAGCCAACTAACGAGACTATGAGTCACGGAGGGCGAGTGTGACACAAGCTGCTTCTCGGGCCCATGCCCAGGGGGCGGGGCAGGTTCAGCCCCTGGGGAGGGCGCAGGGGAAGAATTGTCTGGATTCCCGAGGGTTTTGCGTAGTACGATATGCGGGATGAAATCGCTACGAGTCCTCGCCCATTCGCTTGCTTTGGCGCTGCTGGTAGCAGCGCTTTTTGCCTCCCCGGTCTTCGGCCAGGCGGTTTCGGTATCGGCCGTGAACAACAGCCTGTGCTTCTGGTCGGATACCGACAACGACCAGTCGACCCCCGTTGCCTACGACCCCTCCAACCTGAGCTGTGTCGAGACCGGGGCCGCGGATCTGAACGTTTTCGGCGTGACGTCCGCCACGTCGGGCAACGGAACGAGCGCAGCGCAACTCGATGTGGATGCAGCGCTTGTGGTCGACGCGAACCCGGCATCCAGTGAGTACCAGGCGGGCCGGATCCTCTATGGGTTGACGATCTCGATTACGGGCACCAGCGGCGGAGCCTGGGATCTCACCGTCGATCAACAGATGCAGGGGCTGCTGGCGACCGTGGATGATGGCGCAGGCCTCGCCAATGCTTCGATCACTGGGGTGACGGCCGCTCTGAACCTCGGGCCGTCGCTCTCCTTCGGGACCCTGAGCAGCTGGAGTTCCGGGTCTACCGGGAGTGTGCCCTTCTCGGCCAGCCAGGCGGGCGATGTGATCCAGGGTGTGGGAGATACCGTTCTCACCGGTAGCCTCGAGATCACCCTGGATGCGTATTCGGAATGCGGCGGGCTTTTTTGCCTGGGCCTGGCAGATGAAGGCGCGGTGCTCTTTGGCATCGACGATGTGTCCGGCTCGATCTTCGTGACGGCGGATCAATACTCGACCTGGGGCCGTGCGGTGGGTCCCGACGGCTATCAGGCCTCCTTTTCCGTGGCCCTCACGGGTCCGATTTGTGGTGATGGCAACACCGACTCCGGCGAGGAATGCGATGACGGCGGCACGGTGGATGGCGACGGTTGTTCGTCCATCTGTGTGAACGAGTTTTGTGGCGACGACGTACAGCAGCCCGGTCTTGGCGAGCAATGCGATGACGGAAACACCGACGATGGCGACGGCTGCAGTTCGGTCTGTCTCATCGAGGTGGTTACGGTGCCTGCGTTGTCCGCACCGGGACTTGTCGGGCTCGGCGCGGCATTGGTCGCCACGGCGCTCTTCGCTGCGCTTTTGCCCCGTCGATCTCGGGCCCGGGCTTCGGGCGGCCGATCCCAAGACCGCTAGCTCTCGCCAACCCGGGGGATATCCAGCGCGGGCTCCGGGATGAGGCTCGCCTACGCGCGGATCCCCGCTAGATTATGCCGCCATGGATACCCCGGAAGCCCTCTCTGCACTCCGCGATCTCGTGGACAAGGAAGCGATTCGTGACCTGGCCCGGCGCTACGCCCATCATGTCTGGCAACTCGAGGTCGAAGCGCTGGTAGACCTCTTTGCCGAGGATGGCGAAATGGACACCAGCCTCGAAGAACCGATCCGGGGGCGCGAGGCTCTCCGGGAGGCCTTCCAGCGCCTGGTGGAGGACAACCAAGCCGACCTCCAACCCTTCGTTCACAACCACGTCATCGAATTGGACGGAGATCGCGCTCGAGGCAACGCGTACGTCGACCTTCGTTCGGTGCAAGACGGCCGAAGCATGTTGGGTTCGGGGTATTACCGCGACGAGTACGTCCGCCAGGGGGAAGGCTGGAAATTTCAATCCCGCAGCCTGGTGCTCCGCTTCTTTGTCCCCCATCTCGACGGCTGGGCAGAGACGCAGCCGCCCGGCGACGAGTAGCCGGCTATTTTCTTGCGGGCCTAACTCTCCCGGCGGCTGGCGATTTCTTCCCGGATCTCGCGCTTCAAGAATTTACCGGCGGGGTTGCGCGGAAGAGGCGCCGCGGTGATTTCGATATGGCTGGGCACCTTGAACGCGGCCAGGCGCGCGGCGACGTGTTCCTGGAGTTCGCCCACATCGAGGGTCAGGCCCGGCTTGGGGTGTACTGCGGCGGCCACCTCTTCCCCGAACCTCTCGTGGGGAAGCCCAAAGACCGCCGCTTCGTACACCCCCGGGTGCTCGTAGAGCGCGGCTTCCACCTCGGCGCAGTAGATGTTCTCGCCACCTCGAAGCACCATATCCTTGGCGCGATCCTGCACGTAGATAAAGCCCTCTTCGTCGATGCGCCCGATATCGCCGCTGCGGAGCCAGCCCTCGATGATGGTCTCAGCGGTGGCCTCGGGTTTATTCCAATAGCCGCGGATCAAGTTGGGGCCGCGGAACCAGATTTCGCCGACTTCACCCGCGGCCAGGGGCGTGTCGTTTTCTCCTGTGACGCGGAGTTCGACGATGGGAACCACGCGCCCGGCGCTGGTGGGTTTGCGCACGTAATCGTCGCCGGCATTCTGGGGGCCGTAGGCGTTGGTCTCGGTCATCCCGTACCCGATCCCGGGCCGCCCGCTCTTGAAATTCGAGTCGATCCGGCGCACGAGTTCCGGCGGCGCGGGCGCACCGCCGCCCCCTACCGAGAGCAAACTCGATGTATCCCGATTCGGGAAATCCGGCGATTCGAGGAGATCCCATGACATGGTGGGGACGCCGACGAAATGCGTCACCTTTTCGCGCTCGATCAATTCGAGGGCGCGTTCGGGTTCCCATTTGTACATCATGACGAGACGCGTCCCCGAGGCGAAGCAGGAAAGCATCACCGCAACGCAGCCCGTGACATGAAAAAGAGGTACCGAGAGGATGAAGCAGTTGGGATAGGGGTGCCCCGCGGTGTCCTCGGGCTTGGTCATCGCCGAAGCGGTGGCCCGGCAGGCGAAGGCCATCAAGGCGCTGAGCACCGCGTGATGGGTGGACACCGCGCCCTTGGGGTTCCCCGTGGTTCCCGAGGTGTAGAGGATCGTTACATCGTCGTCCGGATCGATTTCGACTTCGGGTAGAGGTGCACCGAGTTCGAGGACGGCGTCCAGATGTTCAGCGCCATCGGGAAGCGCTCCCTCGCCGCGAACCACCAGGGCCTGGAGTTCGGTTTCCGCCAGGGGGCCGAGAGCATCATTCAATCGTTGGGGATCGCAGATCAGGACCCGTGCACCGGAATCCTCCAGGCCATAGGCCAGTTCCTCGACCTTCCACCAGGCATTCATCGAGACCGCAATCGCCCCAATGGAAGTGATGGCCGCGAAAGCGGAAATCCACTCGGGGTAATTTCGCATCGCGATGGCGACCCGGTCTCCGGGCCGAATCCCGTAGCGTTTGACCAGCAATGCCCCCAAGGCGTCCACGTGTTCCATGGTCCTGGAAAAGGTCCAATGTTCGTCCTCGTAGACGAGGAAGATTTCGTCTCCCCGGCCGCGTGCGGTGTCGAAGAGCGCACGCAGGGAGGGCGGGGTGGCCTCGAAAACCTTGAGTTCCTGCCCACGGACGTTGCGGTCGGTGATGGCAAAGGGCCCCCCGGCGCCCGTCAGGGTGGCGATGGCTTCCTCGTAGCTGACGCTCATTGGACCGGCTCCTCGCTGCGCTGCTGGATTGACAAGCCCACACTCTAGGACGGCTCGAACGCGCTGGCAGGAGGCTTGCAAGTCTTGTGTAGTGGAGCGAATGCCTCGGAGTTTGCTAACCCTCTGCGCCAAGGAGGGTTGAGAGATGAAGAGCGAAATGGCACCGCGAAATTTTGCGGTTCGTATCCGGGTGACGGCCCTTTGGGCCATCGCAATGTTCGTGCTGGCGGCTTCGCCGCTTTCGTTTGGCGTCGGCACGGCGCTGGCGGGCACCCAGGAGCCGACGACCCAGAGCAAGATTCTGGCCGTAGGTGCGAGTTGTTTCTACCTGCCCGCGAAAGCGTTCTATGCCGTTTTCGGCGCAGCCACCGCGGGCCTCGCCTATGGGTTCACCCTGGGCGATGACGAATTGGCCAACCAGATATGGACGGCCAGCGTCGAGGGGAGCTACATCGTGACCCCGCCCATGATCGAGGGCAAGGAACCCGTTCGTTTCAAGGGTCCGTAGGTCGCTCGCAAGCGAATAGCCTTCTTGGCTTTTCGCTGCGGGGCCGGGCTTCGAAATCGCGCCCGTGCCCTGCCTATCGAAGCCCGGCGCCGCTCTGGCGACGCCGGGCTTCTGCCCGTTGGGCCGCCAATCAACTGGCCTCTTCACGCCCATTGGTTCGGCATTGCCAGGGTGTTCGGCGTGCTAGCTTTGGCCGTCCAGAAAAAAGCCGGCCCTAGGAAAAGGTGCCGGTCCGAGACGGAGGTCAGCATGGGCGACGGCAAACCTTTTCATCTGAACGGCAATTTTGCGCCCGTTCAAGACGAAGTGAGCGCTGAGAACCTCGAGGTCGAGGGCGCTATTCCGCCCGGGCTTCAAGGACTCTATCTGCGCAACGGCGCGAATCCAGTGACGGGACATTCGGAGCATTGGTTCCTGGGTCATGGGATGGTGCACGGCGTTCGTCTCGAAGCAGGCAACGCTGCCTGGTACAAGAACCGCTATGTGCGGACCCCGTTTCTCGACAATCCCGAGATTCAACGGATCTCGCCGGAAGGCCAGGTCGATCGCCAGGTTTCCGCAGCGAATACCCATGTGATCGGTCACCACGGAAAGATCCTGGCCCTCGAAGAGGGCTCCTTCCCGTGCGAACTCGACGGGCAACTCGAGACCGTAGGCTTCACCGACTTCGGCGGCC
Organism: Myxococcales bacterium; assembly: GCA_014240165.1. GTDB lineage: Bacteria > Myxococcota_A > UBA9160 > UBA9160 > UBA4427 > JAZXM01. The sequence goes on along the minus strand of JAAZXM010000020.1, from coordinate 28,697 downwards.
GGCTGGACACGGCCTTTACTGCGCACCCGAAGATCTGTCCCGTGACGGGCGAGATGCTGGCTTTCGGATACTCGTGGAATTCGCCTCACCTGGTCTACCACCGAGTGAGCCCGGAAGGCGAGTTGGTGCAGAGCGAGGAGATCAGCGTTCCCGGCCCGACCATGATGCACGATTTCATGGTTACCGAGAAATACGCGCTCTTTCTCGACCTCCCGGTGGTTTTCGATATCGAGGCCGCCATGCGGGGCACCATGCCCTACAAATGGAGCGATGATTACGGCGCCCGGGTGGGCATCATGCCCCGGACGGGAAACGATGCAGACGTTCGCTGGTTCGAGGTGGAGCCCTGCTATGTCTTTCATGGCTTGAACGCCTGGGACGAGGGCGACACGGTGGTCTTCGATGCCTGCCGCATGAGCGAGATCTGGCGAGAGGCGGGGGATCTCGCGGGTGGAACAGGCCACTCCACATTGCACCGCTTTAGTTTTGACCTGTCCAGCGGCGTCACCAAGGAGGAAACCTTGGAAGACCGCGGGATGGAGTTTCCTCGCGTGGCCGACGAACGGGTGGGGCAGAAGAACCGCTTCGGATACGCCGTGAATGTGAAAGCGCCGGAAGGCGGAGGGCTGGGCTTTGGGGGGTATTGCAAGATCGACAACGACAAGGGAACCGTGGAAACCCGGGATCTGGGCGAGGGCGTCGGGGCGGGGGAAGCGGTCTTCGTGCCCGCCGAGGGGGCGAATGCCGACTCGGACGAGGGCTGGCTGCTCAGCTATATCCACGACGATCGCAGCGGAGCCAGCGAACTCCTGATCGTTGATGCAACGGATTTCACGGGCAAGCCTGCGGCCCGGGTCAAGCTTCCCCAGCGTGTGCCCTTCGGGTTCCATGGGAGTTGGGTGCCCGATTCGAACTGAGCCCGCACCTCGGCGGTTGAAATGAGCGGGGCCGCGATGCCGGGCAAGCGGCTCCGGTAGGCGACCCCGGCTTCGGCAAGGAGAGCGCAGCATGGGTCGTGTGGATGGAAAGGTCGCCATCGTGACCGGGGCGGCTTCGGGTCTGGGGGCGGCGGACGCCCGTCTCCTGGCGGCCGAAGGCGCCCAGGTGGTGCTGACCGATGTCAACGTGGATGCCGGCAAGGCGATTGCGGGAGAGATCGGTGCCGAGTTCTTTGAGCAGGATGTCTCCGACGAGGAGGTCTGGAAAGAGCTGGTCGCGGAAACCGTCGATCGCTTCGGGCGCCTTGATGTATTGGTCAACAATGCGGGGATCGCGGTGATCGCGGATATCGAGCGAACCACCGCCGAGATCTGGCGCCGCACCCTGGCAGTCCACCTGGACGCGACCTTCTTCGGTTGCCATTACGCCCTGCCCGCCATGGTGGCTTCCGGGGGCGGGTCGCTCATCAATATGTCCTCCACCGCGGCATTGGTGGGGATCGCGCCCTATCTCGCCTACTCGGCGGCCAAGGGTGGCATCCGTTCCATGAGCAAATCCATCGCCGCGCATTGCAAGAGTCGCCGTAACGGGGTGCGCTGCAATTCGGTCCACCCAGGAAGTATCGATACGCCGATGGTGCACGCCGCGCTCGATGGTCTCGGCGGGCTCAAGCCCGAGGGAGAACGTTTTCCCGAAGAGATGCGCCGCGCCCTGGGAATCGGTGAGCCAGAGGATGTGGCGCAATTGGTGCTCTTCCTTGCGTCGGATGAATCGAAACATATCTCGGGGGCTGAGCTCGTGATCGACAATGCCGATACCGTCGCTCAACTCTCGGGTCCGGGAGGGAATTGAGGCCATGCCCATTACAGGACTGATCCATGTCAACGTCAATTGCAGCGATTTTGAGCGTTCGAGAGCTTTCTACGAAATGCTGGGCTTCGAAGTCTTCATGGAGGCCCCCGAGCGAAATACCCCGGAAGTGGCGGCCGCGGTGGGGCTCGAGCCCTATCACATTCGCGCTGTCCTGATGCGCCTCAAGGACGCCTCGATGCCCTTCGTGATCGATCTCATCGAGTGGAAGCATCCCTCGGATTCGGCGCCCCCCTACGCGCGGCTGAATCATCTCGGCATTGCGCGGATCGCCATGGCGTCGTCGGATCTCGATGGGGATATGAAACGCCTGCAGGATAAGGGCGTCGAGTTCATCAGCGAACCCGCAACGGTGGTCTGGGAGGGGCATCCGGACTCGCGCTTCGTATGCTTCAAAGACCCTGACGGCACCGTACTCGAATTGGTAGAGCTGCTCGCCTGAGCACGGGCCCGAGCGCCAGGCTCAGATGCTCAGGACCTGGATCATGTCGGTGCCACCGGTCTTTTGCGAGCGTCCCGCGGTGGCGACGACCAGGTCTCCAGGGCGTAGATGCCCGATCTCCCGGGCGCGCCGGACGGCGAACTCCACCCGAGTATCGTCATCGCCTTCACCCCTGTAGTGGATGGGCATGACACCCCAGTTGAGGGCGAGTCGCCGGCGAACGGTTTCGGATCGGGTGACCGCGAGAATCGGGCTCTGGGGTCGGAACTTGGAAATGGTTCGCGCTGTGAAGCCGGTATCGGTCAGCGCAATGATCGCGGCGGCCTCGAGGTGATTCGCCATGGTGATGGCCGCTTGGGCCACCGCCTCCACCACGGCATCCGAGGCGTTCGGGTGAACGTGCTGCAGGGTGCCGAATTCCTCGAGCGATTTTTCCGCCTCGATGGCGAGTTCCGCCATGGTCTGCACTGCGCCCACCGGGTGAAGCCCTGCGGCGGTTTCTCCCGAGAGCATGACGGCCGAGCTTCCGTCGAGGATCGCGTTGGCGACATCGCTGACCTCGGCCCGGGTCGGTCTCGGGTTGCGCTCCATGGAGTCGAGCATCTGGGTCGCCGTGATGACGGGCTTACCGCTGCTCACGGTGGTTCGGATGATGCGTTTCTGAACATGTGGCACCTCGGCGAAGGGGAGTTCTACGCCGAGGTCGCCGCGTGCCACCATGGCGCCGTTGGCCTCGGCGATGATTTCCTCCAGGTGATCCACCCCCAGGCGGTTCTCGATCTTGGCGATGATGGGGATATCGGCCTTCTTGTCCTCGAGGAAGCGCCGGATATCCGCGACGTCCCGGGCGGTCTGAACGAAAGAGGCCGCCAGGTACTCGGCCCCGCAGCGGGCGGCAAAGCCCAGATCATCCCGGGTGCCGGGGTCCATGGCATCGCTTTGGAGGTCCGTGTCCGGGAGGTTGACCCCCTTGCGGTCCCTGAGGGTTCCGCCGCACTCGATCCGGCAATCCACGGCTCGCTTGCCCACGCGGGTTACGGCGAGTTCGATCTTGCCGTCGTCGATGAGGACGCGATCTCCTTTGGAGACAGCCTTGGGGAGCCCTTCGAAGCTCACCCAGACGCCGCTGGAATCTCCCAGGCCGGGCTCGGTGCGAAGGCGGAAATTCTCGCCGGCCTTGAGCATGACCCCACTTCCGGTGAGATTGCCGGTTCGGATCTCGTTGCCCCGGGTGTCGACCAGCGTGGCGACGTTGGCCCCGATTCGTTGGACCACCTCCCGGACGCTGTCCATCAGCCGGGCATGGTCGTCCAGATCGCCGTGGGAGAGGTTGAAGCGGGCCACGTCCATACCCGCCTGGATCATGCCCTCCAGCAGGCCAGGATCCGCGCAGGCGGGCCCAATCGTGGCGATCAGCTTGGTCTTGCGAAGTCTCATGGCCGGGATTCTCGCACGAAACTTCGTATCGGCCAGTTTCCCGGCCGGAATGAGGGCTTAATAGCCCCGAACGTAACTGAGTTTCTCAGCGGTACGCTCGATGGCATCCGCAGCGTCCAGCAGCAGGCTTGTGGCATTCCAATGCCCCTGGAGCAGCCGATCCCGGGTGCCATCGGGGATCGTGCCCTGTAATTGGCCGCCGCGAAAGGTCACGGTCTGGTCCGCGACGTCGATGCCTACGGGCTGTTCGGGATCGAGTTCGATGCTCTCCCGCAGGGTCTCGGCATCGGTTTCCGGCAGCGTGATGCAGACCAGCCCCAGGCTGCAGCAATTGCCAGCGAAAATATCCGCGAATGACTCGCCGATGAAGGCGCGGAAGCCGAAGCGCATCAGGGATTGGGGCGCGTGCTCCCGAGAGGAGCCGCAGCCGAAATTCTTGCCCACCACCAATATGTCGGAGCCGAGAAAACGTTCATCGTCCAGGGGATGATTGCCCTTGGCGGCTTTGCGCGCATCCTCGAAGAGATGTTCCCCCATGGCGTCGAAGGTGATGTCCTTCATGAAGCGCGCCGGGATGATGCGATCCGTATCGATATCGTCGCCTCGCAAGACACAGCCAGTGCCCTGGACTTCGCTGATGGATGTCAGTTGGCTGGAACTCATCTCAGAGTACCTCCCGTACGTCTACGACCCGGCCGGCCAGGGCGGCAGCGGCCACCATGGCGGGAGACATGAGCAGGGTTCGTCCGGCGGGAGAGCCCTGCCTGCCCTTGAAATTGCGGTTGCTCGACGAAGCGCAGATTTCTCGGCCGATCAACTTGTCGGGATTCATCGCCAGGCACATGGAGCAGCCCGGTTCCCGCCATTCGAAGCCCGCGCCGCGAAAGACATCGTCCAAGCCCTCGGCGATGGCCTGCCGTGCGACGTCCTGGGAGCCCGGCACCACCAGGGCGCGGACGCCCGGCTGGACCTTGCCCGTCTGGGCAACCCGGGCGGCTTCGCGCAGATCGGAAATCCGGCCATTCGTGCACGATCCGATGAAAGCCACGTCCACCGGGGTGCCCGCGATGGGGGCCCCGGGGTCGAGATCCATGTACTCGAAAGCTTCCTCGACCCCCGCGCGCTCTTCGCCCTCGACGGTCGCAGGCGTCGGCAAGCGTTCGCCCACGCCGATATTCTGGCCGGGATTGATTCCCCAGGTGATCGAGGGTTCGATTTCCGAGGCCTCGAGTTGCACCACGTCGTCGTATTCGGCGCCGGGATCGCTCGCCATGGCGAGCCACTCCGCCGCCGCTCGCTCGAAGGCCTCGCCCTCGGGCGCGAACTCACGGCCGCGCAAATATTCCACGGTGGTGGCGTCGGGGTTCACGTAGCCGCAGCGAGCCCCGCCCTCGATGGACATATTACATAGGGTCATTCGCTGCTCCATGTCCATGGCCTCGATGGCTTCCCCGGCGTACTCGTAGGCGAAGCCCACGCCGCCGTTCACACCGAGCTTTCGGATGATGGCCAGGATGACGTCCTTGGCGTAGACCCCCGGCCCCAGCTTGCCGCGGACCTCGATGCGCCGGACCTGGAGCTTCGCCATGGCCAGGGTCTGGGTGGCCAGGACATCGCGGACCTGGCTTGTGCCGATCCCCAGGGCGATGGTTCCGAAGGCCCCATGGGTCGAGGTGTGGCTGTCTCCGCACGCAATGGTGGAGCCAGGCACGGTGAGCCCGAGTTCCGGGCCGATGACATGAACGATGCCCTGATGCCCGCTATCGGTCCCGAAGAATCGGATGCCGAACTCGGCGCAGTTGCGCTCGAGTTCCGACAGCATGGTTTCTGCCAGGGGGTCGTTCAGGGGACGTACCTGGGAATCCGTCGGCATGATGTGGTCGGCGGTCGCGAAGGTGCGGCCGGGGAAGCGCACGCCGAGGCCGAGTTCTCGCAGCATCGCGAACGCCTGGGGGCTCGTGACTTCGTGCACCAGGTGGGTGCCGATCAAGAGTTGGGTCTGGCCGCCGGGGAGTTTGCCGACGCGGTGCGCTTGCCAGACTTTTTCGAAGAGGTGGGTCGCTTTCTCGGTCATGGGACGCTTCCGGTGGATATTTGAGGGCTGATGGGTTTGGGGCTTGGGCTCCGGGGAGCCGGGATTGGGGGCCCCGGACAAGCCCGAGAAGAGGGGAAATAGCACGGCGCTCCGCGCTCGTCCCCTCGGAACCGGGCCAGCGCCGGCTCCCACGTCTACGGGAGCGCGGAACGCTGCAAGGGCCACGGGAGGCGTGGTAGCTTCCCCTGCGGCCGGGGTGTAGCTCAGTGGTAGAGCCTGAACTTTGGGGGTTCAGTGTCGTGGGTTCGATCCCCACCACCCCGACCAGCCGGGCCCAGGCCCGGAATGGCCGGGAAAGACTCCCCGGCGGGCTCCCCGAAGCTATTCTGGGAGCCGTTTGGGCATGGGAGCAGAAATGACGCTGGTTTTGAGCCTTCTGCTGGGGATCGCCTTGATCGGCGTGGCTGTTTTCGTGGCTCTGCGCCTCATGGACAGTCAGCAGAAGACCGCGATCAAGGACGCCATCAACGGGGTTTTCGAGTCCGCCGAAACTCGGGGGGCCTTTCCGCGGCAGCCGGCCTTTCAAAGTGACTATCTCGCGACCTATCCGCAATTCCGGGTCATCGAGGAGAACTATTCGACGATTCGGGCCGAGTGCGAGGCCCTGATGAAGGATCGTTCGCGCCTGGTGCGCATGGATGACCTGGGCGGGAGTTATACCGCCGGGGATACCCACGTCGCCGATTGGACGACGCTGATGTTCAAATCCGGCAGCTTCATCGAGGAGAATTGCCGCCTGGCGCCGCGCACTGCCGACTTGATTCGCCAACTGCCCGGGGTCTACACCGCGTTCTTTTCCGTGTTGGAGCCGCATCAAAAACTTCCCCCGCATTTCGGCTACTACAAGGGGTTCCTCCGATATCACATGGGCGTCATGATCCCCAGCAACAACCAGGACCGCAGTTGTTGGGTGCGAATCAACGCCGACCGCAGCGACAACGAGCGCCGCGACCGCAGCCTGATCGAGAAGGGCGAGCGCTATTTCTGGAAGGAGGGCGAAGGCGTCGTTTTCGACGACACCTTTCTCCACGAAGCCGCGAACGAGTCGGATGATGTGCGCGTGGTGCTCTGGTTCGATTTTCGCCGAAAGATGCCCTGGTACCTGGATGCCTTCAATCGTTTCTGCCTCTTCGTGGTCCACCGCGAGGGCTCGGTGCGGCGGATTCGCAAGAACGCCATCATCGGCGGTTAGGAACCCGGCGCGAGGTCGGGTTCGCGCGCGATCGCTGGAGCCCCGTGTCGGCGGCCGGCTCCCGGGCGCGGCGATTTCGCGGAGGATTAACGGTTTTCGTGGGCGTTCATTGGTGTAAGGTGTCCATCCCGGCGCCGGCCAATCAGACCGACGCCCCACGCTCCAGCCCGCACGTCGCCCCTACGGAGGTGGGGAGATTTCATGCCCGCTGAATGCACCCCCCAGCTACGGGAAAAAATCGAGAATACCATTCGCTTCCTGGCGGTTGACGCCGTGGATGCGGCCAAGAGCGGGCATCCCGGTGCCCCCATGGGCCTGGCCGCTGCCGCTTTCGAACTCTTCGACAATCACCTTCGCTTCGATCCAGCGGATCCCGACTGGCCCCTGCGCGACCGCTTCGTGCTCTCCGGCGGGCACGCATCGATGCTTCTCTACGGCATGCTGCACCTCTACGGCTACGAACTTCCTCTGGACCAGATCCGGGCCTTTCGACAATGGGGTGCACTGACACCCGGTCATCCCGAATACGGCTTGACGCCCGGGGTCGAGACCACCACCGGCCCCTTGGGCCAGGGTTTCGCCCACGCGGTGGGGATGGCGCTTGCGGCGCGCATGACCCGGAGCCATTTCGGGGGTGCCGGCGGTTCGGGCCCCGGCGAACATTTCGTCTATGGGATGATGGGCGATGGCGACATGATGGAAGGGATCACCAGTGAAGCGGCCTCCCTGGCGGGCCACCTGGGTCTCGGCAACCTGATCTTCATCTACGATGACAACCGGATCACCATCGACGGGGGGACCGAACTCTCCTTCGGTGAAGACGTCACCGCGCGCTTCGAGTCCCAGGGCTGGCATGTGCAGGGGCCCATCGACGGGCAGGCTGTGTCGGAGTTGGGCGAGGGTCTGGAAGCGGCGCGCGGCGTCACCGATCGTCCCAGCCTGATCGTTTTGCGGACAGTGATCGGGCGCGGGAGCCCGGGCGTGGCGGGCAAGAACAAGGCCCACGGCGCGGCCCTGGGAGCGGAGGAGACGGCTCGCACCAAGCAGGCCATGGGGTGGCCCCAGGAGCCGGCCTTCCATGTGCCCGATGACGTGCGCGATTATTTCAATCGCCGTATCGCCGAGAAGAAGGCGGATCGGAGCGCGGTCGAGGCGGGCCACCAGGCCTGGCGAGAAGCGAATCCGGAAGGCGCCGAGGCCTGTGACGCGGCGCGCAATCGAAAAATGCCGGCGGATCTCGGTGAACGACTCGCCGAAGGCTTCGGGGACGTGGACGACGCCACCCGCAAGCACTCGGCCGCGGTTCTGGCCCGTTTGCACGCGACGGTGCCCTATATGGTGGGGGGCTCGGCGGATCTCGCCGGCTCGGCGGCGCCACCCGTTCTGGGCGAGTACGGGATCGTGGGGCCGGGGGCCGAAGAGGGCGCGGATCCCTTCGCGGGGCGCAATATCCACTTCGGTGTGCGCGAGCACGCCATGGCGGCCATCACCAATGGCATCGCGCTCGATGGCACGTTTCTTCCCTATTGCGGCACGTTCCTGATCTTCAGCGACTACATGCGCCCTTCGCTTCGCCTGGCCGCGCTGATGAAGGTGCGATCGCTCTTCGTCTTTACCCACGATTCGTTCTACGTGGGCGAGGACGGACCCACGCACCAGCCCATCGAGCAACTCGATAGCCTTCGCGTGGTGCCGGGCCTGACCACCTTCCGGCCCGCCGACGGCGTGGAGACCGCCATGGCCTATGCCTGGGTGCTCCAACGGGCGGAGGGGCCGGTACTCCTGGCCCTCACTCGCCAGGGCCTCCCGGCCCTGAACCGGCTGGCGGATTTCGAATTGGAGGATGTCTGGAAGGGGGCCTACCGGGTGCGGGAGCCCGAGGGTGCATCCGACGTGGTGGTGATTGCCAGCGGCTCGGAAGTGGCCCTGGCGTGCGCGGCCGCCGAGCAGATGGCGACCCGGGGCGTCGAGGCCCGGGTGGTCTCCATGCCCTGCCTGGAACTCTTTCTCGCCCAATCCGAAAGGGACCAACTCGCCCTGGTGCCCGACGACGGCACCCCGGTGGTGGCCGTGGAGGCCAGTCGCGGCGAGAGTTACCGCCGCTTCGTGGGCCGGAAGGGCTTGATCCTGGGCATGCAACGCTTTGGCGAGAGCGCCCCGGCAGCGAAATTGGCCGAGGAGTTCGGTTTTACGCCGGAAACGGTGGCGGCCCGGATCGAGGAACACCTGGCCTCGCGCTGAGTGCGCGCCCAAGCGGATGCCTCGGTTCCCGGTTGTTGAGCGGGCTCAGCGGTAGTCGTGTCCGGGGGGCAGGGGTTCGTCGGCGGCTTTTCGGCGGACGAATGCGCGCAGTGCCAAGGGTTCGAGGTGGCGCAATTTGACGTGGACCACGCCATCGACGTTCTGGAGCGGGCCGCGGATCTCCACCAGGCTCGCAGTATTCAGGGGGATGCGGAAACGCTCGGCCTGGTCCGGGGTCAGGATGGCATTGGAAAGGCCCGTCTCATCCTCGAGGGTGAGAAAGAGGAAACCCTTGGCGGAGCCGGGCCGCTGGCGCACGATGACATGCCCCGCCGTGTGGACGGGCGCGCCATTGGCCGTGGCCTGGAGTTCGGCGGCGGTGACCAAGCCCCTTGCGCGAAGGGCCGGACGCAGGTGCGCCATGATCTGCGGCCCCGGTGTGAGCCCCGAGAGTCGGTAGTCGGCGAGGGTTTCTTCCAGGGGAGAGAGCGCGGCGAGGCCCGGCTTTGCGGTGTCACGCGCGCTGTGCCCGGCAAAGAGCGAGGTGTTGTCGCGCTCGATGCCCGCCACCTGCCAGAGCGCGGCCCGGCGTTCCCGGGGCGTGGTCTCGAGTTCCGCCAGGGCGCCGAGTTCCGCCAGGGCGTCGAGTTCCGCCGAGGTCAGGGGCACCCGTTTGACCAGGTCGGCGAGATGATCGAAAGGTTTCTCGTCGCGCTCGGCTTCGAGCCAATGGCCCGTGGCCTCGCGGAGACCCTGAGTGAAGCGCAGGCCCAGGCGCATAGCGGGCGGGTCTGCGGGTTTCGATCCCGCCTCGAGGGTGCATTTCCAGCGCGAGGCCATGACGTCGATGGCACGGACTTCCACCCCATGACGCTGGGCATCCTTGATCAAGGTCGCCGGGCTGTAGAACCCCATGGGCCAGGCGTTGAGCAGCCCCGTGAGGAAGGCGGCGGGGTGGTGGCATTTCAAGTAGGCGGACGCGTAGGCGATCAGCGCAAAGGAGGCCGAATGGGATTCGGGGAAGCCGTAGAGCGCAAAGGCGGTGACCTGCTGGACGATCTCATCCTGGGCTGGCCTGGGAATACCTTTGCGTTCCATGCCGGCTCGGAGCCTTTTCTCGATCGTGTGCATGCGCTGGGTGGAGCGCTTGAACCCCATGGCGCGTCGCAACTCTTCGGCCTCACCGCCGCTGAAGCCCGCCGCCGTCATGGCGATGCGCAGCAGTTGTTCCTGGAAGATCGGGATGCCCAGGGTTCGCTTGAGGATGGGTTCGAGGCAGGGGTGGGGGTAGCGAACGGGTTCCCGCCCGGCGCGTCGGTTCAGGTAGGGATGAACCATCTGTCCCACGATGGGCCCCGGGCGGATGATGGCGATCTCTACGACGAGATCGTAGAAACAACGGGGTTTCAAGCGGGGCAGGGTGGCCATCTGGGCCCGGCTTTCGATCTGGAAGACCCCCACCGTATCCGCCTTGCAGAGCATCGCGTAGGTGTCGGGATCGTCCGGGGGCAGGTGGGCGAGGTCGAGTGTGCGCCCCTCGTGGCGCTCGATCAGGGGCAGGGTTTCCTCCAGGGCGGCCAGCATGCCCAGCCCCAGAAGGTCGATCTTGATGATGCCGAGATCCGCGCAGTCCTCCTTGTCCCATTGCACGATGCGTCGGCCCGCCATGCGGGCGGGCTCGATGGGCACGACTTCGTCCAGGCGCCCGGCGGCGATGACGATGCCTCCGCTGTGTTGGCCCAGGTGACGGGGCAGGCCCTGGACCCGGGTTACGAGTTCGACCAGGCGGGCGATGCGGGGCGCGCTGGGGTCGACGCCGGTTTCTTCGATGCGCGCCACCAGGGCCTCGGGGTCCTGCTGGAGATCGAGTCGGCCGAGTTGTCGGGACAGCCTGTCCACGGTATCCGGGGCCAACCCCACCACCTTGCCCATCTCCCGCACCGCCAGGCGCGTGCGGTAGGTGATGACATTGGCCGTCATGGCGGCCCCCTGGTGGCCGTATTTTTCGAATACGTGCTGGATGACCCGCTCGCGTTGATCGCCGGACGGAAGGTCGAGGTCGATATCCGGCCATTCGCCGCGCTCCTCGGAGAGGAAGCGCTCGAAGAGGAGATCCATGCCCACTGGGTCCACCGCCGTAATGCCCAGGGAATAACAGACCGCGCTGTTGGCCGCGGACCCGCGGCCCTGGCAGAGGATCTGCTGGCAGCGGGCAAATTCGGCGATGTCGTGGACGATCAGGAAGTAGCCGGCGAGGTCGAGTTTCTCGATCAGGGCGAGTTCGTGCTCGAGTTGGGCGCGCACCCGGGGTGGCAGGGGGGCGCCATAACGCCGGCGGGCTCCCCGCCAGGTGAGGGCGCGGAGGTGTCCCGACTGACTCTCACCCGGAGGCAAGGGGTATTCGGGAAAGCGGTAGTCGAGGTCGTCCAATTCGAACCGACAGCGCTCGGCGATGGTTCGCGTGGCGGCCAGCCATTCCGGGCGGTCGGCGAAGCGCCGGGTGATTTCTTCCGGGGTGTGCAGGGTCCGTTCCCCGTTGGCCAGCAATTTGCGCCCCGCCCGGTCGAGGGTGGTTTTCCAGTGGAGGCAACTCAAGGCGTCCAGCAGAGGCCTTTCGTGGGGCTGGGCGCAGCGCACGTCTCCACTGGCCACCACGGGCACTCGGGCGGCTTCCGCCATGGCCACGGCCCGGCGCGTCAGGCGCTCCTGGTGTCGATCGAGGTGCCGGGAGACATCCACCCAGAGGCGTTCCCGGCCGTGGCCGAAAATGCTTTGGGCCCGGTCGAGGGTTTTGGGCTCGAGGCATCCGTCACCGCGCACGAGCAGGGTGAGGTCTCGGGCGTGTTCTTCGAGTTGGTTCCAATCGATGCGGCACGCGTTCTTCTCGCGCCCTTGATGGCCCACGGTGAGAAGCCGGGAGAGTCCTCGCCAGCCTCGGGATGATTCGGCCAGAAGCAACAAGCGCGAACCGGGAATCGCACCGGTGGCTTTTGGGTCGAGATCGATCTCGGCACCCAGGATCGCGCGTAGGCCGGCTTTTCGAGCCGCCTGGTGAAAGCGGGGAATGCCGTAGACCCCGCCCCGATCGGCCAGGGCGAGGGCGGGATAGTCGAGGGCCCCCGCCCGCTCCACGAGATCTTCGGGATTGGAGGCCGCTTCCAGAAAGGAAAAGGCGCTGCGCGTACGCAACTCGATGTAGTCCGCGGGTTTGGGGGGCACGAGTAGACTTTCGTCTTTTATTCGCCTTTTTGCCAGGCCTCGTGTTCGCTCTGCTCAGACGGATACCAACCCTGAAAAGCCAGCTATGGGTTACGCATCCGTTATCCTCGCACTCGATGGGTCTGACAGTCTTTCTTGTGGATGATGAGGGCCAGATTTTGCGGCTGCTGACCCGGGTGCTGACCCGGGCAGGCCATACCGTGATTACCGCCGAGGATGGCGATCGGGCGCAGGAACTCCTGGCCGAACACGCGGACGCCATCGATATCCTGCTGCTCGATGTCGTGCTGCCTCCCCGGGGCGGCGAAGAGGTGCTCGACGCGGTTCTGGGGCGCCGACCCGAGCTTCCGTTCTTGCTGATCAGCGGCGATCAGATCAGCGATGACCTGAGCCAGCGCGTCGACGGCACCCAGGGCGGGTTCCTCCGCAAGCCCTTCCACCCCGACAAGGTTCTCGAAGTGATCGCCCAGGCGGCTTCGGCTTCGCCCTGAAGTTTCGCTCAAGGGCTGGATCCGGGCGCGGTCCCTCGGGAGGTCTCCGGGGAGTTAGACTGGAGGCGTGAGTTCGCCTTCCGATGCGAATGCTTCCGCTTCGCCGCGCTGTATCCTGCACGCCGATATGGACGCCTTCTATGCGTCCGTGGAGCAGCGTGATGATCCCCAGCTTCGCGGTCGACCGGTGGCGGTGGGAGGCGATGGTCCGCGAGGGGTCGTTGCGGCAGCGAGCTACGAGGCCCGCCGCTTCGGGGTCCGCTCGGCGATGCCGAGTTTCGAGGCGCGGCGCCTGTGTCCCGAACTCATCTTCCTGCGCGGCGATCCCCGCAAATACGGCCGGGAATCCCGGCGCATCTTTGCCGTCTTTGGCGAGTTCTCTCCCGAGGTGGAGGGACTCTCTCTGGATGAGGCCTTCATTGACCTGACGGGGACGCGCCGGCTCCTGGGCGCCCCGGCCGATATTGGCGCTCGGCTTCGCGCCCGGGTTCGCGAGGAAACGGATTTGGCCGTTTCCGTGGGGATCGCCCCGGTCAAGATGGTGGCCAAGATCGCGAGCGCCGCGGCCAAGCCCGATGGCCTGTTGGAAGTGGAGCCCGGTGAAGTCGCCCGCTTCCTCGCGCCCCTCCCGGTGCGCCGGATCTGGGGCGTGGGCCCGGTGGCGGAGCGGCGCCTGGTGGCCCATGGGATGCATACCCTGGACGATCTTGCCCGGGCGGATCCGCAGGTGATCGAGCAACTCTTCGGGAATTGGGGACTGGGGATGGCCCGCCTGGCTCGGGGCGAGGATTTACGCGAAGTGGAGTCGTCGGGGGCTGCGCTTTCCTATAGCGAGGAAAATACCTTTCGCGACGACGTGGACGATCGCGCGTTGCTCGCCGCGACGATCCTGACCCACGCGGATTCCGTGGCCCGGCGCCTGCGCAACGACGGCGTGCGGGGTCGGACGGTGGTGCTCAAATGGCGAGAGGCCCGGCGCCGAAGCGCCGGACCCCGGGGTTATCCGTTGCATACCCGCCAGACCACGCTCTTCGAGGCCACCGATGACGGCGGGGTGATCGCCCAGGAGGCTCGGCGACTGTTGGCCGAAAGCGGCCCCGAGGAGCCGGTGCGTTTGATTGGCGTGGGGGTCTCGGGCATGGAGGAATCGGGCGGGGCCCAGCTCTCGCTCTTTGCCGACGGCGCCGGGGAAGCCCAGGGGAGCGAGGAGCGCGCCGCCTTGAACCGCGCCTTGGATCAACTCGAGGCGCGCTTCGGTACGGGCACGGTGGTGCGCGCCAGCCAGGGGAGGGCGGATCGGGCGGGGCTTTCGCTCCAGATCAAGCGGGGCGAGGAGCCGGGCGAGGAGCGCTGACTCAGTCGTAGATTCCGTCGATCAGCCAACTGCGTTTCATCCAGTCGAAACAGAGTCGGGCCACGGTGCCATCGCTCGTCTGGATATCGAAATGATCGAAGGCGAACCGTTCGTCCTCGGACCACCAATAGCCGGTGGTTCGCCAAGGCCCCGCCACCATCACCACATCGCCCCGGGCCGCCGCACTGCGGACGAAGGCGGGCTTGCCCCCGATCAGGCGAACCTCGGCCCGGGAGGGCGGGCGCAGCGCGCGGAGCGCCGGCGAGGGTGCAGGCGGGGGTGTAGGCGAGGGTGCAGACGAGGGTGCAGACGAGGGTGCAGGCGAGGGTGTAGACGAGGGTGCAGGCGATGGCGCGGGAGCGGGGAGTGGGGGTGCTGGGCGGGGGGTGGCCGGGGGAGGCGTGAAGGGCCCCAATCCAAAGCCAAGGGGGTTGTGGTGATCGGCCACTTCGGGCGAGCCCACACGCCCCTCGCCGCAAAGGGATTCGAGTTCGCTCAGGGTACGGCCAAGGGCAGCGGGATCCGGGCCACGAGGGAGGAAGAGATCGAGTTGATCGCTGGGTGCAGGGACACCCTGGCTCCCCAGGGCGACATATTCGATGGGGGCCCGGGGTGGTTGCTCGGCCAGGGCGAGGGTGACGATGCGCAAGAGAACGCGGAGGTCGAGGGTGGGGGCGGCCAGCCCGATACGCCGCGCATCCCGGGCTCCCCCTTCGAGCCCCAATTGCAGTTCGAGGGCATCGCAGGCGAGGCCGCGCAGGGCGAGTCGTTCGGAGAGCCGGGAAAGCAGACCCCGCAAAACGAAGCCCAGGGGTTCGAGGTGATCGATGGGCGCTTCCAGGTCGATGGATTCCTGGATTCGGGTCGGGGTGGGCTCGGGCAGTGCGGAGCCCGGATCCTCGCCCCGGGCCCGGGCAACGAGTGCCAGGGCGCCGGGCCCGAGTCGTTGGGCGAGCCCGCGCCGGGGGAGCCGAAGCAGGTCGCGCACGGTGTGGATGCCCAGCCGGGTGAGCGCCTGGGCGAGGGCGTCATCGGGATCGAAGAGATCCAGGGAAAGGGGAGCCAGGAAGGCGCGTTCCTCTTGGGGGAGGAGGCAGTGAATCGGGGATCCTCCGCGCATTCGCTGACGGGCGACCAGGAGCGCAACGCAGCGAGAAGAGGCGATGCCCACCACACCGGGCAGGCCCTGTTTTTCGGCCCGGGCCAGGAGTGCCGAGGCAAAGCCCGTCTCGGAGTGAAAGAGTCCCTCGATGCCCGATGCATCGAGGAAGACGCTGGCCTCGGCAAAGAAGAGACCGGATGTGCGCGGCGAAATTTCGGCTCGGGGCGAAAGGGAGAGAGCGATATCCATCAGGGTTGCCCGGGCGGCCTGTTCGAGGGCCGGCGAGGCGATACGCACTTGGAGATTCGGGCAGGCGGCCCGGGCCTGGGCGATGGAATGGGCGATGCGAACCCCGGCTGATCGGGCGGCGGGGGAGGCCGCGATGATATCGGCCTGGGCTCCGGGCCCGGAGGCCACGGCCAGGGGCGCGGATGTGCTTTCGGGATAGGCCCGGAGTTCGGCGCGCAGGGGAAGGTCGGGCACCAGCAGGCAGGCGATTCGGGGGGACATGTCGCTTTGGACCGCTTTGTTTTGGAGTTTTAGCCGTTGGCCGCCCGCTTGCCGGGGGGGCTGCCCATTCGGACGAGAGTGGAACCACCGCTGGCTCCGCCCCGGTGGCGAACCAGTACGGCCCGGGTTTCGATTTCTTCGAGCAGGCGAGGCACCCCCCCGAAGAGAGGCCGGGTGGGTTGCAACTCCAGGACGATTCGGGCTTCGCTTCCCGCCTGGCGCTGATGGCTGAGCACCACCAGGGCAGTTCGCGTGGTGGCCGCGCGCCTGGCCAGTCGGGTCCAGGCAGAGGCGGGAATTTCGGGTTCGCCTGGGGGACGTGCCGAGGTCGGGGTACTCGGGGCGAGATCCAGGATCACGAAAGGCAGACCCTCGGTTTCGAGCAGGCGCTCGGTGCATCGCATGGCTTCGCGCCAGGCGCCGACCCGAGCCCAAAGCACCCGGCGCAAGTCGATCCCTGCGGCCTGGGCCGAGGGAGGATCGAAGGCATCGCTGGGGTCGACCACGGCGGCGAGTTCGCCCGGGTGGTGGCCTCCGCCGGTGGTGGTCTGTGCCAGCAGGGCGAATAGCAGCGAGGTGCGTCCCGAGGACGCCGGCCCCGTGATTTCACTGAGATCGCCGCGCGGGAAACCACCCCCCAGAAGTTCGTCGATGACGTCGAGCCCGCTGGGGTGGCGTTGGGGAGCGTCCGGGTTCTCCCCAGAATCGCGGAGCGCTACGCCCGATTGCAGTTGGGCACCGAGATCACCGAGCAGAGCCTCGATGCGGTTGCGGGGTGTTGGGGCCGTCGATTCGGGGGCGGGCGTTTGGGCGCTGCGATGGCGGGCGGTCAGGGGACCAGCGGGCATCGCTCTACTTTCGCCTTTTATTCGCCTTTGATCAAGGGGTCATTCGAGAAGGCGTCAGGGCGATGTGGGGGGCAGGATGCGCGTTCGCCCATCCTTGATCTCGACCCTTCCCTCGGCGATCAGCCGAATCGCCTGGGGGACCAGGCGCCGCTCGGCGGCGACCACCCGGGCGGCGAGGGTGTCGGGGGTATCGTCGGCCTCTACGGGCACGGCCTCCTGGAGCAGGATGGGCCCGTGATCGTACTCTTCGTCGATGAAGTGAACCGTGGCTCCTGAGAGCTTGACGCCGGCGGCCAGTACGGCCTCGTGGACCCGGCTGCCGTAGAAGCCCGTGCCCGAAAAGGCCGGGATCAGCGCCGGGTGCACGTTCAGGGCCCGGCCCTCGTAACGGCCGCGGAGTTGAAAAAGGGAGAGGAAGCCGAGCAGCGCCACGAGATCCACCGCGTGGGGCTCCAGGGCAGCGTGCAGGGCATCGTTGAAGGCATCCAGATCGGGGTAATCCCGGCGGGCCACCACCTCGGCGGGAATCCCGCGGCGGCGTGCTCGTTCCAGCCCGTAGGCGTCGGCCCGGCTCGAGATGACAACCCCCACCTCGCCCGGAACATCGCCGGATTCGATGTGCTCGAGCAGGTTTTCCAGGCTGGTTCCGTTACCTGAGAGCAGAACCGCTATGCGCGGTGCCTTGCGCTCTCCCGTCATGCCACCAGCCCGGCTTCCCGCAGGGCACGGTGGATTCTCTGGCTCGCCGAGGATCGGTTGAGCGTGTAGAAGTGAATCCCCGGGACGCCTCGATCGATCAGTTCTCGGCATTGCAGCGTGGCCCACTCGATTCCCACCTCGAGGGTGGCCGCGTCGTCGTTGTCTACGCGCCTGAGTTCGGCATCGAGTTCGGCGGGAATCGTGCCTCCGCCCAGGGCGGTCATGCGCCGGATGCTGTTCACGCTGGTGACGGGCATGACGCCGGGAACGATGGGGACCTGGATGCCCGCCGCCTGGGCCCGGCCCACAAAATCGAAGAATTTCGCATTGTCGAAGAAGAGTTGGCTCAAGAGGAATTGCGAGCCCGCATCGACCTTTCGTTTCAGCTGGAGCAGATCGTCCTCCGGGCTGGGGGCCTCGGGGTGTTTTTCCGGATGGCAGCCACCGCCGATGCTGAACCCCCCGCGTTCGGCGATGAACGCCGTCAATTCGTTCGCATAGTCGAAACCGTCCTCGGGATGGCGGAAATCCTTTGCGTCCCGGGGCGGATCGCCGCGCAGGGCCAGGACATTTTCGATCCCGCCCCGCTCGAGATCGTCCAATATCTGGACAATCTCGCCCCGTTCGGAACCCAGGCAGGGCAGGTGGGCCATGGCGGTGACTCCCAGTTCCTGCTCGATGCGGATGACGAGCTCCACGGTGGGGCCGCGGGTCGACCCGCCGGCCCCCATGGTGACCGAGACGAAACCCGGGGCCAGCGCTTTCAATTCGCCTATGGTCTCAAACAAGCTCTGGTAGCCGCGGTCGGTCTTCGGAGTGAAGAATTCGAACGAGATGACCGGCTCGCCACGGCGGTAGAGATCCCCGATATTCATGGGCCAAGTCTACCCGTCTGTCCGGGTCGGCGCCCGGGGCGGGCGGCGCTGGCTACATCGAACCCGGGGTCAATCCATTCAAAGGAGCAAGTCTTAATTCATGTCGGTTCTGGTTACGGGCTCCGTCGCCATCGATCACATCATGGTCTTCGAGGACTCTTTCAAAAACCACGTCTTGGCTGACCAGATCCACCGCTTGAACGTGGCCTTCCTGGTTCCCAGCCTCGAGAAGCGGTGGGGCGGCACCGGGGCCAACATCGCCTTCAACCTGCGGCTGCTGGGCGAGGACCCGGTTTTGCTCGCAACAGTGGGGAGCGACCTGGGGGCCTACGCGGAATGGATGGATGCCCATGGCTTGCGCCGGGATCATCTCCGCGTGCTGGACGATGCTTTTACCGCTCAATGTTTCATCACCACGGACCTCGACAGCAACCAGCTCATTGTCTTTCATCCCGGGGCCATGGATCGCGCCCACGAGGCGCGCATTTCCGATATCGACGAGGAACTCAATCTGGGCATCGTCTCCCCCAACGGCAAGCAGGCAATGGTGGAATACGCGACGGAACTGAAAGAACGGGGGGTCCCGAGCGTGATCGACCCCGGGCAGCAGTTGCCGACCTTCGACGGGGATGAACTCTTGAGCCTCATCGACGGCGCAGCGATCTTCATCGCGAACGATTACGAGTGGCTCCTGACTCAGGAGAAGACGGGCCTGGGGGAAGACGCCATAAGCGAGCGGGTGGGCGCCCTGGTGGTGACGCGGGGCGGCGAGGGTTCCATCGTGCGCCGAGGAGCGCAGCCGGTGGGCTTCGAAATCGAAGTGGATCGAGAGGAGATCCCCTCGGTGAAGGCGGAGAGGGTTGTCGACCCCACGGGCTGTGGCGACGCCTATCGTTCGGGCCTGCTTTTTGCGCTGGCCCACGGCCATTCGTTGGGGACGGGCGCCCGGCTGGGCAGCTTGATGGGCGCGCTGAAGGTGGCCGAGGCAGGACCCCAATCCATTTCACTGGACTTCGATGGCATCGCTTCGCGCTTCGAAGCCGAATTCGGCGCGAAACTCGCATGAAACGAGGGGACCACCACCATCACCTGCCGCGCCGAGATCTGATCTGGTTCGGGTTTGCCTTGGCGCTCCCTGTGCCCTGGATCATGGCCGAGGCCTGGGGTGGGCTCGGGATCGCGGCCGAATGGGTGGCCACCATGGCGGGGCTCTCCATCCTGGGCGCGGCCTTCATGCTCTCCTGGGCGTGCGAGTTGGCAGAACGCGAGATTCCCCAGGCATTGGCTTTGTTGTTGCTTGCGCTGATGGGGGTCCTGCCCGAATACGCCGTGGATCTTCATTTCGCCTGGACCGCGGGCAAGGATCCCACCTATGCGGCTTATGCCGTGGCGAATATGACCGGCGCCAACCGTTTGTTGATTGGCCTGGGCTGGGCCGTGGTGGTTTTGGTCGGTTGCCAGCGTTCCGGAACCTCGGCGTTGCGGGTCAATGCTCCGCAACAACTCGAAATCCGTTACCTGATCTGGGCCACCCTGTATTCGTTCCTGATTCCCCTTTCGGGCACCATCAACCTCTTCGATAGCATGGTGCTGTTGACGCTCTTCGTCTGCTGGGTGCGGGAAGCGATGCAGGGCGAGGAGGCCGAGACCGAGTTGGATGGCCCCGCTCTGCTCATCGATGAGGAATTCAAGCCCATGGGCCGGCGAATCTGGTCGGTCCTGCTCTTCGTCTTTGCCGGCTTCGCGATCTTTATTTCGGCGGAACCCTTTGCCGAGAGCCTGGTTTCGGTGGGGCGTTCCCGGGCCATCGATGAATTCCTCCTGGTGCAATGGGTGGCCCCCCTGGCCTCGGAAGCGCCGGAATTCGTGATCGCCCTGATCTTCGCCTGGAAACTCCGGGGCAGCGTGGGTATTGGCGCGCTGATCTCCTCCAAGGTCAACCAATGGACGCTCCTCGTCGGGGCCATTCCCATCGCCTACGCGTTGTCTCTCGGAGGTTTCTCCGGGCTTCCCCTGGACGCCCGGCAATCCCAGGAGTTGCTGCTGACTTCGGCCCAATCGCTCTTCGCCGTCATTCTCGTGGCGGATTTCCGTTTCGGCCGGCGCGAGGCCTTGGCGCTGATGTTGCTTTTCGGGATTCAACTTTGTTTTCCCTCTGCGGCGGTGCGCTGGGCCTTCACGGGCATCTACCTCACCTTGTCGGTTTATCTCCTGACCCGGGGCTCACCCCAGACCCGGCGGGTTTTCTTTTTGCTCTTGCGGGGGAAAACATTGGGTGAAAAAGAGTTCGCCGCCCTGGACTCGGCGGCCGAAAATCCGGGCAAGTAGCGATGGGGCTCTCCCCCGGCTTCGACGCGGTCGTGGTGGGGGCGGGGGTCGTGGGGCTGGCAGCGGCTTCGGAATTGGCCCGGACCGGTCGCTCGGTGCTGATCCTGGAGCGGCGCGCGGGGATCGGGCAAGAAGCCACCAGCCGCAACAGCCAGGTCATTCACGCGGGTCTCTACTATCCACCGGGTAGCCTGAAGGCCGATCTCTGTTGCCGGGGTCGGGAACTTCTCTACGCATGGCTCGAGGCTCGCGGCGTGCCCCACCGAAAGCTTGGCAAGCTGGTGGTGGCCAGCGACGAGGCGGAACTGACGAAGCTCGAGGCGTTGATCGCCCGCGGCCAGGCCAACGGTGTGCCCGGGCTGCGGATGCTGGGTGCCCGGGATACCCAGATCCGGGAGCCGGCGCTGGCGGTGGCCGGGGCGCTCTATTCCCCGGAAAGCGGGATCTTGGACGCCGCCCGCTTTGCGCTCTCCCTACTCGCCGAAGCGGAAGCCCAGGGCGCCACCCTCCTGCTCAATCACGAAGTGATCGGCCTCGCTCGCGGATCCGGGGGCTGGCAAGTGGTCGTCCGAACGGCGGGGGGCGAGGACGAGGAGTCTCTGGCGTGCGAGGTGGTGATCAACGCCGGGGGGCTCGCCAGCGACAGCCTGGCCCAGGCGGCGGGGATCGACATCGATGCCCGGGGTTATCGCCAGAGGCCGTGCAAGGGCAACTATTTCGCCCTCCAGGCGTCCGCGGGGCTACGCCTGTCTCATCTCGTCTACCCGGTGCCGCCGTCCCCATCCGAAGCCGAAGCCGGGGGGCTCGGAATCCACGCCACGCCGGACCTGAACGGGGGGCTGCGCTTCGGCCCCGACGCGCACTACACGGAAAAGATCGATTTCGGCGTGGATCCGGCAGCGGCCGGGCGCTTTGCCTCGGCCGTGCGTCGTTACCTGCCCGAGGTTCGCGAAGATCAACTCGTGGCCGATTTCGCGGGGGTGCGATCAAAGCTCGCAGGCCCGGGAGAAGGTTTTCGAGATTTCGTGGTACAGGAGGAAACGGATGCGGGGGCGCCAGGCCTGATCAATTGCATTGGCATCGAATCGCCCGGGCTCACCGCTTCTCTCGCGATCGGTGAACGGGTCGCCGCCCTGTTGCAAGGACGGGTGCGCTAGGACGGGCCTGGCCGCAGATCCAGCACCGCCAGGGCGATGTTGTCGCCGGCGCGGTTCTTCACGTGAGTCTCCATCGTGGTCTCGCCGAGATGTTTCACGGTTTCCAGGGCGGATTGGTCGGCGGCGGCGTTTTTACTCGACTTCAGGGCATCGGCTACCGCCTGGCTGGGGTTGGGCACCCCGATCCCGATCTCCGAAAGGCCGTCGGTGGCCAACACCAATGCCTCGGTATTCTCGAGATCGCGATATCCCGAAACCGAGCGGCTCGCCATGCCCTGGCGCGAGGCGGCTTCGTATCCGAGGAAATACCGGTCCTCGCGTTCGAGGGAAGCCCAGCCCAGGTCGTCTATTCCTTTGGGACCGGATCGGAAGAGATGACTGTCTCCCATGCAGATCCAGGCCAGGGCGGATTCCGACGGCCGGATCAGGGCCAGGGAGAGCGTGGTCGGCGCCGGGCGAACGCCGGACTCCGCCGCCCTTCGCAGGACCGCCCGGCCGCAATCGAAAAGGATGCCCTCGGCGCATTGCTGCCAGCTCTCGGTGTCGAAGCCCAGGGAGCGGCTGCCGGTCCAGTCATCGGCCAGGTGGGTCGCGATGTAGTTGATGACGGCCTCTGAGCCCGTGGCGCCATGGTGACCATCGGCTACAGCGAGCAGCCAGCCGCCGGGGCCTCGAAAGAAGAAGGCGGCATCCTCGTTGGGCTCGGTGTGGTCGTAGGTTTTGGCCGCACCTCCGCATGAAAGGGCGATGGCGGCTGACCCGCCAGCCAGGGTGGCCATAGCGCCGAGTTCGTGGTGCTGGCGGCCCAGGAGCGCGCCCGACTCGGTCGAGGCCTTTGCGCTCACTTCGTCGGGGAGCCTGGGGCGCTGGGCCCCTGCGCGAGGGCGTTCGTCGCGATCAGCAGGTCCTCGACGAGCTCGCCGCCAATTAGGTGGGTTTGAATGATCCGCTCCAGGTTCTCGCGGTGGCAATCCCGGTACCAGGCGCCTTCGGGGTAGACCACGGCGACGGGACCTCCCATGCAGACCCGTAGGCATTCGGCCTTGGAGCGGAGGACACCGCCCTCGACGTCAACCAGCCCCAACTCCGCGAGTCTCTGCTTCAGAAACGCCCAAGTTTCCTGTTGGACGGATTCCGATGCGCACTTCCCCCCAACGCAGAGAAAGATATGACGGGAGGCGTCGCCGAGGTGAAGTTTGGTCGCGATCTTTCCGAGTCGTGCAGAGTTCATAGTCAGGGCGTAGTATACAGGTCATGCGAGAAAGACGGGGGACTCTGGCTTGACTGAATCGAGGGGAATCTCGGACCGATCCGACTATCGGCGAGATTCTTTCAGGGAAGATTGCGAGTTCGTGTATGCGCTTTGTCACGAACTCGGGAATTTGATGGGGGCGCTCCGTCTTCACGCCCACCTGCTCGACGATGAAATGGGGCCGAAAGATCTGGCCCGGACTTCCGTCGATCTGGATGACCTGTCGGCTCGATCCGCCGCGCTTTTGAGTCTGGTGCGGCCTTTGCTCTCGCCAGATGCGGGCACTTTCGAGGAGGTCCCGGCCGCGCGGCTGGTACAGACCCTGGAGGGGTTGATGGCGGGCCATGGGTCCCGGGGCGTGGCGCTGAAATTCATCTCTGACCCCGACCTGCCATCGGTTCGGGTGGATGTGGGGGCGATCCAGCGCCTGATCCAGAGCTTTCTCTACCTGGCCTTGGAGTCGGTTTCTCGTACGGGGACCGTGGTCATGCGTGCCGAAAGCCGAGACTCGGACGTGGCGCTGGTCATCGAGGACGACGGACCCGCGGGCGAGGATCCAGAGGGGTATCACGAACAGATGCGGCGGGGACGGCCGCTCCTCTGCCTGGTCGCCGAGAGCATCTTGGGCAAGCAGGGCGGGAGCTTCAGGGCGGAGCGCGCGGGTGATCGAACGTGTTTTACCCTGACACTGCCAGCGGTTTGACGGCGGGCGCGCTAGCCTGCGCGCGCCTTCAGGCCCAGCCCTCATGCCGAATTCCAAACTCCGATCCGATTTGCGCAATCTCGCGATCGTGGCGCACGTCGACCACGGTAAGACGACGCTCGTCGACGGCTTGCTGAAGGCCTGTGGCGCATTCGAAGCCCACCAGGTGATCGAAGATCGCGTGATGGATTCGGGCGATCTGGAGCGCGAGCGGGGAATCACGATCCAGTCCAAGAGCACCGCCATCGACTACAAAGGCGTCCGGATCCAGCTCGTCGATACCCCGGGGCATGCAGATTTCGGGGGCGAGGTGGAGCGTGTCCTGGGCATGGTGGATGCGGTCCTGCTCCTGGTCGATTCCGTCGAAGGGGTGATGCCCCAGACGCGCTTCGTTTTGCGCAAGGCCCTGGAGCATGGGTTGCGGCCGATTCTCGTGGTGAACAAGATCGATCGTCCCGAGGCGCGAAGCGAGGAGATCCTGGATCAGGTCTTCGACCTGCTGGTGGAACTCAACGCCAACGATCAGCAGCTCGATTTCCCGGTTGTCTATGCCTCGGCTAAACAGGGTCTCTCCACCCGGGACCTTTCCGTCCCGATGCAGGATCTGATCCCCGTACTCGATACGATTCTCGAATTTGCTCCGGCGCCCGAATGTGATGTGAGTGCGCCCTTGCAATTTCAAGCGGTGACCCTGGGTTATGACTCGTTCGTGGGCCGTCTGGTGATTGGGCGGGTGAACCAGGGAAAGATGGTGCGGGGCGATCAGGTGGTCCGAATCCCGGCGGAAGGTGACCCCGAAGGTTTTCGCGTGACGAAGCTCTTCGGGACACGCGGCATCGAGAGGGTCGATCTCGAGGAGGCCAAGGCGGGCGATTTGGTGATCCTGGCAGGAGTGGATTCCATCGAGGTGGGCGACACAGTCTGCCGACCCGACGCGCTTCTGCCCTTGCCGCGGATCGCGATCGATCCGCCCACCATCAAGGTCAACTTCCTCGTCAATACATCGCCCTTCGCGGGCCGGGAAGGACGTTATGTCACGAGCCGACAGATTCGTGATCGCCTCACCCGGGAGGCTTTGAGCAATATCTCGATTCTGATCGAGGATACAGAGCGTCAGGACGCGTTCGAGGTGGCGGGGCGGGGAGAATTGCAGATCGCTGTTTTGGTCGAGACCATGCGACGGGAAGCCTACGAGTTCGCGGTTTCGCGCCCGGAGATCATTCTTCGTGAGATCGATGGCCAGCGCTGTGAGCCCGTTGAAGACGTGGTCATCGACGTACCCGACGGCTTTGCGGGTTCGGTGATGGAAAAGCTCGCCGAGCGAAAGGGCCGCATGGAGTTGATGGAGCACAAGGGCGACCGAATTCACCTCCGTTTCATCGTTCCCAGTCGCTGTCTATTCGGCTACCGGAACGAATTTCTCACCGATACCCGGGGAGAGGGAATCATGTATCGCGCGGTTCGGGGCTATGAACCCCACGCGGGCGATCTCGAGGGCCGAAATATCGGCGCCATCGTGGCCACCGATACGGGACAGACGACGCCCCATGCGATTTTCAAGATCCAGGAACGGGCAACACTCTTCGTCCCTACCGGTCAGGCTGTCTACGAAGGGCAGGTGGTGGGCGAAGCGCGTCGGCCCGGAGACCTCAACGTCAACGTCTGCCGGGCGAAGAAGCTCGATAACATGCGGGCCGCGGGAAAAGACGACAGCATCCTGATCACCCCCCATCGGAAACTCACCATCGAGACCGCCATGGAGTGGATCCAGGACGACGAACTTCTCGAGGTGACGCCCAAGAATCTCCGCCTGCGAAAGCGCACCCTCGCGGCCAACCTGCGCAAACGCTGAAGCGGATCCGCCGCCCGCGCGCGGGATTCAGATTTCGCGCTCCGAGGCCCTGGCGAACTCGGCCCTGAGCGCGTCGTAGTCGTTGGCGACCGGGAATTGCGGGAATTCATTGATCACGTTCTGGGGGGGGCAGAAGAGTATGCCGGCTTCCGCCTGGGCGAGCATGGACGTGTCGTTGTAGGAATCGCCGGTCGCGATGCAGCGGTATTTGAGACCCTGGAAGGCGCGTACGGATTGCCGCTTGGGATCCGTCTGGCGAATGGCATAGTCAGCTACCCGGCCCTGGTCGTCGATCACCAGCCTGTGGCAGAGGAGGGTTGGCCAACCCAATTGGCGCATGAAGGGCTCGGCGAATTCGTAGAAGGTGTCCGAGAGGATCACCACTTGGAAGTTCTCGCGGAGCCAGTCGAGGCATTCCTGGGCTCCTTCCAGGGGGCTCATGGTGGCGATGACTTCCTGGATATCTTGAATGCCCAGATTGTGTTCGTCCAGGATTCTCAGTCGCTGGCGCATGAGTTCGTCGTAGTCGGGAATATCCCGGGTCGTCGCCCGCAGAGCCTCGATCCCAGTCCTCTCCGCGACGTTGATCCAGACCTCGGGAATCAGAACTCCTTCGAGGTCGAGACAGGCAATTTCCACGCGATCTTCCTCCTGCTGTTGTTCGGGCCCCTCATTCAGGCTCGTTTGGCCCGGGCTGAATCTACCGCTCCCGGCGCTGTTTCGATAGCATCCGCGCCGGGATCAGGCTCTTCTCCTGTTCTTGAGCCCGTCTCCTGAAGAGGTGGGACTCGTCAATCAGCCTTGTGGGATGGGGGGGAAGAGGATTGAGCCACGCCGAGGCCCTATGGCTGGGCATCATCCAGGGCCTGACCGAGTTTTTTCCAGTGTCGAGCTCCGGCCACCTGGTGATCTTCAAATCGCTCTTCGGAATTCAGGGGACCGGCGGGCTGCTCTTCGAAGTGGCGGTCCACGTGGCGACCCTGCTCGCCATCGCGATCTATTACCGAGCAAGGATCGCTTCTCTCGTGGTGGGCGTCCTGTCCCGTAAGCCCGAGGCGCTTCACTACCTGGGGATGCTGGCTCTCGGAACCTTGCCCGCGGTGCTGATCGGCTTGTCGGCCCGGGGCTTCATCGAGCGCCAGTTCGAGAACCCGGTGTTCACCGGCCTCGCGCTGCTCGTGACTGGGGGCATTCTCTGGACGACCCGAAGAACGGCGCCCAGGGCACGGGAAGAACTCTCCCAAGGCCGTCCCGGTGTTCTGGGATGGCGGGTCGCCTTGTGGGTCGGCTGCGGCCAGGCGCTTGCAATCTTGCCCGGGATCTCGCGTAGCGGCACGACGGTGGCGATCGCCCTCGCCTTGGGTCTGGCGCCGGCGGCAGCCGCGGAGTTTTCCTTCCTGCTCGGCATCATCGCCATATCGGGGGCGGCCGTACTGACCTTCCCCGACCTGGCTGGGGCCGGCTCCCAGGAGATCAGCGGCCTGGTCTACGGGAGCGCAACGGCATTGGTGGCGGGCCTGGCCGCCCTCTGGGCCTTCGTTCGCATGCTGGAAAGCGGTCGTTTTTACCTCTTTGCCGCCTACGTCTGGGTAGTGGGAAGCCTGTTCCTGCTCTGGACACTCTTGAGCGGAGCTTAATCCCAGACCAGCGGCAGGTACCGGATATCTCGGATGCCCGGTGTGTAGGCCAGAACTTCGCCGTCCGGGATGCGATAGTTCGGCACCCTCCGATGCCATTCTTCGAGTCCTACCCGCAATTCCATCCGCGCCAGGTGCGAGCCCAGGCAGCGGTGCGGGCCTCCTCCGAAAGCAATGTGCCGGTTACGACTCCGGTCAAAGTTCACCTCGTCCGAGGCTTCGAATTCCGAAGGGTCGATATTCGCCGCGCCCAGGAGGAGCAGGACCATCTCTCCCTGCTTGATCTGCGTGCCGGCGATTTCCACGTCCGCCTTGACCAGCCGCGGAACGCCGGCGACGGGAGTTTCCCAACGCAAGAGTTCCTCGATCGCGGCATCGATGCCTTTGGGATTTCGAACGATTTCCTCGCGCTGGTTGGGGTTGGCAGCGAGGTAGGCGATGGAGCAGCTGAGTGTTGCAGTCACCGTGTCCAGCCCGGCCAGGATGAAGAGATATGAAATATCGAGGATATCGTTCTGGCTCAGCTTGTCTCCGTCCAACTCGACGTCGAGGAGGTAGCTCATGAGATCGTCGCGGGGGGCTTGCTTCCTCTCCTTGATGAGAGTCTCGAAGTAGCCGTAGATCTCTTTTCCACAATTGGCTCGGATGGTGTTCACCTCATCCGTGTCCAACGCGTTTTTTGCGAGGATTTGAGGGCGGATGATTCCGTCCTTGAGTCGAATCAATTCGGGCAGGTCGTTGATGGGCAAACCCAAGAGGTGTAGGAAGGCCTGGCAAGGGAGCGGGACCGCGTATTGTTGGCTGAAATCACACTCACCCTTGTCCACGAACGCGTCGAGAAGTTCGCCTGCGGAAGCGCGGACAGCGGGCTCGATCTCGAGCATGCGTTTGCGGGAGAAACGCGGGTCGAGGATCTTGCGGTAGCGCGTCTGCGCGGGCGGATCGATTTGTTGGGGGATCATGGGTCGATCCGTGCCCAGCGCCATCTGCTCAGCCATCTCGGATGAGAAGATTTCGGGATGGCGAAGGCAGAACATGACGTCTTCGTAGCGCGAGATGACAGGAGCATTCGTGACCTGCATGCGTACGACGGGGTGGTCATCCACCATTTGGCGATAGGTCGCGTGGGGGCACGCTGCGACCTCAGGTGAAAAGAAACTCGCAACGTCGTTCGGCGTTTCGGGGGACGACTCGTTGGAAGCCATGGCGACTGGAACTCTCCTCTTCTGCGGCACGCCGAGGCGACGCGCGTCCGCTGGAGCAGAAGGCCCAACGCCTTCCGGGGTCGAGTCTAGATCCTCATTCCCGGACTCGACAGTCCGGGGAGGCGCCGTAACTGGGCCGTCGGTCCGCGGTGGCCCCGTCGCTCACCGGGTTTTCATCCCCCCGGGTCGCGACTTCTGGAGGCCAGCGTTGCGCCCTACGCTTGGGCTGGGGCGCACAGCGCAGAAATC
>JAAZXM010000001.1 GCA_014240165.1 Myxococcales bacterium | reverse complement strand
ACTTCTTTTCCGGCGAGGCAAGCGAATTGTCTCGAGTCACGGCCCTGCTCCTTTGGCGTGCCCGGATGGCCGGTTCCTCGGGGTATCCCGGGCTGGCGCGCTCGGGTTTGGAGGCAATCTTTGGCGCAGCGAGTCAGGCCCTGGCGACTCGGCACCACGGCGCTGTTCTGGGAATCGAAGCCGAGGGAGCGCAGGGATATGCGGTGACCTTCGAAGGCGCCGGGGTGGGCGCGACCCCGCTGCGTGCCGATGCCGTGGTGGTGGCAACCTCCGCCGAGGATGCGGGTCAATTGGCAGCCACCCAACTCGAACCGGCCGAGCGCGATTTCTTCGCGGGCGTGCGTTATCGCCCGACCGTCACCCTGACGGCCGACCTGGAGCGTGCGCCCAGCGGCATGCCCGAGCGGGTTCGTCTGCCCCATGGTGAGGGTTTCTCGGCGGAAAGTGTCGTCTTCGAGCCCGGCCTCGCCGGCAGCCGAGTGGCCAGCGGTGCGGGGATGGCCATGGTGCGCGCCCGAGAGGCGTTTGCCCGAACCGCGGCGCAAGTTCCCGACGATGGGGTCGCCAAGGGCCTGCTCGCGGATCTCGAGAATCTCTATCCCGCGCTGGTGGGCAGCGTCGGCGCTTTTCGGCTGCATCGCAGTGCGGCGGGCATCCCGGCCTTCGATGTTGGCGCCTACCGCGCACTCGCCCGTTTTCGCCGCGTACAGGAAGATCGCCGTTCCCGGGGCCGGCGGCTTTATTTCGCCGGCAACTACTTGATCGCCCCGGGCGTTGAGGGGCAGGTGGTGGCGGGCTTCCGGGCCGCCGCCGATCTCATCGCCGACGCACGGGATGCTGCGCCGGGCGGCGGGAGTTAGGCGAACTCTGCCAGGGTGACGCCCTCGCCGCCTTCCTCGGGCGAAGGTGATGCGTAGCGAATCACGTAGGTCGAGTGTTCGAGAAAGCTGCGCACGGCCTGGCGTAGTGCGCCGGTCCCGATGCCATGGATGACCCGAAGGCCGTCACAGCCATCCGCTGCTGCCCGATCCAGCGCCTCGGAAAGCCGGTCGATGGCGGCGTCCACGCGCTCGCCGCGAAGATCGCAACTGGGTGTTCCGCCCGGGAAGGCTTCGTCTGCGGGGACGGGTTCGGCTCGCTCGATGCGCACACGCCGACCCGGATCCGGGGCGGGGGCGTCATCATTTTCGAGGCGCCCCACCTGCTCGGCGGCCAGCACGAGTCGCTTCCCGCCCAGGCGAACCCCCACCCTGCCCTTGCGATCGGGGAGGCTCTCGAGGATGCCCGTGCCTCCCGCGGCGAGCCGGATGGCGTCGCCCGGTCCGGCGTGGCGCCAGTCCACAGGGCGCAGTCCACTGGGGCGGGGGGGCGTGCTGAGGCCGGCTTCGCTCTCTGATTGGCGCGTTTTCTCCGCGAGATCCTTCAATTGGCTGCGGGCTCCGGCGGCTTTTTGGGAGGTGGGTCCGCGTTGCAGGTCGCGAATGACCCCGGCGACCTCGGCGTGGGCTTCCTTGAATGCCAGGTCGAGATCCGCGCGCATCTTCCCGAAGAGTTCGTCCCTGCGTTCCTGGAGTCGCTCGAGCTTGGCGCGGTATTCGTTACGGGCGGTCTCGCCCTCGGCACGGACCCGTTTGGCCTGGTCTTTCTCCGTGGCGAGGGTGGCCCGGCTCGTGGCCAATTCGCTGAGCATGCGCTCGAGCTTGCGATCATCGCGCTCGAGCAGGGCATCGGCTCTCTCGAGGACCTCGCTGGGCATGCCCATGCGCGCGGCAACGGCGGATGCCGATGAAACACCGGGGGTTCCGATATGAATGCGGTAGGTGGGCGCGAGACTCACCGCATCGAATTCGACGCTTGCATTCTGAAAGCGAGGATCGACGTCCGCCATTTCCTTGAGGAGGTTGTAATGGGTTGTGGTGATGACCCGGGCTCCCCGATCAGCGAGGTTTTCCAGGATCGATTGGGCCAGTGCAGCGCCCTCGCCGGGATCCGTCCCCACCCCGATTTCGTCCAGAACCACGAGGCTTCGGGGGCCTGCGCGCTCGACGATTTTCGCCAGGTTCGCCATATGGGCAGAGAATGTCGAAAGACTCTCGCCGATATTCTGGTGATCCCCGATATCCGCCAGCAGGTGCTCGACGGCACCCACCCGGGCGCCCGCTTCGCAGGGAATATGCAGCCCGGCGCGTACGAAGAGCGCCACCAAACCCACCGCCTTCATGGAGACGGTCTTGCCCCCGGCATTCGGCCCCGAAAGTACGAGGATAGAAAAGTCGTCCCCCAGGCGGAGGTCGTTGGCCACGCAGTCCGCACTCGCGATCAGGGGATGGCGGAGGCCTGGCAATTCGAAGACTCCATCCTCCTCGACTCGGGGTGAGTGGGCTTCCATGATGCTGGAGAGGCGTCCCCGGGCAAAGGCAAGGTCGAGCCGGGCCAGGATCTCGAGGCCGGCGCGAATCGAATCGGCCGACTCGGCGACCTGGCGGGAGAGTTCGCGGAGAATGCGACGGATCTCCTGACCTACCTCCAATTCGGCTTTTTTCAGCTGGTTGTTCACTTCGACCACGGCTTCGGGTTCGATGAACAACGTCGTGCCCGAGCGCGAGGCATCGTGAACAATTCCGCCCACTCTTCCCCGGGAATCGGCTTTCACCGGGAGGACGTATCGATCATTGCGGACGGTGTAATAGGCGTCCGAGAGGTGTCGGCTGATCTCAGGGTCGCGCACATAGCGGTCCAGTCGCCGCTGGAGATCGCTCGAGAAGTGAATGATGTTGCGCCGGGCGGCTGCGAGCCGGTTGGAAGCCTGGTCGCGCACTTCACCCGAAGGGTCGATGCAGCGGTCGATCTCCCCCTCGAGATCCGGGTGATCCCGGACCGACTCGGCGGCTTCGGCGAGCCGGGGCGCGCTCTCCTCGCGACTGCGGAAGAAGCCGGCTACGTGGCGCAGGGTTTCGAGTGTGCGGCGCACGTCCGCCAGTTCGGTGATTTCGAGAACGCCGCTCTTCTCCGCCCGTGAGAGCAGGGGAGAGAGTTCGGCTGTGGCACCGAGGGGCGGGATCTGCTCGGCGTCGAGTAGCCCGCGTGCTTCGTCGGTTTCCCCCAAACGTTCCAGCACACCCGCATAGGTCTCGGGGAATAGGCAAGGGGGGTATTGCCGCCGAAGAGCGCGGTCCTCGGCGGGTTGTGCAGCAGGGGCGGAATTTTCCGCTGCCATGGTTTTTTCCGCCTCGGAGAGCCAGCCGCCGCCTTGGGCAGTGCGGCATTGCTCGCGGAGCAGTTCCACGACCTGGGGCCACTCCAGGGCCTCGAGAGTCGCCTGATCGGCGCGAAACGACATGGCACGAGTGTAGCGATGCCCAGGGCGAGCGGTTGGGCTCAGCTCTTTCGAGGTGCAAGCCGAAGGAAAGTACATGGCGTCCAAGCCGGAAAAACTTCCGACCGAAGCGGTCCTGGAGGCGGCGCGAGATCTCGACCGCCGCTCGACAGGAGACGTTCTCGCCCTGATCCATGAGCAGGACGGCTGTGCACATGCGGCAGTCGGCGCTTGCCTTCCCGAGATGGAACGGGCCGTGGACGTTCTGGCTACGGCGATTGGTGGCGGCGGGCGCTGGTTCAACGTGGGTGCCGGCACCAGCGGTCGTCTGGGTGTGCTCGACGCTTCGGAGATTCCGCCCACCTATGGCATGAGTCCGCGAGCGGTACAGGCCGTGATCGCCGGTGGCGACCGGGCCCTTCGCCACCCCGTCGAAGGAGCGGAGGATGATTCGGAAGCTGCCGCTTTCGAACTCGGCGAGCGCGGCCTCTCCATGGGTGACGCCGTGGTGGGAATTTCGGCGAGCGGCCGTACACCCTTCGTGATTGGCGCAATGGAAGCTGCTCGAGAAATCGGCGCGCGCACCATTGCGATTACCTGCGACCGTGACTCTCCCCTGGCCGAATATGGCGAGATCGCGATTGTCCCAGAAGTAGGCCCCGAAGTGGTCGCCGGATCTACGCGGATGAAGGGGGGCCTGGCCCAGAAGATGGTACTGGCGGCCCTGTCCACCGCGGTGATGGTCAAGCTCGGTAAAGTCCGCGGCAACTTGATGACTCACGTCACCCCGGTTTCGAATAAATTGCGCGGCCGCGCGATGCGGATCGTGATGGAGGTGGCTGGAGTCGACCGCGATCAGGCGCGAGCTCTTTTGCGCGCGAGCGAGGGCAGCGTTGAAGAGGCGCTGCGGCGCAGCCGCTAGACCATCAGAGGTTGAAATGCTTCCGGACCAGCATCAGGCTGATTCGATCCGGAAGCAGGCGCCTTGCCAAGGGTACCAGCCAAGCACTGTCTCCCACCGTGTAGCGGGCACGAGGCGAGCGGGCGTTCAGGGCGCGTTCGATAGCGCGCGCAACGTCTTCCGCCGGCGGAGCCTTGGGCAGGGATTCGCGGATCTTGGCCTCGGTTTGGCCGAGTTCTTCGCGGTAGGCTGAATCCGCCGCGGAAGAGGTCCAACTCATGGCGTCGTTGAAGGGCGTGTTGATATCGCCGGGCTCCACCAGGGATGTTTGGATTCCGAAGGAGGCCAGCTCATTGGTCAGGGAACCCGCCAAAGCATCGATTGCGGCCTTGCTCGCCGAGTAGTGCGCCTGGAAGGGGATGGGCGCCCGGCCCGCGAGGGATCCAACCAGCACGACCCGTCCGCTGCCGCGTTCACGCAGGGAGGGCAGGGTGGCCCGGAGTACGCGCAATACTCCGAAAAAGTTGGTTTCGAATTGGGCTTTTGCGTTTTCGATGGTCACATCTTCAACCGCCCCGAAGATGCCCATGCCGGCGTTGCACACCACGGCATCGAGGCCGCCGCTGGCCTCGAGCACCTGGGCGACGCCTGCTTGCACCGAGGCCTCGTCGCAGACATCCATTACCACGAAGTGGATACCCTCGTCGGGAGAATCCGGGCGTGCGTGTCGGCTGGTTCCGAAGACCCTCCAGCCCTGGGCCGCCAGGTGGCGAGCGGTGGCTTCACCGATTCCCGAAGACGCCCCGGTGATCAGAACCGACCGCTTCATGTGAGCGCGGCCACAGAAGCGCCGATCAAGATTCCCGCTTCCACTGGGACCACGTGGCCCGTGACCAGATCCGACCCGCCCACGATGGAGACAATGGCCTCGGCCACGTCGTCCGGAGTGCTCACCCGGCCAAGGGGGGAACGAGAAGCCATCACCTCCTTGACCCGATCGTATTGATCGCCCAGGGAATCTCGTAGCCAGCTTCCGTCGAGAAAACCGGGCGCGACCGCGTTGACGCGGACCTCCGGGCCCAGCACCCGGGCCAGGGTGACGGTGAGGTTGTTCAGCGCCGCCTTCGACGCGCAGTAGGGGATCGAGGTGCCCGTGCCGATCAGCCCCGCCACGCTGGATGTCATCATCACCTCCCCGCCGCCGTCGGCGGAAAGCAGAGCCCGGGCCGCGCGGGTGCATTGGAACGCGCCGCGCAGGTTGACTCCGAGGATCGTATCCCAGTCATCATCGGTGACTGCTTCGAGATCTTCGTGAGGGATGAAGCGGGTTGTTCCCGCGTTGTTGACCAGAATGTCCAGACGCCCAAAGATTTTCCCCGCTTCGTCGACCATCCCTCGGCAGGCCGAGTCGTCCGCGACGTCGGCTTGAAAGGCCACAGCCTTGACTCCGCATTCGGCGGCCAGGCCCGCCACCTCCTCGGCGGCCTCGCGGGATCGGTTGTAGTTGACCAGTACGCTGCAGCCCGCCTGTGCCAGGCGCAGCGCGGTGGCGCGCCCCACACCCGTACCCGCCCCGGTGATAATGGCGGCCTTGTCCTTCAAATTCATTCCATGATCTCCTCTTTGCCCGGGGCGCGTCCGGAAGCCCAGGGGTGTAGTTTACCCGTCCTCCAGCAGGGGCTACCCTCGCTTTTTCCTCTGGAAAGCCGGCTGGCTTCCAGGAAATCCATGCCGCCAGATGCTGCGAGGGAGTTTGGCGTCTATTCGATCAGGCGGGAGGAAGGGGCGCGATATGCAACGGGATATCTTCAGCGACGAGCACGAGCATTTTCGGGCCGAGTTCCGCCGCTTCGCCGAGAGCGAGATCGTGCCCCATCTCGCCGCGTGGAACGAGGCGGGCGTCTCCGATAAGGCGGCGTGGAGAAAAATGGGCGAAGCCGGTTTCCTCGGAACCAATGCGCCCGAGCAATACGGCGGAGGCGGGGTCGACTTCCTCTTCGACGCGGTGGTGATGGAAGAGTTGGCCTATATCAGGGCCCACGCATTGCAGGTTTCAGTTCATTCCCAGATCTGCATGCCCTACCTGGCGACCTATGGAAGCGACGCTCAGCGCGAAAAGTACCTGACAGCGGCGATTCGCGGCGAATGTGTTCTTGCCATCGCGATGACCGAGCCGGGAACCGGGTCGGATCTGGCCAACGTTCAAACCCGGGCGATTCGTGATGGCGACGAGTACGTGATCAACGGCACCAAGACATTCATCTCGAATGGGCAGAACTGCGGGCTGGTGATCGTGGTGGCGAAGACCGACCCCGACGCCTCTCCGCCCCATAAGGGCGTCAGCCTGATCCTGGTCGAGGGTGATGCCCCTGGCTTCGAGCGAGGCCGTAACCTCTCCAAGCTTGGCCTCAAGGGTCAGGATACGAGCGAACTCTTCTTCAATGATTGCCGAGTACCCGCAGAGAATCTTCTGGGCCAGGAGGGCCAGGGATTCAAGATGCTGATGGAGAAGCTTCAGCAAGAGCGGCTGTGTATTGGCGTCGGGTCCATGGCCTCGTGTCGCCGATCGCTGGACGACACATTGGACTACGTCAAGGAACGCAAAGCATTCGGCAAGCCCATCGGCGAATTCCAGAACACGCAATTCAAGCTTGCCGAGCTGGCGTCCCAGGTCGAGATCGGCCAGGCCTTCGTGGATAAATTGCTGGCGGCCCATGTTCGTGGCGAAGAGATCGTGTCCGAGGTGAGCATGGCGAAGTGGTGGACTACGGATCTGCAGAAGAAACTTTCAGCCGAGTGCCTGCAGCTCTTCGGCGGTTATGGCTTCATGGACGAGTACCCGATTTCCCAGGACTACGCGGATGCCGCAGTGCAGTCGATCTACGCCGGAACCAACGAGATCATGAAGGTGATCATCGCGCGCAAGCTCGGCCTGGGCTGAGGACTCGAATAACCTCAGGCGGCTTCGGCCTGATCCGCCGAACCGAGATCGGGTGCATCGAGTTCGAGGCCCAAGAGGCTCGGTTCCTGGCGTGTCGTGGTCAAAGGCGCTTCGTGTTCGTCACTTTCCGCGTGCATCCACTCGTCCACCAGATCGTCCAATTCGAATCCGTCCTCGGTGGCTTCGCTGGCCAGCAGAACCAATTCGATCAACCGGTCCTCGTGTACTTCCAGGTGATCGATCACCTCGGCGCTTCGCGTATCCGTCCTCTGCATGGTGTCCCCCCCTGCCCGGGACTAGTGCAGGCCCCGTGCCAGGCGTGCCGGGATCAACGCTGTTGGTATTCAATATAAATTTCTTAATGAAAACAGCCAGTTGAGTTGTTACCTCCCAGCCCCGGGGGCTCTTGGGAGTTCTCAAAGAGGGTCCGGCGTCGGGATTCCGACGCCCGCCAACGGGGCCCCGACACCTCCATGGATTGGGCTCCGGCTGCTACGGTGCGGGTTCGCCGCTGGCCGGGCTGCTTTCCGGCCAGTCTGCAGCGAGGAGATTGGCCCCATGGCGCAGCCCCAAGGTCTGGCGCTCTACCACTACATGAGCTGTTCCTATTGCGCGCGTGTGCGCGCAGCTGCCGAGGGCCTGGGCGTGGAACTCGAATTGCGAGATATCCATACGGATCCGGGGCGGGCCGAGGAGTTGATGAGCGGCACCGGGCGCATGACCGTGCCCGTTCTCCAGATTACCGAGCCGGGTGGCGAGGTGAGTTGGCTCCCTGAATCGGCCAGCATCATCGAATATCTTCGTGACGAGAGTAGCTGAAAGTGGCGCGCGGACTCTGGTTCCGAGCAAACAAGTCAAAGCCTTCTCGCATCACCCCATAGAAAAGGAATTTTGCCATGCCCGAGTTCTGCCATAGCGATCGCAACGGCCCGATCCTGACCGTGACCATCAATCGCCCCGATGTCATGAACGCGCTTCACCCCGCCGCCAATTTCGAACTCGAGCAGGCCTTCGACGAATTCGCCAACGATCCGGATCTTTGGGTGGCCATCATCACCGGCGCCGGAGACCGTGCTTTCTCGGCGGGCAATGACCTGAAATTCCAGGCCACCGAAGGCGGCGGAAAAGTCGTCGGCCCCCAGAAGGGTTTCGGCGGCTTGACCTCTCGTTTCGACAACCCCAAGCCTGTGATCGCCGCGGTCAACGGGGTAGCGATGGGGGGCGGCTTCGAAATCGCATTGGCTTGCGATCTCATTATCGCCTCGGAGAATGCGGTCTTCGCCCTTCCCGAGCCGCGCGTGGGTCTCGCCGCGTTGGCCGGCGGTGTCCATCGTCTGCCTCGGCAGATCGGGCTCAAGCGCGCCATGGGGATGCTACTGACTGGGCGCCGGGTGAGCGCCACGGAAGGTTTGGAATTGGGCTTCGTCAACGAGGTGGTACCGGCGGGCGAGGCCCTGGCAGGGGCGCGCCGCTGGGCCGACCAGATCGTCGAATGCGCCCCGCTCTCGGTTCGCGGCAGCAAGCAGGCCGCCATGGATGGCCTGGGCGAGGCGAACCTCGAAGCCGCCATGGCCCGGCACTATCCCGTTATGGGCGAGATGATGAAGAGCGAAGACTTCGTCGAGGGCCCCCTGGCCTTCGCCCAGAAGCGGAAGCCCAACTGGAAGGGGCGCTGACCAATCCGGGCCCGGCGTTTGCGCAGCGGCCCAGACCGGCCCGCCAGCGCGAAGGGGCGGCGACTTCGTTCAGTCGTTTCCGGCGGCGATGGCGGACTCCAGCACCGAGAGGCCTTCTTCAACCTGGTCGGGGCTGATGATCAGCGCCGGCGCCAGGCGTACGTTGTTGGCCCCGGCCGAGATGACCAGCACTCCGGCCTCTCGGCAGCGGTCGATCACGTTCGCAGCGGGCTGCTTCAACTCCACTGCGCGCAAATGACCCGTGCCGCGAACTTCCACGACGTGTTCAGGGCCCAGTCGCTGAGCCATGGACTCCAGACCGCGGTCAAGGTAGAGCGCCGTGGCCTGGGCTTCGGCGAGGACGCCTCCTCGGACCAGGGTATCGATCACCGCAGATGCGCAGGCCGCCGCCAAGGGGTTGCCCCCGAAAGTCGAGGCGTGGGTTCCCGGAACCAATGAGGCGCCGACTTCGGCGCGGGTGAGCATCGCGCCAATCGGGATGCCATTGCCCAGCGCCTTGGCGAGGGTCATGAGGTCGGGTTCCACGCCGCTGGCCTGGTGGGCAAACATGGGGCCTGTGCGCCCGATCCCGCTCTGAACCTCATCGAAAATGAGCAGGCAGCCGTTTTCGTTCGCCAATGCGCGCAATCCCTCGAGAAAGCCGGCTGGCGCAGGCCGCACGCCGCCTTCGCCCTGGACGGGTTCAACAATGATGGCTGCTGTTCGATCCGAGAGTTGCTCCCGGGTGGCGTCGAGGTCGCCATAGGGTACGTGCCGGATGCCCGGGACCAGGGGCTCAAAACCCTCCCAATACGCGGGGGTTCCGGTGGCGCTCAGGGCAAAGAGGGTGCGCCCGTGAAAAGCGCCGTCGAAGGCCAGGATTTCGAAGCGCTTCTCACCGCGGTCATGGGCGTAGCGCCGGGCGAGTTTGAGTGCGGCTTCGTTGGCTTCGGCTCCGGAATTGCAGAAGAAGGCCTGCTCGGCGAAGCAGAGTTCGGTGAGCCTTTCGGCCAATTCGACCTGGGGCGAGGTGATCAGGAGGTTCGACGCGTGCCAGAGCTTGCCCGCTTGTTCGGTCAACGCGGCTTGGACCGCAGGGTGGCAATGCCCGAGAACAGCGGTGGCGATGCCCCCCATCAGATCGAGGTACCGGCGCCCCTCGGCGTCGTATACGTAGCAGCCCTCTCCGCGCTCAATCGCGATGGGTTGAGGGCTGTAGTTGGGGGTGAGGGCGCCACTCATTCGGGCAGCCATGTCCTGATTCGCGTCCATCGATCGCTCCGGTTTCTGCCTGGGCGCGCCCGCGCGGCCCGGCCGATGCGGAGAATAGACGTCCGAAGGGGCACGCGCTTGTTCGGCGCGACTCGGAGCGAGTAGACTGGGGCATTGCCGGGCGAAAAATCGTTCGCGGCATCCCGAAGGAGAGAAAGGAAAGCATGCTCGATCATCTCGCAGACGAAATCTGGACGCTTCCCCACGACTTCAAGATGATGGGAATTGATATCGGTACCCGGACGACGCTGGTGCGCCTCGCCGACGGGGGCCTCTTTCTTCATGCGCCCGGGCACCTGGTGCCCGAGGCCATCGACGCCATCAACGAGTTGGGTCCGGTGCGGTGTATCGTGGCACCCAACGATTTCCACCATCTCTTCATTGGGGAGGCCGCCGCCCTATGGCCCGAAGCGAAAGTTTTCGTTTCCCCCGGATTGCCCAGCAAACGCAGTGATCTGCCCGATCACGAAATCCTGGGCGATACCCCGTCAGAAGATTGGAAAGCCGATCTCGACCAGGTGTGGATGCGGGGAGCCCCGCGTGTGAATGAAATCGTCTTCTTCCATCGCCTTTCCCGCACACTGGTTGTCACGGATCTCGCTTTCAACGTGCCCGACCCGGGTTCCTTTCTCTTGCGACTCTTCATGCGGATCAATGGAAGCTTCGATCGCTTCGCGACCTCTCGCTTGATGAAGTCGATGTACCGCGATCGTGCCGCCGCTCGCGTCTCGGCTGAGAAGATCCTCAAGTGGGATTTCGACCGCCTGGTTCTGTGTCACGGGAACGTGGTCGAGCAAGGCGCAAAGGCCCTGCTGGAGTCCGAGAGTGGCTGGCTACTCAAGGCCTGAACCGCGCGGGGGCCGGGACGCGGACCGTCGGCGAAGGGGAAGCCTTGCCCTCTGATCCGCGGGTGCGCGACCAAGCCGAAGTCGGAGTTTCCGGGGACCGGGCGCTGCGCTCTGAGGAAGCGCCTGTTCTGGTGGAAACCCTGGCGTCGGCGTTTCGTGACAATCCCCTCAATCGAGCCGTGATTCGCGGCGGCCCCGGGCGGAGATTGCGTTCGAATCGGCATGGCATGCGTGCCACTCTGGCGGCAGCGGGGGGGTGTTGTTCCATCCGGGTGCCCGACGCGGGCGCAGCCGCCCTCCCCGGCTCCCTGGACGGTCCCGCCCTGGGTGGGTTGATCGCGGTTCCCCCAGGAGCCTGGCCGCTGCCCCCGCCCCCCCTGCTGGCCCAATTCGGGATCTGGCTTGGTCAAGGGTTTGGCCCCTTGAGGCGTTGGGGGCGGGTGTACCACTTACTCGCCGAGTACCACCCGGCGACGCCTCATTGGTATCTCCAACTGCTCGGTGTCGGGGTCGACAGCCGCCGCCGGGGAATCGGATCGGCTTTACTCGAGTCGTGGCTGAGGGAAGTCGATGCGGATGCCCTGCCCGCCTATCTGGAGACCGATCGCCCCGAGAACGTGTCCTTCTATCGTCGCTTCGGGTTCGACGTGGTGGGGACGCATGAGATCTGGGCGACGCCCATCTGGCGAATGGAAAGACCGGCGCTTTCTTAAGGCGAGAAAAGTGGCACCATGGCGGGGGACGGGGAAGCGGGGGTGTGGCATGTGGGGGAAGCGGGCCGACGGTCGACGCATTCGAGATCTCTCGATGTCCAGGCGCTTGATGCCCTACCTGTCGAGCCAACGAAACAGTTCACTGGTCTACTACACGACGGAGATCGAGGTAGACCCGGCTCTTGAGTACTTGGAGGCTTTGAACCGGGATCGAGGGCCCGAGCGGCAGGTGACCTTCTTCCACCTCTTCTTGCGCAGCCTCGGCCAGGGGTTGCACGAGCGCGAGGCTGTCAACCGCTTCGTGGCGGGCCGGAAATTGTGGCAGCGATCCGGGGTTTGGCTCACCTACAGCGCCAAGCAAGTCATTGAGGACGGCTCGCCCGTGTTGACGCTCAAGCATCGTTTCGATCCGGAAGAAGGCTTGAACGAAATGGTCGACCGCCTGCTGGATGAACTCCACGCGCGTCGGGGGGGACAGGAGAGCCTGGCAGACAAGGAGGTCAACCTGGCGATGCGGCTGCCGGGTTTCCTCTTGCGGGGGTTGGTGGCGTCGTTGCGCGCGGCGGATTTTATCGGCCTCTTGCCCCGCTCAACCATCGAGGCCGACCCCCTCTTCTCTTCGGTCTTTGTGGCGAATCTCGGCTCCGTGGGGCTCGATGCGGGCTATCACCATCTTTGGGAATACGGAACATGCTCGATTTTTGCTGTCGTCGGACGTATTCGTCGCCGGTCCGACGGCAAACGCTCGGTGGAGGTCAAATACACATACGACGAGCGGATCGCCGACGGCCTCTACGCCGCAATCACGCTCTTGGACGTGAAGAAGCGGCTCGAGAACCCGGCCTCCGCGGTATAACACGCAAGTCGCGAGCGAATTTGCTTAGGGGTTTCCCTGACAGAGCATTCTTTTATTACTACGAGGCCGAAACAACACGATTAAATCATTCGATTCCGTGTACAGTGGAATTTATCGCGCTGGGTTGTAAAGCCCACGCGGTAGACAACGCACTATGCACCAGCGCCCCGAACTTCTGAGGAGGGGTGAGTCGGGCGTCGAGGCCCGGAACTCCCCCCGCGGGTGTTCCGGGCTTCTGTTCATCTGGGGTCGGCGTCGTCGCCCGGCCCTGCCCTTTGTTTCCTGGGCCCATGGAGAGCGCTGCGCTGGCGCTCCGTCGCTAGGTATGGGACCCTGTTCGCGTTCATGGCCCGCCAACGCGAAAAAGCCCCGGCCACGCAGCCTCCCGAGCGGGACAAGACCGCTTTGCGCCCGGATGATGGGCGACTTCTCCGTGGACGCCGGAGCCGGGCCGCCATCCTCAAGGCCGCTCGGGAACTCTTCGAGGAGAAGGGCTTCGACAAGGCCACTCTTCGGACGATCGCTCGTCGGGCGGGGATGGGGGCGAGTTCGATCTATCGCCATTTCCAGAGCAAGGAAGAACTGCTGATCGCTGAGTTGGCCGATTTGCAAGAAGAGGCGTGGCAGCGTTTTCGTGAGGGCGATGAGCGCAAGGCACCGGTTCGCAAGCGCGTCAGCCGATTTCTGGATTCACAGCACGATCTGCTCGCCGAGGACAGTGATCTGACCCTGATCGCCCTGCGTGCGACTACGCGACCCGGGGCGCGGGTGGCGGCCCAGGTGCTCGCCCTGAACGACCGCACCATCGGCCTGCTGATGGAAGTCATGCAGATGGGCCGGATGCAGGCCAAGCTGAGGCGCGACGTGGACGTACTCGAAGCGGCTCGGGTCATCTTCAATGTCACGCAGGGTGCGAGGATCCCCTGGGCGAACGGGATGACCGATGCGGAGAGTTGT
Organism: Myxococcales bacterium; assembly: GCA_014240165.1. Taxonomy (GTDB): domain Bacteria; phylum Myxococcota_A; class UBA9160; order UBA9160; family UBA4427; genus JAZXM01. Next base: position 207,552 of record JAAZXM010000001.1, on the reverse strand, counting down.
CGCCAGGCCATTCAGACTGGCGTGGACCTGCTCTTCTCGGGCTTGGAAGCTCGGAGCTAGGCCGAAAACCACGGACCGCCCGGGGCGGGCGAAGCAGGTGCCCAGCCCCCTAGCTCTCCTGCAATACCTGCAGGTCGAGGTCCTTCTCGATCAGGCCGCGTTTTTCCTGGAGCCAAGTGGCGTACTCGGGGCCGTCCCAGGAGCGGTGGTCGGCGATCTTGTACGCCTGGGCGTTGCGGTGATATTGCCAGGCGTTGAGTCGGTTCTCGTGGCGACTGTCCCGGTGTTTGATGCGCTTGGCCGGAACGCCGGCGATGATGGACTCAGGGGGGAAGAGGCTGCCTTCCACCACCACCGCCCCGCCGGCAACGATGGAACCTTCCCCGATCACCGCCCCGTCCATGATCACGGAATTGATTCCGATCAGGCAATGGTCCTCGATGCGACAGCCGTGAATGGTGGAGTGATGCGCAACGGAGCAGAAGTCTCCGATTTCCGTTGGGCTCTCATACCCCACATGGATCATGACGAAATCCTGGATATTCGTGTAGCGGCCGATTCGGACCTCCTGGGCTTCAGCCCGAACGACCGCGTTGGGCCAGACCGAGGATTCTCGACCGATGGAGAGCTTGCCGTAGAGTTGAACCTGGGGAGCGACGAAGACGCTCTCATGGATGGACTGCAATGGATTCTCCCGCGACCTCGGGTGAGCGCATCTCGGCCCGTGTCACACGACGGACCTGGTAGCCCTCCGCGGCGAATCGGCGCCCGATGCTCTGATCACCCACGAGATGCGCGACTCCCAGCACCACGAATACGGTCTCTCCAGCGTGCTGGTCCGCTTCGAGAAGCACTTTCAGTCGGCGCCCCATGGCCCTGTTTCGTTCGAAGATGATCGAATCGAAGAAGGGCTTGAACGACGGATCCTTGCGATAACTGTCGAAGATCAGGCGGTCCAATGCCTTCTCATCCCCAGCGCGCCAGGCGTTGACATAGAGGTTTACGAAATGACCGGTTTCGTCGTAGTGCTCGAGCGTGTCGATGAGGTAGAGCTCCTGGACCCGCCTGGGCAGGGTCCCCAGGAAGGAGATCTGCTGCGCGGCGCTCTCCAGGGGGAGAATACTTCGGGCGCCCGCCAAGCGGATGAATTCTTCTTCGGTTCCCTGGTCGGGGGAATACTGTTGGCGCCGGATGGCTTCCATGATGAGGAGATTGCTCAGCAGCCACGGGCGCAGACGGTTCGCGGTACGAAGGGGGATGCTGGAGTGCGCCAGCCGATGCTCGAGGAGTTCCCAGGTCGCCGGCGAAACATTTCTCTTGAGCGAATGTCCCGGGGGCATATGTCCGTAGTGGTCGATCAGGTGTTGGATGGTGCCGCTGTCGATCTCGTGTACGTTGACCTCTACCACCAGGGCGCTTGAATCCCTCAAGGCATCCATCACTCCGGTTGGGTATTGCCAGCCACCGGCAGGCCCCAGGTGGATCGAGCCGAGTACGTAGAGGCTTGCGCCGCTTCCTCCTGAGATCTGCCAGACCAGAGGAAGCGTTTCGCGCGGTCCGAGTTCAGAAAGAATTTTTTGGGGATTGCGAAACGACGCGCAGCCCTGGAGAACCAGGGCAACGGCAACCAGCGTGAGCAGTCTCGGGGCCGCAGACCAGCAGGGGGAGAAGCCAGCGGGCTCCGAAATGCGCGGGGTCCGGTCCGCCTCGCTAGCATGCACTCGCGTCATCATCTGGGAGAATGTAGCGGGAGGGGAGATGCGCGCAGTCGTTGTCCATGGGCCGATGGAACCGGAGGACCTGGAGGTTTCCGAGGTTTCCGGCTGCCAGGCCGGTCCGGGGGAGGTGGTGATCGGTGTTCGGGCAGCGGGGTGCAACTATTCGGATCTACTGATGCTTAGAGGTGAGTATCAAGTAAAACCCGTACCTCCTTTTATTCCCGGGCGAGAGGCGTCGGGGGTGGTTGCCGAAGTGGGTCCGGGCGTCCAGCGGGTGAACGTCGGCGACCGAGTCCTCGCCTACACCGACCTGGGAGCTTTTGCTGAGCAGGTTCGGGTGCCCCAGGCCGACGTATACGCGCTGCCGGCTTCCATGAGCTTCGAGGAAGGCGCTGCGATGCCCATCGTCTATCCGACATCCTACGCGGCCCTGGTCGACTTGGCCGGACTCCGAGCGGGCGAAACGCTTCTCGTCCACGCCGCGGCCGGGGGGGTGGGTCTGGCCGCCGTCCAGATCGGCCGGGCCCTGGGCGCCCGGGTGATCGCGACCGCGGGGGGAGAGGAAAAACTCGAAGTTGCCCGGCGAGCCGGCGCGGATGTGCTGATCGACTATCGCGAGGGGGATTTCGCGCCCCGGGTATTGGCCGAAACCGAGGGCCAGGGGGCCGATGTGATCTACGACTCCGTCGGAGGTGAAGTCTTCGACAGGTCGTTGGGTTGTATCGCCTGGAAGGGGCGGCTGCTGGTGGTGGGCTTCGCGAGCGGCCAGATTCCCAAGGTGCCCGCCAACCGCGTGTTGCTGAAGAATATCGCGATCCTCGGGTTGCACTGGCCCCTCTACCGTGAGCGCGAGCCCGCAACTGTGGACCAGATCTTCTCGGCGTTGATGGATCTTCACCGCCGGGGCGAAGTCGTGCCCTGGATCGATCAGGCCCACCCCCTGGAGGAAGCTGGACGCGCGCTGGAGGCCTTGGATCGCCGAGCCACCGTGGGCAAGCGCTTGCTCATCCCCTAGCGGGCCGACGCGTGCTCAGCTGTTCGACACCGCGCCGTCGCCGCGTTCCCCGGTCCGAATGCGCACGGCGTCCTCTACAGGCAGGATGAAGATCTTGCCATCCCCGATGCGGCCCGTGCGGCAGGCTTCGGAAAGACAGTTTGCGACCTTCTCGGCCAGATCGTCGCTGACGACGATTTCGAGTTTGACCTTGGGAAGAAAGTCGACGACGTATTCGGCGCCACGATAGAGCTCCGTGTGGCCTTTTTGACGTCCGAAACCCTTGACCTCGCTGACCGTAAGGCCCTGCACGCCAACGCTGCTCAAGGCTTCTTTGGCTTCGTCGAGTTTGAAGGGCTTGATGATGGCTTCGATCTTTTTCATGAGTTGGCGCTCCTTGGTGCCGGCGAATCAATCGGCAGCACGAGTAAGAGTCAGGGCTCCCGGGGTCGCATCTTGACGAGCTGGCCCCGATGGCCGATCCGTTTTCGCGGACCGGCCATCGGTTGGTTGGGTCGTGAATTCAGCTCAGGAGGCGTTGCCGCCCGGGCTGGCCAGGGATGTGACGGCGGCGGCTCCCGCGACCCCGACCCCCGCTTGACCCCGCAGGTGGGCGTCTTCGAAGGGGCCTGAACTGGGTGCAACGTCGTAGGCGTGCATACCGTGCTCGCCGAGGTCGAGGCCCTCGAGTTCTTCCTCTTCGCTTACGCGCAGGCCCATGGTGGCCTTGATGACGCCGAAGAGAAGGCCCGCGCAGATCACGGTGAAGAGCCCGTAGGCACCCACCCCGAGCAATTGAGCGCCCAGGCTGTGTTCGGGATTGGTCGAAAAGAGACCCACAGCCAGGGTGCCCCATATGCCACAGGTCAGATGGACCGAGCAGGCGCCTACGGGATCATCGAGTTTGAAGCGATCGAAGGCAATGACGGAAAAGACCACGAGAGCGCCCGCGATCGCGCCCACCAGAATTGCCCAGATCGGGTTGATCACGTCGGCCCCGGCGGTGATCCCCACCAGGCCAGCGAGGATTCCGTTCAGCGCCATGGAGAGGTCGGGTTTCGAGGACACGAAGGAGTACGCCACCATCGCGCCGATGCCGCCCGCAGCGGCGGCGAGACAGGTCGTCACCAGCACGAAAGAGGTCAGTGCCGGATCCGCGGAGAGCACAGAGCCACCGTTGAAGCCGAACCAGCCGAGCCAGAGCAGAAATACGCCCATGGTGGCTGCCGGCATGCTGCTGCCGGGGATCGGGGTCATCCGGCCATTGCTCGCGTATTTCCCGAGGCGCGGCCCAAGAAAGATGATGCCCATCAGAGCGCCCCAACCGCCCACCGAATGGACGAGTGTCGAACCGGCGAAATCGTAGAAGCCCCGGGCGTCCAACCAGCCGCCGCCCCATTTCCATGAACCCGCGACCGTGTAGACGAGGCCCACGAAGAAGACAACGAAGACCATGAACGACTTCAGCTTGATGCGCTCGGCGACCGCGCCTGAGACGATGGTGGCCGCTGTGGCGGCGAACATGGCCTGGAAGAGGAAATCGGTCCAGTAGGTGTAGCCGCCGTCGGCGTAAGCCGGAGTGTTGGCCGCGGCGTCGAAGCCGGCGCCCAATCCGAAGCCGGCGAAGCCCAAGATCCCGGCGCTGCCTTCGGCAAAGCCCGGATACATCAAATTGAAGCCGCAGATGTAGTAGGTCAGGATTCCCGCGCAGACGATGAAAGTGTTTTTGAAAAGGATGTTCACCGTATTCTTGGCCCGGGTCATTCCGGTTTCGAGCATCGCGAAGCCGAGGTGCATGATGAAAACAAGGCCCGCGGCCAGCATCATCCAGACATTGTTCGCCACGAAGACGCCGGCCCCGGCGGTGTCGTCGGCGAAAGCGATTCCGGGCAGGGCCAGTGCCCCGGTGCAGATTGCGAACAGGGTTTTCTTCAGCATGCAAAATCTCCATTGGCCATCGGGCTGTTCCAGCGCCGGTGGCTTGTCTTGAGGAATTACTTCGGCGAGGGTTCGGGAGTGCCAGCGTCTGTGTTTGGGTGTCTGGCGATGAATTCGCCGGAATACCTGTGCGCCGCCAACCCTTGAGCCAAGCCGTTCATTTAAGACGCCGATAAAGCAAATCCCATGCCACCCGATGCCTCCGCGCCTGGGCAGTGTCGGTGCTCTGTGCACCGCGACACTGCGGATCGGTCCCGGGGGCTGCCGAATATTCTTCACCGCTGCCCATTCGCAAGGCAGGACTGCTCCGCGAACGAGCAAAGCAAGGGGGGCGGCCCAGGAGGCCAACGTCTAGGCTGGGGATCCCGTTTTTCTCAAGGAGACTCCAATGCCCGACCTGCCGCTCCCCGCCCTCGCCGTCGCCGCCGTTCCGCGCCGCCGGGCGGCCACCCTTGAATTGGCTCGGGAGATCGAGCGCCGGGAATACCCGGGGATCTACTGCGCGAGCGTCGGGGATGGTCTGGGCCTTTGCCTGGCCCTGGCCCAGGCGACCGAGCGGATCCACTTGGGCACCGCCATTGCGAACCTCTACACGCGTTTGCCGGCGGACTACGCCGCGACCACGGCCTTGATCCACGAACTCGCGGGGGGCCGCTTCCGTTTCGGCGTCGGGGTGAGCCATGGAGCGCTCCTCGACCGGTTGGGAATCGCGGGGGGCAAGCCGCTCGCCGAAATGCGTCGTTTCGTCGAGGCCTGGCGCGGGGCGCCCCGGACCGGCGATCAGCCCCCCCTGGTGATCGCGGGCCTTCGCAAGCGCATGGTTGCTCTGGCGGGTGAACTCGCCGAGGGCGTGGTCTTCGCCAATGCGGCGCGTTCGCACATGGTCGACTCGCTCTCCGCTCTTCCCCCGAGCGTGGGCGATGATTTCTTCGTGGGAAATATGATCCCCACCTGCATTTCCGACGATGCCGAAGCGGCCGCAGCGGTCAATCGCCGCACCCTCAGCTTCTACGTGACTTTGCCCAACTACCGGAACTATTGGAAGGAGGCGGGCTACGTCGAGGAGATGGAGGCCATCGAGAAGGCGGTGGCCGCCGGCGAGCGCGAGCGCATTCCGAGTCTCTTGAGTGATGCCTGGCTCTCGGACTGCACCCTCTATGGTTCTCGCGAGACGGTTCTCGAGGGGCTGGCGGGCTGGTACGAAGCGGGTGTCGGAACGCCGATTCTGGTGCCCTCGTCCGCCGAGGGAAACCAGATGAAGGCCTTCGAGGAACTCTTCGCCCTCTTCGACTCGCTTTGAGTGACCTCGGCGCGCACTGAGAGTTCAACCCCGAGTACGCAGCAGCCCCTCCTGGGCTACGGAGATCACCAAGCGCCCGTCGCGGTCGAAGAAGCGGGCTGTCGCGAAGCCCCGGGCGTTGGACATGGACGGGCTCTCGTGGGCATAGAGCAGCCATTCATCGGCGCGGAAGGGCCGGTGAAACCACATCGCATGGTCGAGACTCGCCACCTGCATGTCGTCGTCCATGACGAGAAGATGGGGGCGCAGTGCCGTGTCGAGAATGGTCATGTCCGAGGCGTACGTGGCCACGCAGCGGTGAAGCAGCGAATCGTCGGGCAGCTTCCCGTTGGTTCGCACCCAGACCCGCCAGAACGGATCCTGCCGCTGCGCGCCGGTGTAATCGGTTTCATCGACGTAACGCATGTCGAGAGCCCGGCCCCAGTGCATCCAATCATCCAAGGTCTCGCCCTTTGCCTCCATTGCAGCGAACCGCTCGTTCCAGTCGGGCAGGCTCTCGGGAGGAACGGCCTCGGGCATCGGGGCCTGGTGCTCCACGCTTCCCTCGCCGATCTGGAAGGAAGCCGCGAGGGCAAAGATGGCCTGGCCGTGCTGGATGGCGGTGACTCGCCTTGTGGAGAAACTTCTGCCGTCGCGCAGGCGATCGACCTGGTAGATGATGGGCACCTGGGGGTCACCCGGGCGCAGGAAATAGGAGTGAAGGGAATGGACGTCCCTGGCCTCCACGGTTCGTCCGGCGGCGACCAGCGCCTGGCCGGCCACCTGACCGCCAAAAACCCGTTGCCGCTCTTCTTGGGGGCTGCGCCCCCGGAAGAGGTTGAGTTCGAGTTCTTCGAGGTCGAGGAGGGAGACGAGTTCGTCGAGTGCGTCTTGCATGGGGGCTTATCCGGGACGGTGACGGCCGACAGGATTGTCGGGGCGGCATGATAAGGGATTCGCCGGAAGGCGCGACGGGTTCTTGCGCTTGCGGCCGGCGCTTCCCGAGCCTGTCGGGCAGGCTACCTTCGCCGCTGTCCAGCCTGCGACCGAGGCTCTAGAAATTTCCTGAGAGGAGACAGCGCACGCCATGGCAACGCCTTCCGAGCGACTCAGGCAACAGCTCACCACAGGCGGCTTGCGCATCATGCCGTGCTGCTTTGACGCGCTTTCGGCGCGGCTGATCGAGCGCGCTGGTTTCGAGCTGACCTTCATGAGCGGCTTTGCGGTGAGCGCCGCGCGCCTTGCCCTGCCCGATACGGGTCTGATCTCGTATGGCGAGATGGTGGACCAGGGGCGAAATGTATGCGAAGCGGTTTCGATTCCCGTGATCGGTGACGCGGATACGGGCTACGGCAACGCGGTCAACGCCAAGCGCACGGTGCGGGGGTACGCAGCGGCGGGTTTTGCCTGCGCGATGATCGAGGATCAGGTGGCCCCCAAGCGCTGCGGTCATACCCGGGGCAAGGCGGTGGTTTCCAGGCAAGAGGCCCTGGCCCGGGTGCGGGCGGCAGTAGATGCCCGGGAGGAGGGGGCGGATATTCTCGTGATGGCAAGGACGGATGCCCGCCACGAGCACGGCTTCGACGAGGCCCTCGCACGCTGCAAAGCCTTCGCGGATCTCGGGGCCGACATCACGTTTTTCGAAGCGCCGCTCTCCGAGGCGGAAATGGAGCGTTTGTGTGCAGAGATTCCCGGGCCCACGATGGCGAATATGGTGGAGCAGGGGGACACGCCGCTTTTGCCCCCGGAGCGTCTCGAGGCGCTGGGCTACGCCATCGCGGCCTATCCGCTGACGCTGCTTTCCAGTGCCGTGCGCGCCATGAACGAAGCGCTGGCGCAACTGGCGGCGGGTGAACCCGCCGGTGGTGTGCTTGAGTTCGCCGAGTTGCGCGAGATCCTCGGGTTCCCCGACTACGACGAGGAACAAGCGCGCTACCGCCACGATTGAGCAGGCCCCGGGCTTCAGCCGGGCGGTGACGGGCCTCCGAAGAGCAGGACCCCCAGCGCGCCCGCGAGCAGGAGTGCGATCGCCCAGCGCAGCCCGGTTCCGGTCGCCGCCTGCCCGGCGGCGCTCTCGTGGCCCGTTTGGGCCGGGCTTTCCTCTCGGTCGGATCCGGTCCGGTCCTGGGGCTCTCGGTTCTGGGGCTCTCGATCAGTCAACTGGGCTCCACCACGTGTATACGATCTCCTGTCTTTCGTGCGGCGGCAACCCACCCGCCCAAGCGGACTGAGGCCGCTTCGATGCCCATTCTAAACTTTTCTGTTCGCCCCGCGCAAAGCGAACTCGGCCTTGGCTCAAGCTGCCTTCGTGTATGCTCCGCCGATCATGAAACGGGCCGACAAGGCGCGGCGAATCCAGACGATCCTCCAGGAACTCTACCCGGAGCCGCCGGTTCCCCTGGAACACCGAGATCCCTTTACGCTGCTCATCGCGGTGCTGCTTTCGGCGCAATGCACCGACGACCGGGTGAACCTCGTCACGCCGGGGCTCTTCGCGGTGGCGGCGACCCCCGAGAAGATGGCCAAGGTGGGAACCCCGAAAATTCAGGAGTTGATCCGCACCTGTGGCCTGGCGCCGGGCAAGGCCCGGAATATCTCGGCGCTGTCGAAACAACTGGTCGCGGAGCACGGGGGGCGGGTCCCCGACAGCTTCGAGGCCCTGGAGGCCCTGCCCGGGGTCGGGCACAAGACCGCGAGCGTCGTGGTCGCCCAGGCGTTCGGTCGTCCCGCCTTTCCGGTGGATACGCATATCCATCGCCTGGCGGGGCGTTGGGGCCTCTCGAAGGCGCGGTCGGTGGAGCAGACCGAGCGCGACCTGAAAGGGCTCTTCCCCGAGTCCAGCTGGTCGTGGCTCCACCTGGCCCTGATTTATTTTGGGCGCGAGCACTGCCCGGCCCGGGGCCATGATCTTTCCGAGTGTCCCATTTGTTCCTGGGCCGCCACGGCCCGGCGGATCGCCGAGGAGGCCAGGGCAGGCGGGGGCGGGCCCCGTTCGCGCAAGGCCGCGGCCCGCAAGAAAGCGTCTCGGCGGCGAGCCCGCTAGCCCGGCCCGAAGATCTCAGCTTTCGTTTCGCCTTCGGATCAGGACGATTCGGTCGAGGAGGTCGGGCTCCACGGCTTCCTCCACCGGGTGGAGCTCAATGCGCCGGCCCACCACCTGGACCAGTCGAATGCCAGCGTCGGTTTGGGCGAATCCCTTGGCGCGGAGCAGTCCGGGCTCCGCCAGTCGGGACTCGAGTTCCTGGAGCGCGATGCCTTGGGGTACCGACCAGATCTCGGTGACGAACTCTTCGTGGCTATGGGGCCGAGGTTCCGGGCCGGGCCCGGTGCGATCGGGGCCGCTGCCCTGGGTGGCATCCGGGGGAAAGAGCAGGTCCATGGGGATATCGCCTTGGCGGGCCAGCACGACGGGCGCCTCGGGCTCGATCTCCCGCAGTCTGCGCTGGGCCTCCTCGACGCCGTCGGCGTCCAGGAGGTCGATTTTGTTGAGAATGATCAGATCGGCGCTGGTCACCTGGTCGGCAAAGGTGCCCTTCAGATCTCGGCCTTCGGCGAGTTGCTCGGCGTTGGCCACCACCACCGCCATATCGTCCCCGATCCACTGACAGACGGGTTCGCGCCAGAAATTCAGCTGGGTGTCGAAGGGGAGCGCGACCCCCGAGGTTTCGATCACCACGCGATCGGGCCCGACTTGCTCGCGTAGCCCCTGGAGCGTCTCCAGAAGATCATCCGAGAGTTCGCAGCAGACGCAGCCGCCCTCGATCTCCACGTAGGCGTCTCCCCCGCCCCCCAGCAGGGCCCGGTCGATGCCCAGGGCCCCGAGTTCGTTGGAAACCAGGGCCACCCGAACGCCGGATCGTACGGCCTCGTCCAGGAGTCGCCGGATCAGGGTTGTTTTGCCCGCCCCCAAGAAGCCGGAAACGACCAGGGCCGGGACCTTTCTCTCGGGCTGCTCTTCGGTACGCTCGCTCATCGCGCGCAACGAATAGAGCATTCCGAGCGCGGCGTCATACGAGGAGCAATCTGGATGGCCGACTACGATTACGACCTTTTCGTTATCGGAGCGGGTTCCGGCGGCGTCCGGGCGAGTCGGCTGGCCGCCTCCTTTGGCGCCCGGGTGGCGGTGGCCGAGGAGCGGTTTCTGGGCGGCACCTGCGTCAACGTGGGCTGCATTCCCAAGAAGCTCCTGGTCTACGCCTCGGCATTTCGCGAGGAACTCGGAGAGGCCCAAGAGGGGTATGGCTGGTCGGTGGGGGAGCCGGCCTTCGATTGGCCGCGGCTGATCGAGAACAAGAATCGTGAAATTGCCCGGCTCAATGGCGTCTACCAGGGTCTGTTGGATGGTTCTGGGGTCGAGTCCATCGAGGGCCGGGCCACCGTGACGGGCCCGAACGAGGTTTCGATTGGGGGCCGGACGGCGAGTGCTCGGCACATCCTGATCGCGACCGGGAGCCGTGCCTTTCGGCCGCCCGAAATCGAGGGCGTCGAGCATGCCATCACGTCGGACGAGGCGTTCTATCTCGATGCGCTTCCCGAGCGGGCAGTGATCGTAGGGGGCGGCTATATCGCGGTGGAGTTTGCGGGGATCTTTCGCGGCATGGGGGCCGATGTATCCCAGCTCTACCGGGGGCCGCTTTTTCTGCGCGGCTTTGATGACGATCTGCGCCAGCACCTGGCGGGGGAAATGCGCGCCCGGGGAATTGACCTGCGCTTTGATTCTGTTCCCACCCGCATCGAGGCCGGAGCCGGGGGCGTTCGCGCGACGCTCAACGACGGCAGCCAACTCGAGGCCGATCAGTTGCTCTGCGCAACGGGCCGGCATCCGAACTCGGCGGATCTCGGCCTTGAAGCGGTCGGGGTGGAGTGCGCGTCCGGGGGAGCCGTGGTGGTGGACGAATACTCCCGGACCACGGTGCCGAGCATTCACGCCATCGGCGATGTGACGGATCGCATCAACCTGACTCCCGTGGCGATTCACGAGGCGATTTGTCTGGCCAACACGCTCTTCAATGATCGGCCCATGGCGCCCAGCCACGAGGCGGTTCCGGCGGCGGTTTTCAGCCAGCCACCCCTGGGCACAGTGGGGCTCAGCGAGGCCGAAGCCCGGGCCAGTTTTCCCGAGGTGGATATCTATCGGTCGGTCTTCCGGGGGCTGAAACAGACCCTGACGGCATCCGAGACCCGTTGCTTGATGAAGTTGGTGGTGGACCGCGCCAGCGACCGGGTACTGGGCCTTCACATGGCGGGCCATGAGGCGGGCGAGATCGTCCAGGGTTTCGCCGTGGCGGTTCGCGCTGGGCTCACCAAGGCTCAATTCGACGACACGCTGCCGATTCATCCCACCCTGGCCGAGGAGTTCGTCACCCTGCGGGAGCCCGTGACCGGGTCCTGAGCGAGGAGGGGACATGCATCGCGGGCCGCTGCTCGAACTCCTGTCGCGCTACGAAGTGGCTTATCCCGGCGAGCAGTCTTGCGTGGAGCGGATCCGTGCCCTGGTCCAGGCCCATGACGATTGTTTTGAGCGCACTTGCTTGCCCGGCCACATTACGGCCTCGGCTTGGATTCTTTCTCCGGATCGCAAGCGCGTACTCCTGACGCGTCATCGCAAGCTGCAGCGCTGGCTTCAACTCGGGGGGCACGCCGACGGGGACGCCGACGTCTTGCGGGTCGCGCTCAGGGAAGCCCGGGAGGAGTCGGGGATGGATCGGTTTGGCGTCCTTTGCCTGGGCGACGGGGCCATGTCCCCTGCGCCGCCCCTGCCCTTGGACCTCGACGTGCACCGAATTCCGGCCCGGGGAGACGAACCCGAGCACGCGCATCACGATATTCGCTACCTGCTGGTCGCCGAAGAGGGGCAGCCTTTGGCCATCAGCGCGGAATCCATCGATCTGGATTGGTTCGCCCCGGCGGACCTGGAGGCGTTGGAGGCCGATGCGAGCCTTCTGCGACTTCGCGACAAGGCGGAGGCCTTGCTCGGCGCCCGCGCTCGCGGCCCCGAAGAATTCCAGGTGCGCTGATACGAGCGTCGGCATAGCGCGTCGGCATAGCGCGTCGGCATAGCGCTCGGGCGGCGACGGCTAGAATCAGCACCGACTCTTGAAATGATCGAAGTAAGGAGCGCATGGTGTCCGAAGAAGTTCTTCTTCTCGAAAAGCAAGACGGTATTGCCACCCTGACCTTGAACCGTCCGCAGGCGATGAACGCGCTCTCGCGGTCGCTTCGCGGAGCCCTGGCCGACGCCTTGGGGCAGTGCGAAAACGATCCCGAAATCGGCGTCGTCATCCTGACGGGTGCGGGTCAGGACGCCTTCTGCGCGGGCCTGGATCTCAAGGAATTGGCGGGCGAGGGGGAGACGAAGGTCGAGGGGGATGCCCGGCCCAGCCGTTTCGAGGCCGCGCGACTCGAAGGGTTCGGGCGACCGGTGATCGGTGCGATCAACGGGGTCGCGATTACCGGCGGCTTCGAACTCGCCCTGGCCTGCGATGTCCTGATCGGCTCGACTCGGGCGCGCTTCGCCGACACCCATGCCCGGGTGGGGATCATGCCGGGATGGGGCCTCAGTCAGAAACTTTCCCGTCTGGTGGGGGTCTACCGGGCCAAGGAGCTTTCGCTGACGGGAAATTTCATCGATGCCCACCAGGCCGAACGCTGGGGATTGCTCAACCGGGTGGTGGAGCCCGGTGCCTTGATGGAAACCTGCCGGGCCCTGGCCCGGGACATGCTCTCGTGTGAACCCGACCTCATCAAAGCCTACAAGGGTCTGATCAATCGGGGCTTCGACGCGACCTTGTCCGAGGGCCGGGCGATGGAAAGCGAGCTGAACCGCGAGCAGCAACCCGGGGTTTCCCGTGTCGAACTGGCGGCTGCCCGCAAGCGGGTGATGGCCCGGGGGCGCGAGCAGACTCGCTGACGGCGGCCCCCCCGCCCGCCCCGGGGCGGAGGTCGCTATGGTCTCGCCATGCGCGATCTGATTCAGGACCTGTTGGCCTTCATTGATCTTTCGCCCACCCCCTACCACGCGGTGGCCGAAACCGCGGTGCGTCTGGAGGCGGCGGGGTTCATCCGCCTGACCGAGGGCGAACTCTGGGACCATGGGCCCGGGGCCTGCCGCTACGTTGTGCGCAACGATGGCAGCCTGATGGCCTTCCAGGTGGGGAGCGCTTCGCCTGCCCAGGCGGGCTTCCGGATTCTGGGTGCGCACACCGATTCCCCCAACCTCCGACTCAAACCCGCGCCCGATGTTTCGGCTCACGGCTACCGCCAACTCGCCGTTGAACCCTACGGCGGCGTGTTGCTCCACACGTGGCTCGACCGCGATCTCTCCCTGGCGGGGCGCGTCAGCGTGCTCCAGGACGGGGGGGTACGCACCGTGCTCGTCGATTTTGCCCGGGCGATGCTGCGCATTCCCAACCTGGCGATTCACCTCTTTCGCGAAATTCGAGAAGAGGGGCTGAAGCTCAATCCCCAGAAGCACTCCGTGCCGGTGATCGGCCTCGAGGACACACCCCCGATTCGGGAGTTGCTGGCCATGGAATTGCGCGCCCAGGGCGTTGCGTTGGCGAACCCCGACCAGGTGCTCTCCTTTGACCTCATGCTCTACGACACCCAGCCGTCGGGTGTGATCGGCTCCCGGGGCGAATTCATCAGCGCGCCGAGGCTCGACAACCTGGCCTCAACCCACGCCATTCTCACGGCTCTGGGTCGGACCTGCAGCTCATCACCCGCCGCCTTTACCCGGGTCGCGATCTTCTACGATCACGAAGAGGTGGGAAGCCGTAGCGCCTCGGGCGCCGCGGGAACCTTCCTGGCGGACGGACTCGACCGGATCGTTACGGGTTACAAGGGGGGCGAACCCCAAGGGTCGGCCCGTGCCGTGGCGGCGTCGCAGATGCTGTCCGTGGACATGGCCCACGCGATCCATCCCAACTACGCGGACAAGCATGAAGCGGGTCATCCGCCCGTGGTGGGCCGTGGCCCGGTCATCAAGGTCAATGCCAACCAGGCCTACGCGACCGACGCCGAAACCGCCGGCCATTTCGATGCTCTCTGTCGCAGCGTGGACGTCAAGGCCCAGCATTTCGTGACCCGCAGCGATCTCGCCTGCGGGTCGACGATCGGCCCGATCTCCGCGGCGCGGGTGGGGATTCGCACCGCCGATGTGGGCAACCCCATGCTCGCCATGCACTCGTGTCGCGAGATGGCCGGGACCGAAGATGTGGAGCCCATGATCGACGTGCTCAGCGCCTACCTGATGGGGGCATAAGCGCCCCGAGCCCCCATAGGCTTGGCCAGCGCGTCAGCCCGCGAGTACGGCTCGCCCGATGACCTTGAGTTCGAGGATCGGCTTCACGCCTTCGAAGATGGGAAGAACCGTCGCGTCCACCACGTAGCGGCTGATGGGATATTCCTCGGCGTAACCCCACCCTCCGTGCATCAGCTGGCCCTGCTGGGTGATTTCCACTGCCACATCGCAGGCGAGTAGCTTTGCCTGGGCCGCCAGGGGTGCCGCCGCGCGCTCGTCCTCGTCGAAGGCGCGGGCCGCCGCATAGGTGATGGCCCGGGCACCGGCGAGTTTCATCTGCATGCGGCCCAAGGTGAATTGCGTCAGTTGGAACTCGGAGATCGGCTGGCCGAATTGGTCTCGGTCCACCACGTATTTGGCGGTCTCTTCCACCGCCGCCTGTCCCAACCCGCAGGCCCGCCCGCCGGTTTGGAGCCGCCCGGCTGCGAAACCCGCCATCTGGAGTTGAAAGCCCCGGCCCTCGCCTGCTTCGCCCCCGACGAGGTTTTCGGCGGGCACGAAATAGTCCTCGAATTGCAGGGTGAAGGAGTGCATGCCTCGGTAGCCCGGCGTAGCGTCGGCCTTGCCCGAGAGTTTGCCGCCACCCGGCTGGACACACTCGAAATCGTGTCCGCTGAAGGATTCCTTGGGAACGATGAAGAGCGAGAGCCCCTTGGCTCCCTTGCTGAGATCGGGATCAGTCCGGGCCAGCAAGGCCAGAACGTCCGCCCTTCCCGCGAAGGTGCACCAGGCCTTGGGCCCATTGATCTTCCAACCCTCGACGCCGTCGACGGTGGCGCGGTCCGCGCGGCATTTGGCCCCGGCCACATTGCTGCCGATATCCGGTTCGGTCACCGAGATGCCGACCATGGTCTCTCCCGAGGCGAGTTTGGGCAGCCAGTGGCTCTTCTGTTCCTCGGTGCCGCCCCCCATCAGCGCCTTGGTGAGAATCTCGGGTCGGGTGATGAGGGAACCTGCCGCTGCCAGGGAGGCTCGGGATAATTCCTCGGTCGTGAGGATCATCGCGAGATTCCCCATTTCGACGCCGCCGTATTCCTCGGGCACCGACAGGCCGAAGAAGCCGAGCTCGGCCATATTCGTAATGAACTCCTCGGGGACGAGTTCATCGCCGCGGTGGATATGCTCGGCGTGGGGCATGATCTCGTTGGCGGCGAAATCGCGGACCTGCTCGCGGACCTGTTCGTGCATTTCGTCCAGCGGGTAATCGTTGAGGCCTCGGGTGGCGATAATGAGGCTTCCGATTTCGCGGCAAAGGGCTTCGCCGTTGGCCCGTCGCAAGAGGGTTCTGATCTCCGCCGGGAAGGAGGCTTCCACGGCTGCGTCGCCGATCCCGAGTTCCTCGGCGGATTCCGAGAGACGGCCCAGGAGGCCGGAGACCAGCTGTCCCACGGCTCCCACCGCGGTCATCTCGAGAGCGGGCGTGCTCCGGCCCTCTGCGCGAATGGACTCGGCTGAAACAAGCGCCTCGTGGGCGGCCACGGCTTCCGTGGCCGCGTAGGCGATGCGTTCGGTGGCGACCTGATGGTCGTCGATTTGTTTGCCGTTATCGGTGAGCCTTTTTCCCGCTTCGATCGCGCGTTCGAGAAGACCTGTCGCGGCTGCGAGCAGGGTTTGGGCATCATCGAGGGTAGGATGGGTGGCGGTCGCCATCGGTCTGGGTCCTTCTAGTCTGGATTGGCTGATCGATCGTGGGGTGTTTGGAGCCGAGCCCGAGGGGCCGATCCAACCCGGGCTTTGCAGCCTGGTGATGGATGCGGGTGTCCGGCGGCTTCCGGGGATTTTCGGCTCCGATACCGGGGCCGACCGGGTGTGTCGGATGCAGGACGATAGCGCAGACAAGGCGCGAACTGGGGGCGCATCGGAAAGGCGCGGCGAGCGCTGTCAGTCCCCCGTCTGCATGAATTCGGCAATCGGCTCCACCAGGCCGGGACTGCCGAAAATCAGATCGAGCTTGCCTCGGGCGCCGCGCAGGGTGACGCAGGCCCCCCCCGCCTCCACCGCGAGAAGCTGGGTGGCCGCCGCATCCCAGGGATTCAGGTCACAATCGACCATGACATCCAGGGCACCCGAGAGCACCATGGCATGCCCGAACGCATCGGTGTAGCTGCGAACCAGAGGCGCCGCCTCAAGCAGCCGCTCGAGGCCCGCCTGGCGCCCGGACCACTCGAAGCAAATGCGGTCTCCCATGCCCGCCAGGCATTGGGCGAGGTCCGAGCGCTGGGAAACCTGTACAGGCTGACCGTTGCGGTGGCACCCGGCCCCCTTCCAGCCCACGTATCGTTCGTCGAGTGCGGGCAGATCGATCACCCCAAGCACCGGTTGGCCGTCTTCGAGCAGAGCGATCAAGGTGCCGAAAAGAGGGATGCCCCGGGAAAAGGCGATCGTGCCGTCGATGGGATCCACGATCCATCGCAGGCCCTCGTCGCTGCCCCCGCCCTCGCCGTATTCCTCTCCGAGGAGCCCGAAATCCGGGTAGGCAGCCTCGAGTACCCCGCGAATGGCGCGTTCGGCCGCGCGGTCGGCTTCGGTGACCGGGGTGCCGTCGGCCTTGAATTCGACGTCGACGTCCCGAAAACGCGGGAGAATTTCCCGGCGGGCCAGATCGCACGCCTGGCAGGCTACCTGCGCGGCTTGTTCCAGATTCGGGGTCGCCATGGCGCCGATCATACAACCCGCGGCCCGGATTGGGGGGGCGGGCCCGGCCCCGGCCCTTTTCCCGGGCCCCTTTTATGGGTGGGCGCCCTCGCCGGCCCGATGGCGGATCGCTTGGAGGGGCTCGTGCGACTATGGTCTGGCCGATGGAGCCCTCTTCCCGAACGACCCCCGTCGAAATTCGTCAGAGCGGTCCCCGGATTCTCAGCATTCGCTGGGAAGACGGAGAGGAAAGTGCCTTTCCGGTTCGGGCGCTTCGGCTCGCGTGCGCGTGCGCGGTCTGCGTTGACGAATGGACCGGCGAGTACAAGCTCGACCCGGCAGCGGTGCCCGAAGATATTCGCCCGCTCAAGGTCAGTTCGGTGGGGCGCTACGCGATCGGTATCCGCTGGAGCGACGGCCACGATACGGGGATCTATCCCTTTGAGCGTTTGCGTGCCCTGGCGGACCGAGAGGGCGGGAAGCTGGGCTAGACTCCGCCGCCATGACTGAATCCAAGCAAGACGCG
This sequence comes from Myxococcales bacterium, assembly GCA_014240165.1. Classification (GTDB taxonomy): domain Bacteria; phylum Myxococcota_A; class UBA9160; order UBA9160; family UBA4427; genus JAZXM01. The sequence goes on along the minus strand of JAAZXM010000001.1, from coordinate 190,161 downwards.
ATTGCGATCCTCGGCGGCACCGGGGATCAAGGTTTGGGCCTCGCGCTCCGTTTCGCCAAGGCCGGACGGCCCGTGGTGATCGGTTCTCGCAAAGCCGATCGGGCGCTTACGGCGGCCGAGGAGGTGCGCAAAGCGGTCCCCGATGCCAACGTGAGCGGGCACGAAAACGCCGAGGCGACCGAATTGGCGCCCGTGGTGATTCTCTCGGTTCCGTTCGAGCATACGGCGGGGACCGTCAAGGCCATCAAGCCGGTTCTCCAGGAGGGACAGATCCTGGTCTCGATGGCGGTTCCCCTGGCGACGGCGGTGGGGGATGGCGCCGTCCGCACCCTGGGGATCTGGCAGGGCTCGGCCGCCGAGATGGTCCAGTCCCTGGCGCCGGCCGGGGTCGAGGTGGTATCCGCATTTCAGAACGTTTCCGCACACCGGTTGCGTGAGTTGGAGCAGCCCGTGGAGTGCGACGTGGTGGTCTCGGGGAAGAAGGTTCCGCGGGGCCAGATCATGGAACTCTGCGCTCTGATCCCCGGGTTGCGCGGCGTAGACGGGGGCCCCCTGTCGAATGCTCGGATCGTCGAGGATATGACAGCCCTGCTGATCGGAATGAACATTCGTTACAAGCTGCCCGATGGCTTGGGCATCCGATTGACCGGCCTGCCCGAATAACGTCCGCGGGCGAAGGGCGAATTCCTTCGGGGATTCTGTACCCACAATGGATAGTGGCTCATCCATTCGGACCCCCAACATTTTGTAGATTAGAGCTTGACGGGCCGAGAGAGCCGCAGCATCTTGGGTCGACGGGGATGTGATGCTCCCCCTGTAGCCTGGGGGGGTCGCAACTTGGCGGTTGCGAGGGGGAGCGCGAACTCGAGGCCGAGAGCGATCGCCGGTCTGGGTTCGGGGGCGCCGGGGGTACCGGCGCCCCCCTCATCTGCGTTCTACCCACACCGACGCACGGTGAAAAACCAAATCCGCGGCCAACGGCTCTCCCCCAGGCGAACGGGCTCTTCACGGTTGTAGTAGGCGAGTTCGGCCTGCCGCCCGTTTCCGTCAGGTGGGGTGTCGCGTTTCCGCGGCTCCGGTCAACACCATTAAGCGCTGGAAATTGAGGAGCAGACAGAGGCGGTCCCCGTGCCCGAAGCAAGACCGGCGGACGCGATCGGTTTCCAAGCGCTCACTTTCACGCTTCCGGTTGGGTTTGATTCGCAGGGCACCGCGAGTGCACGCGTTGGTGGGGGAGAAGCGGACGAGCGCCGGCGCAGTGTCTTTGGTTTTCGACAAACGCCGTATCGGCCGGGCTCGAAATCGAACGGAGTTCGAAAGCGAGCACCCCAATCTGAGGAAGCCCTAGGGGAAAAGGGAACGGAAGAGTGCACCGCCCGTCGCTCGGAGTGAAGAGCCAGCGGCAAAGGCGCAAAGCGCAAAGGCAAAGGGCAAAGCGCAAAGGGCGAAGGCAAAGGGCGAAGAAGGTAAGAAGAATCGAAGGCAAGCGTCAAACAATGAACAGCGAACAAGAAGTAATTAGGGATAGGGAGCAAAGAACGAACAACGGTTGGAAGCGTAAGGCTGCGGGGAGGAACGAAATCACTGGAAGGATCGACGAACCAAGCGCAGTGCTCGAAGGGTGAAGGCCGGAATCAATCATGGCCGGGCGGATCTCGATAATCTCGATAATAGGTAGCGAGCCAGGTGGTAGGCCCGATACGATGGGGTTTCACGCGCGAGCCAATGGGTCGTTGAACGAGTCACCCGTCAAGACGGCACAGAACAAGGGACTATCGGAAGCAAGCTGAGGCAAAGCCAGGAGCGAACGCGGTAGAGCGAAGAACATCGAAAGAAGATCGAAAGAAGATCGAATTGCGTACCTTGGGCGAATCAAGGCTGGGCGAATCAAGGCTGGGCGACTCGAGATAGAAAATTGAAGATAGAAAATTGAAGATAGAAAATAGAAGATAGAAAGAAGAAAGAAGAAAGAAGAACAGCATTCAAATCGGACGATTCGGGAACTGGGACCCGGATCGCCATCCAATCAACCAAGAGTCATTTACAGGGAGTTCGGCGGGCGGAACGCATCGTGGTTGGGACGCACGAAGGAACTCACATCGAAGCCGAGGACAGAGCACCCGAGACATGCCCCTCATCAGAGGTGGCCGAAGCCGCTCTCGCCGCAAACGCGCGGGTCGAGAGTCGGACGGACGCGGGGAGAAGGTTCCGGATAGCGAGTGAGCGCCGGGTTCAGGCAGCGAGCCGACGGGGATAGTAGGGAGATTAAGAAGCCCCCGCGGTTCTGCAGGTTTGTAGAGAAATCTCAATCGTCCGAGCGTGCCGCATCGACCGAGCAGGAGTCGAAGCGTGAACGAAGAAATTAATTCGGGTTTTAGTGTCAATAGCATTCAGCAGGAGCTCGCGGGTGAGAAGGGCGAGTCAGCAGTAGAGCAGGGCGGTGGGAAGCGCGGCAAGAAGGCGGCCCGGAAGGTTGGGCTCAAAGTGGCGCGGCGATTCACCGAAGCCGGCGTCGATCCCTTTGACAGCGTCGAGTGGGATACGCGAACCGCCAATATCAGCAATGAGAAAGGCGAGACTGTATTCGAGCAGACGGATATCGAAGTCCCTGCTTCCTGGTCGCAGTTGGCGACGAATGTTGTGGTCTCCAAATACTTCCGTGGTCACGTCGGCCAACCCGGGCGCGAGAACAGCGTTCGGCAGCTCATTGGTCGCGTCGTAGCCCGGATTACCGAATGGGGGATCAAGGGTGGCTATTTCGCTTCGCCCGAGGATGCCCAGGCTTTTTCCGACGAACTGACCTACCTGCTGGTCCACCAGAAGATGGCGTTCAATAGCCCCGTCTGGTTCAACTTGGGAGTCGAGAACACGCCTCAGCAGGCGAGCGCCTGCTTTATCAACTCCGTCGACGACACCATGGAATCGATTATGGGGCTCGCGAAGACGGAAGCGATGCTCTTCAAGGGCGGCTCGGGCGCAGGCACCAATATCTCAGCGATTCGATCCTCCCGCGAAGAATTGGCGGGTGGCGGCATGGCTTCCGGCCCCGTTTCCTTCATGCGAGGCTTCGACGCTTTTGCGGGTGTGATCAAGTCTGGGGGCAAGACGCGCCGAGCGGCCAAGATGGTAATCCTCGACGCGGAGCACCCCGACATTCGAGAGTTCATCCATTGCAAGGCGGATGAAGAGAAAAAGGCCTGGTCGCTGATCGACGCGGGCTATGACGGTGGCTTCAATGTGCCGGGCGGCGCCTACGACTCGATCTATTTCCAGAACGCGAATCACTCGGTTCGTGTGAAGGATTCGTTCATGCGCTCTGCCGAGGCGAACGGATCGTGGGATACCCGATCGGTCACAAAAGGTGTTGCTCTCGAGACCTACAAGGCCAATGACCTGCTTCGGGAAATGGCGGAAGCGGCGCATCTTTGCGGTGATCCCGGCATTCAGTACGACAGCACCATCAACCGCTGGAATCCGGTCAAGGCTTCCGGACGAATCAACTCCAGCAACCCGTGCTCGGAATACATGTTCTTGGATGACACGGCCTGCAACCTGGCCAGCCTGAACCTGATGACGTTTCTGGGTGAGGCTGACGAGCAGGTCTTTCAGGTCGAGGACTTCCGCTTCGCCGTTTCATTGACGATTCTGGCGCAGGAAATTCTCGTTGATTTCGCCAGCTATCCGACTCGAGCGATCGAGAAGAATAGTCATTTGTTCCGGCCGCTTGGCTTGGGTTTCGCGAACCTCGGGGCCCTGCTGATGGCCGAGGGCAAGCCTTATGACAGCGACGGGGGGCGCAATTTGGCGGCCTGCATCACCTCACTGATGTGTGGGGAGGCCTACCTGATGAGCGCGAAGATCGCCCACGCCATGGGACCATTCCCGCGTTACCGGATGAACCGCAAGCCCTTCCTTGAAGTGATTGGCATGCATCGGGATGCAGCGAACCAGGTTGATGGCGAAGGGGTGAGTCGGGACCTCTTGGAGGCCTCTCGCGAGGTTTGGGATTCGGCACTCGGGGAAGGTCGGCAGCACGGATACAAGAACGCGCAGGTGACCGTTCTTGCGCCCACTGGGACGATCGCCTTCATGATGGATTGCGATACGACGGGGGTGGAGCCGGACATCGCGCTGATCAAGTACAAGAAGCTGGTCGGTGGAGGGTTTCTGAAGATCGCCAATCAGACGGTCGGTATGGCGCTTCGCAAGATGGGCTATGGAGCCGAGGAGGTCGAGTCGATCCTCGCCTTCCTGGACGAGAAAGAAACGATCGAAGGCGCGCCTGATTTGAAGGAAGAGCACATCGAGATTTTCGATTGTGCCTTTCGACCTCAGAATGGCCAGCGCTCCATCGGCTGGATGGGGCATCTGCGGATGATGGGGGCGGTTCAACCCTTCCTCTCGGGCGCGATCAGCAAAACGGTGAATCTTCCGGAGACAGCAACGGTAGATGACGTCATGAAGGCCTACGTCGAGGGTTGGAAATTCGGCCTCAAGGCGTTGGCGGTATATCGCGATGGAAGCAAGCGAACTCAGCCCCTGAATTCGGGTAAGGAGGAGAGCGGCAGCGTTACGCAGCTCGACGAGTACCGCCCCCGCAGGCGCAAGCTGTCGGATGAGCGCCAGGCGTTTACGCACAAGTTCTCGATCGCGGGCCACGAGGGGTATCTCACGGTTGGCTTGTACGAAGAGGGAGAGCCCGGTGAAATCTTCCTGAAGATGGCGAAGGAGGGGAGCACGATTTCTGGATTGATGGACACCATCGCGACGATGACTTCCATCGCCCTTCAATATGGTGTCCCTCTCAAGGCCTTGGTGGATAAATTCAGCCATACCCGATTTGAGCCGTCTGGCTTTACGAACAATCCTGAGATCCCCATAGCGAAATCGGTGACCGATTATGTATTTCGGTACATAGGAAACCGCTTTATCGAAGGAGAGGGCGACGGCGTCGTGACGACGGCTGCGGCGGGTGAGCAGGATGCAGCCCCTGCCGTGCAGGCCATTGGCGCCGTGGCAGGGGGTTCGGGGGTCGGAGAGGAAGCTTCGGCGAGCAAATCGAGTTTTATCAACCAGGCCGACGCTCCCTCCTGCATGGACTGTGGCTCGATCATGGTTCGAAACGGTGCCTGCTATAAGTGCTCGAATTGCGGGAGTACAAGCGGCTGCAGTTGATCCGATGGGAGCGTTTTGCGAGCCGGAGCGGGACCCCGCCCGGCTCGCTTCGTGTGTAGAGCGGTACACCCCATCGTGAAGTCCGAGAATCGAAATTGTCAGGGATAGTTTCCGTTTTCCGCGTTTTGCGCACGGATCGGAGATTCTATTCGGATTTCGCTCGCGACGGGGAATTTGCCGGGTAGGCTATGCGGTAACCCGCGGTTCCATTTCCCAGCAGGCCTAACGGGTCTCATGGATCACTCCGCTCGTATGCAGAATTTGACGGACCCGAACGCGTTTTCCAGCAAGATGACTCCGTCTGTTCAGCGGGCGGCGAAAATTGCTCGTAGCCTTGAAGGGCGTGTCGCGAACACGCCGAAGGCTTCGGAGGAAACCGCCGTCAAGCAGGCATTGACCGAGGCGGATAGCCGCGCTCAGGAGGAAATCCTGAAGGCGTTGCTCGAACACTACCCGACTGTCAGCCTGGAGGCTGAGGAAGACACGGCAAGCGTGGCTGCATTCGGCTCGGGGAGCGATTCGCTGGTCATCATCGATCCGATCGACGGGACTCTCCAATCCTACCTGGAAGGTCTTGGTCCCTACTCGGTTATTGTGGGTCTAGCGGTCGAGCGCTGTATGCATTCGGCCCTCGTCGCGCTGCCTCGCGAAGATTTGCTTTATCGCGGGGCCCGGGGTGCAGGTGCTGAGGTGATCGAGGCTTCGGCATCACCCAGACGCGTAGAGGCGTGTGCTGACGGCGATGGCTTCATCGTCTCACACAGTGTTCCCCAGGAAATTCGTGCGGCCCTCGAGGCTGAAGGCTTGCGCGTGACGCCCGCTTCCGGGGGGGTAGTCTCGATCGCTCCCCTTCTTTCGGGCGTACGAGGCGGCGTACGACTCGCAGCGGCTGAGAACAAAGTGGGTCTCTCGGTGCGAGGTCGTGCGGGACTCGTGATTGCTCGCGAAGCGGGGGCTTGTGTTCGGGGCCGCGACGGATATCCCTTTCCGGAAGACCTGGATACTCCCGCCTGGTTGGTCTCTTCGACCGCATTGGAGGAAGACGAGGAACTCATTCGCAGGATTTTGGGGAGGTTTATGTGAAATGATTGCCCCGGAATATCCAGCGATCCGCGATCCTTTGGAATACGTGGAAGGTTCTCCACTTTCGAAATCTCGTCACGAAACCGTGCGGCGGGTTTGGCTTGAATGGTGTGCTTTTCAGTTGGTGCTCCCATGAGTACCCATACGCAGCTCGGACTGGTTGAGATCGTCCGGGATTTCCTTGTGGTTCATGAAGAACTCGCGGGGCTGATCAAGCTCTACAACGAAAGCTCGTTGTCCTTCGAACTGGTCAAGGGTTTGGTCGGTGATGATGACGCTAGCCCCCTATATCGCCTGAAAGAAAAATGCCACGCGATTTTTCGATCCGAGGTCACCGATCAGCCCACGGAAATTCGAACCGAAGCGCTCTTCGATCTCGCCCTTGGGTCGCTATTTCACGAGACGATGATTCTGAGGGAGAATCTGTACCAGCAGGAGCGATACGGTTCCCGCGTCGAGGCACTCAAATCGGATGCCAACCCTCTCGCCCCGGAGTTGTCCCGCGAGTTTGGCAGGATTCTGAACTCTTCCGCATCAAGGCTTGGTGAAGCGGCGGAGGAAGTGGAGGTTCTGCTCGCCCTTACCCGGAATCAGCTGCTTCGTTTGCTTGTCGAGGAGTCCGACAACGCATTGCTCGCTCGCTGTCTCTATGAGGAGCGAGATGCCGTCAACGCGGTCTACCCACAGGGCTTAGAAGCTCTCTACGCGGAGGTTCACGGAAGCCTTACGAACGGGCTGATGAAGGCCGCGCAGTCCTACTTGGAAAGCGCATACTATGACGAAGCGCTCGAAGTCTTGGGCAAGGCGTCGCCGAGCGAGGATCTGGATCGAGCGGTTGCGTTCGCTTCCGCCATGCAGGCCTTTCTCGCGAGGGATTACACGCGGTGCCTCGATCGCCTCTCAGAATGGGCGGGAAAGTGCGAGGGGCCAGAGGAGAAGCGGCGGGTAGACTTGGCCTTGGCCGCGGCGAAGCACCTGGAAAAAACTGAGGCGGACGATCTGGTCTCTGAGGCTTCGCAAAATCAGCTCTCGGATCTGGGACATCGCTTGAAGTTGCTGCGGTCTTCAGCGATCGGTTGACCCGATTCGGTCGAGGCGAAGCCCGGTCGGTTTAGGCGACCCAACAACTCGAACCCAGATTCCGCTATTCGGTGCCCGATTGAGTCAAGCCCTGGCTTCGGAAACGAAGCCAGAGCCCCATGCCCACCAGAATCAGCCCGACTCCAATGAGTTGAGGTTCGGTTAGCCCGAGCAGAACCTTCTCGTTGACTCTCCAGTGCTCAATTACGATTCGACCGGCCCCGTTGAGAGCGAGATACTCCCCGAGAAGGAAAGGGCTTCGATCTCTGCGCCACCATAGGAAAGCGGCGACCGGAAGGAGCCAAGCCACCTCGTAGAGCTGGGTCGGGTGTACGGTCTCGAGGGTGGGCGGGGCGCCTTGGGGGAAGCTCAGACCCCAGGGCACGGAGGTCACTTTTCCGTAATCGTCTCCCACGAGAAAGCAGCCGATGCGCCCGAGTGCCTGACCGACCGCCAGCGCGGGAGCAACCGCATTGGCGAAGCTGAGCGTCGAGACGTTATGGACTCGACAGCCGATGACTCCCGCAAGTGCACCGCCCATCAGGCCGCCGTACCAGGTGATTCCAGCGCGGGCGAAGAGGAGTTCAGCGAAGGGGTACCCCTCTCTGATCGAAACGTCGACGGCGTAATAGAGTTTGGAGCCGAGCACCCCCCCGAGCATGATCCAGACCAGGATATTCGTAACGGGTTCGGGATCCAGCCGGAGCTCGACCATACGTACGCACGTGATCCAATAGCCGACGAGGAAGCCAAGGGACATCATTACGCCGAAGGTGCTCACGGTGTAGTTGATGCCGGGAATAGTGAAGAGTTCAGGGTACATGGATTTGGGATTCAGGGTGCTGCAGGGGTTTTCTCAAACAGGGCGCCGCCTGTCTGGGGCCTGCGCGGACGGAACCCTAAAGGATGAGCCGAATGCCGGCAACTCCGGCTGCCTGGGCTAGTCGATCCGGACTTACCCGCTTGGCAGAATCACTCGGAAAAGCGCGCCGTATTGCACCGGGTTCTCAGCCCAAGCGTGTCCACCATGCGCCTCGGCGATCGCTCGTACGAAGGTTAGGCCCAGGCCCCTGGATTTCCCCCCACCTGGAGAAGTTTCTCTGGAGTGGAAGGCCTCGAAGACCTTCTCGACTTCCTCTGGTGGAATGCCTTGACCGTAATCGCGGACGGAGACAAGGTCAGCGTTGCTCTGAGGCTGCTTCGAGAAAGAGATCTCTATTCGGCGATTTTCGCATTCACCCATATGCTCTACGGCGTTGACAATTATCTGGAAGAACATCTGGTACAGGTAGTTCGCGTCTCCGGATAGTGCGGGACAAACTGCGGGGGTCTCCAATTTTACACCCGCTTCGTCGAGCTTTCGTTTGAGGTCGGACTCGAGTCGACTCAGTAATGCTCGGCTGTCCACGTGATGCCTTTGGATATCCCCGACGAAAATTCTGGACAAATCGAGGAGATCGCTGATCAGGGTATCCATTTTTCGGGCGGCGGTTTCAATCCGGTCGGTGTAACGCCGACCGGTATCGTCGAGTTGATGATCGAAGTCGTCTCGTAGCAATTGGGTGAAGCCGAGCACTGGGAGCAACGACGATCGTAAATTATGCGAAGCACCGTGTATGAATTCTTCGAGTTCCTCGATTCTCCGTTGCAAATTGAGATGATGCGCCTCGCCATCGCTGATATTGCGCAGCCAGATCAGGTGGCTGGTCGCGATGTCGGCTCTTGTGTCGACGCTTTGGGCTGAAAGGGCGAACCTTAGAGGCTCTGCCCCAGGCTGGTCGATTTGGATCTCCCGTTGACAGGTGTCTTCTCCCTCGCCGAGGCTGGCCACAGCCTCGGCGAGATCGGGTGAGTAGGGACGAAAAGCTTCTGAGTCCAGGCCCTCAAGGCTCCTTCCTTCGGGTGCGAAGAGCCGAGTGGCTGGCCCATTGGCATAAGTGACTGATCCTCGGGCGTCGATTGCCACGATGGGATCCGGGGAAGTTTCGAGAATCGCGTTGAGCGCACTTTTTCCCCGAGAGCTCATCGAGTTGCTGCTTTGCTCGGAGTCATCGGGGCGAACGACGAGGACTGCGGCCCTCTCGGGCCCTTCTTGGCGATCTCGAAGGGCGGCCAGATCGAGCCCGAATAATTGGCCTCGGATTTTCCCCTGGCCCAATCTGAAAGCCAACGATTTCGTATTGCTCGCGAGAGCGTCTTCCAACTCGGCACACCAGCCCTTGATGCGCTGAAGGTCGGGTTGCTCGCAGAGGCATCCGAGGAACTCTTCGAGGTCACGCCCAATCCACTCGGATACGGCGTCGGTGAGTTCGTTACAGGCGCTGCTCAGCCGGACCACTCGCAATCCATCGTCACATACGATGAGCAGTGGATTGAGTTTCTCGAAAGCCGAAGAAATCTCTTCGACTTCACGCGCTTCGAGTCGGGTCTTATCGGACGAGGAAGCCATCAACCAGCCTGTACACGCAGTCAGCCTTCCCGAATCGTAACAGAGCGGTCCCACGCGGCGGGCCGAAATCTGAGTCGCAGAACCGTGGGTTGAGAACCCCATGGATCGGCCTCGAAATTCTTAGGCAGTTCAGCAGCGTTTTCTGCGAGGAGGCCATAGCGACGGTGAGGGCTTCGAATCCAGACCGAGCCGCAAGAAAGTTGGATGGTTTCCAGGTCGCTCCGCGACTATACTCGTGGAGCAGGGAAGCAAGGTTCGCCCCTCGGGGCGGCGGCTAACCCGGCGAGCGTCGAGATAGCAAGTCGACATGCAGAACCCCCCAGAAGCTGGTTCCGGCACGGTCTCAAACCGTGTCAGCGGGATGAATCTTGGGTCTGGGTCTGCACTTAGTGGAGACTCGGGTTTTGGATTCTCGCAATCGAAATCAGTTTTGGCGGCGCAGGCGGAGAGTGTTGCTGCTGGGCCTTTTGTCCTGTCTGCTCCTCAGTTGGGGAAATTATCCCCTGCCCTCGGTTTCACTGGCAGGTGGTGAACTCGCGCCGGAGCAAGCGATCGTTTCGAGTACCGGAATGCGGGGCGCTCTGGAGCGAAGCCTCGCACTCGCCAATCCTTCGCTTTCGTTGGCGGAACAGGCTCGGATCGTAGAAGCGATCGACAGGTACAGCGCTCAGTACGGTCTCGCCCCGGATCTGGTCATGGCCATCGTACTCGTCGAGAGCGATGCCCGTCCCTGGGCGCGGAGTCCGAAGGGTGCTGTTGGCCTGATGCAGGTGATGCCGCATATGATGAGGCCGATGGGGTTGGCGGGCAACTTGGCGACGGTGGAGAGCAATATCGAGGCGGGCTGCTTTATATTGGCTCATAATATCGAACGCTTGGGAGTGGAGAAGGGGATTTCCGCTTACTTCTGGGGTTCGCGAATTCGCGGTGTCGCTTACCTTGAAAAGGTTCTGGAAGCTCGCGAACGCGTACGTGAACTGCGCACTTCCTAGCGCCGTCCGAAGTGTTTTTCCGCGGCGAGTTCCGGCAAGGATTTCCCGAAGCGGCGGAGTAGGAAAGTGATGCTCCAGGATTGCGTCCGTAGTGAGGCCTATTTCGAGACGGGCAATGGGAGAGAATTATTCTTCCGTTCCTGGCAACCTGAGCGACCGGAGAGATTGATGGTGCTCGTCCATGGTTTCGGCGAGCACAGCGGAAGATACGAAGAAGTCGCAATGTTCTTCGCTGAGCGAGGTTTCTCTGTGTATGCCCATGACCAAATGGGCCATGGACATTCCCCCGGCCAACGCGGTCACGTCGGGAGATTCGATGACTTTCTCGACGATGTCGAAGAATTCATCAGCTTTGCATCCGAAGCCCACCCCGGGCTTCCAAGTGTACTCGTCGGACACAGTATGGGGGGGTTGGTTGTTGCGGCCCTGGCTTGTGAGAGGAAGGTGGACACGGATCTGGTGGTTCTTTCGGGTCCCGCGCTGTCTCTGTCCCCAGATATCTCGCGCTCCAAATTGTTTTTCGCTCGTTTGCTGCGAAGATTGGCGCCTCGATTCAGTATGGCAGCGGGTTTGGACGCTTCGGGTATATCGCGTGATCCGGAGGTTGTCCGGAACTATGAGGCAGATCCCTTGGTCCATGGCCAGATCACCGCTTCGATGGGAGCCGGGATGTTTGAAGCGATCGAACGGGTTTCAGGAAAAGCGAATAAGCTTTCCGTTCCCACGTTGTTGATGCATGGGGAGTCGGATCCGATATGCCGAGTCGAGGGGAGCCAACTCTTCTTCGATTCTCTGTCTCAAGAGGGGTCCGCAGCGGGGAGCGAATTGCGAATCTATCCCAACCTTCGACATGAAATATTCAATGAACCAGAGCGGGCTCGAGTCTATGACGATGTGCATGACTGGATCCTCAGATTGGGGTCCCCATGAGCAAGCAAGATTCCAACTCCTCCGAAGAACTCACGCATCTCGATGAAGAAGGTCGAGCGCGGATGGTCAATGTTGGGCAAAAACCGATCTCGCACAGGTGCTGTATTGCCCGTTGCGAAGTATTGATGCAAGAGAAAACGCTGGAACGAATAGGAACGGGTGATCTGCCCAAAGGCGATGTCCTGGCGGTTGCGCGAATAGCCGGGATTCAGGCGGCGAAACGTACGGATGAATGGATTCCGCTGGCTCACCCGCTTCCCATCGAGTCCGTGGAGGTCCTGCTGCTTCCCGACCCGGGCAACTCTCGGCTCAGAATTCAGGCGACTGTTGAATCCCACAGCCGAACCGGGGTGGAGATGGAGGCCTTGGTGGCGGCCTCGGCGGCCGGCCTGACTGTCTACGATATGTGCAAGTCCATCGACCGAGGAATGAGTGTCCAGAATATCCGTCTCGCGTCGAAGACTGGGGGCAAGAGCGGGCACTATATACGCGAAGGGGAAGGCGAATTTCAGCCCCGGACCGAAGGAGAGCAGTAATCGGAAGCTTTGATCGAAAGACTGGGGAACTGCCTCAGCCCGACCGGGGTCAGTCCGTGCGGAGGCATTCGATGACCTTTGAGATGGTGGAGCGCGGTCCTGCCGCTGCAGTGGAGCCAGGTACTCCCCCGCGTCGGCGGCGGGGAGTCATGATCGAAGACCCGGACGCCGATCTCATCAGGCGCTGGAAAGAGGGTGATGACAGCGCATTTGAGGAACTCGTTCGCCGCCACCAGCAACGAGTTTTCGGGCTGTTGATGAGAATGATGGGCACCCGCGAAGAGGCCGAGGATGTCGCCCAAGAGACGTTCTTGAGCCTTCATCGCCACGGGCGGCGGTTTCGAGGTGATTCGCGGTTCTCCACCTTCGTCTATCGCGTTGCCGCCAACGCAGCCCTTAATCGACGCCGCACACTTGGACGTAGCCGAGCGCGTATTGCCAAGTTGGCTGTTCGTCAGGCTGCCGGAGACGACCTTCCTTATTCCCCGAGGGATCCCGAGGATGCGACTTCGGGAATGGAGTTGACGAGCCGGGTTCGGGAAGCGCTGCAGAAGCTCACACCCGCACTTCGTATGCCTGTAGTTCTCTATGACATAGAGGGCTTGGCGTACGCTGAGATCGGCGAAGTTCTCGGGATAGCTGAAGGGACCGTTAAGTCACGTATTCACCGCGCAAGGCAGGCACTTCGTGTTGAACTGAAGGGCCTTCTGGGCGCGTCGGACGAGGAATCCTCACTGTGAACCACTCTGAAGTACACGATAGTATGGCCGACTATTTGGAAGGCCACCTTCCCCTTGAGCGGCGCGCGCTCTTCGACGCCCACCTTGATGATTGCGAAGAGTGTCTGTCCGAGATTCGCGATGTTCAGCGCACGATCACTCTTCTCAAGTCACTTCCGGAGCCCGAGGTGCCCACAGGCTTCAGCGACTCTGTCATGCACCGCATCCGGGAGAGCGAAGGCAACTCCTCATGGGCCGGAACTTTGGGAGAGGCTTTTCGATTGTTGATCAGCCCAAGGGTTCTCGTTCCTGCATCCGTGGCGATGATCGCTTTAGGCATCGTTTTTGGTACCGGGCAAGTTGAAGATGCGCTGAAAGTTTCGGACGCCCAAGGCCGATTCGCCTACGAAAACGAGTCCCTTGAGGCAGCTGCGCTGGCCGGGATCTCCGGCGCCAGGGGATCTTCTGAAGTGAAGGGCGAGGATCGCGTCAGGGGTTTGCCCTCGATTCAGATCACGATCCAACCGAACCAATGGCACGGCTCGCTGCCGGGCCCGGTTCGGAACCCAGCCTTCGAATTGGCGGAGCGCACTCCGGTTTTCCCGAATCAGCTCGCTCGCGATGCCTTCGGTTTCGGTGGTTCAGTGCAGCGAGGTAATCCCTCCTTTGCTTTCTCCAGGCCCTCGCATCGAAGCGGCGTTCTCCAGGTGGCGGCTCCCACTGCGAAGCCAGGTCCGGAGCGACTTGGCGCAGGCGCCGAAGCCCCGATTCAGGCTGCTGAGAGGCAGCCCAGCGCCGATGAATGGTTGGCTCGGCTTCGAGATAGTCCCGAATCTTTCGTCTCTCTCCTGAACAACTCGACATTGGCTGAACAAGAGCTCTGGGTGGCAAACCTTGCGAGGCATGCGGTCAAGCGGGGTGAGCTGGAAGATGTCGTTGCTGCACTCCGTGAGAGCCCAAACGCCAAAGCGAATCTGCTCGCAGAGAATTTCGCTTCCGTTGGCCGGGGCCTGATTGCTGATCGCTCTGGCGTGAACGATTGAGCAACATTCGCGGCCTCCGGTTATGCTGCTCGGGTGATCCCTGATCGACATAATTGGGTTGGAGATTCTGCCGCGCTGAATGGCTCGGCCGGATGACGCGTCGCTTGGTTCTTGCACTGGCAATTTGCCCAGCTGTTCTCTGTTTCAGTGGATCGGCCGCTCAAACGGCTGATGCGGACGCTGCTCCTGGCGAGGTTCTGGATATGCGTCCAGAAAACCCCGCTTCCTGGGGGTTACGTCATCTCTCAGCGCCTCTCGTCTCCATTATACGGGGCAGCGGGTACATGTATTCGCCTCGCGAAATAGTCGTTCGGACGGTCCCCGCGAGCAGTTACCTAGATATTTTCTACGTCAGGTCAGGCTTTCAGAAACGCTTTGAGCAGGCCGAGGCGCCGTTGACCGTCATACTGCCCTCCAGGTTAGCCGCAGGCTCGCGAGATTCCTTGACGATCCGAGCTTTTGCCGAGGGTTACCGTCAGAAATCGGTCACTTTCAAGCTCAGTGCAGATTTTGGCGCGGTGAACATAGATTTGGCACCGCTCCCCAATAGCCTGGACGGCTTGTCGCATCGTTCTTTCGCTGGTCGGGCCACGATCTCCTTTCTTACTTCTGAGGCGCTGACGTTCAGACTTCAGGAGGCGAGCGACGGCTACGGAGTGATTCTTACTGAGACGGCAATCAGCGACGAGGCACGCGATGCCGTCAGCGAAATAGTGAGCCCTCTTGTTCTCGAAGGGTATTCGCAGCAATTGGGCGAGGACTTGATGGTCAAATTGGTTCTTCGACCGGAAGCGGGTCCGGTCGAGGTACGCTCGAGGCAATCCTATAATTTTCCGAGAAGCCTGCATGTTTTCACGATCGACCTGGTTTCTAAGGGCTCTGACACAAGTGGAGTTCAGGCCGCAATCAAGTCCCTCGCGCTACTTTCCAGTTCCGATATTCAGGGGTGCGCATTGGCGTTCGATGCGGCTCTTCGAGGGGAGTTAGAAGCCGGAGCCCTCGCGAGAGCGCTTCGTCCCAGCGGCAGCTTCACCGATCGCTTCTTGCGCGCGGCGATGCGTCGCTTAGGGGAACTCTCTCCAGAAGGATCGGTTGAATTTTCCGACAGTACACGCTTGGACGTTGAGGACCCCATCGAACTCGAGATGGCAATGAGCGCTGCTGTCGGAGCGTATGGTTACCTCGCGCTACTCAGATCCTTTTCAGCGGAGATGGAGGCCGACGAAATTTTTCAGCGAGAGGCGCTGAGAAGCCTCGTTGCGCCAGAGCTTGCGCCTCACGTTTTCGCCGAAGTACTCAGCCGCTCGGAGAAAAAAGAGAAAGACTGTGTCCAACCCAACTGAGGGATTGGTCAATCCGTCGTGGCCCAAAGCCTCCCCTCGGCTATCATGATGTTTTCCCGGTCCCGGGAGAACGTACGTGAGTCAACACAGTCGGACCGGATTTCAGAGTACACGTCGCCACCGCGAGTCTGCCAAGCAAGGTTGCCGGCTTCGCGGTGAGAACTTCGCCGATCAGCCGAGAGAGCGATTCGACCGTTTGGGGATCGAGCCTCTCGCAGATCGAGAACTCCTGGCCTTGGTTCTTCGAACAGGAACGAAGCAGAGTTCAGCCCTGGAAGTCTCTCAATCTCTTCTCGCCGAGTGTGGTGGGCTGGAGGCTCTGGCGAGTTGTTCTCCTTCGCGCCTTCGCCTCTTTCCTGGAGTAGGGCCGGCCAAGTTGGCTTCGCTGGCGGCTTCCGTCGAAATTGGGCGCCGCTTGGCAACTCGAACCCTGAAAAGAGGCGACCGGGTCAGCAGCCCGGAAGATGTCCATCGCCACTTCATTCAGCGGATGCGCAGGATGCGAAAGGAGCATTTCGTTGTCTTGATGCTCGATGGTCGAAATCGGGTCGTGGGAGAATCACAGATTTCCCAGGGCACCCTCACGGCGAGTCTCGTTCACCCGCGAGAGGTCTTTCGACCCGCGGTGAGCGCGGCCGCGGCTGCAATCGTGTTGGTGCACAACCACCCGAGTGGCGATCCGTCACCGAGCGCCGAGGATCAGCGGGTGACCCAGAGGCTCGTGGAAGCCGGCGAGATCGTCGGGATCCGGGTAGTGGACCACGTGGTGGTGGCGGAGGGGGGCTTTTACAGCTTTCAAGAGAACGACAAAATATAATTTTTTGTCTTTTAAAAACAGATACTTGTATATATTAATTGCGGATTTGATGGGTAGGTTCAGCGTACTTGCACCCGATTCCTCGGATCACGGCCCTCATGGAGACTGCTGTATCGGTCGATACGAGATTCTGGACCCCGGTGGAACCAAGGGAGAAGGATTTATGGCCAAACTGAGCTTGCGGGATCACGAATTTGCCCCGGACTTTGCTGAATCCGAACGTCGGAGCGCCGAACGGGCGGAACTGATGGTGCAGATCGACTATTCCACCGTGGACGAGATCTTCTCCGAGTTCACTCGTGATATCAACGAGGGCGGTCTCTTTATCGAAACGCAGAAGCCGAAGCCGATCGGGACCGAAGTGGCTCTCTATTTCAATCTGCCCGGAGACGGGGGTGGGATCGAAACGACCGGGCGTGTGGTGAGAACCACAGAGGGGGATGCGATGACGCCCCCTGGCATGGGAGTCGAGTTCGACGACTTGACCGCTCAGGACCGAGCCAAAATCGATCGCCTGGTACGAACACTTCGCACGGGAAACCACCGGCACTAGCTTCCGGCTGCGTCCGAAGTCGACCGGAATTTTCTAAAGGGCACCGACTGATCTGGTTCCCGACGAAGGCGGAGGGCCGCCTCAAGGGCTCTCCTGCTCGATGTTAGGCTGTAGTCGTCAGCGACGAGGTCCCCAAGATCGGCTAGAAGGGAACGTCATCTCCTGCTGCCGGCGGGGCACCCGAGCTCTCTCCCAAGGACCCGCCGCCACTCGATTCTCCGGCGTTGGAACCCGACTCGCCGCCGCCCTGGCCCCTGGGGCCGCCTAGAAACTGCACCGTGAGGGCATTGACCTCGGTTGTGCTTCGCTTCTGGCCTTCCTTGTCCTCCCAGTCGCGGGTTTGCAAGCGCCCTTCGATATAGACGGAACGACCCTTGGAGAGGTACTGACTGCAGTGTTCGGCCGTGCGACCCCACACCACGACCCGGTGCCACTCCGTCTTCTCCACCTTCTCACCGCTGGTTTTGTCCATCCAGTTTTCGCTCGTCGCGAGGCTGAAATTCGCCACCGGTTGACCGTTCTGGGTGTATCGGAGTTCGGGGTCGCGACCCAGGTTGCCGATCAGAATGACCTTGTTGACGCTTGCCATTTGGGGGGTTCTCCTTTGGGACTCGATCTGGGGGTCCATCGGAAGCATCCCCGTGTGGCCCTCGCCGTCAAGGGTGATCGCGAATACTCGCCCCGGCGACCGTCCAACATGGCGCGCCCTTGGGTGGAACGGTATTCTGAAAGACGTTTCCCGTTCCGGGGGGGTCGGGAAGCGACGTCAGCGGCACGCCGCCGCGAAAATGACGATTGGGGTGTCGATCTTCGTGCCTAAGGTCGCGTTCAAGGGCCAAAAGGTCCCCCAAGGATCTGGTAGCGAGAAGTCCATCGCAGGGTCGAGGCTCGTCTCGGAGGCGATTGGGCTTGTCTTGGTCGGGATCGCTGCCCTGGCGGCCCTCGCACTGGCCACCTACTCGCCTTCGGATCCGGTTGGGATTAGGGCCCTTGAGGAACATGTCGCGAATTTGGCAGGACCGGTGGGCGCGAGCCTCGCCTATGGGCTGATCTGGCTCCTGGGAAGCGGCTCGGTGGTTTTCGTGGCTTCCTCTGCCTTCCTCGGGGGCAACCTCATTCTCGGCCATGGCATGCCCGGGCTCACCTCTCGCTTCTGGGTGGGGAGTTGCCTGCTGATTCTCTCTGTAGGAAGTCTTCCGTCGCTTCTCGGTGACGTCGTTCCGAACCGTTTCGTCGTTGGCCCCGGGGAAGTTCTCGGAAGTCGATTGGCCGACGTCGAACAACTTCTCCTGAGTCGTTGGGGCGCCCTCCTCGTCAATGGACTCCTGTTGCTCGTGGGCGTCCTCAGCGTAACGGGAGTCTCCACTGGGGCTGCCCTATCCGCCGCCGGGGCGGCGGTTACGTCCGTCGCCCAATTCCTGACTCGCCTTTCATCGAGCACGTGGTCCCTGTCTCGGAGGGGCGTAGGCGCGGTCTTTGATGGGACCCGCGCCGGCATGGGGGCCCTGCATAGGGCCTGGGCCTCCCTGGTGGTCTGGAAAGAACAGCGCGCTCGTAGGAGCCGAGTGGCCGAGCTTCGCGCGCCTACGGAGTCAGCTGTCGAGGTCTCAAGGGAGCCCGCCTCTCTTCCGCAGCCCAACGCCCCGGCTCCGCGCCAAGTAGTGGAAAAGGGAGATGGCCCGCAAATCGTGGATCACGTCGAGGAGCGTGAGCGCGATCGGAAGCCCGAGCAGGAAACATTTGAATTCAAGGAAGCGGGCTATGGGGCGCCCTTCCAGATGCCTGACTCCTCCATTTTCGCGCGACCTCCGGATGACTCGCACAAATTCGACCGCAACAGCCTCCTCATGAATTCTCGGATTCTGGAGAAGAAGTTGTCTGATTTTGGTGTGCAGGGAACCGTCGTCCGTGTGCACCCCGGTCCGGTCATTACGATGTACGAGTATGAGCCCGCTGCAGGCATCAAGGTCAACAAGATCGTCGGGCTCACCGATGACCTTGCGATGGCTCTTCGGGCCATCTCGATTCGCATTATCGCGCCGCTTCCCGGGAAAAACGTCGTTGGAATAGAGGTTCCCAACCCGGGCAGGGAAACCGTTTATCTGCGAACTCTTTTGGATAGCGATTCATTTCGTAAGTGCGACTCGCCGCTTGGTGTCGCAATGGGAATGGATATTTTCGGCAACCCGGTCACGTCTGATCTCGCGAAGATGCCGCACTTACTTGTCGCTGGATCCACTGGCACTGGCAAGAGCGTTTTTCTCAACGCTTTTCTGTGTTCTCTTCTATGCCGAGCTACGCCCGACGAATTGAAGCTCCTGCTCGTCGACCCGAAGCTTCTGGAACTCTCTGTCTATGAAGGGATTCCGCACTTGATTGCGGATGTCGTGACGAACCCCAAGAGGGCTGCTTCCGCCCTGCAGGGAGTCGTTCGCAAGATGGAAGAGCGATATCAGATGATGGGATCGGTTCAGGTTCGCAATATCGACCAGTTCAATGCCAAAGCCAGGGAAGAGATTGCAAAAGGCAACACAACCTTTGAGCTGAGGCCCAAGGGCAGCGCGGAATCAGATGAAGTCGAGACCATCGCCTGGGAGCCACTGCCCTATATCGTAGTCGTGGTGGACGAACTCGCTGACCTGATGGTCATGGTGGCAAAAGATGTTGAGGAATCGCTGCAAAGGCTGGCTCAGATGGCGCGAGCGGCGGGTATCCACCTTGTGCTTGCGACCCAACGCCCGAGCGTTGATGTCCTGACGGGTGTGATCAAGGCCAATTTCCCTTCGAGGGTTTCCTTCCAAGTATCTTCGGCCACGGACTCGCGCACGATTCTCGACCAGAAGGGCGCCGAAAGCCTGCTTGGACTGGGTGATATGCTCTTTCTTCCGCCTCGGACTGCTCTTCTTGACCGGCTCCACGCGCCCTTCGTGAGCGAGAAGGAAGTTGTGGCGTTGGTCAGTTTCTTGAGGGAACAGGGCAAGCCGATATTCGATGAAGAGTTGGTGCGCTTCACGGAAGAGGCCCCTGATTTTTCCGAAGAGAGCGACGGCGATGTGGATGAGATGTACGACCCGGCTGTGGCTATTGTCTCGGAGACCCGCAATGCTTCGATCTCGTACGTTCAGCGGCGTCTGAAGATCGGCTACAACCGCGCGGCAAGGATCATCGAACAGATGGAACACGACGGTATGATTGGTCCGCAGGTCGGGAATCGTCCCCGAGAAGTCTTTCTTCGCGATCCGAATGAAGAGTAGACGTAGGCATGGATCCACGGGTCCCGGGCGCTTTGGGGTTTATTCCCTGGCCCCTGTGCTCTGTGCGATTTCGTTGATACCACTCATCGTCGAAGCCGACCTTTCGCCTGACGCCCCGCCCCTGAACGCCGAAGAGAGTTCAACTCGGGATTGTCCGACCTCTCAGGAAGCCGTGGTTCTCATCCAGCAACGGTACGATGGAATCGCGGACTTTCGCGCTGAGTTTGAGCAACGCACGCGAGCGGCGTTGCTTTCGGGTGCCCCAGAGACGATGGAGGGAGTGAGCCGGGGAGAAGTCGTCTTCGCGAAGCCGGGTCGTATGCGCTGGATCTACCGGGAGCCCGAGCCAAGTCAGGTCATCAGCGACGGGGAAACGCTCTGGATCTATGATGTCGGCGCATCGCAAGTGACCCGCATGGCCATGGACGAGGGGTATCTTGCCGGTGCTGCCTTGCAACTCCTGCTTGGAGATGGGCGTCTGGAGGAAGCCTTCGATGTGTCGCCGCCGAGTTGCGGTGAGCGTGGTCTTGAACTCGAGTTGTCTCCCCGAGAGCCTTCGTCCTATGAGAAACTTTCGTTGACCACGGATGCCGACACCGGCCTGGTGACTTCCACGATGGTCGCGGATCTCTTCGGGAACCGAACAACGATTTTGTTTTCCGGTGTTGAGATCAATCAATCGCCCGACAGTCAGCTTTTTGAATTCACCATACCCGACGGTGCCGAGATCCTGGATCTGAGCGAGCGCCCATAAGTATCGTTGCCTCTGTGCTCGTTCGGGGAAGCTGCCGATCAATTCGATCTGAGGGCATATACCCTCAGTCAGATTTTCTTCCTAATCAGGGCAGGAGATTTCCACGGTCTAAGCCTTCCCCGGTGCTACGCAAATTCTGGCGGGCCGCCGGATTACGTACCCTTAAAGTACGATTGTTGACAACAGGCGTCCGTTTTTCGGCATTTCAGGCGTAGCTCGATACCCCCAGGCGACACTGTGCGTCGCATTTTGGACTTTTTTTCTTCGCGCGGCGATTTTCTGATTCGCAGCTCAAGGGTGTTTCGCGGGAACCGGCCGATTGGTCTTCGTGTCCAAATCAATTCCGATCAGATTTGTCCGTCCAATGCGATGCAGTCGGATGATCCGAGTTCAAGAGTCCTTTTAAAACAGAGGTTTAGGGTTGATATTTGCAGTTCCAACGCTTGACACTCGAAACCCAGCCGATAGACTGATAATTGACGAAAAGAATCGAAATATCAGGGGGTTCGACGTTTTTACCGTTCGCGATCTCAATTCTCCCTACCCGTGGCCGATCGGTCGTGGCCTCTGCGGCGACTCAGCGCTGTTTCACGGTCGCCGCCGGAGTTGCGATCAGGCTTTGCGTTCGGTGTCAAGCATTTGGATACGCTCATCTTTGTGTTCCTGTCGGTTGGATGCGGCACAGGCCCGAAGGGGGGCCGGTCCCGGGTCGGGCTGGCTGGGCCCGGCATCAAGAATCCCCGCGAGGAGAACCCGAATAGGTTGCAGGTCTTCGGCACGGTCTTTGCTTCGTTTCCCTGAACTATCAGGATTCCCGCATGGGGGCGGGGCGAAGAAGGAGGAGGGGCAGGAATGAGCGAACAGGATTCGGGAGGCGCGGGGGGACGCAAGGGGTTCGTGCGTGACGTCATGGGCCGAATATCTCCTTCAGATCCCCAGGAGGCGGAAGAAGCTGCTTCAGAGGGGCGTCCCAGCAGCGCGGTTGGTGGAGACGCCGAGGGGCTTCAGGACGCAATTCGATTCTTCGGCAGCGACTCAAACGAGTTTCGGACTCGCCTCGATCGCATGCTGGGTGATTTCGAGACGCTGCGACGCCGTTACGACCAGGCTCGCATCCAGCACCGAGACGCCGAGCGACAGAATGAAAAGCTCGTCGGAATGCTCCAGGAAGCCAAGCAGCAGATCGAACTCCTCAAGGAGGAGGTCGATAAGTTGTGCGCGCCGCCCAACGGTTACGGCGTCTTCTTGCGGTCCAACAAGGACGATACGGTCGAGATCCTCGTGGACGGTCGTCCTATGCGAGTGAATCTCCACCCGAACCTGGACCCTGTCCAACTCGAAGAGGGACAGATGGTTGTCCTCAACGAAGCCTTCAACGTTGTCGAGCCCGCTGGTTACACCCAGCGCGGCGAGGTCGCAACCGTGGTCGACTTCGTGTCCGAAAATCGGGTTCTGGTGACTGGTCATACCGATGATGAGCGGCTGGTGACCCTGGCCGAGCCTCTGCGGAGCGAAAGGTTGAAAGTGGGCGATCGCCTGATGATCGATTCGCGCACGCAGTACGCCTTCGAGAAGATGCCCAAGTCCACCGTGGAAGAGGTGATGCTCGAGCAGATCCCGGATATCACGTACGATGATATTGGCGGTCTGGGCGACCAGATCGAGATCCTGCGGGACTCGGTTGAACTTCCCTATCTCCACCCGGAAGTATTCAGGGATCATCAATTGCGGCCCCCGAAAGGTATCCTGCTCTACGGACCTCCGGGCTGCGGTAAGACTCTGATTGCCAAGGCGGTTGCCAACGCATTGGCGAAGAAGATCGAGAAGCGAACAGGGAAGTCGACCACTGCCTACTTCCTGAACGTCAAGGGGCCGGAGCTGCTGAACAAGTATGTCGGCGAGACGGAAAGCAAGCTTCGAGAGGTCTTCATGAAGGCTCGCGAGAAGGCGAGTCAGGATGTGCCGGTGGTCGTCTTTTTCGACGAGATGGATTCGCTCTTCCGAATGCGGGGCTCGGGGGTTTCCTCGGACATGGAAGCGACTGTTGTCGCTCAGTTCCTTTCGGAGATCGACGGCGTAGAATCGCTCGAGAACGTGATTGTGATCGGGGCGAGTAATCGCCAGGATTTGATCGACCCCGCGGTGTTGCGCCCCGGCCGACTCGACCTGAAGGTGAAGGTTTCGCGTCCGGATGCGGGTGCTGCCCGGGAGATTTTTCGCAAATATTTGAGGTCCGACCTGCCCTTCCACGAGAGTGGTTTGGCGAAACATGGTGGCGACGCCGAGAAACTCTGCGAGGTCATGGTCGACCATGTCATCGAGGGCATGTACTCAACGGGCGATGAGAATAAATTCCTTGAGGTGACCTACGCGAAGGGAGACCGAGAGATCTTCTACTTCAAGGATTTCGCCAGCGGGGCCATGATCGAGAACGTGGTCGCGCGCGCGAAACGGAAGGCGGTCAAGCGCCTGATCGACCACGGGGAGCAAGGGATCAAGATTGAGGATTTGCAGGAGTCGGTCAGGCAGGAATTCAAGGAGAACGAGGATCTCCCGAATACGACCAACCCCGATGACTGGGCTCGGATTTCGGGCCGCAAGGGTGAGCGAATTATCAATGTGCGGACGCTGATTACCGGAATGGAGCGCAAGGAGCAGACAATCGAAACTGTGCCCTCTGGGCAAGGTCAGTACCTGTAGTTGCGCCCTCGCCGAGTAGGGTAGGAGACTTCATACCGGGGTCGGATTTGTTGCATGATGGTGACCTCCGCGAACGCCATCGAATTCATTTGAGCGGTCAGGAGATTCGATGGCGATACCCACGGTGATGGGAACGGAGATCGAATTTGGGATTATCGTCAAGAACGATCCCGACTTCGATCCCATTTCCAGTTGCGTGCTTCTGGTCAACGCCTACAGGGAGGATCCTGAAGGGAGGATCCTATGGGACTACGACCAGGAAAACCCCCTCGCCGATGCGCGCGGGTTTCAGGTGGACGGTGAGAAGTACACGCCGAATCAGCAGGAAAACATCGCCCGCAACAAGACCCTGATTAATGGCGCTCGCTATTACGTGGATCACGCGCACCCTGAGTACTCGTCGCCAGAGGTCACCAACGCGCGCGACCTGGTGGCTCACGAAAAAGCTGGCGAGCGAATTCTGGAAGTCAGTCGCCGTGAGGCGAATTTGCTCCTCCCCGAAGGCGCATTGATGTTGCTTCATAAGAACAACAGCGACCGGAAGGGGAACAGTTACGGGTGTCATGAGAATTATCTCATGGATCGCCGGACTTCCTTCAAGCGAATCGTCGAGAACCTTCTTCCGTTCTTCGTGACTCGCCAGATCTATTGCGGAGCTGGCAAGGTGGGAAGCGAAAACCGAAGCCATCCCTGCGATTTTCAGATCAGTCAGCGAGCGGATTTCTTCGAAACGGAAGTCGCGCTGGACACGATGGTAAAGCGGCCAATCATCAATACGAGAGATGAGCCGCATGCCGATCGAGAAAAATACCGACGTCTCCATATGATCGTGGGTGACTCGAATATGAGCGAGTACACGATATATCTTCGCAATGGTGTTACGGCGCTGATTCTGTCGATGATCGAGGACGGCGCCATTGACCGGGATCTCGCTCTCAGCAACCCGGTGAGATCGATCAAGGAGGTTTCGCACGATTCGAATCTCAAGAAGGAGATTCTGCTCGATAACGGTAAACGCATGACAGCAGTGCAGATCCAGAGCGAATTCCTAGAAATGGCCCTCACTTACGCGGCCAGAAACCCTATTGATCCATGCACGCAGGACGTGCTCGAGAAATGGCAGCATGTCATGACTTGTCTGCGGGAAGACCCGATGGATTTGGCCCGGGAAATCGACTGGGTCGCCAAAAAGCAGCTTCTCGAGGGCTTTATCGAACGCAAGGGCGCGGATTGGGAAGATTCTCGAGTACAGATGCTCGACCTTCAGTATCACGATACGCGACCCGATAAAGGCTTGTACTACATGTTGGAGCGGCAAGGGAGGGTTGAGCGTATTTGTAGCGATGAGGAGATCAATGCCGCGGCCCATAATCCGCCGGACGATACGCGCGCGTTCTTCCGCGGAGAGTGCCTTCGGCGCTATCCTGGCGAGGTCTTCGGCGTTAACTGGGACTCGATCTCGTTTGCACAGGGAGAGGATCCCGTCAGGCGAATCATGATGAGCGAGCCCTTGAAGGGCAGCCGAGTACATGTTGAGGAGCTACTGAATCGATCCGAAAGCGCGACGGAATTGCTTGAGAATTTGGAGTCATAACCCAAGTACCAGAGCTACGACGACCATCGAGGTATCAGCCAATGGCAAAATTTATCAAGAGTTTGGAGAGGCGGCGGAGCGACGCCGCTGACATTTCTTCGTCGATCTGGATGGCAGCATCCGGGGAACAGAAGAAGAAGTCCAAGGGCGGAGGAGAAGAATCCTCCGACAGCACCGAAGAGGGTGGCCAGAAAATGGCCAAGAAGGGTGAAGAACTCAAAGAGGACATGGACTCCTTGATGGAGGAAATCGACTCTGTTCTCGAAGAGAACGCAGAAGAGTTCGTCAAGAACTACGTTCAAAGAGGTGGCCAGTAGAATTCTGCGCGACCGCAATATTGACTTGTCGTGGTTTTTCGTGGGGGGGGCGATAGGTGAGTTGGAGAGGCAGCTATCAGGGGTCAAGCTTCTTCGAGCTGTTGCAAGTCGAACAGCCTCAGTTGCTACCGAATGTCTTGGCTTGGGATCAGGCCGCCAAGGACTCGATTCCGCATGGCACTACAGTGCTTGCGATGCTCTATGAAGGAGGGGTGCTGGTCGCGGGTGATCGACTCGCGACAGCAGGGCACTCGGTCGCTTCGAGAGACGTGGTCAAGGTCTTCGCTACCGATAGCCATTCCTGTATGGCGATATCGGGAGCCGCAGGACCCTCCATCGAGATGGCGCGAATTCTCTCGGTTGAGCTCGAGCACTACGAGAAAATTGAAGGTCAGGCCCTCGAACTCGATGGTAAGGCCAACAAGTTGTCCCAGATGATTCGGCAAAATCTGCCGGCCGCGATGCAGGGACTGGCAGTTGTTCCTCTTTTTGCCGGATATGACCTGCGTCGGCGAAGTGGCCGACTATGGAAATTCGATATCACGGGTGGCCGCTACGAAGAAGCGGAATTCGATGCCACGGGTTCGGGTGGGCTTTACGCCCGTGAAACCATCAAGCAGGCCTGGAGGCCGGGCTTGGACCAGGCCAGTGCGCTCAGTCTCGCAGTGGCGGCGCTGACAGCGGCCGCGGACGAAGACCGTGCGACGGGTGGAGTCGATCTCGAACGCCGAATCTTTCCGGTCGTAAAGGCTTGTTCCGGCGACGGCGTGCAAGATTGCGAAGAAGCGGATATCGAGAGCGCCTATCGGGATGCAGTCTCGAGAAGGGGCAACGGAGGATCGTCTCAATGAGTATGCCCTTCTACGCTTCTCCCGAACAAATCATGGCCGACAAGGCTGAGTTCGCTCGCAAGGGCATCAGCCGCGGCAAATCGATCATCGCTCTTGAATTTGACGGCGGTGTTTTGCTCGTTGCAGAGAATGCGACAAGTCTTTCGAAAGTCGGCGAGATATACGATCGCATTGCCTTCGCGGGTGTAGGAAAATTCAGCGAGTTTGATCAGCTGAGGAAGATCGGTGTCCGCTTCGCCGACACAAAGGGCTACTCCTACAGTCGAGAAGACGTGGCGGGGCAGGCCCTGGCGAATGCCTACTCCCAGGCGATCGGAGAGGTATTTACCCGCGAGATGAAACCCCTGGAGATCGAGATCATCGTGGCCGAGGTCGGCGATGATCGGTGGGAGGATCACAGGCGAAATTCGCTCTATCGGGTCACTTTCGACGGGTTCATCAGCGACCACGCTGACTACTGCGTCATAGGTGGTAATGTCGATGAGGTCGAAACGGTGTTGGCAAGCGAATACCGAGAGGGCCTGGGTGCCGGCGAAGCGGTCAAATTGGGCCGAAAGGCCCTCGATACTGGATCCGAAAGCAGTGCAAATCTGAACGAAAGTACCCTGGAAGTGTGCGTTTTGGATCGCGCCAAGCCGGGACGCAAGTTTACTCGGATGTCAGTCGAAGAAGTGAAGAGAATGCTCGAGGCCTGAAGGTTCGTCCAGGGACTTTCCCTGCAAAGCAATGGGCCGAAGGGGCGGTTGAGGCAATGCAGAAGCGAATCTACGGGGTAGAAACGGAATACGGGATCATCTTTACGCCCGAAGGGCGTAAGACCCTCCCGGTGGAGAAAGCGATTCGCTTTCTCTTCGAGAAGCTGATTACCACCGAGCATTTCCTCAATGTTTTTCTCGAGAACGGCGCCCGATTCTACCAGGACACCGGCTGCCACCCCGAATACGCGACGCCCGAGTGTGCATCGCCCAAGCAATTGATTATTTACGACAAGGCGGGCGAGCGGATTCTCGAAGATCTTCAGCAGTACGCCGAAGAAAAGATTCGCGAAGAGCGAATTCCCGGCAAACTCTCGATCTTCAAGAACAACACGGACTTCGTCGGCAATAGTTATGGGTGCCACGAGAATTACCTTGTCGATCGGGATGTTGATTTCTACTACCTCGCCGAGCAGCTGATCCCCTTCCTCGTAACTCGCCAGATCTATACCGGTGCGGGCAAGGTCTTCCAGACCCAGGACGGGGTTCACTATTGCGTGAGCCAGAGGGCGCAGCACATCTATCAAAAGATCTCAGGAACGACGACGAATGATCGCTCGATCATCAATACCCGAGATGAGCCCCACGCAGATAGGGAGAAGTACCGCCGGCTCCACGTGATCGTTGGCGACTCGAATATGAGCGAGTACACCAACTTCATCAAGGTGGGTACTTGCTCGGTTGTGCTCCAGATGATCGAAGACAACTACATCAACAAGGACTTCACGCTTCGTAACCCGGTCAAGGCAATCAAGGACATCACGTACGATGTTTCGTGCAAGCGCCGGCTGAGACTCGATAGTGGCAGAGAGTACTCGCCTATCGAGATTCAGCGCGAATACTGCGAAATGGCCCAGAAATACATCGAACAGTACCCCGTGAGCGATGAGCACAAAGAAGCCGTTCATATGTGGCAATATGTTCTGGACTGTCTCGATACGGATCCCAACAAGCTCGACCGTAAGATCGACTGGTTGATCAAACGCCGCCTGATTGAGTCTTATATCGACAGCCGCGGCACATCGTGGAATGATCCGAAGGTTTTCATGCTCGATCTCCAGTACCACGACATTCAGCGGCAGCGAAGTCTCTATTACCTGCTCGAGCGCAATGGGGCAGTGGATCGTCTCTTCACCGATGAAGAGGTCGATGAGGCGAAGGTTCAACCGCCCCAGGACACGAGAGCTCGAATGCGCGGAGAGTTCATCAAGTTGGCCCGCGAGCACTCGATCCAATATGACCTCGACTGGTCGAATATCCGGCTCGGGAACCTTCTAAACGTCCGCGTGATCTGCAACAACCCCTTCGAGACGGATACGGAGAAGGTCGCGGAGCTCGTTCGCACGATCCAAAAGACGAATCTCCGCAAGACCAGCTTGTCCAAGCTCGTCATCCAATCCTGAGCGGAGCGTTTTTCGCCGCCCGAACTCGAAGCGCAAGGACCCTTCGCACCCGCTTGCGACCGCTTCTCGCACGGGCGTATACTCGGGCAAGTCCATCCTTTAGTTGGGAAGGCCTGGACAGGCGGCGAATTACTTGCCCTGGGCAAGCGGTTTTCCTGGCCCGGGAAGGCAGCGAATGACTGCGGGTTCGGATTCTCAGTTGAGCATCGTGCGGGACGAAGATCCGGCCTCGGCCTTGCCTCCCCGTGCGCCGGATGATGCCCCGAAGCCAGCGCGGGTTTGGCCTCCTCGGAACCGGATGCTCGCGGCGGGAGCCGTGGTTGCAATTGCGCTTCTCGCCTGGGCGGCCTTCAGCCAGTACCGGCGGGCCGAGTCCCTGGCCCAGACCGTGGTCTCTCTTGAGGCGGAACTGGTCGAAACCAATGCGGAACTGAGTGCTTACCGAGTTCATTTGGCCGAAATTCGAGTGGCGGTCGGTGATTTGGGTGGGCTTTTGGATCGGCTCCGGGGTCTCGTCGATCGCGATCCGGCAGCTGGACCCATGACCAATATCCCCGAAGGGGATGCCATTACCCGGTTGCCCCTGGCCCAGGATTCCGGCTCGTCCGACTGAGCCGAGTCTGCGGTTCGCCTGCAGAACCCGCCGGCCCTGCGCTCACTCAGGCCCGCCTGCGGTTCGCTTTCCGCCTCGTCCACCGCTGGGCGGCCTCGAGAGCCCACTGGCCGCGATCGGGTGCAGAAAATCGGCCCGACTCCTCAAGGACTGCGGGCCGCTTGCCGATACGCAACCCAAGGGGCCAAGCCGGTTATCCCGACCGCATTTCAGGGCCCAGAAGGACTTGGTCAATGTTGCTCGATTCGCTTGTAGGCCGTTTCTCTCACGACCTCGCCATCGATCTCGGCACCGCCAACACGCTGGTCTACGGACGCGGCGAGGGGCTTGTTTGTTCAGAGCCGAGCGTTGTCGCCATCGTGGACAAAAACGACGGCGGAGGCCAGCGCGTTCTGGCTGTTGGTCATGCCGCCAAAGAAATGCTGGGTCGCACGCCCGGCTCGATTCGCGCCATTCGCCCCATCAAGGATGGGGTGATCGCCGACTTCGAGATTACCGAGGCCATGCTTCGTTACTTCATTCAGCGCGCACACAATCGACGTGTGCTGGCGCGGCCCCGGATCGTGATCTGTGTTCCTCCGTGCATTACGAACGTTGAGCGCCGAGCGGTTCGCGAATCCGCACTATCCGCAGGTGCGCGTGAGGTTTATTTGATCGATGAGCCCATGGCAGCGGCCATAGGCGCCGGACTGGACGTCACCGCCCCTACGGGCAACATGGTCGTTGACATCGGCGGCGGAACCACTGACGTAGCGGTCATTTCGCTTTCGGGTGTCGTGACTTCCCAGTCGATTCGGACGGGTGGCGACAAGATGGACGAAGCCATCATCAATTACGTTAGACGCAAATACAATATGTTGATTGGAGAGCGCACGGCCGAGACGGTCAAAATGGCCATCGGCACAGCATCCGTCGACACCGAAGTCACGACGATGGAAATCAAGGGTCGCGATCTGATTGCCGGGATTCCCAAGGTGGTGGAGACCAGCAGCAGCGAGATCCGAGAGGCGCTCGTCGAGCCGATTCACGCGATTGTCGAAACAGTGCACCAGACGTTGGAGAAGACGCCTCCTGAACTGGCAGCGGACATCGTTGATCGCGGCATCATGCTTGTCGGCGGCGGGTCGCTCCTGAAGGATCTCGACCAGGTCCTTCGTTTAGAGACTCAGCTGCCCATCGTACGCAGCGATGATCCCTACTCGGCCGTTGTGCAGGGTGCGGGGAAGGCGCTGGATGACCTCGCTCTGCTTCGAGAGGTGGCACGAAGCTAGAGCGCGCAAGGGTATACACGCGGGGGGATGGGAGGAGGCGGATGTCCGAAAGGGCATTCGCCTTCTTTCGTTGGCAGCGGTTTCCAAGTTTACGACTCGCTCAGTTTACCCGACGCGTGATCAGTAGATGCTCGCCGCGTGCATTGACGCTGGGGGCAGTCTTCCCAACGGCCGCTCCCGCCCTGACAGAATCGTTCGATTCGTGTTCTGCATTGGCTATTTCAGCCCTGCTGCGCGACATTCCGGCGCAATGAGCCGTGCCGACGATACTTCGCAGCCAAATTCCCCCGAAGCCCACTTCGCCCATTGGGCCGACCACGCTGCGCGTCAAACCCGCCAGGCCCATCCAGGGAAGTCGACCCTGACCGTGGCGGCGGGGATCACGCCCTCGGGCGTCGTCCACATCGGAAATTTTCGCGAAGTGATGACGGTGGATCTCGTGGCTCGCGCTCTCCGCGACCAGGGCGTGGAAGTTCGCTTCATCTACTCCTGGGATGATTTCGACGTCTTTCGGAAGGTGCCCGCCGGCGTTCCCCAGGCCGATATGCTGGAGGATAACCTGCGGCGCAGCGTGGCCGACGTTCCGGATCCCTTCGGCGAGCAAGACAGCTATGCATCCCACTTTATTGCGGCCTTCGAGTCCAGCCTCGCTCCCCTGGGCATCGAGCCCGAGTTCATCCGGCAATCCCGGCGCTACCGGGGAGGGGACTACGCCGAGGGCATCCGCAGAGCCCTGGAAGATCGCGAAGCTCTGCGCGAAATCCTGAATGCCCACCGGACTCAGCCGCTCGATCCAGACTGGCTCCCCCTGGCAGGCTTCTGCGACGCCTGTGGTCGCGACGAGATCGTCTTTTCCTGGCCAGGCGAATGGAGTGTTGTCTACAGCTGTCGCAGCTGTGAGCAGGAAGCCACTGTGGATCTACGCGAGGGCGGGAACGTGAAGCTTCCGTGGCGGGTCGACTGGCCCATGCGTTGGTGCCATGAAGCGGTGGCTTTCGAGCCCGGGGGCAAGGATCACAGCAGCGCTGGCGGCAGTTACGATACCGGCCGGGAAATCGTGGCGAGGGTCTACCAGGGCGAGGCTCCGCAATACGTGGCCTACGATTTTGTTCGAGTGAAGGGGCGGGGAGGCAAGATTTCGAGTTCCACGGGTGAGGTCATTACCGTGGACGATTGTCTCGCGATCTACGAACCCGAGATGCTGCGTTGGATCTTCGCGAGTCAGCGCCCGGGGAGCGAATTCCAAATTTCCTTCGACCTGGATGTCATCAAGCTCTACGAGGACTATGACCGCGCACGCCGTCTCGCACACGAAGCCGAGGACGGGACCAAAGCAGACAAGAAACGCCGAATCGCGCGTCGCACCTTCGAGCTTGCTGCGGTGGAACCGGCTCGAATCGAACCGGGAACCGAGTTGCCCTCGGTTCCGGGTTTTCGTGGCCTTTCGGTTGTTCTCCAGGCCTACGATGGGGATATCGATCGCAGCCAGGCCCGCTTCGAATCCATGGGCGAGGTCAAGGGTGAAAAGGAAAAGGCCCTCTTTCGTCAGCGCGCCGAGTGCTGCTGGCGCTGGATCGAGGAGTACGCACCCGAAGAATTTTGTTATCGGCTGCGAACCGAAGCCGTATCGCGATCGCTCACCCAGGATCAATCCACGGCACTCGGGCGCCTGGTGGATGTGCTTCGCAAAGAGCCCGAGATAAGCGAAGGCGCTTTGATTCCCAAGATGAAGACACTCTGCGATGAAACCGATCTCACGCTGAAAACCTTCTGCCCCGTCGCCTACGATCTCCTGGTGGGTCGCGATCATGGGCCGAAGTTGACGACGCTGCTGACCACGATCGGCGGCGAGCGTGCACTGCCCCTTCTCGAGGCGAGTCTGGGAAGCGAATAGGCGCCGAGGCCGGGTTTACGCCGCCTTCAGCGTCGCCGTCGCTTTTGGTATCGGTTGACGGCGTTGACGTGCTCCCTGTATTCGACAGAGAAATGGTGCGTCCCGTCGTTTCGCGAGACGAAGTAGAGATATTCCGAGGGTTCCGGCTTGACGACTGCGAGCAGCGCATTCGCTCCCGGGTTGGCAATGGCTCCGGGAGGGAGTGCCGGAATTTTATACGTGTTGTAGGGGTTGCTCCGGTCCTTGAGATGGCGCCTCTTCAAGTTGCCATCGAAGTTCGGAATTCCGTAGATCACGGTGGGGTCGGTTTCCAGGCGCATCCCCAGGCCGAGCCGGTTGAGAAAAACCGAGGCAATGACCGGCCGCTCCTGGGGAGCTCCGGTTTCCTTCTCGACAATCGAAGCGAGAATGACGATCTCGTCTTTCGATAGCGTCGAGGCGTTGGCAAGCTCGGCGATCTGCGCCTCCCAGACCCGATTGAATTGTCGCACCATGATGCGGGCGATATCTCGCGCCGTTAGACCCCGAGGCAGGAGGTAGGTGTCAGGGTAGAGGTACCCTTCGAGGCTCGCCGACTCGACACCGAGGTCAGCGGCGAATTCGGAATCCTGTGCTGCGGCCAAAAATTCAGCGGCGCTGCCGAGGCCTGCGGCTTCGATTCGGGTCGCGATCTCCGAGGCCCGGATGCCTTCAGGGAGAGTCAGCGGCCATGTCTTGACCTTGCCCGAGCTGAGCGTTGCGAGGATCACCTCGGTCCCGAGATGCGGTGAGAGTTCGTATTCGCCTGCGTGCAGGCTCTGGTCGATGCCCTGGGAGCGAGCGAGCAAGCCGGCGACCCGGGCATTTCGGATCAGCCCAGCGGCCTCGAGCTCGGCAGCGACAGCGCCAAAGGAGCTGCCCCTCTTGACGCTGAAGATTTGGATTTCTTCGCGTTTCGAAACCGGGTCGAGAAGCGAGCGCCCATACTCGATCCCGGCCAAAGCGCCGAGGCCCAGGATGGCGAAGAGGAGAACCCCCCATCGCGCCATCAACCCTTTCCTTCCGGTCGCGGGGCCTTCTCGCGCATCTGCAGGTAGGTGCGCAGCAGAATCGCGGCGGCGATCTCGTCGACTCGTGGCCGGCTTCGGCTCGGTGCCTGGCCCTGGGCAAGCAAAACCCGCTCCGCCTCCTGGCTTGTCAGGCGCTCGTCGAGTGTCTCCACTGGGACGCCCGAGGATTTCTCGAGCGCGGCGGCAAAGCGTTCGGCCGCGTCGGCTTCGGGTCCGTGTCGTCCATCCATATGCCTTGGGAGCCCCACGACCACGGCTCCGATCTCGCGTTCTGCAATGACTTCGCAGACCGCGGCGATATCTGCCTTGCGGCCGGCGCTCCGCAGGGTGCCAGCGGGAAACGCGAAGCTGGCTTCCGCATCCGACACGGCCATGCCGATTCGCTTGCTTCCGAGGTCGAGGCCGAGCACACGCATCAGGGCGGCGAGTGTAGCGAGCGCCGGCCGCCGTCTCGGGAGGCAGTCTCTTTATTTTCTCCTTTCTTTCGCTTTTTTGTTGACGCGTCAAAGCGGGGCCAGCTAATCTTGCCCCGCTGTCGCCCCCCCGATGGCAAGAGTGCACCGCGTTTTCTCCGTGCGGTCCCAGGAATCGGGTCGGACTCCTGAGCGAAGAGAATAATCCTTTAGAATCAAATACTTCGGACCGAGCGCAGGGGCTCGATTCGATGCGGGCGAAGGCTTCGGGGGCCGCGGATTCCGGTGCCCCTGGTTCCCCAAGCGCCTCCACGCATCTCAGCCCCGCTGTGTGGGTCGCCACGGCGGGGGGTGTGGGGTTCGGGCCCTGGGCCCCGGGCACATGGGGGGCCCTTTTGGCCGTGGTGGCGTTCTGCCTTGGCCTCTATCACCTCCACGCGGCGGTGTACGGCCTTTTCCTCGCCGGTCTGGCAGCACTGGGGGTCTGGGCCTCGACCGCAGCGGAGCGTGATTTGGGGCGCCATGACGATGGCCGCATCGTCATCGACGAGGTCGTGGGTCAGTTGGTGGCGCTCTTCCCGCTGGTTCTGCTCCACGACGTTTCGCTGGGGGGTTTCCATCTACCCGGCCTCGAATCGACCCCGGCCGGAAATATTGACTTCTGGTGGCTGCTGGTCGTGACCGGATTTGTCGCATTCAGGTGGTTTGATATTCGAAAACCGGGACCGGTGAAATGGGCAGAAGAAAAATTCGAGCGCGGCGCGGGTGTGATGGCCGACGATGTTGTGGCCGGCTCTCTTGCCGCCGTCGTGGTGATGTTCCCCGCGTATATCATCGTGGCAACGAAGTTGAGCGCCGAATTGCAAGCGCCGCTTCCCTCGGCCGAGCCCGCCGGGCAAGCGGTGCTTCCTCTCGTCGCCTTATGGGTCTGCCAGGGCGTTGGACGTCATTTCCGCGGTTCAAAACCGAGTGCTTCACAGCCGGGCAAGCCGGGCGGTGCCGCGGGATGAAGGCCGAGATATTGACCATCGGTGATGAAGTGCTGCGCGGCGAAATCGTCGATTCCAACAAGGCGCTCATCGCTTCGCGTCTGTTGCAACTCGATATTGAATGCCATTACCAGAGTTCGGTGCGCGACGATCCCAGCGATATGCGCGACGCATTCCTGCGAGGGGCTGCGCGCAGCGACATCCTTCTGGTGACCGGCGGCCTTGGGCCGACCCGGGATGATCTCACCACCGAGGTGCTCGCCGAGACATTCGGCCGGGAACTCGAGTTCGACGAAGCCTCTTTCGAAATCATCCACGCCTTCTTCACCCGGGTAGGCCGAGAGATGAACGAAACCAATCGAAAGCAGGCCTATTTTCCGGCCGGTGCTGAGATCCTCGAGAACCCTGTGGGAACCGCACCGGGTTTCATGATCGAAGAGCAGGGCGCGGTCCTTGTTTGCATGCCGGGCGTTCCCCGCGAACTCTCCCTTATGCTGGATGAGCAGGTTCTGCCCCGCATTGCCGAAAAGGTGCAGGGGGCCGGCGGGGCATCTCGGGTCCGGGCGAGGCTGCTCAGGACTTTCGGCATGGGGGAGTCGAGCCTGGAAGGCGAACTCTCGGATCTCGCCCGCGACGGCCATGCAGAACTCGCCTTTCGCACCAGCTTTCCGGATAATTTCTTGCGCGTTGTGGCGCGCGGCGCATCGGTGGCCGACGCCGATACCCGGATAGAAGAGGTGGTCGAAGCCATCCGGGAGCGAATTGGCGACCTGATCTACGGCGAAGGGGACGACACCTTGGAAGCGGTGGCGGGTCGGCTCTTGTCCGAGAAGGGGCAAACCGTCGCCGTCGCAGAGTCCTGCACCGGGGGCCTGATCGCGCATCGCTTCACGGATGTGCCCGGCTCATCCGAATATTTCCTGGGCGGAGTCGTTGCCTATTCGAACGAAGCCAAGCACTCGCTGCTCGGCGTTCCCGAGGACCTGCTGGTTGAGCACGGCGCTGTTTCGGAACCCGTTGCCCGGGCCATGGCCGAGGGCGTTCGTGAGCGCTTCAACGCGGATATCGGGGTCGCCACCACGGGCATCTCGGGCCCTGGAGGCGGCTCCGAGGAGAAGCCCGTCGGCCTGGTCTACGTGGGCATCGCGTGGAGCGAGGCCACTCAGGGTTCGGATCATTCTCGGGTCGAACGCTTCGTTTTCGCAGTCGACCGGGCACGGCATCGCGTATTGACCGCCCAGGTGGGCCTCGATTGGGTGAGGCGCCTGCTCTTGGGCCTCGAACTGGTCGGGCCCAGTCTGCTGCGTAGCGGTGGGGGCTCCGCCCCTGGCTCTCACGCGGGTATGCAGCCCGCGAAAAATTTCACCCCCCGTAGCGGCGCGGCCGGTCTCGACCGCGCCCATGAAACCTCTGGAGGAAATTAAGACAATGGCGAGGACGAAAGCAGGCGCAAAGAGTGAAGCAAAGGTCGGTGCAAAAGCAGAAGCGATCAAGGGCGGAGCGGGGGGCAAGGATCAGGATGCTGCCCGACGCAACGCCATCGAACTTGCCGTTTCGAGCATCGAAAAGCAGTTTGGCAAGGGGTCGATCCAGACGATGAACCAAGAAGGTTCATATAACGATGTGCCCTCTTTTTCATCCGGCGGGCCCAGCATTGATATCGCGCTGGGTATCGGGGGATATCCGCGCGGTCGCGTCATCGAGATCTACGGCCCGGAATCGAGCGGCAAGACAACCCTGACCCTGCACGCCATCGCAGAGATCCAGAAAAGTGGTGGCGTCGCGGCGTTCATCGACGCGGAGCACGCGTTGGATGTCAACTACGCACGCCGCCTGGGTGTGAATGTCGAAGAGTTGCTGGTTTCTCAGCCGGATACCGGTGAAGAAGCCCTCGAAATCGCCGATGTGCTGCTTCGTTCCGGAGCGATCGACCTCGTGGTCATCGACTCGGTGGCGGCCCTGGTGCCTCGTGCGGAGCTCGAGGGGGATATGGGCGACCACCATGTGGGGCTTCAGGCTCGACTTATGAGCCAGGCGCTGCGCAAGCTCACGGGAACGGTGTCCAAGTCCGGGGCCTCGGTGATCTTCATCAATCAGATCCGGATGAAGATCGGCGTGATGTTTGGGAGCCCGGAAACGACTACAGGTGGAAATGCGCTCAAATTCTATTCTTCGATTCGAATCGACGTGCGTCGAATAGCGGCGATCAAGGACGGCGACAACGTGGTGGGCAATCGGACACGCGTGAAGGTTGTCAAGAACAAGGTGGCGCCGCCGTTCAAGCAAGCGGAATTCGACATCGTCTACAACGAAGGCATCTCGCGTGAAGGGGATCTGCTCGATCTCGGCGTCGAAGACGGCATCGTGGAGAAGAGCGGTTCCTGGTACTCCTATGCGGGCGAGCGTATTGGTCAGGGAAGAGAGAACGCACGGCGCTTTCTCAAAGAGAACGTGGATGCTTGCGTGCGGCTGACCGAGGAGGTCTATGCCTCACGCGGGTTGAAGCTGCCCGTACTCGCTCAAACGGACGATTCCTCGGCGAAGGCCGAAGAGGTTGAAACTCCGCCTGAAGCGGCGAGCTGAGGTTTCCACTCGGTTTTCTGCCGAAACTCACCCGCGCTCCTCGGGTCCGGGGGGCTTCGCCGTAAGGCGGAGCAGGACCCGAGGGGCGCGGACAAGCGCCCCCGCGTTGAAGCGCGTTGCAGCCGTTTCGGGCGCGATACGCCGGAGCGGGCTCTCATCGGCCGCGGATCGCTGCGATCAGCCAGGAATCCCGGCCGGCGCGTCGATCCGAAGAATTGCGGTATGCGCGGGGTGCGCGGGGTGGATGCGCGGGGTGGTTGTCGCCTGCCTGACGCGGCACGTTCTCGGGCTCGTGAGGGGTTCGAGAAGCCCGCTGCGCTTGCGCGTTGCGTGTGCGTTGCCGGCTACCGAGGCCCTAAAGGAATCGGCCGAAAAGGTCGATAAGACGGGGACGTGGCGAGCCGTGGAGCGGCGGGGCTGCACGGCAGTTGCGAATGAATCGCGTCAGCATCGGAAGCATCGGAGTAGGGGCTAAATGGATCTCAACGAAATCTTGAAAGTCGCGATCAAGGGCGGCGCATCTGATATCCATCTGAAGACGGGTCTGCCGCCGCTATTTCGGGTGGATGGCGCGTTGGTTCCTCTGCGCGATGGAGAACGCGTCACCCTCGAAGAGATGAAGACCATCGCCTTTTCCATGATGAATCCGGTCCAGAAGGCCCGATTCGAAGAGCAGCGGGAGGCGGACCTCGCCTATGGCGTCCCGGGTCTTGGCCGCTTCCGTGTAAACATTTTCCAGCAGCGAGGAACGATTGGGATCGTTCTCCGAGTCATTCCATTCGGCGTCAAGACGGTTCAGGAGTTGCATCTCCCCGAGGTGGTTGAGGCTATTTCGCGTGAGAATCGCGGCCTGATTCTTGTTACGGGTACAACCGGCTCGGGCAAGTCGACAACCCTCGCCGCCATGATCGAGCAGATCAATTCCGAGCGAACCTCGCATATCATGACCATCGAGGATCCGATCGAGTTTTTGATCCGAGACCGTCGGTCCATTGTCAACCAACGTGAGATCGGGGTGGATACACATAGCTTTGCCAACGCCCTTCGCGGCGCCCTGCGTCAGGATCCCGACGTGATCCTGGTGGGTGAAATGCGCGATTTCGAGACCATCGAGACAGCGTTGACCGCGGCGGAAACGGGTCATCTGGTGATGAGCACGCTTCACACCCTGGACGCGACCGAGACCATCAACCGAATCATCTCGGTCTTCCCTCCCTACCAGCAGAAGCAGGTTCGCCTGCAGCTGTCCACGGTCTTGAAAGCGGTCATCTCCCAGCGCCTGGTGCCCCGAGCCGATGGCAAGGGTCGCGTACCGGCCCTGGAAATTCTCGTATCCACGGGGCTTGTTCGCGAGCTGATCGCCGACAAGGACCGCACAAAGGAACTCTCCGAGGCGATTGCCAAGGGCCACACGACCTACGGAATGCAGTCCTTTGACCAATCGCTCATGCAATTGGTCAAGGAAGGCCTCGTGACCTACGAAGAAGCGCTCAAGAACGTGTCGAACCCCGACGACTTCGCATTGCGCTATCGCGGAATCGCTTCGACCTCCGACTCGAATTGGGACGATTTCCAGGGGCCGGAGGCCGAGCCCACCGAGGGCCTCGAAGAGGATGTTCTCGAGGACGACGAGAAGGCCGACGATTTTAGCATCGATCGGTTCTGAGCCGGGTTCGGCAGGGCGGATTGGGGGCGGAGTCATCGCCCCTCGTCGGCGAAGCGCGGGACGGCAGGATTCGCAGTCGATCTCGGCATTTGGGAAGCGTTGCCGAGACAGTGGATGGCCGCTTGCCGGAGCGTGCCCTCCAGGGGTCGGGTATATTCGCCACCTCTTATCCACCTCCACCTCAATACCCGCCGCCGCTGTGCGCCGACCAGGAGTTGCCCCATGAGCCGCGCCGCCAAGGAGATTCGCGAAGAGTTCTTGCGCTTCTTCGAAGGCCATGGCCACCAGCGTGTCAAGAGCGCATCGGTTATTCCCGACTCTGATCCCACGTTGATGTTCGTGAATGCCGGGATGGTGCCTTTCAAGCGAGTCTTCCTGGGCGAAGAATTGCGTGGCTACAAGCGAGCCACGACGGCGCAAAAATGCATTCGGGTCTCGGGGAAGCATAATGACCTCGAGAACGTGGGCCGTACTCCGCGTCATCACACTTTTTTCGAGATGCTGGGCAACTTTTCGTTCGGCGACTATTTCAAGCTCGAGGCCATCGAGTTCGCGTGGGAATTGCTGACGAATAAAATGGGTATCCCTTCCGAGAAGTTGGCTGTTTCGGTCTTCCAAGACGACGACGAGGCGGGCGAACTCTGGCGCGATCGGATGGGTTTGCCGGAGAGCAAACTCTACTGGCTGGACGAAAAGGAAAATTTCTGGGCCATGGGGGATACCGGTCCTTGCGGGCCGTGCTCGGAGATCCACTACGATTTTGGTCGCCCGGATAGCTGCACGAGCGAAGTCTGCGATCCGTCTTGTGAATGTGGGCGCTGGCTCGAGTTGTGGAACCTGGTCTTCATGCAATTCAATCGCGACGAAGAGGGGACCATGCACCCCCTGCCCAGCCCTTCCATTGATACCGGCGGTGGGCTCGAACGCTGGGCTTCTGTTCTCCAGGGCGTGCGGAACAACTACGACACCGATCTCTTTGCCGGCCTTCTCTCCCGTGCGCAGGACGTTTCGGGTGTCGCGCTCGGACAGGATGCCGAAAAAGACGTGTCGCTCAGGGTGGTGGCCGATCATGCGAGAACCCTCGCCATCATGGTGGGCGACGGGGTTTTGCCTTCGAACGCCGGTCGCGGATATGTGCTGAGGAGAATTCTGCGACGGGGTTCACGTCACGGGGTTCTGCTCGGTCTCGAAGAGCCTTTTCTCTACCAGGTGGCCGACGCAGCGATCGACGAATTGGGAGAAGCCTACCCAGACCTTCGGGATCGGCGCGAGTTCATCCTGGACCGAATCAAGCGAGATGAAGAGAGGTTTCTAACGACTCTTTCCAAGGGTCTGCAAATGCTGGAAGAAGAAATTCAAGAAGCGAAAGCCAAGGGCGTTTCGGCATTGGATGGTCAAGCAGCATTCAGGCTCTACGACACGTTCGGGTTCCCGCTGGATTTGACCGCGGATATTCTCCGCTCGCACGATATGGAAGTCGACCAGGATGGCTTCGACCAATCCATGCAGGTTCAGCGTGAGCGGGCCCGGGCCGCCTGGTCGGGGAGTGGAGACTCGGGCGTCGCGGAGATCTACGGGCAGTTGGCCGGAGTGCACAGCAGCGAATTTCTTGGCTACGACACGACCCGGAGCGATGCGCAAATCGTCGCTCTTCTGGTGGATGGAAAGCCTGTTGAAAGCGCTCGAGAGGGCGACGAAGTCGAAGTGGTTCTCGACCAAACGCCCTTCTATGCCGAAAGCGGCGGTCAAGTGGGTGATCAAGGGAGCCTGGTGACGGCGACAGGCCGAGTTGCGATTGGCGATACCCAGAAACCGCATGACAAGTTGTTCATGCATGTGGGTCGCGTGACCGAAGGCGAGATCAGCATCGATGCCCAGGTGGAAGCCATTGTCGATGGCGACCTGCGGGCGGCCACGGTGCGAAATCACACGGGCACGCACTTGCTTCATTCGGCTCTGCGTGAAGTGCTCGGAAGCCAGGCGATGCAGAAGGGTTCCAGGGTGGCTCCGAATCGCCTTCGCTTCGATTTCACCCACGATGCGCCCCTGACTGAAGATGAGATCTCGCAGATCGAAGACAGGGTCAACGGCTGGATCGAGGCCAATTCGGCCGGCAGCACCCAGATCAAGAGCTACGACGAAGCGCTAGAGAGCGGTGCAGTCGCCATCTTTGATGAAAAGTACGGCGATCAGGTCAGGGTAGTTTCCTTTGGTGATTGCAGTACCGAGCTCTGCGGGGGGACCCATGCCCAGGCAACGGGTGATCTTGGGCTCCTCAAGGTGGTCTCGGAGACCGGGATTGCCGGTGGAGTTCGCCGAATCGAGGCCCTCACGGGCCTGGGCGCTCTGCAGCATATCCGCGAGCAGGAAAAGACAGCGCGTGCAGCCGCCGGTCTGCTCAAAGTTTCCCTCGATGACTTGCCTGCCCGGGTCGAGAAACTCGTCCACGAAGCGCGCGACCTCGAGCGCGAATTGGAAGCGCTTCGTAGCGCGAGCCGCGGTTCAGAGGCTTCGGACCTTCTCAGCGCGGTCAAGGAAGTAGACGGCGCAAAGGTTCTCGGCGCACGCGTCGAGGGAGTGGACGCCAAGGCGATGCGGGGCATGGTCGATGACCTGCGCAATCGGTTGGGGTCGGGTGTGGTTTTGTTGATGGCGGAGAATAAAGGCAAGGTCGTCATCGCAGTGGGTGTGACGAAGGATCTCGTCGATCGCTTCAAGGCGGGCGATCTGATTCGTGAGGTGGCGACCACGGTAGGCGGGAAAGGGGGAGGGCGCCCCGATTTCGCCCAAGCGGGAGGGCGCGACCCCTCGAAGATCGACGCAGCGATAGCGGACTTCTACAAACTCTGCGGCGTGGATTGAGCTCCCGGGCGGGTAAGCGATGAAATACTCCTTCCTGGTAGACCCATGGCTGACGCGAAGGCGAGTTACCCGCGTTGTTCAGGTGGGAGATGTAGGCGTCGGCGGAGATCATCCGATCCGAATCCAGTCCATGACCAACACCGACACCATGGACACTCGCGGTACGGTGGATCAGATCGAAAAGCTGTCGGCGGCAGGCTGCGAAATTGCTCGGGTGACGGCGCCCTCGATCCGTGATGCCGAGAATCTCCGTGAGATCAAGAAGAGCCTTGAGGGCCGGGGCGTGGACATTCCCCTGGTTGCGGACATTCACTTTACGCCCAACGCCGCGCTCATCGCCGCGGATTTCGTTGAGAAGGTTCGCATCAATCCCGGCAACTATGCGGACAAGAAGAAATTCGAGATTCGAGAATACACCGACCTCGAGTACGCCGATGAACTCGCACGGGTTGCGGATCGTTTTCGCCCGCTGGTTTTGCGCTGTAAGCAGAACGGCGTGGCGATGCGAATTGGCACGAACCACGGCTCTCTCTCCGATCGTGTGATGAACCGCCATGGCGATTCTCCCCTGGGAAT
Organism: Myxococcales bacterium; assembly: GCA_014240165.1. Taxonomy (GTDB): domain Bacteria; phylum Myxococcota_A; class UBA9160; order UBA9160; family UBA4427; genus JAZXM01. The sequence continues at coordinate 147,897 of JAAZXM010000001.1, read as the reverse complement.
GGTGGAGAGTGCGCTTGAATTTCTCGATGTTTGTGAGGACGAAGCGTTCTTCGACATCATTTTCAGCATGAAGGCTTCGAACTCCCACGTCGCTATTCAGGCCTACCGTTTGCTCGCAGCGCGGCTGGAAGAGCGCTCCGAAGGAAAGGCGAGTTATCCCTTTCACCTGGGCGTGACCGAGGCCGGGGATGCAGAGGATGGCCGAATCAAGAGCGCAATCGGGATTGGGTCGCTTCTCGAGGACGGAATCGGCGACACCATCAGGGTTTCGCTGACGGAGAATCCTGTTCGGGAAATTTCCGTGGCCGAAAAGATCGCTCGGCGAAGCGAGCGAAGGTGGTCCGAAGATTCGGCGCTGGGCGACTTGCGCCTGGATTTGCAGCCCTCAATGGATCCCTACTCCCATGTTCGCAGGGAAAGCCGCGCGATCCGGATGCCAAGCCTCTCCTTGGGAGATACGCATCCGGTGCGAGTGGAATTGGAGCTTTCCCGGTGGGAAGATTGGCTTGTACCCGATCAAACCGCTCGAACTCTTCGCGCCGCGTTTTCCTCTGTGGCCGATGTTGAGTGCGAGTCTCTCCTGGTCGGGGTTGCGGACGAAGAGAGCGCAACGCGATTCTCAGCCTTCCATTCGGCACTTGAGGAAGAGGGCCTCGAGATTCCTCTTTCGGCTCGGGTTCCCCTGGGCTGCCTGGATGACGCTTTCGAACTCCCCGATGAGATGGAACGCCTTGTCGTCGTCGTGCTGCCTTCATGCTCGCGAGAATCCTTGGAGACGGCGTGCAGGGTTGCCGTTGGGAAAGGGGTCGCGTTGGAATGGTGCCTCGTTGGAGAGGCAGCCGAGCTTTCCGTCCTGATCGATCAGGTGCTGGAGGTCGCGAAGCTTCAACCGCCGCCCTCGGTGATTTTTTCGGTGGAGTCCAAGCGGGCGGTTCACGGAGCGCGCCAGCTTGCAGCTGAGTTGGAGGCGAGGAAAGCCGGTGATCATCCCATCGTACTCAGGCATACCTGGACGAATTCGGGCGATCAGGAAGTCGGCATGATCGGAGCCTCGATCGAACTCGGAGCGCCGCTCTGCGATGGCATCGGTGACATGATCTCACTCGGCGGCGTTTCGGATGCCGGGAATGCCCTGGATATCGCCTACCGGATATTACAGGGGGCACGGCTGCGTACGACACGAACCGAATATATTTCCTGCCCCTCATGTGGAAGGACCCTCTTCGATCTCGAGGAAACCACTGCGCGAATCAAATCGGCGACATCTCATCTCAAGGGGGTCAAGGTGGCGATCATGGGCTGCATCGTGAACGGCCCAGGCGAGATGGCCGACGCAGATTTCGGTTACGTCGGGTCGGGTCCGGGTGTGGTTACGCTTTACGCGGGCAAAGATGTGGTCGCCCGCAACGTCGCCGAGGATCAAGCCCCGGATCGATTGCTCGAATTGATCGGCGAGTACTCCGAGAAGTAGGGCCCAGCGCCGCCAGTGGCTTCAGAGCCAATCCTTGGGCGCCGCGACATTGGGAAGTTTGTCGGCTTTCTCTCCCAGGTAATCTCGTGCGGCGTCGTAGAGCGCCAAGCTTCGCGAACCGTCAACCACCGGATGTTGCCGGCCAACGACGAATGTTGCGGCGAGAACGACCAAGAGCGAGATGAGTACGCCTTCCGCCGCTCCCAGGGCAGCGCCCCCGGTTCGGTCGAGCCAGGTGAGACCAGCTGCTCGCACTCCGCTTTGAACTGCGCGACCGATCAAGGTCATGATGACGACGGTGCCGATTCCAAGAATTGCCCCGGCCAACCAGGGGGCGAGGCTTGGGCCGATTGCTCCACGGCTCAATTCTTCGAGTGCCGTGGAGAAACCCTGGGTTCCGTATCGGGCGGCGAGGATGGCCGCACCCAGCGCCGCCATGGAGAAACTTTCTCGCACCAAACCGATGAAGATTCCGCGAGTGAGTCCAATCAAGAGGATGACCAGAACGATTCCGTCGAGAATCGTCAAGGAGTCTTCGTTTCCCATATGCTCTCCTTACTACGGTTCGAGCGAACCCTTCCCGTATTCAGGCGATGTCGAGCTTCCCGTTTCCCTGTCTTCAAAACCCTCAGCGGCTCGAGGTCAGGCCTCTCCCTGGTTCCCGCGACGCAATCTACTCGGCTCCAGCGATCCTCTCGGCAGCGCGCTCCGCATCTCTTGAATCGGAGAAGTTCTCCAGGACGACATGGTAGAGCCGCAAGGCCTCATCGACCCGCTTCATCTCCTCGTAGCAAAGCCCAAGTTTGTAGAGCGCCTCGCCATCGTTCCCCAGGCCGGGGTAGTCGTCGAGGACCCTGCGGTAGCGGGTTGCCGCAGATTGGTATTGGGTTCGCTCGAGATAGAAATCGCCGATTTCCATCATGTTGTCCGCAAGGCGAGTGCGCAGTCGGTGAAGGATGATCTCACCTTCCTGGGTCGCAGCTTCGTAGGGGTAGTTGGTGCTGAGGAGTTCCAGATATTTGAGCGCCTCTCGCGTGGCGGTTTGATCGCGATCAATCGATTCGATCTGATTGTAGTAGCAGAGCGCGGACCGAAGGATCGAGTAGGGAACCTTGGGATGTTGGGGGTGAAGGTCGGCGAATCCACGGTAATAGGAGAGGGCTTCGTCGTAGTTGCCCTCTTTGAAGTAGGTGTCCGCGATCTTGATCTGGGCTTCGACCTCGTATTTGCTGTAGGGGTAGTTGTCGATGATTGCCTGGAAGGGCTCCCGAGCCCCGGAGTAGTTGATCCAGGTATAAATTCCGAGAATGTTTCGGCCCTTCAGGAGTTCCAAGCCTTCGGCGTAGAGTTGGTCGGCGGGGGCGACATCCTCAAAGCCGGGCGAGTCCGTGGAGCAACTGGCCGACAGGGCCAACATGAGGGCCAGGGCCAGGCGGGTGAAGGTTTTTTTCGGGCAATGAGTTCGGTCCATGGCGGGGAGGAGTCTACCCGACGTGGCCAGCCCCAGCGCTGGAAAACGCCGATATCCCCCATGGGCGCCAATCTGCTAGCTTACGGGCCCTCTTCGCTCCTCCCTGCTGAGCAGAAGAGTCTGATGACCTATTCGAAAAGAGCGTATTCCAGGAGAAACCCGAATGAATCTCGAGGCTGAACGGAAGCTGAAATTTGACCGCCGCATGCAGGGGCGCCCGGGTTGGGCGAGCGAGGAGGAAGTACAGGCCGAGTTGGCCTCGCTTCCCGATTCTGCGGAGAAGGTCGCTGACGAAGAAGAGGAAGAGGGCGCTGAGACCGGGGCCGCATTGTCTGCACCCGAGGGCTTCTAGCCTTATAGAAAGGCTCCGGGGCTCGCCGTCGCCGTCTGGCAACCGAGATCCCGGAAAAATATTCGCCCGGGTGATCTCGGCGAAAAATGGGGTGAGTGAGCTGTCGTGATCAAAGCAAAATTCGGCCATAGGCTCGATAGCTGGGTTCAGACGCTTCTCCCCTTCCTCTTCAAGGGGCGGATCGACCCGAATCTACTGACGATTTTGGGAGCGATGCTGTGCCTGGTTGCGGCTGCGGCATTCGGAGCTGGCCAGTTTTTTGTCGGCGCGCTGCTGCTCGCGACCGGCGGGCTTTGCGACCTCGTGGACGGCGTCGTTGCCCGATTTCACGGGATCGAGACCCGCTTCGGCGCGTTCCTGGATTCAACGATGGATCGTCTTGTCGATATGGCGGTCATGTTGGGCCTGATCATTCACTTCGCCATGGCGGGGGATCAAATGACAGCCCTGGTTGCCTCCTTGGGGCTGACCGCGAGCATCCTGACCTCCTATACCCGCGCACGCGCCGAGTCGCTGAATATCAACCTGCCCGGGGGTGTGGTGGAGCGAGGCGAACGGATCGGCCTGCTCATCGCCGGGGGAATTCTTGGCTTGATGGTGCCGGCGCTCTGGATTCTGGCCGTTGGTTCTTCCGCCACGGTGGTGCAGAGGTTCGAGGGCGCTCGCCATGCCCTGGACGCCGAGCAGGAAGCCTCGGCGCTGGGCGAGAGAGATTGAACGCAAGGGGGGGCTGTGGTCGCTGATCCCGAGGCAGAAGGCGGTGCGAAGGGCTCCAAGGGTGCGGAACTCCCCGCCATCGATTTTTCGACCTTCGTACTTTCCCTGTCCACGACCGCCCTGTACCAGATGGGTCTGATCGCCGATCCCCAGACGAAAGAGAAAACCGCCCCTAGCCGCGCGATTGCCCAGCAGACCATCGATACCATCGAGTTGCTGCGCGAGAAAACCCGCGGCAACCTCGAGCCCGACGAAGAGAAGCTCATCGATAGCCTGCTCTACGAGCTTCGTCTGCATTTCGTCGAGCTCGACGCCTAGGCGGATCAGTGGCGGAGGCGGCCGCCGATTCTTCGATCTGGCTTCGCCGCGAGACGGCCTGTGCGAAGGTCAATTTCGGATTGCGGGTCCTGGGCCGTCGGCCGGATGGGTATCACCTTCTGGAGAGCGTGCTGGTGCCGGTGGATCTCGCGGACGAGGTTTCCGTCGAGGTGGTCCCGAGCCCGGTTTCCCGGGTGGATTTCGAGTGCCGGGTCGCACCCGATGCCGAGGGTGTGGATGATTTTCCCGAGGGTGGGAGCAATCTCGCGGTGCGCGCGGCCGAGGCTTTCCTGGAGGAAAGCCAGCGCTCCCTCGCGGTCTCCCTGGGCCTCGTCAAGCGGATCCCCGTCGCCGCGGGGCTCGGGGGCGGGTCGAGTGATGCCGGGGCGGTGCTTCGCGCGCTGAATGCCCTCGTCCCCGATGCCCTGGGCCCGGAGCGCCTGGCCTCGGTGGCGCTCTCCCTGGGCGCTGATGTGCCCTTCTTCCTGGGCCAGGTCCCCGCCCGGGTCGAGGGCGTGGGGGAGAAGCTCAGCCCGATTCGCGATTTTCCCGCGCTGAGCCTGGTGCTGGCCAACCCCGGGGAGGGGCTTTCCACGGGCGCTGTTTTCGAGGCCTGGGATGCCTTTTCGCCTGCGTTGACGCCGGTCGACCCAGGTTCTACGCTGCGCTCCCTCTCGGATTGGCTGGAGCTGGATCCGGGAGATTCCGCGCGCTGGAAGCTGGGGCTCCGCGAGGTCCTTGAGAACGATCTTCAGGAGCCCGCGCGGCGCCTTTGCCCGTCAATCGACCGGGTTCAGCAGGCCCTGCGCGAAGGGGGCGCGGAAGCAGTGGGTCTTTCGGGCAGTGGTGCGACGAGCTTCGGAGTCTTCGCATCGGAGTCGGAGGCGAAGGGAGCGATCAGGCAGTTCGCCCTGCGGGGGGATGGATGGGCTCGGCTCGCTCGGACGCTGCCCGCTCGGTAAGCTAGCGCCTGGATCGGAAGGGCAGTAGGCGAGGAGGATTGCGTCTGGCGATGTGGACGGTCGGGCGGCAAGTGACCGCTGGGGCGTCGCCAAATGGTAAGGCAGCGGCCTTTGGAGCCGCCATTTGTAGGTTCGAGTCCTACCGCCCCAGCCAAGCCCGCCTCGTGCGGGAACATCGCCTCCGGCCGCGCCGGGGCAGGACGAAGGCATAGATATGCAGAGTCTCAAACTTTTTTCAGGAAACGCCAACCAGGCCTTGGCCCGGGAAGTGGCGGCTTGTTTGGGGATCCCCCTTGGCAATGCCGACGTGGGGACATTCAGCGACGGCGAGTGCAGCGTAGAGATCGGGGAGAACGTTCGCGGGCAGGATTGCTTCATCCTGCAATCGACGTCCGCTCCCGCGAACGCGCACCTGATGGAATTGCTGATCATGATCGACGCACTCAAGCGGGCCTCGGCCCGAAGAATCACCGCGGTGGTTCCCTACTACGGCTATGCCCGGCAGGACAAGAAGGTCAAACCCCGGGTTCCGATCACCGCGAAGCTGGTTGCGGATCTGGTGACGACGGCAGGCGCTGATCGCCTGCTCTGCATGGATCTTCACGCCGGCCAGGCACAGGGCTTCTTCAATATTCCGGTGGACAATCTCTACGCGACCCGGCTCCTGCTGCAGGCCATCCAGTCTCAGGTTCGCGGCGAGATCGTGATCATCTCTCCGGATGCGGGAGGCGTCGAACGTGCGCGGGCCTACGCAAAGAGACTCGGTGCCAATCTCGCCATCATCGATAAGCGACGCGAAGTCGCAAACGTTGCCGAAGTGATGAATATTATCGGTGACGTCGAAGGCAAGACGTGCGTAATCGTCGATGACATGGTGGATACGGCGGGTACGCTCTGCGAAGCGGCTCGTGCGCTGCTCGATGCGGGCGGAACGGATGTCTATGCGGCAATTACTCATCCGGTTCTATCCGGCCCGGCCATCAAGCGGATTGGTGAGAGTTCACTCGCCAAGCTCATCGTGACAGATACGATTCCGCTTCGACCGGAGGCGACGGAAAGCGGCAAGATCATCGTGGTCTCTGTTGCGGAGCAGCTCGGCGAAGCGATTCGCCGGATTAACAACGAAGAGAGCGTAAGCAGCCTGTTCTAGACGGGCTCTGGCCGCAGTGGCAATGTCCCGCGGTCTGAAATTCAAGGAGAGTGTTGGTGGCTGAAGTCTCGATTTCATTGGAACGTCGCGAAGGCAAGGGCAAATCCTACAATCGGAAGCTCCGCCAGGAAGGCAAGGCACCGGGTGTGGTTTACGGCGGCGGCAAAGAACCGGTCGCAGTGAGCTTTGACCCAAAAATCCTTGTTGGCAAGATCAAGGAGAGCCACGCGGGTATCAATACCCTCTTCGATTTGGAGGGTGATTCGGCGGTGGCCAATCGAACAGTGATGGTCAAGGCCCTGCAGCGCGAGCCCATTCGGGGTGCTGTTGTCCACGCGGACTTCTTCGAGATCGATTTGACGGAGCGCATTCATGTTTTCGTCCCCATTCACCTCTCCGGCTCCGCCCCCGGTATCCTCGAGGGAGGCGTGATCGAGCATGCGCTGCGCGAGTTGGAATTGGCCTGCTTGCCCAACGCGATTCCCGACGAAGTCATCGGTGACGTATCCGCCCTCGAATTGGGCCAATCCCTGCACGTAGCGGATCTTCCTCTTCCCGAAGGCACAGAACTCGTCAGCGACCCGGAACTTTCCGTGGTTTCAGTTGTTCTGCCCAAGATCGTGGAAGAAGAGGTCGCGGAACCGGAAGAAGGCGAGGAGGGTGTCGAGGGCGAAGAGGGAGCGCCGCCCGCCGACGGTGCAGACGATTCCGCGGATTCGTCCGCTTCTGCCGGGGGAGATTCTGGCGACGAGGCGAAGGGCGACTGAGCGGCCCCGGCCTTCGCCTGATTGCCGGGCTCGGGAATCCCGGCCCCCAATATGTGGGCACGCGGCACAATATCGGCTTCGCCATCGTCGCTGCTTTCGCGAGTCGGCATGGTATCTCGCTGCAGGAGCAGTGCTGGAGGGCCCGATATGGTCGTGGCTCGGTGGCGGGTACCCCGACCGGCTGCCTCCAACCCCAGACTTTCATGAACGCTTCCGGAGAATCGTTGGGGCTCGCCCTGGCGGAATGCTCCGAACTGAACCCCGCTCGGGATCTGCTGGTGATCTATGACGATCTGGACCTTCCCTTCGGGCGCCTGCGATTGCGCTCCTCGGGAGGGGCAGGGGGGCACAGAGGCATGGAGAGCATCATCGCCGCCCTGGGTGACTCTCAGTTCCCCCGTCTCCGTTTCGGCGTGGGTAGACCCCCAGGGCCCGACCGGGAGGTGATCGATTTCGTTCTGTCGCGCTTCGACCCCGGGGAGTCGGCGACGCTGGCTTCCCGCATGGATGAAGCGGCGGACGCGGTTGATTGTTTTCTGACCCATGGAATCGATCGAGCGATGGAGGTCGTCAATGCCGGCACCTCCCCGGCAGCCCAGGAAGCGGATCCCGAGGCGGAGGGCTGAAACTGCTGGTCAGCATGCCGGGTTCCGCCCCTGCCCCCCGCTAGCGTCTGGAACTTCGCAGCCGAAAAGCATAGATTTCCGGTTCGGGCGAACAGAATCGCATCGATTCACTTTGTCGGGAATCTCTTGAACCGGACCCTCAAAACGGCGCTGATATTGGTCGCAGTCTGGCTGCTCTGGTCCGGCCATACCGAGCCCCTTTTGCTGGCTTTCGGTTTGCTTTCGGTCATCATCGTCGTCGCGATCACCCGCCGCATGGACCGTTTCGCCGAGTCCGAGAGAAACCAATACCCGGGTCCGCGCTTTCTCCTCTATATCCCCTGGTTGCTATGGCAGATTTTTCTGTCCAATCTCGCAGTCGCTCGAATCATTCTCGACCCCAAGCTGCCCATCAGCCCGCGTTTGATCAGGGTTCCCGCCAACCAGAGGACGCCCACCGGGCAGGCGATCTATGCGAACTCCATCACCCTCACTCCCGGGACCGCGAGTCTCGACATACGAGACGGTCAGATTCTCGTGCATGCGCTCAATGCTGAGTTCGCGGCTGACCTCGAGAGCGGCGAGATGGGCGCACGAGTCAAGCGAACCGAGAAGGGCGCTTGATGCTCGATTTCAGCATGTTCGAAGTGACCATGGTGGCGATTCTCGTAACGATGCTCATCGCGCTGATCGCCGCGGTTCGGGGCCCGACGGTCTTTGATCGAATTCTCGCCATCAATATATTTGGAACCAAGACTGTCCTGCTCATTGCCGTCAGCGGGTTTCTGACCGGCCGCCCGGAATGGCTCGATCTGGCCCTGGTTTACGCGCTGGTCAATTTCATTGGCACCGTGGCGGTGCTGAAATTCGTTCGTTTTGGAAATCTCGCACGGGATGATGAGGAAGTGGGCTCTTGACTGGTTTCGCCGATCTCATCAGCTGGCTATGCCTCATCGCCGGCTCGGTCTTTTGCATCATCGGGGGAATCGGCCTGCTCCGGATGCCGAATTTCTGGACGCGCACCCACGCCGCGGGCATTACGGACACCATGGGTGTCGGGCTGATTCTTGTCGGTTTGATCTTTCAAGCGGGGTTGACCCTGGTTGCGGTCAAGCTCGTCATGATCCTGGCCTTTCTTTATCTGGCTGGCCCCACCGCCGGCCACGCGATTTTTCGGGCAGCCCATGCCTACGGGGTTCCCTTTGCCGCATTGACTACCGGCGTCGAAGCGCCTGGGGAAAATTCAGATGGTTCCGATTGAGTTCCTTCTGATTTCCTTCCTGGTGGTCACCGCCCTTGTGATCTCGCGGATGAATTACCTCTTTGCCGCCGCGATGCTGACGGGGATTTTCAGTCTTCTTTCAGCGGGTCTCTTCACCCTGATGGATGCGGTGGATGTGGCCTTTACCGAGGCCGCCGTGGGAGCCGGAGTCTCCACGATCCTGATGCTGGGAACGCTTTCCCTGACGGTTCGTGAAGAAAGGGAGAAGCCCCTGCGCGTGCTGCCCTTCCTGATCGTCTTGTTGACAGGCGGCGCGCTTTTTTTTGGCACGTTGGACATGCCCGCATATGGGGATCCCGATGCCCCGATTCACCACTACCTGGCGCCCGACTATATCGAAGGAGCCGAAACCGAGTTTGGTTTGCCGAATATCGTGACGGCCATTCTGGCGAGCTATCGAGGCTTCGACACATTGGGCGAGACCGCTGTGATCTTTACGGCCGCGTTGGGCGTGATGGCCCTCCTCGCCAGCAGTCGGGGCAAGCGGGCGAAGGAAGAAGAATGAAAATTCCCGCAATGCGGATGCGAGAGAAGCTCGTCGTGCGCGTTGTTTCGCGCTTCTTCATCCCCTTCATCCTCCTCTTTGGCCTCTACGTGCAATTCCACGGTGATTATGGCCCTGGGGGCGGGTTCCAGGCGGGTGTGATCTTCGCAGCGGCGTTCTTCCTCTACGGCCTGGTCTATGGCCTCGATGATTTGCAGCGTGTCGTGCCCTGGCGATTTGTCGAGGTGAGCCTGGCTTTGGGGGTGCTCATCTACGCCGGAGTGGGAGTTGCTTCGCTTCTGCTTGGGGGCAATTACCTGGACTACAAGGTTCTGGATCCTCACGATGCGAAGCACGGGCTTCATCTCGGCATTCTGCTCGTTGAATTGGGCGTTGGTGTGACGGTGAGCGCCTCCATGTTGGCGATTTTCTACGCATTCGCGGGGCGAAGGGCGGCGTGATGGAGATCCTCGGCCTCTGGAATTATTGGATGGTGATCGTCTTGATGATGGTCGGGCTCTATATCCTGATCGCTCGCGACAATCTCGTGAAAAAGATGATGGGCCTCAATATTTTTCAGGTCTCGGTCATCATGTTCTGGGTGTCGATCGCAAAAGTTCGGGGAGGCACAGCGCCGATCATTCCCGAGGGCGCGGAAGATGTCGTCTACTCAAACCCACTTCCCCACGTGCTCATGCTGACGGCCATCGTTGTCGGGGTTGCAACGACCGGTTTGGGGCTCGCGCTCATCGTTCGCATTTACGAAGCGTATTCGAGCATCGAAGAAGATACTTTGCGCGAAATGGATCGGGCGAGCGAGTGACTGAGCATCTTCCCGCGCTTCAAACCGTTCTGCCGCTGATGGCGGCGCCGATCTGTGTCTTGCTCCGCCAGGCTACCCTGGTGAGGATCTTTTCGGTGGCTGTGGCCTGGACATGTCTCGCCATTGCCTTGACGCTTCTCGAGATGGTTTCGACCGATGGACCCATTTCGTACGCGCTGGGGGGCTGGGTGGCGCCTCTGGGCATCGAATATCGTGTCGACCTGCTGAACGCGTATGTCCTGGTCCTGGTGTCGGCGATTGCTTCGGTGGTGATGGCCTTCCCTCTTGAGGGGAGCGAGTTGCGGATTCCCCGTGAACGCCACTTCCTCTTCTACGCCCTTCTTCTTCTCTGCATTTCGGGTCTACTCGGAATCACAATCACCGGAGACCTCTTCAATATCTTCGTCTTTCTCGAGATCTCCTCCCTGGCCGCCTACGCACTGATCGGCCTGGGCACCGACCGGAGAGCGCTGACGGCGGGTTTCTCGTATCTCGTCATGGGAACGGTGGGCGGCACTTTCATTCTGATCGGAACCGGTCTCGTCTACCAGATGACGGGCACGCTGAATATTGTCGACCTCGCTGATCGCCTGCCCGCCGTTTCCGGCACTCGTACGGTCTGGATGTCTTTCGCCTTTCTGGTGGTGGGGACGAGTATCAAGCTCGCGGCCTTTCCTCTTCACCAATGGCTGCCGAATGCCTACACCTACGCTCCGTCCATTGTCACGGCCTTTCTTTCTGCGACCGCCACCAAGGTTGCCTATTACGTCTTGATCCGGGTGGTCTTCACGATCTTCGGAGCGGCTTTCGTTTTCGAGAGAGTCGGGCTCTCCAATCTACTTTTGCCTCTCTCACTGATCGCCATGGCGGTGGGTTCCCTGGCCGCGATCTACCAGACCGATATCAAGCGCTTACTCGCCTATTCGAGCATCGCCCAGATTGGCTACATGACCCTTGGGCTGAGCCTGGCCAATGTCGATGGCCTGACCGGTGGCCTGGTTCATCTCTTCAACCATGGGTTGATCAAGGGTGGGCTTTTTCTCGTTGTGGCGTGCGCGCTCTTGCGCGTGGGTTCTCCAACAATCGAGGCCTTGAGTGGGCTGGGGCGAAGGATGCCGCTCACCATGGCGGCCTTTGTCGTGGGCGGCTTGAGCCTGATCGGCGTGCCCGGCACCGTGGGCTTCGTCAGTAAATGGTTTCTCGTGCTGGGGGCTCTCGACAAGGGGCTCTATTTCGTGGCTTTCATCATCCTGGCCAGCTCTTTGCTCGCCGTGGTCTATATCTGGCGCGTTGTTGAGGTCATGTATTTCCAGAGCCCCTCCCACGCGCCGGTTCGCGAGGAGGCCCCGCTCTCCATGCTCATCCCCACCTGGGTCCTGATCGGATCCACGATTTATTTCGGCCTCGATACTGACCTCACCGCGGGTGTGGCGAATCGCGCAGCCCAATATCTGCTGGGCGGTGGCTTATGAGTCCGGAGGCTTCCATGGCCTTGGCTCTCTGCCTTCCGCTGCTTGCGGCGGTGGGCATCCTGGCGACGGGGCGCTGGCCCAATCTCCGCGAGGGCGTCACGATCTTGACTTCCCTGGTGGTCTTCGGGGTCGTTCTGAATCTGTTGCCGGGGGTTATGAGTGGTGCTCGGCCGGGTTTCACAGCCCTGCAAGTCATGCCGGGTCTGGCGTTGGCGTTCGAGATCGAGCCTCTGGGGATGCTCTATGCGTTGGTGGCATCGGGTCTTTGGATTCCGACCGCGCTTTATTCCATCGGCTATTGCCGAGCGCACGGAGAAGAGAATCAGACTCGCTTCTTTGCTTGTTTCGCCCTGGCGATTTTCGCCGCGCTGGGAATTGCGTTTTCTCGAAACCTCTTCACCCTCTTTCTCTTCTACGAGATTCTGACGCTCTCTACTTATCCCCTGGTCACCCATTACGGGAACGACGAGGCGCGCCGTGCCGGGCGTACTTATCTTGGAATTCTGCTCACGACCTCGATTCTCTTTCTCCTCCTCGCCATCATTTGGACTTGGCATGTGAGCGGAACCCTGGAGTTCAGCCCAGGCGGGATCCTGGCGGGCCGAGTGGAGGGCCCCCTGGTTGCGGTCCTCCTGGCGCTCTACGCCTTCGGCACAGGGAAAGCCGCGCTGATGCCCTTTCACCGCTGGCTGCCCGCCGCGATGGTGGCTCCCACCCCCGTGAGTGCGCTCCTGCACGCGGTTGCGATCGTCAAGGCGGGCGTATTCACGATCTTGAAGGTGATCGTTTACGTATTCGGAATCGATTTCCTGACTGAGACCGGGGCATCGATTTGGCTGATGTATGCCGCTTCGTTCACCCTCCTCGCGGCATCCGTCATCGCGCTCACGAAGGACAATCTCAAGGCGCGGCTCGCCTATTCGACCATCAGCCAACTCGCGTACATCGTATTGGGAGCGGCGCTCGCCACGGCGACGGGCGTTTTTGGAAGCGGTATGCACATCGCGATGCACGCTGTGGGCAAGATCACGCTCTTTTTCTGCGCAGGCGCAATTTTCGTTGCAACGCATAAGAAGAACGTCAGCGAGATGGACGGTCTGGGGCGCACCATGCCCTTTACGCTGACGGCTTTCTTCGTGGCCTCCATGAGCATCATCGGCTTGCCGCCAACCGGGGGATCCTGGAGCAAGTGGTATCTCGCTCTGGGCGCAGCCGAAGGCCATCATGCGATCTTTGTGGGCGTATTCATGATCAGTTCCCTGCTGAGCATCGGGTACCTGATGCCCCTTGTTGGCCGAGCTTTCTTCTTTGCGCCAACTCCATCTCACGATGCCGAGTCGATGTCGGGGGCAGGGGAGGCGCCTGCCTCCGGTTTCTGGTCATCGATCAAGGAAGCCCCCGTTCTTTGCGTGGCACCACTTTGCGTTACCGCCACCGGGTGCATATTGCTCTTTTTCTACGCCCCGAAAGTTCTCGATCTCCTCCAAACCATGAGCCTCGGAAGATGAAATGACCGAAGACGGCAAACCTTCATCCTATTGGCTCGAGCGTCCCGGAAGCGTGGGGAAGATCATTCGCGCACTGATCGGTGTTTGCGTCGCCGTGGTGGCTGCGGATTTCTTCTACGAAAAGCACGGGCACTATTCCTGGGAGAATTTTCCGGGCTTCTATGCGCTCTTCGGCTTCGTTTCCTGCGTCGCCCTGGTGATCGCCGCGACGCAGTTGAGAAAGATTCTCAAGCGAGACGAGGATTATTATGATTGATCTCGTCCCGCCTGGAGCGGTGATGGTCCTTGGAGCGCTGCTGGTTCCCCTTTTGAGGGGGCGCGTGCGACAGGCCTATATGCTGGCGCTTCCCGTCCTGGGTTTTGTCCAGGTGGTGATGCTCCCTTCGACTTTCGTCTGGTCGATCCAGATGTTCGGTTACGACCTGACGCTTGTCCGGGTGGATGAGCTGAGCCGGGTTTTTGCCTACGTGTTCCATATAGCCGCCTTCCTCAGCGTTCTCTACGCCTTGCATATCAAGGACAATGTTCAGTTCGTATCCGGGCTGATCTACGCGGGTGCGGCCATTTCGGCTCTTTTCGTGGGCGATCTCATCAGTCTCTTCATATGTTGGGAACTGACCGCCATTGCTTCGCTCTTCCAGATCTGGGCTCGCCGCACCGAGGGGGCCTACCGCGCGGGACTCCGTTACCTCATCATCCAGGTGGGTTCGGGAGTTCTTCTCCTGGCGGGCACGATTCTTCATTACGCGGATACGGGCTCTCTCGAGTTCCAGGAGTTGGGCCTCGTCAGTACGGGCACGGCACTGATTTTCCTGGCCTTTGGAATCAAGGCGGCCTTTCCGCTTCTCCACGGTTGGCTTCAGGACGCCTATCCCGAGGCGACGGTCACAGGCACCGTATTTCTTTCGGCGTTCACCACCAAGTTGGCGATCTACGCCCTGGCCCGGGGCTTTCCCGGCACGGAGATCCTGGTTCCCATCGGCGCCTTGATGACTGCGTTTCCCATCTTCTACGCAGTGATCGAGAACGACCTCCGCCGGGTGCTCGCGTATAGCCTGAATAATCAGCTCGGCTTCATGGTCGTGGGGATCGGGATCGGAACCGAGATGTCCCTGAACGGAACCGCGGCCCACGCCTTCGCTCACGTTATCTACAAAGGGCTTCTCTTTATGTCCATGGGTGCGGTTCTCTACCGTACGGGGACCATCAAGGGGTCGGAGCTCGGTGGGCTCTACAAATCCATGCCCTGGACGACAACGTTCTGCATTATCGGGGCAGCTTCGATCTCCGCGTTCCCACTTTTCAGTGGTTTTATTTCGAAGTCGCTGATTCTGACAGCGGCGGCGGAAAACCACTATACGTTGACCTTCCTTGTCCTCCTCTTTGCATCAGCCGGCGTATTCCATCATTCCGGAATCAAGATTCCCTACTTCGCTTTCTTTGCCCATGACAGCGGCATTCGTTGCGAGGAGGCGCCGCGAAATATGCTCATCGCAATGGGATGCGCGGCCTTCTTGTGCATCGCCCTGGGCGTCGCGCCGGGTTATCTCTACGCACTCCTTCCTTATCCGGTTGAATACGACCCCTACACGACGTCCCACGTCGTCAATCAACTCCAACTCCTTCTCTTCTCCGCGGGCGCATTCGTATTCCTGCAGAAGACTGGCCTCTATCCCCCGGAATTGAAATCGGTAAATCTCGATATCGACTGGCTCTACCGGAAGGCGCTGCCCGCCCTGGTGCAGAAAGTGGCTGGGGGCGCGGGCCGATTGAAGGGCCGGATCCAGGCGCGCAGCCTCGCGGGTATCGAGCGCACGGTTCGCTATGTGCGAGGGCACCACGCTCCAACCGGTGCGCTCGGAGACCCCTGGTCCATCGGCGCAACAGCACTCTGGGCGGCGCTTCTGCTGGTGGCGTATCTCGGCATGGCCTACCTCTGATCGGCGTTGGCCCGCCGGCCTGGTTGGCTGCTCGGGGTGTCGAATCCACCGGCCCTACCCCGGTTGCCGGATTGTTCGCGTTCGCTGTCTAGTCTAGAGTGTGCTTCCGGCTGATTTTGGCCCCCAATCCGAGGAGGGGTGAAGCCGGATACCCAGCGCTGAGCCGGCAAAGCGCGTCGGCGATCAAGGAGTTCCCCATGGCGAAGAGGTCAGAGAGCGAAAACGGCAGCGGAAAGTCGCGGCGGGGCGCCGAAGCCTTCGAATTGAAGATCGGACTGGCCGAAATGCTCAAGGGGGGCGTCATCATGGACGTCACCGATGTGGAGCAGGCGAAGATTGCCGAGGACGCAGGGGCCTGTGCGGTGATGGCACTAGAGCGGGTTCCGGCCGATATCCGCCGCGATGGGGGCGTGGCCCGCATGAGCGCGGTGGACATGATCGAGGGCATCCAGCGATCGGTCTCGATCCCCGTCATGGCGAAGGTCAGAATCGGCCATATTGCCGAGGCTCGGGTTCTCGAGGCCTTGGGAGTCGACTTCATCGACGAAAGCGAGGTGCTGACCCCGGCGGATGACGAGCACCACATTGACAAGCACGGATTCAAGTCGCCCTTCGTCTGCGGTGCGCGCAACCTGGGCGAGGCGCTACGCCGAATCGGTGAGGGTGCGGCGATGATTCGCACGAAGGGGGAGGCGGGGAGCGGCAATATCGTCGAAGCGGTGCGCCACCTGCGCTCGGTGTGCGGTGAAATTCGGGCTCTGCAGGCGCTGCGCCCCGAGGAGTTGATGGCCCAGGCCAAGCACCACCAGGCCCCCTACGACCTCGTCCGCTTCGTGCATGAAAACGGCCGCCTTCCGGTGCCGAATTTCGCCGCAGGCGGGATCGCCACCCCGGCGGATGCGTCCCTGTGCCGGGAATTGGGAGCAGAGGCGGTTTTCGTGGGCTCGGGCATTTTCAAGAGCGCAGACCCGGCCGCCCGAGCGCGGGCGATCGTTCGCGCGAATACCCATTGGGACGATGCGGCGGAAGTCGTTGCGGCTTGCCGGGGCTTGGCCAGCGCCATGGAGGGGATCGAAATGTCGACCCTCTCCGAGAGCGAGCGCCTGGCCAACCGGGGCTGGTAGCCGGGCGCCAGGGGAGCGAGAACCACGGTGGCAGCGGGCAGCGCGCAGGTCGGGGTGCTGGCAATCCAGGGCGCGGTAGACAAGCACCTGGCCATGCTTGAGCAACTCGATGTGGCTGCGCGTCGGGTTCTCCGCAAGGAAGATCTCGACGGCCTGGACGGCTTGATCATCCCCGGGGGAGAAAGCACAACCATCTCCAAGGGCCTGGACCGCCTGGGGCTCTGCGAACCGATCCGCGCTTTCGGTCGCGCCGGGGGGGCGATTCTCGGAACCTGCGCCGGCGCGATCCTGCTCGCCCGGGAGTGCGAGAATCATCCCGTACCGACCCTGCAACTCCTGGATGTGCGTGCGCTTCGCAACGCCTATGGGACCCAGGTCGACTCCTTCGTGGCTCCAGCGGATGCAGGCGACGAAGGCGGCCTCTCGGGGATGCGCTGCGTCTTCATCCGAGCCCCTCAGATCGTGGATCCGGGTCCCGGGGTAGAGGTCCTGCTGAGGGTGGATGGCCTTCCTGTCCTCGTTCGCCAGGGGCGAGTCCTCGCCAGCACCTTCCACCCCGAATTGGCGGGCGACCCGCGGGTCCACGCACTGCTCCTCGGGCTCTGATCGAGGTCGAGGCCCCGCTGGCTGAGGATGGCCATTTGGGGTATCAATGCGCGCTCACTCGGGCCCTCCGGGCCCCTTAATCGAATTATCCCTCAGTCCCAATGGCCCGCGCCGGTCCCGACCTGGCGCGTTTTGCCGAAGGGCTCGGGCGCTTCGAGCGTCTGTCCAGGAGGAGGAGTCAAGCGTGCGGGAGTACGAACTGACCATCATCATCCAGCCGGAGATCTCCGAAGAGGGATCCGCCACGCTTCTGGGTCGGCTGGATGAGTTGCTGAAAACGAATTCTGCGATCCGGTTGTTGTGCGATGACCTGGGCAAGCGCAAGCTGGCCTACGAGATCGATCGTTTTCAAAAAGGCCACTATCACCTGCTGTCGTTTCTAGATTCAGGCAAGGCCGTTCCCGAACTCGAACGTGTGCTGCGCCTGGAAGAATCGGTTCTCCGCTTTCTGACCGTGAAGGTCAACGATCAGGTGGCGGATATCGACGCGCGGGTGGCCGAAGCCAAGGAGCGAGAGGAAGAACTCGCGAAGCGCGCAGCCGAAAAGGCGGCGCGGGAGGCCGAGGATGCCAAGGCGCGGGAGGAGGCCGAGGCGCTGGCCGCCGAGCGTGCAGCGGCTGCAGCCAAAGAAGCCGCCGCCCGGTCCGAAGCATCCGCTGAGACTGAAGGCGAGGGCGAAGCCGAGTCCGAAGCGTCCAGCGAGGATGCGCCCGCTGAAGCTGCGGATAGCGCTCAGGAAAAAGCTGCACCGGCCGCGGAAGCTGCCCCGGCCGAGGTTCCGGATGCCGCCGAGGAAACGGCGCCCGCACCCGAAACGGATGCCGATGCGAACGCAAGTGAGGAGGAGAAATCATGAGCGATGCCGAGGCGCCCAGCCAAGCCCCGGCGACTTCGCCGGCCCCCGAGTCCGAAGATAATCGCGGAGGGGGACGCCCGCGTGGTGATTCCCGATCCGGCGGCGATCGAGGCCCGCGGAGCGGGACGTGGAGCGTCAAGGCGCGGCTGCGTTCCGCAGCGCGCAAGAAGGCGCGCAAGGGCCAGAAGAAGGGGATGTTCCAGCGCCGCAAGGTCTGCCGATTCTGTGCGGACAAGACTGCGGTTCTCAGTTACAGGGAGGCCAAGACCCTGCGGCTTTTCATCTCGGAGACGGGCAAGATCACGCCCCGCCGGATTTCGGGAACTTGCGCCAAGCATCAGCGGAAGCTCGCCACCGAGATCAAGCGAGCGCGTCACATTGCAATGCTCCCCTACGCGCCGAGCCACTACTAGGAAGAGGGCCTACCGATGTCGCAGGTCAAATTGATCCTTCGGGAAGAGATTCATCGCCTGGGCGACGCAGGAGACGTTGTCAGCGTCAAACCCGGTTATGCCCGGAATTTTCTTCTGCCCCAGGGAAAGGCCGTTTTGGCCACCCGCGGCAGAGTCAAGGAAATCGAACACCAACAGCGCATCATCGTCGACAAACTCGCCAAGGAGATGAAGGATTTCGAGGCTCTCAAGACGCGCTTGGAGAACGTCGTATTGGAATTCGACGCTCAGGTGGGCGAAGAGGGCAAGCTCTTCGGCTCGGTGACGGCCCTGCAACTCGCCGATCAGTTGGCCGAGAAGGGTCAAAAGGTCGATCGCCGGAAGATTACGCTGGCGGAGCCAATCCGAAGCGTGGGTGAGCACACGGTGAGTATCCGGCTACGAAGTGACGTCGTCGCCAACCTGAAGGTCATCGTCCGGGCGGTCGACTGAGCCCCCTTGCTGCCCTGCCGCCAGCCCCCCCCCGGGCGAACGCGCAGGCATCTAATTTCTCTCGCGACCGATTCGCGCTTTCGGTCCCGGGTCATCGGATGATATGATGCCGCGACCGGCGGCCCCGGATTCGTTCCTGCTTGAGGCCTCCGGAAGGGGGTGGGATGAGTCTCGACGCGGTTCCGGGTCGCTCCCGGGGAGTCCCGAGAGGCGGGAGCCAGGCGGATAGCATCGGCCGGGAGCCGCCCCATGATCTGTCGGCCGAGAAAGCCGTACTTTCGGCAATCCTCTTGGACAACGGCGTGATCCATGGCCTGGTGACGGACCTGAGGGACGAGGATTTCTATCACCCCGCCCACCAGATCCTCTTCGGGGCGATGGTGCGTCTCAAGGATCGCAATCAGCCCGTGGATCTGACCACGCTGAACTCAGCCCTCCAGGACGAAGATCTCCTCGAGGCGGTCGGCGGTGTTGTGGCACTCGCCGAGATCGCCGACTACGAGGCCACTGCGGCCAACTCGGCGCACTACGCGGGCATCGTTCGCGAAGCGGCCAAGAAGAGAAATTTGATCAGCGTGGCCTCGGAGATCGCGAGCCTCGGTTACGACCGCCGCGAATCTGCGGACAAACTCCTGGACACTGCCCAAGGTCGCATTTTCACCCTGGGCACCGAGCAGGGGAGCCAGTCGCTGGAGAGCCTCAGCACCGGTATGCACGATGCCATCAACCATATTGATATGTTGATGAACCGCAGCGGTGAGTTGACGGGCCTGCCCACGGGTTTCGCCAAACTCGATCAGCTCACGGGGGGGCTACAGCCCGGCGATCTTTTCATTCTCGCCGCCCGCCCGAGCATGGGCAAAACAGCCCTGGCTTTGAATGTGGCCAGGAATGCGGCGGTCGATTCGGGCCTGAAAGTTGCGGTGTTCTCGTTGGAAATGACGACGCGCTCCCTGGTGATGCGAATGCTCTCCTCCGAGGCAAAGGTGGATTTCTCCGCGTTTCGCAGCGGATTGATCTCGAGCGAAGTACACGGTCGGCTGATGGCGGCCGCGGCTCGGCTTGCCGAGGCGGGAATTTGGATCGACGATACGGGGGCGGCGACAGTCCTGGAAATTCGGGCGAAGAGTCGGCGCCTGCGGGCCGAACACGGCCTCGATCTGGTCGTCGTCGACTATTTGCAGCTCGCCCACGGCGATGGGGGCGCGGGTAGCCGAGAGCAGGAAATCTCGGAGATCAGCCGAGGTCTGAAGGGGCTGGCCAAAGAACTCAATATTCCGGTGCTTGCGCTCTCTCAGCTCAACCGCGGACCCGAGAGCCGGAAAGAGGATAAGAGGCCCATGCTCGCCGATCTGCGCGAGTCCGGCGCCATCGAGCAGGATGCCGATATCATCGGCTTCATCTACCGCGACGTGGTGTACAACCGGGAAACCGAGCACGAAAACCTGGCCGAGTTGATTATCGCCAAGCAGCGCAACGGGCCGACCGATACCGTTCGCCTGGAGTTCGAGGGGCGCTATGCCCAATTTCGCGATTGGCCCCTATCCGACGATCCCTATGGCGGATCGGATTCGGCTGGAGGCTTCGCCAACGCCCCTTCCGGTTTTTCCGGGTCGGCGGGTTTTCCCGATGACGATCCCTTCTGAAGCTGGGCTCGGTCGACGCCATTGCGGCCCCTTCGTATACTCACCGGCGAATTGACGTCATTTCGCGAGAGATGAGGAGGCCGTTGCCCGCTGCCCTGCAAGCCCGCGCTCTTCGAGCAGGTGCCCGGATCGGAATCGCGGCGCCTGCGGGCGCGGTGGACCCGGAGCGCCTGGAGGCGGGTGAAGAGGCGCTGCGTCGGCTGGGCTTCGAGCCCGTCCGGAGAGGGGACCTCACCGCTCGTGCCGGTTATCTCGCTGGCGACGATGAGCGAAGAGCCGCGGAACTGGCCGAATTGATCGCCGCGCCGGATATCGACGCCATCATTTGTGCGCGTGGGGGGTATGGGAGCAGCCGGCTCCTGGCCGGTCTCGATGCCGCTGCCTTTCGCCGCGCCCGGAAGCCCCTGGTGGGCTACAGCGACATCACGGCTCTACTGCTCTGGCAATGGCGAGAAGCGGGTCTGATGGGGATCCACGGCCCGATGCTCGAACGTGAGGAAGGGCTCTCCGAAGAGGTGGCCGAAGCCCTGCGTGAGGCCCTGATGGGTGATCTCGGGAGTTCCCGGCTGCAGGGCCGGTCGGGTGTCGGCGGGCGGGGGCAGGGCCGGCTTCTGGGCGGCTCCCTCAGCCTTGTGACCGCGAGCTTGGGCACGGCCTGGGAAATCGATACGCGCGGGGGAATCCTGCTGCTCGAGGAGGTTCAGGAACCCCCTTACCGCATTGATCGAATGCTCGAGCAATTGCGGGCCGCGGGCAAGCTGGAAGCGCTTGCCGGGGTTGGGATCGGTGGCCTCGAGGGCTGCGAGGACCCGCGCTATCCCGAGCGCGATGCCGAGGTGGTTCTCAGGGAATTCCTGGACCCCCTGGCCGTGCCCGTGGTTTTCGGTCTCCCCTTCGGTCACGTACAGCGCAATTTGTGTTGGCCTTTCGGGGCTCGCGCTTCACTCGATGGTGATCGCGGCGAGTTGGAACTGTTAGAATCGGCAGTCACGAACGGCTGACCCCCCGGCCTGGATATTCGAATCCCTCGCGAGTCGCAAGAAACGCTGCAAAGAAATCACGCGATGCGGAAACTTTTGATGGATCGGGAGTCATGAAGCTCAGTCTGATCAAGCGAAAATTGGGAAAGGTCGAGCGCGCGCTCGACAAGGCGATCGAGGGCGCCGAGATGCCCGGGGCCGTGGTATTGGCCCGGATGCCGAGGGAGGGCGAAGTCCTCGAATTCGCCTGGGCCCAGGGCCTCTCGGTGGTCCGGCCCGAGCGCCTCCCCATGACTCGCGAAACAGTCTTTGATCTCGCTTCGCTGACCAAGAATATTGCCACCACCACGGCGATCATGTGGTTGGTGGAGGACGGGCTCGTTGCGCTCGATGACCCGGTCGCAAAATTCCTTCCCGCATTTGCAGAACGCGATAAAGAAGCAGTCACCCTGCGCCATCTGTTAACGCACTCGGCCGGTCTGAAACCCTGGCGGGGCTATCACGAGCCCATGCTCGAGAAGGAACGCAAAACAGGCGAACGAATCCTTTGTACCGCGGAAGGTCGCGAGTGGATTCTGGATCGCGTTTTGCGCTCAGCCCGAGTTCATGAGCCCGGTGAAGCCTCGGTCTACGGAGATCTTGATTTTATCGTTCTGGGTGCCTTGGTGGAGAAGGTCAGCGGGCTCCCCTTGGAACGCTTCTGCGCCGAGCGGGTCTTCGAGCCCTTGGGAATGAAGGAGACGCGCTTTCTTCCTCTCGGAGCCGAATGGGATGAAGCCCCCGGGATGCCCGATCTCCAGCGTCGTCGCATTGCCGCCACGGAAAATTGTCCGTGGCGAAAGCGCATCTTGTGGGGAGAGGTTCACGACCCCAATGCGTTTGCCATGGGAGGCGTCGCTGGGCATGCCGGGCTCTTCGCGCCCGCGGACGATGTCATGCGCTTTGCCCAGGCCTTTCTCGATGCATGGCATGGCCGCAGCGATGCGTTGCCGCCGCGCTGGGTCAAGGAATTCGCCCAGCGTCAGCGACTGCCCGAAAATTCCGATTGGGCTCTGGGCTGGGATACGCCCACCCAGGGCCAATCCTCATCGGGGCAATATTTTTCGGAAGATTCGGTTGGGCATCTTGGGTTCACGGGTACATCGCTGTGGATCGATCTCCAGACCGAAGCGATCATCGTGATGTTGACGAACCGCGCCCACCTGATCGCCAAACGCAGCCAATTCGCTTTGCGCCCCAAGGTTCACGATCTCATCATCGAAGGTCTGACGGCGGGCTGAGGCCGGGAGCCCATGAATTCTCTTCGCCATGTCCACTTCATTGCCATCGGAGGGACGGGAATGGGAAGCCTGGCGGGTCTTCTGAAGGCGCGCGGGCTCGAGATCACCGGCTCAGACCGCGCGCTCTATCCGCCCATGAGCACCGCCCTGGCAGGCTGGGGAATCGACGTGGTCGAGGGCTTTCATCCCGATAACGTGCTGCGCCGTCGCCCGGATCTCGTGGTGATCGGCAACGCAGTTCGGGGCGACAATCCCGAGGCGCTGGCTGCGATCGAGGCAGGTCTGCCCTATGCCTCGTTTTCCGATGCGCTCTTCGATCTCGCCATGGCGTCTAAACACAGCCTGACTGTGACCGGGACCCACGGCAAGACGACGACGACGAGTTTGTGCGCCTATCTCCTTCATGCCACTGGGCGAGATCCCTCGTTCCTGGTGGGTGGCATCGCCCGAGATTTCGAGAGTCCCTTCAAGGAAGGTGCGGGCGAGCATTTCGTCGTGGAGGGTGACGAGTACGACACGGCCTTTTTCGACAAGACCCCAAAATTTCTCCACTACCACCCCCGCACCCTGATCATCACCTCGGTGGAATTCGATCACGCAGATATCTATCAAGACCTCGACGCCGTCAAATCAGCCTTTGGCCAGTTGGTGCGCCAAATGCCCGAGGAGGGAACGATTATCGCGGCGTGGGATCATCTCCATGTCCGCGAAGTCGTTGAAAACGCGCCATGCCGGGTGCTTCGCTACGGCCTGGATGATTCGGAAACCGCGAATGGGCAAGCGGCGGATTTTCTGGCCACCCGAATCGAAGCGGACGCTCGGGGAACGAGTTTTGTCCTGAAGGCCCAAGGACAACCCGATCGGCTTGTTCGGTCTCCTCTCTTCGGGCATTTCAACGTGGAGAATGTCCTGGCGGCGATGGTTGCGCTTCAGGTTCTCGGGGTTGAACTCGAGGAGAGCATCAAGGTGATGTCCGCTTTCAAGGGGGTCAAGAGACGTCAGGAGGTTCGTGGTTCCGTGCGCGGGATCACGGTCATTGACGACTTCGCTCATCACCCAACAGCTGTGGGCGGAAGTATCGAAGCGCTGCGCGCGCGCTATCCCCAGGGCCGTCTTCTGGCGGTCTTCGAGCCGCGCACGAATACGAGCCGACGCAAGATATTTCAACGCGAATATGCCGAGGCGCTGAGGGCGGCGGATATCGTCGTGGTTCTCGAAGTACCGGACGAACCGATCTATAGCGCGACGGGCGAAGTGACTGAGCTTTTTTCGGCCGATGAACTTGTCAGCACCCTGGTCGAGAGCGATTGCGCTGCAGATTCCTTTTCAAGCGTGGATGCCATCGTGTCCTACATCGGGGAAATCGCGCGGCCCGATGATACGGTGCTCGTCATGAGCAATGGCGCTTTCGGGAATATCTGGGAGAAGTTGCTCAGCGCGTTCGCTTCCGAGGCAAAGCCTCGCCCCGAGTCTCGCTGATTTCATCCCTGAGGCCCATGGATCGCGCGAGGGTCGTTTCTCGGACCTAGTGCGCTGTTGCCCGAGTGGTGGTGTCCCCGTACTCACCAGTCGGCTGATCCTTCGGCTCATTCGTAAGCACGAGAATCTGCTCGAAAAGTCGCGCTCGTAGGCGTAATAGTTCAAAGCCGTACTCGTGGGCGAGTTCGGTCCCGGCAGTGGTCGGGGCGTTCTTCATGATCGAGGAGATATCGGATTGGTAGTTTGCGATTTCTTCTCGCAGCGTTTCGAGCGATGCCTTGATCCAATCTCGCGCGTAGTGGATCGTATCGTCGCTTTGCATCACGATCTTCAGCAGCATCTGGTCCCGGAAGCAAGGCGTCTGATGGCTGGCCTCGAGTAGCCACCTGCGCAGATCCCGCCGGCCGTTTTCGGTGATGTGGTAGATCTTGCGAGCCCGGCCGTTGTGGATCTCGGACTGATGGGTGATGAAACCATCTTCTTCCAGCCCGTGAAGAGCCGGGTAGATCGATGCGTTGGTCATTGGGTAGATCCAGGAGTAGCTCTTGGCATGCTGGCGGAGCAGATAACCATGCATCGGCTTGTTGTTGAGGAGTCCGAGAAGCGTATGGCGCAGCGGCATGATCGACCTCTTTCCTGGATTGTCCAGCACTTCCCGACGATTCGCGGCTTTCGGGTACGGCCCCTTCTTCGCGCTCAGGCGATTTCGCAGAAGAAGATGAGGGATGATTTGGGCATGAGTCGCCTGCAAGCTCTGATCTATATCTATGGGTATTTCACATCACTATTACGGCTACCCTAACACAAACGCGCGATTCTATATAGGTAAAAACACTAAATAGACCGAATATCTTTTACTAACTACTTTATGGCGTTTCATTCTTATTCCGATCTGGAGGAAATCGAAACCGGTTCGGAGACTTGCGCCGAAAAGTGCGGATTGGACGTAAGGTGGCGCACCCCCAAGAGCGTGCGCTCTCCCTGCATGCGAAGCCGGCCCCAGCCGCTTGTCGGGGCGCTCAGCCCGCCTTGAGCGCACCGGATCGAGGGGATTTTCCGGGGGGGCGGGGCGCGGGGCGCCCCTCGGTCTGGGGGCTTCAGACGTCCAAGCCCACCGAGCGCATGAGTTCGACGGCGTTGCTTCGGGTGACGACCCCACTGCGCAGGCGAAAGTCGAAGAACATTTGCCCGTCCTCGATGCGGTCCTGGAAATGCACGTTCTCCACCCGGAGTTCGTTCCTCTCGGCAATCTGGGCCAGGGCGAGGTCGTGGGTGGTCACGATCCCCACGGCCCCGCGCTCGATCAGGCCGCGGAGGACCGCATCCGCACCGATTTTCCGGTCGTGGGAATTCGTTCCGTGGAGCACCTCGTCCAGGAGAAAGAGAACGGGGAACTCGCCCTCGGTCAGGTCGACGATTTGTCTCAGCCTTTGGACTTCGGCCATGAAATGGGATCTGCCCTGGCGCAGGGAATCGCTAATTCGGATCGAGGCACCGACCTGAAGGGGAGAGAGCCGCAAGCCCGTGGCTCGGACCGGCGCACCCGCCTGGGCGAGTACCGCCGCACAGCCCACGGTTCGCAATAGAGTGCTCTTGCCGGACATATTCGACCCACTGGTGACCAGCGCAAGCAGGCGCTCAGCCCAGGGCAAGGTCGTTGCGAACGCACTCGGACTCGGGAATCAGCGGGTGGCCGACCCCCTTGCCCTCGAAGAGGGGTCCCCCCTGGACGATCTCCGGGAAGACGTCGTCGGGGTGCTCGTAGGCGTAGCCGGAAAGGGCGCAGAGGGTCTCGACCTCCCCGGCCGCTTTCATCCACGGAGCCAGGGTCGCCCCGCAATCGCTCCGCCAGCGCTCGAGGGCCAAAGCCATCTGTGTTCCCCAGAGCAGGAGGCCGCCCAGCGGTGCAAAGAACTGATTGTGCCGGGCGTCGGCGAACTCCAGCAGGCGCCGAAGTTGGGCGATGCGTCGGGACGGTGGCATCCGGTCCCCGCCCAGCGCTTCGGTGAGGACGCGCAAGCGCTCAGCGGCCACGGGCTCTTCCTCGATGCGGGCCAGCAATCCGGCGAGGATGGCCAGGTCTTGGCCGGGCGCTTCGGCGGCGGCGAGGATGGCCCGCACACGGGGCCGGAGCGCCATGGCAAAGGCTGCCTGGAGCAGAGCGAAAAAAAGGAAGGGGATCGCGCTCATGTTCGTGAGGATCCAGCCGCATGCTGAACTCAGGGTGAATACCGTCAAGGCGCCCGCGGCCAACCGAAACCCGCTCCCCGCCATAGAACTCGGTGCGCTCCCCCATTCGGCCAGTCGCTGGGAAGAGACGCGCTCGCCCACGTTCGCACCGAGAAGAGCGAGATCCCTACGCAGATCCACTCGGTCGATGAGTTCCCGAACCGCTTCCTGGCGCTGGACAATATCCGCCGCGGAAGCGGGTTCCAGCAGCCAGCGGGCGAGGGTTTCCTCGCCTGCGGAGGTGCGCACGGTGCAGAGCAGTTCGAAGAGTGAGCCCTCTCCAAAAACATCGAGATCATTCGCGTAGGGGTGGGTGGCTTCAAGGCGTTCGAGACCGCTCTGGCCGGTCCCGGCCCACTGCTCGTCGAGTCTCGCGAGCCCTTGCACGAAGTACTCGGCTGTTCTTTCGGTGGTTCTGAGCTTGCGGATGACGCGATCATGCAAGATGACGAGAACCAGAAAAAGCGCAGCCGGAGGAAGGACCCAGCTCGGTGGAATTTGGTGGCTTCCAAAGGCCAGCCAGCCGCTGGCCATTCCCGCGACAAAGACCGCCAAGCGCAGGTGCGAGAGCCCGCGTTCCCGTCGTCGTCCCCGTGCGGTCACCTCTTCGAGGTATTGTGCCCATTCGGAGTAGACCGTTCGGGGATCGCCTTCGAGGGCCGGTACCGGGCTCATCGCTGCGCTCCCGCCGGGGCCAGGAACTCTGCGCCGCTTCCGAGAGCACAGGCGCCTCGAATTCGCCCGGCGACAAAGTTGCGAGCGTCATCGACGGATTCGCGCAGACCGCGGCCGAGGGCCAGGCCTGCGGCGATGGCCGATGCCAGGGCGCAGCCGGTTCCGTGCACGGGCGCCTTGTCGATGCGTTCCCCTTCCAACCAGATCATCTCGCCCGAGTCCTCGCCCGCCAGGGCCAGCAAATCATCCGGGGGCCCGTTGCGGTGCCCTCCCTTGATGAGCACCGCTCTGCAGCCGAAATCCCCGAGAAATGTCGCCGCCACCCGCTCGCAATCCTTTTTTCGAGCGATCTCGAGTCCGGTGAGGAGTTCGGCTTCGGGCAGGTTTGGGGTCACGAGGCTCGCCCCCTGCATCAGTTCGCGTAGGACCGGCCAGGCTCTGCGTTCGAGCAGGGGCGTACCGTCGCTGGCCGCAAGGACGGGATCGATGACGGTGGGTACCTCCTCGTCGAGTCCCGACAAGGCGAGTTGAACGCTCCGCGCCACGTCGTCCGAGGCCAGCATGCCGATCTTGATGGCGGCGGGGGTGATATCGCCGAGCAGGGTTCGCAACTGCTCCAGGGCCACCGAAGGGAAAACCGGCATCACCTGATGTACGCGGCGGCTGTCCTGAATGGTGAGCGCGGTGACAACGCCGGCGCCGTGCAGCCCGTACGCGGAAAAGACCTGAAGATCGGCCTGGAGTCCGGCGCCGCCGGTGGGGTCGGAGCCCGCGATCGTGAGGACGGATTTCATTGCCACCGATGGTAAGATCCGCAGCGTTCGGGCGCATCCCATAGGGCACTCTGCGGCGGGGCATCGCTGATCGAGTGGCCTCTTCGGAAAGCCCCGGTCGGCGGAGAGCGGCAGAAAAAACCGCCCAACCTCGTCTCTATTCGGGATTCGGGGTCCTGGGTTACCCTGCGGCAGGATATTTCTCCTCCACGATGACCTCAGGCCGAGTAGGGACGAGTGCATGATGAAACTCAAGCCATCGAAATCGACATCGAGAGCGTCCGGGTGGGTATCGCTAGGCCTGCTGAGCCTGGTGATCTGCGCCCTCCCTCTTTTGGCAGGCGGGGCTCTTGCTGCCGAAGAGGGCACGGAGCCGAAGCAGGACTCCGCCTGGCCCAAGACCGTGGTCGGCTTGCAGGCGACCAGTCTCGCCCGAACCGAATTCGAGGTGGCAATCGTTCAATATTGGTCTCTCGGGCCCCTGCTGCGGGCTGAAGCCGTGATGGGCGGGCACAATGTTGTCACGGTGGTCAATGGCGCTTTTTATTACGCCTACGACGCGCTGACGAATTCGGGTTATCGAATTCGGCGGAGCCCCGAGGCCATCGCTCGCGACGCCACTCGCGAGCGTCCCTTCGGGATGCAATTGCAGGAGATCCTCGAACAGGGCGGGGAGAAGGTCCGAGAGGAGAATTTCGAGGGGGTGGCGGTTGACGTCTACCGGGTCACCGATGATCTGGGCCGCCGGACGCTCTGGGTGAGAAAAGAAGCGAGCCATGTCCCCGTCCGGCTGGATACCTTCGACCGTGCGCGAGGCCGCACGGGAAGGCTGGATTGGATCAACTGGCTCGCAGGCTTGAATATCCCCGAGTCATTCTTCATGCCCCCTGCGGACGCGAAACTCGAGGAATTCGACAGCTATGAGGCCTACATCGCTCGCTTGATGGAAGGGCCCGTTCCCCCGACTCGGCCTTTATTCCTCGATCTCCTGAGCCCCTGGAAACGCTGAGAGCCCGGTTCGAACTCAGCTCACCCAGGTGATATCCGCCTCGGCGACGTTGCCCCCCTGGCCCGAGAGGGTCGCCAGCCGGCGGACCACCGTGGCCGAGATTTCCTTGAACGAGCGGGCCGTAGGGGAATCAGGGGAGACGACGGTAATCGGTTCTCCTCGATCGCCGTAGTCCGCCATGCGGGGATCGATGGGGACTTCGCCCAGAAATTCCACCCCGAGCTCTTCGGCGACGCGCTTTCCGCCATCCCGGCCGAAGAGGTAGTACTGCTTGTCGGGCAATTCCGGGGGAGTGAAATAAGACATGTTTTCGACGATGCCCAGCACGGGGACGCTCACCTTATTGAACATCTGCAGGCCTTTTCTCGCGTCGATCAGGGAAAGGTCGTTGGCAGTGGTCACGATGACGGCGCCGGAGAGCGGTGCCATTTGCGTCAGGGTCAGCGCTGCATCGCCGGTGCCCGGCGGGAGGTCGACAATGAGGTAGTCCAGTTCTCCCCAGGCCACGTCCGTCAGGAATTGCTTGATCAGACCATGCACCATCGGGCCACGCCAGATCACCGGGGAATCCTCGGTGAGAAAGAAGCCCATGCTCATGAGCTTGAGCCCAAAGCCCTCCAGGGGAATGATCCGCTGGTTCGAGGTCGTTTGCGGCCGTCCATTAACGCCGGTGATGAGCGGAAGCGAGGGGCCATAGACATCGGCATCCAGCAAGCCCACCTGGGCACCACTTTGCTGCATGGAGAGCGCGAGGTTGAGGGCAGTGGTGCTCTTGCCCACGCCTCCCTTGCCCGAGGCTACGGCCAGGATATTGCGGACTCCGGGAAGGACGAGTTTTTCCTTGATGGCCGGAGCCGCCTGGCGGGTATTCGAAGTCATCGTCACGCTGACATCGCCCACCCCCTCGAGGGCGCTTACGCGTTCTCGGGCGGCTTGTTCGAATTCAGCCTTGATGGGGCAAGCGGGTGTGGTGAGTTCGATCTCGAAGGCCACGTGCTCGCCCTCGATCTTGATGTTCTTGACGAATCCGAGGTCGACGATGTTTCGCTTGAAATCCGGATCTTCGATCGGTCGAAGCGCATCGAGGATCTGGTCCTCGCTCACGAGGGACGCCATGTCTTTTCCTTTTGCTACTGGTTGCTTTGGAATGGCTCCAGCAGGCTGGGCCCGAGAGCAAACCGATGGCGCGCCAGTGTAGCGTGCCCGCCGGAGAGAATGTCCTTGAACGAGGTCGACCTAGCGTTGGGGGTTCTTGAACCCTTCGGACCCGAGTTCTCAGGGGGATTGAGCAACCACGGGCCCATGGTGGTGGAGGCCCTCCACGCCCTGGGGCACGAGGGATTGATCGCGGCGTGGGTCGATATCTATACCCCGCGATTGGTGGACGCGGAGACCGGAAGTCCGATCCCGGCTTCGGCCTGGGCGGAAAGCCAGGGAAACGGGGCCTATGGGGATTGGCACGCCACTTTTCTCCTGGAATTGCGAGAGGCTCCCTGGCGCGGGGTCGTTGGCGATTGGCTGCCGCGCCTGTTGCCGGGTTTTTTCGCTGCCGCCACCCACGGACCGATTCGAGTTGCCCATGCGCTTCGCTCACTCGAGGAAGGCGAAAGCGCTGTGCGCGTAAGCGAATTGGCGGCCGCCCTGGGCTATTGGGCCGGCTCTTTCCAGCGCCTCCCCGGCTCACCCGGCTGCGAGGTCCAGTCTGGATCGGGGCCTGCCGAAGTTCTCGCCGAGATCCTCCCACTCCCCCCCGAAAAGCGCAGGCCAGGTTTTCTCAGCGACGCGGTGCGGGCCCTGGAAGATGAGCAGGGTTTTATTGCGGCCATTGCCACGGCAGATCTTTTTGGCCGGACGCCGGGTGATCTCATCGGCGAAATCTGCGCGACCGCGGCAGGTCTCTATCTCGAGAGTCCCGGGGCGCGCATCGCCTATCTCCACGCGGTGACCGGGCCGGCAGCCCTCCGCCTGATGGCGCCGCATCTCGATGAGTCCGCCCAACGCGAGGGCGTGGGTTACGCCCTCCAAGCCGCCGCCGCCCTTCACGCGACATATTGCCAGCCGCAAAAAACTGATTCCATGACTCCGGGAGCAGAAGCGGAAGAGGTGTCCTGGGATGAACTTCGCTATCGAGCAGCCTGTTCCCTGGAAGAGCATGTCATCAAGCTCACCGAAGCCTGCTGGCGCGAGGATCGACTTCGCTCCGACCCACGTCTCGGGATGGCCGCCGCCGATGCCGTTGCGCATCTCGGGACATCCCTGGGCGGCCGAGGCGCCTAGACGGACTCGCGGGCCAGAAGGGCCTCGGCATTGCCCCGCAAGATGGACCTGCGTTCTTCGGGTTCTCCCTCGGTGACGATGAGCACCTTGGCGAGAGTGGCTGCCAGGTGATAAAAGGGCCAGTCGCTGCCAAAGAGAAGGCGCCGGGATCCGACCTGGTCGATCAACTCTCGAAGCACGCTGACGCCCTGGCCGTGGATTCCCAGCCAGACGTTTTCGTACTTTTTCGCGAATGGAATCGCGTCCGCGACATCGCGCGCTCCCGCGTGTCCGAGGATGAAGCGGACCTCGGGGTGGGCCGCCACCGCGCCCTCGTAGTGGCGAATCAAGGTGTAGCGATGGGTGTATTCGGGTTCGATCCCGGCTCGGCCGCCGTGGAAGAAGACCGGGAGACCCAGGCGGCCGCATTCTTCGTAGAGGGGATCGAGCTCGGGTGAGTCGGGATAAAAGCGTTGAACGGCGGGGTGGAGCTTCACCGCGCTTGCCCCCCGCTCGGCCTGGAAGCGCAGGGATTCAAGCGCATTGGGATCGCGCGGATGCACGCTGGCGCCGGGCAAGAGCCGATTTCCCTGGCCCGACGCAGCAATGGCCGCTGCCCAACGTTCGCTCGAATCGTCTCTGAAGGGCAGCCCCAGGGTGATGGGTAGAATCACCGCCTGGTCGACACCCATCGAATTCATTTCTTGAAGGAGGTTGGGAATCGTATGGGTCGAGGCGGCGCCGCTTCCCCAGGTGACCTGCCCCACGCTCTCCCGGCGGAGGGAAGCGAGGTCATCCTCCGTGAAGTTCGCATTGATGTAGACGTCGAGATCGAGTTCGCAGCCGGGCCTGGAGGCGTCGCAATCGAGAAAATGGCGAACGCGATCCGTGTCTGCCTGCCAGTCGATGGTCGGCGCGAAGAGTGCGGATATTCCCAGATGCGCGTGGAAGTCGATGATGGGCGGAAGATCTTCAACCACGCATCGAAGCCTGCCCGCCGTGTCCACTTCGAAATAAGGAAGGTCGGCAAGGCCGAGGTAGCCGCGGTAGGTCTGCCTTCCATAGGGGCCTTGGCCACTGCGCAATCGTTCGAGACGTTTTTGGCGCTCGAGGGCTTCGATGTCGGGTTTTCCGTATCGCGAAGCGTCATCGCAGCCGGGCAGAGTCAAAATCGAGGCGGCGCTGATTCCGAGCGTTCTCAAAAATGATCGTCGGCTGATGCTTTCGTTCATCGCACCAACTCTTGTTTCGGAGCCATCCAATAGCGACGGAACTCGCTCCACTCTTCCGGGTCGGTCACCCAATTGGAGTAGATCGCAACTCCGGGTACGCAGTGCTCCGAAGGCGAGCGGTTCTCGAGGGCTGCGCGTACACCCAGCGAAGCCGTTTTCAGGTTCTCGACCTCGGGGTCGGAATAGAGAGGAACGTCCTCGTAGGAAGGTAAACCGATCAGGAGTTCGTGACCGGGAACCGAGCAGGCCCAATCCGCCACGAGCCCCGACTGGATGCGGACGAATGCGATATAGGCGCGGACGAAAGCAAAGCGGGAGTCGTAGGCCATCAGCACCGTCTGATCACTCCGCTTCATGGTGTCGACGTAGAAAGCCTCGGACCAGAAACTCCTCCCCAGGGGCCCCGGGGAGATGCCGATCAAGCTGGCCCTGGGCGTTGCCTGGCTGATGATGAAATCGCCTCCCATGGCCTTTCGGACCCGGGAGAGCAACTCCAGATAGCCCGGCTCGTAATCACGCATGGGCTCGAAATCGAAGTGGACGCCGTCGAACCCGGCTCTTCTGAGCGCCTTCAGCGTCTCGATGAGACTGTGATGAAAAGACGTCTCGTGGAGAGGGATGGTTTCCACCCGTGCGCCCACCCAGGCCATGAGTCTTGCGTCCGAGAATGCCAATCGGAGGGCGGATAAGAGTTCACCGGGAGCGTCCTTCACGCTCCCGTCGGGAAGGGCTGGGCCGACGTGGACGAAAAGATCCAGAATGCCGTGTCGGCGAAGATTTTCTTCGAGTTCCAGAAGTTCAGCCGGCGCAACGGCTTTGCCATCGCGCACGCCGCGGCCGGTATACCACTTATGCCCTAGCCAGATGCCGTTCTTGCCCTGATCGAAGCGAAGTTCGGTGTCCGGGCTGGGGTCCCATAAAAGAAGGGCAGCCAGTGATACTCCGATGAGGACAAGGAACATGGCCAGGAGTCGCCGTATTCGCAATCGAACCTCGGGCGGACGGAGGAGATTTTATCATCGGCCTGATTTCGCGCTGAGACTTCCAGGCCTGCGGGCTGCATGATAGACTACCCGGGATGGCACTGAAATATCGATGGTTCGGCTTCGTATCGATCGTCGGCCTCTTTCTCGACCAATTGACGAAGCATTGGATCGTTGACCGCTTTTATTACGGCGAGCGCTTGGTTGTCATTCCCGGCTTATTCGACCTGACCCATGTTCGCAATCCGGGTGGCGCTTTCAGCCTATTTGCGGACGGGCCCTTTGAGTGGCGAATGTTTTTTTTCGTCGGGGCGACGGTTCTCGCGGTGGTCCTGCTCGTGGTCTTTCTCTACCGACTCGCGGATGATGAGGGCTTCACGTCGCTTGCCCTGGGCCTTGTGATGTCGGGCGCAGTGGGCAACTTGATCGACCGCCTGAGGTACGGCGAGGTGGTGGACTTTTTGGATGTTCACCTATGGGGTGGGTATACCTGGCCGACCTTCAATGTGGCGGACAGCGCCATCGTTCTGGGCGTAGGGATGCTCCTGCTCGATGTCTTCCGTGTTGAGGAAGATGCGGCCCCGTCTGCGGACGCCGGCTGAGGGGAAATCGCCCGGCGGGCTCCTTGCCTGGCGAAGCCGGGCGCGGCGCGGCTCTAAACCAGGATTCCGGCCAGGCAAGCGGTCATGAAACTCGCCAGGGATCCCGAGAGGATGGCGTAGAGCCCCAGGCTGGCGACTTCGTGGCGCCGGCTCGGAACGATCCCCCCGATCCCTCCCAGCAGGATCGCGAGGGAGCCGAAATTCGCGAAGCCGCAGAGTGCGTAGGAGGCGATGACCCGGCTTCGCTCGCTGAGTTGCCCGTTGGCGATGGCTTCCCCCAATTGCTGGTAGGCGAGGAATTCGTTCAGAACGGTCTTGATTCCAAGAAGCGACCCCACCGTGGTCGCATCGTGCCAGGGTACGCCCATCAGGAAGGCGAGGGGTGCGAGCAGGACGCCGAGGATTCCCTCGAGTGTCAGGTCGGCGATTCCCAAGAGTCCGCCGATGCCCCCGATCAAATCGTTCGCCATGGCGATCAAGGCCACGAAGGCGATCAGCGAGGCGCCCACGTAGGCAGCGAGTTTCATTCCGCTCAATGCGCCTTCGGCGGCCGCATCAATGAGATTGACCTCGGTTCTTTCCGATCCGCTTTCGAGCCCCGCCTGGGTCGATGGCTCGCCTGTTTCGGGGATCATGATCTTGGCCAGAACCAACCCCGCTGGCGCGGAGAGGATGCTGGCGGTGACCAGATGACCCGCGAAGGCGCCACCGCCGAGGATGTTCACGTAGGCCAGGAGGACCGAACCGGCGACGGTGGACATGCCGAGGGTCATGGTCGCGAAGAGTTCCGAGCGCGTCATGCGCTCGAGGTAGGGCCGGACCACAAGGCACGACTCAACCATGCCCACGAAGATGTTCGCGACCGCAGCCAGGCTCTCGGCTCCCGACAGGCGCATGCTGCGCGCAAGCATTCGCGCCAGTACCCGGACGACGAATTGAACCCAGCCGAGGTGATAGAGAATTGCAAAGAGGCTTCCCATGAAGATGATGATGGGCAGAACACCGAGTGCAAAGGAAAAGCCAGAGTCGAGCAGCGGGCCGAAAACGAAACGGGTTCCCGCGTTCGTGTACGCGAGCAGATGATCGACGACCGAGGCCACCAGCGAAAAGAAGCCCTCTCCGGCGCCAGTGCGGAGCAGAAGCAGCCCCAAGCCGAATTGGATGCCCACACCCCAGGCGACGGTCTTCCACCGGATGGCTCGCCGATTCGATGAAGCCAGCCAAGCGATGCCCAGCATGGCGATCAGCCCCAGGGCCGAGACAGCGCGCAGAGCCTCTTCGCTCATGGGCTGGGCTCCGCATGGAGGGGCTCAGGCGTCCAGAGCCCAACCAAGGCTCGGGTGGCGGCCACGGGTTCCGCCGCTGCGGCGACGGCCGAGATGACCGCGGCTCCGGCCGCCCCGGCGGCCAGAACTTCCGGGAGGTTGGACCGGCTGATGCCCCCGATGGCGACGAGGGGTCGGGGTGCGACAGCCCGGGCGACCTGTTTCAGGGCATCGAGTCCCCGGGGACCGTAGAGAGAGTCCTTGGAATCGGTGCCAAAGACGGGTCCGAACGCGACGTAGTCCACGGGCTCCCCCCCGGCCGCGATGGCCTGTTCGATGTCGTGAGTCGAATAGCCCACCGTGAGCCGCTCCCTCGCGTTTTTGGGAAGCCGCGCCGGGGGAAAATCGGCTTGACCGAGATGGACCCCGTCGGCCTCCGCCGCCAGGGCAAGATCGAAGCGGTCGTTGAGGATGAACAGAACGCCGGCGCGGCGGGTCAGTGCGCGAATGGACCGGGCCCAATCGAGGGTTTGGCGATCGGTGGCGTGCTTGGTCCGCAACTGGACGACGGCGGCGCCGCCCTCACAGGCGGCTTGCGCCTGGGCGACGGGTCCTGCCGGCCAGCGGGGATCGTCATCCGCCAATACATGCAATCCCGCCAATCCGGATTTTGCCCAGGGGCGGGAAGCGGACACTATTCGTTCCTGCCCCGGCCGGGAACGCTGATCTCAAACTCGAGGAGCTTCTTGCGCAAGGTGTTGCGGTTGATTCCGAGTAGCGCTGCGGCGCGAATCTGGTTTCCCGCGGTGTGCGCGAGAACCGCAGAGAGAAGCGGCTTTTCCACGGCTTCGATCAGGTCGCGATGCAGATCCTGGGCGCCGGGTTCGAGAAGAGACTCCTCCACCCGGCTTCGGATGATGCCATCGAGCGCCGCCGGTTCATCCCCCACCGGGTTCGAGTCGCCGATAAAGGCGAAATCTTCGGGAGATAAAACGTTCGTAGAACTCAGGACGAGGGCGCGCTTGATCGCATTTTCGAGTTCCCGAACGTTTCCCGGCCAATTGTGGTTCTCGAGAAAGTCGAGGGTCGCTTCGGCGATTTCGGTGGGCTGTTCTGCGAGGTCACCCGAGTAGCGATGCGTGAAATGTTCGCCGAGGGTTCGAATATCCTCACGCCGATCGCGAAGCGGGGGGATATCGATGGGGACCACGCGCAATCGGTAGAGGAGATCCTCGCGAAAGCGTCCGGCTTTCACGGCTTCATCGAGATCGCGATGGGTGGCTGTGATGATGCGTACGTCCACGTAAACCGGGTCGCGGCCGCCGACGGGAACCACCTCTCCGTTTTGGAGCACGCGCAGCAATTTGGCCTGAAGATCGATGGGCATGTCGCCGATCTCATCGAGGAAGAGGGTTCCTCCCGAGGCCTCCCTGAAGCGGCCGAGGCGGCTGAAGATCGCGCCGGTGAAAGCGCCGCGCTCATGGCCGAAGAGTTCGCTCTCGAGCAACTCATTGGGGATCGCGGCGGCGTTCACGGTCACGAAGGGTGCCTCCGAGCGCGGGCTGGCGCCGTGAATGGCGTGGGCGACCAATTCCTTGCCCGTGCCGCTTTCTCCTGTGACGAGCACGGGCACGTTCCGCGCGGCGACCTTCCCCACCCTCTTGAAGATCTCGAGCAGTGCCGTGCTGCGACCCACCAGGCGCTCTGTTCCGGGGGTAGTCACGCCTGAGACTTCGCGGCGGAGTTCGCGCACTTCCTCCTGGAGCGCCCGAGTGGATCGGGCGCGTTCGGTGAGGGCCGTGACCTGGGCCAGGGAAAAGGGCTTGAGGAGGTAGTCCAGGGCCCCTCGCTTCATGGCCTCCACGGCATTGTCCATGGTGTTTTGTGCCGTGATGATCACCACCGGCGTATCGGACCCGGAAGCGCGCAGTTTCTCGAGCACTTCAAGACCGCTGCAGCCCGGCATGCGGATATCGAGAAAGGCAAGGTCGAATTGGTCCGATGACAACGAGTCCAGGGCCGATTCACCGTCGCTGACCTCACTGACCCGATGGCCGTCGGCTACGAGCGCTTCTCGCAGGACAAAGCGGATCGAATCCTCATCGTCGGCGACGAGAATCGACATTGAACTCTGCTGCTCCGCCCTCATTCTGTTTGATCTCCCGAGAGCGCGGCGTGCCCACCGGCAGGCCCCACGGTGAGCGGCAATTTCACGCGAATTCGGCCTCCGCCCGGGTGGGCCGCGTCGATGCGCAACCGGCCGCCGTGGAGGTTGATCCAATGCCGGGAGACCGCCAGTCCGAGCCCGGTCCCGCCGGGCTTGGTGGTGAAGAAGGGCGTCTCGAGATGCTGGGCGATTTCGGCCGAGATGCCGGGCCCGTCATCCTCGAAGCAGACCACCACGGTGGGTTGAGGGCGGCCGTCCTCCCCCTTCAAGCGGTTCTCCAATGCCATTCCGGTGGAGAGGGTGAGCGTGCCCCCCCCTTTGGGCTCCATTGCCTGGACGGCATTCTGGGCCAGGTTCAGGAAGACCTGGGTGAGTCGGTCGGCGTCGCCGGACACCGACGGTATGGATGGGTCGTAGACCCGCTCGAAGCGGATGTCCGCCGCTTGGGGCTCGGCTTGGACCAACTCCACCACTTCGTCCAGCAGGCGGTGGAGGTTGACGAATTGGCGCTGGA
The DNA here is from genome assembly GCA_014240165.1 of Myxococcales bacterium. Taxonomy (GTDB): domain Bacteria; phylum Myxococcota_A; class UBA9160; order UBA9160; family UBA4427; genus JAZXM01. Next base: position 110,015 of record JAAZXM010000001.1, on the reverse strand, counting down.
GCGTCTCGCCCTTGGCGAAAACCATCAACTCGTCGACGAGATTCGTGATGCGGTCGACCTCCCGGACGATGAGATCCGCGGGCTGACGGGTACGCTCGTCGCCGGCTCTGCGCTGCAGGAGTTCGGCCGCGCCCCGGATGCCGCCCAGGGGGTTCTTGACTTCGTGGGCGATCCCCGCAGCGATTTGGCCGTAGGAGGCCAGACGTTCACGCTGAGCGGCTTCGTCGAGGAGGTCCGCAAAGGCGGTCCGGTCGCGAAGAACGAGCACCCAGCCGATCTGACCGCTGGAATCCGCCGAGAGTGGTGAAAAGGATACATCTACGACTCGCGCGGCCTCGAAGGGGCGGGCGAGGAGAACCTCGTCGGCCACCATGGGGCTCAGGGTGCGACGAACCGTATCGAGCAGGCCCAGGATCGGATGGCTCTGGCCCAGGAGCGGAAGCAGGGACCGCCCCTTCGCACTCTCGGTGGACGTGCCCAGCATCAGGCACGCCTCCTCGTTGATACGAACGATTTCCCCCTCGGGGGAGAGAACGATCAGCCCATCAAGGATGACGTCGAATACGTCCTCGAGGGAGGGCTGAGTATCGGGAGGCTTCGGATCGCGCATGGCTAAAGGCGATTTTCCCCTGTGTGGGCGTAAAGGTTGCCTAAAAAATAAGCACTTTAGCGTTTGGCCCGTGGGCTGCCATTCGGGGGCCGGGCCCGGTTCGGCTCTTCGAGTCTCGCGTCCAAGGCCGCTTCGATTGGGTAGTCTTGGCCGTCATGCGTCAGGGAATCAGCGTGGGGGAGGCTTGGGACTGTATTCGGGACTTTTGCCGCCCGCTGCCCGGCGAGACCCTTCCTCTTTTCGACGCGCTGGGGCGCTGCCTCACCGAACCCGTGGTTTCGACTCGGCAACTCCCCCCGGCGGCCTGCTCGGCGATGGACGGCTATGCGGTTCGGCCGGGTGATTTGGCGGGTGCCACGGCTTCGTCACCGGTGCGGCTTCCCGTGGCGTTCGAGGTCGCTGCGGGTGCGCAGTCGGCCAGGTCCCTCCAAGCCGGCGAAGTCGCACGCATTTTTACAGGTGCCGCAGTGCCGGCGGGCGCCGAGGCAGTGGTTCGCCAGGAGGATACCCAGCATGAAGGCGGCCACGTTCGCATAGAGATTTGCCCGCCCGAGGGCGAGAATATTCGCGCTGCCGGCGAGGACATGGAGATCGGCGACTCCGTGCTTTCGGCCGGCACCCTGATCGGGCCGGCCCAGACCGGAGTGCTCGCCTCCTTGGGCCGCTCCCGAGTGGCGGTCCACCGCAGACCCCGGGTGGCGATCCTTTCCGGGGGCGACGAATTGGTCGAAATCGATGGCGATGTTTCAGGGGGACGAATTGTCGCGTCCAATGCCTACATGCTCTGGGCCGCCTGCCGAGCGCTGGGGGCCGAGCCCTACTCTCTGGGCATTGCGGCCGACCGGCCCGAGAGCGTCGAAGCGCAGTTTCGTGCCGCCCTTTCGGCTGATTGCATCGTGAGTACCGCCGGGGTTTCCGTCGGAGATCACGATCACGTTCGCCCTGTGCTGGAGAAGTTGGGCTGTCAGCTCGAGTTCTGGGGTGTGCGCATGAAACCGGGTTACCCCCTGGCCTTCGGACGCTTCCAGGCCAAGCCCGGATCCGGCGAGGGCGCCGGGCCCCTGGTCTTCGGGCTTCCGGGGAACCCCGTCTCCGCCAGCGTTTGCTTCGAGCAATTCGTTCGCCCGGCCCTGCGGCTCATGATGGGACGACAGGATCTGTACCGGCCGCTCCTGACGGCGCGGGTCGTCGACGGCCTGCGCAAGAAGCCCGGCCGCTTGCATTTCGTTCGCGTCACTCTCGAGCAGTCGGGCGGGGAATGGATCGCCCGCAGCACCGGCAATCAGAGTTCGGGGGTGATGACCTCGATGACCCAGGCGCATGGCCTGCTGATCTTTCCCGAGGAGGCGAGCGAACTGGCCCCCGGCGCGACCGCCCTGGTGCAGGTTCTCGACGAGGGCCTCTTCGATCCCACGAGCCCGGGTTTCTAGCTTCGCCTTCGGGTCGGGCGAATCCGGCGCTGGCCCGGGAAACGCAGCCCGGATCAGGGATCAACGAGGTTCGTCGGGGTCGGTGCGCCCCTCATCGATCTGGCCGCCAGAAAGTATCGCGCGCAGGATCTGGTAGGGCGCTTCCAGGGCGTCGGGCAGGCTTTCGGCGAAACTGCGCCCCTGAAGGGTTCGCACCCGGGGCTGTTCGAGGGTTCCGTTGACCTGGTAGTAGGCGCCGACGAGCCCGCGTTCAGAGCCTGGAAGAATGATCTTGACCAGGGGAATTGCTTCCAGAAGTTGGCCCGCGCCGCGAAAGAGAAAGAGCCCCGCAACGCCGATGACCTCGTAGGGGGGGTCGGCGACATCGAGGGTGCCCGAGGCGTAGATTCGGAGCGGCCCCTCCAATTCAAAGTTACGCGTCACGACACGCTTTTCGCCCAGGTGCATATCGGCGGACATGGATTCGTAGGCGATCGAATCGCGTTCGGCGTACTCGTTGTACCCCTCACTCGCCTGGGCGAGGGCAAGTAGCAGGGGCAGCTTCTGGCGCCGAAGTTCACCCTGGCGTGCCCGAAGGTCGACTCGGCCCGCGAGGCCGCCGAGCAGCGCCCGATCCGGCCTCAGTTCGCCTGCGAGCTTTCCGTTCATGCGCAGGGTTCCCGTAATATCGCCGGGCTGCACGTCGAAAATTTCGAAGACTCGGCTCATATCGGCGTCTTCGATGGTGAATCTCAACTCGACGGGAACCGCATCGGCACGGTCGAGATCGATTTTCACTGCGCCCGCCAGCAGACCTCGGGGCTGGAGCCGAGCACGGACTTTCTCCAACGAAAGCGAAGTGCCCACGAGGTTGAATTCGGTCGCGAACTCGTGCAGAGGAAGGAGGCCGGTTTCCAGTTGCGAGATGTTCACGCGCCCCGAGGCCCTGGGTAGGAGGGGGATCTGGCTTTCCGGGTCTTGCTCGTTTTGGCCGACTTCCTGGGTTTCGGGGGGCTCTTTATCTATTGGGGCGATCGGTTCGGCTATGGGCGGACCCGCCTTGAGGACGATCTGGATGCGTGCGGGGGGGGTGTTCCTCCAAGTGATATTCCCTTCCATGGGAACACCTCCCCAGGTCATGGAGGCTGCGCGAAGCGTCGTCTTCGTCGTACTTTGTTGGACGGAGAAGTCAGCATCTCGCAACACCCAAGGCAGGGCGGGATGTTCGAGGTGTGCGATGCGAACGCGGTAGAGCATGGGAGGTGCCGGAGGGTCCGGGGCAGGGGAGTCGGAGGAAGTACCAGAGGCTTCGCCCGGGTCGCTTGCAGCTTCCGCCCGCTCTTCCGGCGCATCATCGGCCGGGCTCGCCAAAATGGCCCGCAAGGGGTCGAGCCCAGGGAAGCGCGCAGCTTCGGCTTCGTGGGCTTCTTCCCGGGCCCGGGCGTTGAAGAGATTCGAGAAGCCGTTGATCCGCATGTTGATGGCGGGCAGTGGCGTACCGTTTCGGCGTCCCTCGCCTCGGCGCAGCAGGAATGTATCTCCGCGCAATTCCATCCGCCCGACCAATGCCTCGTAGCTTTCGCCTTCGCCTGGGGAGATTCCGAACGCCTCCAACTCGGCACCCAGGGTGACCTCTCGGGGCAGCGGGGAGAGTCGGCCAGAAATGAGTCGCCCCCAATCGCTTAGGCTCAGGGTTCCCGAGAGGCCGATTTTTTCGGTTCGCCCTGCCGTCAGCCAATTCGGAAGCATTTCGCGTTGCCCACCAGCGGAGTTCGTGAACTCGCGCACATGCTCGACGCTGAGCCCGTTGATCTCCGCTCCCACTTCCATCGAGGAGGAAAGCGCCAGGGGGCGCTCGGCTTCGCCATCCAAGCCGATTCCGATGCCGTCATCCGTGACCAGGGTGCCCGTGAGACGGATCGCGTCGGGACTCAGTTGACCCACCGCGGCCAGTCTCAGGCGCTTGCGCGCGATCTCCAACTCTCCGGCTTCGAGGGAAATGCGGCTTCGAAAACCCCGAATGGCCCAGTCGATGGAGAGGGTTCCCGATTTTTTTTCATCCGTCCGATAGTCGACGGAGCCCGTCAGCAACCCATCGGGCCAGGAAGAGGTAGAGCCGGGCCCAGAGGAGTCCGAGTCGGAGCCAGAAGAGGCCGAGCCGGACCCAAGGTAGGGATCGAGAATCTTCAGGTCCAAGGCATCCGACGATATGCGCAGGCGATAGAGACCTTCGCCGTCGTTGTCTCCCACGATATCGATCGGCGTGTTCTGGGTCTTGGGGTCACCCAGGATGCCCGAGATTTGGAGTTGGGCCTCGCCCGAGAGCCAGTGATGAATCAGCAGGCCGTCGAGATTTGTCAGGCTGAGAACAACCGGCGACGGGTCGTTGTTGTCGTTCGTCCTGCTTTCGTCCCGAAAGAGCACCCGGCTCCGGCGGAGTTCCACCCGATCGGCCGCGATCGGGGCCGCGAGCAGAGTTCGCGTCACGCTCTCGAAAGCCGAAAAGAAATCGAGGTACGCCTCGGTATCGGGAGATCGATTCTCCGAACCGATTCCCGCGAGTGCTTGGACAGGAAGGGGTCTCCAATTCCCGCTGGCTTCTCGTCGGATATCGAAAGTGAGCCCCTCGAGGATCAACCCCGAGAGGCGAAAGCGCCCTGTGATCAAAGCGAGTAGATCGACTTCCGCCACCACCCGGTCGGCGAAGAGTCGGTAGCCCAACTCTGAGCTGCCATCGGGGTAGACACCCACGGATTCGCCTTGAATGAAGAGCCCGCCCTGGACGGCGAGCCCCGCCCGGTCGATCTCGACTTTCCCCGCGAGAAGGGTGCCGAGCTGGGTTTCTGCCTCCTGGCGAAGAACTTCGGTTCCAATCACACTGGAAATCCAGTAGCCGGCGCCAGTGGCGGCCAGGAACCCGATCAGCAGGATCAATGCGCTTTTCGGCCCCCGCACCCCGTCTCCTTCGAGTCATTTGCCTGAGGAAGCCGCCCTGCTGCCCCCGCGTACTTCTCGCGCGAGTTCCCCGCAGATCGCATCCACTCCCGAGCCGCCGATCATGTTCCAGTGGGATTGTAGGCCCTAAGCAGAGTGCGCGTGACTGCCGGGCAGCGACCTCTCCAAATCTGCTTTTCCACTAAAGAAACAATAGGCATTCGTCCGAATCACTATCTGAGCTTTTGGAAGGGCTACGGGCACGGAGCCGGCAAAGCCTTGGAAGCTACACAAGGAGGCATCAAGAATGTACGATCCCGAACAACAGCAGTCGGCTGTAGAAGAGCAGCCCGTTGTCAAGAATCGAGTACGCGAGATTCGTGAGCATAAGCTGATGACTCAGTCGCAGCTGGCTCGCAAGGCAAGAATCGCCCTTCGCACGATTCATAGTGTGGAGAAGGGGCTGAACTGCCGGATGGATACCAAGCGGAAGATTCTTCTGGCGCTGGGTTTGCGCTTCGAGGACAAAGATCTGGTATTTCCCCCGCAGAAGCCGCTCGACTTTATTCTCCCTCAATAGGGGCGTTCCTGCTAGCATTGGGTGACCTTGGGGCGGGCCGAAAGGCCCGCCCACGGAGGCTCCCATTCCGGACCGCATCTCCATTCTTGCGGACGTTGCCGAGATCGTCTCCCGCTCACACGACTTGTCGGAGACTCTTGCGAACGTCACGGATCTGGTCGCTAAGCGACTCGATGCGGATGTCTGTTCGATCTACCTGATCGACACCGACCCGGAAAAGCTCACACTCATGGCCACCATCGGCCTGGACATCGGCGCTGTGAGCCGGGTTCAGCTGAGAGTCGGTGAAGGTCTCGTGGGCATGGCGGCCCAGGAGCGGGCACCGGTTGCGCTGAAGCACGCGCGCGACCACGTCAATTTTCGCTATTTCCCTGAAACCGGGGAAGAGCGCTACGAATCGCTCCTGGCGGCTCCGTTGATCATGCAGAGCGCCACGATCGGCGTCCTCGTGATTCAAACGGTGGAACCGCGAGATTTCTAACAATCCGATGTGGAGTTGATCCATACATGCGCGCAGCTTTTGGCGCCTGTTGTCACCAACGCCCAATTGCTCGCGCTGATGAGCATCAGCGAGACTCGGCGGGAAGAAATTACTTCCGCTTTGACGAGCACGACGGGCCGATTTCCCGACGCCGAATCGTCGAGTTCGCGCAGCGAGCAAAACGTCGAATTGCGCGGGATCGCCACGTCGCGCGGTATTGCCATCGGCCCCGTTTACCGATTGGACGATCCAGTCGATCTTGATCATGTCGAGTATTCCGCGCGCGAGTCCCTGGTCGAAGAGCGCGAAGATTTGATGAAGGCGCTCGCCGAGACGCGGTCAGAAATCGAGGAGGCGCGTGAGGCTTCGGGTTCGCGCTTCGGTCCTGAGTTCGCCGCGGTTTTCCACACCCAAATCCAAATTCTCGAGGACAAGGGTTTCGTCGATAATATCGAACAGGCGATTGCTTCGAAGAAGAACGCACTGCTTGCTCTTCGATCCGTGCTCGATTCCTATCGCGAAACATTCGAACGGATCGAGGACGAGTATTTTCGTGAACGCGGCGTCGATATCGTGGATATCGGTCATCGGATCATGGAAAAACTTCTCGGTGTGCGTTCCCCAGTGGCTCCCATGCAACCCGGTTCAGTCGTTGTCGTGGACCAGGTACTGGCCGGGCTATTTGCTCGCTTGGAGATGGACCAGGTTGCCGCCATTATCGCCGAACATGGTGGCTCGACGTCTCATGGCGCGATCTTCGCTCGCACCCTTGAGATTCCCGCGGTGACCGGGGCCACTGGAATCCTTGCGGAAGCGCAGCAGGGGGAGTCGTGCATCGTCGACGGGGCCACGGGTCGCGTCTACCTGCAGCCCGATGAAGCCCTGCTCGCGTATTACCGCGATGCTCAGCGCGAATACGAGGTTGCCATCGAGCACCTCGACGCGTTGAGGGGCAGGCCCGCCGAAACCCGTGATGGAAAGCCGGTGACGCTCTCGGCGAATGTCGGCCTGCTCAACGATCTACGCCAGGCGGATCAACACGGGGCCGAGGGGATCGGGCTCTTCCGAACAGAACTCCTGGCCTTGGCTCATCGGGGTTTCCCGAGCCAGGAGGAGCAGGACCAACTCTATCGCCGGGTGGTTGAACACGTCTCGCCTCGGCCGGTCACGATTCGCACCCTCGACCTCGGTGGTGATAAGGGCATTCCCAACGTGGGCATGCCCGACGAGGAGAACCCTCAACTCGGTTTGAGGTCGATCCGCTTGACACTCGAGAACCGTCGAGCCTTCCGCGCACAGCTGCGCGCCATCCTGAAGGCGAGCGCGTTCGGGCCGACAAAATTGCTGCTTCCGATGATTTCGAGCATCGAGGAACTCAGGGAGGCCAAGGCGCTTCTTGAGGATGTCCGGGCTCGTTTCGAAAGGGAAGGCAAGGATTTTGACCGCACCATGCCCGTCGGGATCATGATCGAAGTGCCTTCCACGGCGATCTCCGCCGATGTATTCGCTCGGGAAGCGGACTTTTTCAGCATCGGCACCAACGATCTGACCCAGTACACCCTGGCCGTAGATCGGGGAAATGAACGGGTTGCCCACCTCTATGATGGTCTGCATCCGGCGGTTCTTTCCTTGATCGACCTGAGCGTCAAGGCGGCGGCACGGGCGAATATTCCCGTTTCAATTTGTGGAGAAATGGCGAGTAATCCCCTGGCCATCCCGATCCTGGTGGGTTTGGGTATCGGGGAACTCTCCCTGGTTCCCGCCGCGGTGCCCTTTGCCAAGGAGATCATTCGCGCGCTCGATGTGAGAGATGTTGCCGAGGACGCTCGCAAGGCGTTGACCGCTTCTTCGGCGCGGGATGTTCATGAGATCGCGGCAAGCCGGCTCTTGGGCGCCGGTCTGCTCGATCATCCCGATATCGGCGCCTGGCTCCGCAACGCGGTTGAAGAGGCTTCGGGGTTTTCCTGATCGCGCCCGGAGGTCCCCTTCGAGGTGATGACTTCCAGGACGACCAAGAACGAGGCGGCGACGGCGATGATGGAGGCCCAGAAGAACTCTTCGTATTCGCGGTAGAGGATGAGGCCGTTGATATTCCAGGCGGTCGCTGCGGCGAGCAGGATGCAGCCGACTCTCGGGCGCTCAAGAGCAAGCAGGGCGACTACGAGAAAAAACGAATAGTAGTAATTCGTGGGTGCAAGAATGATCGGGATCATGCTCGCTCCGAGTGCCGCGGCTTCCCAGTCGCGGGTGTAGCGGAGCGCGCGCCAAAAGAGGCCGAGGAAGAGGCCGATCGCCAGGATCCGAAGCGAGGCCGCGGCCCATGAGGCCTTTTCGGCCAGGGGTTGCAAAACGACCTCCAGGCCGATCTGGTTCGTCACCGTCATTTCGTTGAAGCGAGTGATCTTGAGAACGAAGTCGCTGTAGACCGACGGCGTCAGGGCGACCCATCCAGCCAACCCGAGAGCTCCCAGCGTCAGGGCGGCTCCCCAGGCGAAGCGCCGATATCGCGCTTCCACGCCACCCGCGTTGCGGAATTGCTGTAGCGCGCGCAGTGCGTAGCCGAGCCCCAGGGCGGCGGGAAAGAGGCGAACCATGCCCGAAGCCGCCAGGGCGACACCCCCCAGGAGGGGGTAGCTGCGCCGGAGGGCGACCACACCCGCGATGGCCGTGATCCACCACAGGTGGCGCAGAAATGCGTCGCCCACCCAGGTGTAGCGCCAGAGACATCCTGTTCCCCAGATCAGCATCAACAGGCAAGCGGTTTGGATCCCGAAGCCCCAGGCGACGAGTGCGAAAGCCAGGGCAATCAGAATGCGGTCGAGACGGCTCAGGCCGAAGAGCACCGGGGCTTCGTCGAGGGGTGCGAGATTGGCAAACCCCGATCCGGCGAGAATCCAACTCGGCGAGGGGTGAAAGCCGTGGTCACGCCAGGTGGCTCGCCTGAGGTGGTCGGGCCAGTTCTCCGCAAAGAAAGCCACGTCGTCTGCGAAAGCAGCCCAGCGCTCGCGCCCGAAGCGTTGGGGACAATCGCTGCCGCTCTCCTTGATGGCATCATAGGGCCCGAGTGCCATGGAGCGAAGGTCGCGCGCCTGGTCTTCTGCCGCGCGGCTCGGCTGAAGCCCCCTTTCGGCAAGCGCGACGAGGGAGCATTCATAGAGTCCGAAGTAGCCGAGTTCGTCGAAATACTTTGATCCCACGTAGTAATGAAAGTTGTCCGTTGTGGCGAAGCCCCGGACATGGGAGTACTGGAAAAATTGGTAATAGGAAGCATAGGCAGCTGCGGCAAGAATCAGCAGCGCCGCGAGGCGCAGGCGCGCGAGTTTTTCGGAACCCGAGCGCGGAAGCCAGAATCCCCATAGGTAGACCGCAAAGCCCAAGATGAGAATCCCGGTGCGAATCGTATTCATCCGGTAGTCGACGCTATCCCGTCGATCCTTCCCGCCGTGATCGCTCGCTTGGGGCTGAAGTTCGCTCGAGGCGTCCTCTATCTCTATTATCTCTACGCTTCCGCTTCCGCTTCCGCGATTTTCGGGGCCCTCGTACGCCGTCGCGGATGTGGCTACGGCGAAGAGTGAGAGCAGGAACAGCGCGCTGAGAGCCTGGCGCAATGGGCCTTCCTTCCTGGCAGCGTTGTCGGATCTCTCTCTAGGTCTATCCTGGAAGCTTCGAGCCCTCAACCGACGATGTTGATGAGTCGCCCCGGCACGACGATGACCTTCTTCGGCTCGCGGCCGGCCAAGTGGCCCTGCACCTTTTCCGAGGCCAGGGCCATCGCCTGGAGTTCGGCTTCTCCCATCTCGCCGGTCACCTCGATTTCATCGCGCTTCTTGCCATTGACCTGAACCACGAGGCGAACCAGAGATTCCTCGAGAAGGGCTTCGTCGGCCTGGGGCCAGGGCTCGTAGGCGAGGGTATCCGGGTGGCCCAATCGGCTCCAGAGCTCCTCGGCCAGGTGCGGGGCCATGGGCGCAAGCATGAGGACCAATTTTTCGGCCGCTTCAAGTGGCAGGTTCCCATCGCGGCCGATATCGCGAACGAAGATCATGAGCTTCGAGATCGCCGTATTGAAACGCATGGATTCAATATCTTCGGTGACGCCCGTAATCGTGCGCGCCACGAGTCGGGCCTGCTCTTCGGTTCCCGAGCCCGGGTCGAGGGCCCTCAGAATCGGCTCTTCTCCCGAATCATCGACGATCAAACGCCAGCATTTTTGAAGGAAGCGGTGGATGCCCTGGATCCCGTCCGTAGACCAGGGGGCGGCCTTCTCCAGGGGGCCGATGAACATCTCGTAGAGCCGCATGGCATCAGCGCCAAATTCTCCGATCACATCGTCGGGATTGACGACATTCCCGCGGCTCTTGGACATCTTCTCCATGACACGCTCGAGGGACAGGTCAGGAAAGTTGGCATGGTGAGCCTGGCCTGATTCCTTGTCGGTCACGGCGTCGGCCCCGGTCGCCCAACGCACCTTGACAGCCCGTCCGTCATCCCGGGTGCGCGGCCCCTCTTCGGTCGCCTTGATCGACTCGGACGCATAGACCCGGACTTCCGCGTCCGGATCATCGTCCAGGTTGTCGTCGTAGTAGCGGAAGCTCTCGCCCAGGATCATTCCCTGGTTGACGAGTTTTTGAAAGGGTTCGCGGGTGTGAACGAGCCCGAGGTCGAAGAAGACCTTATGCCAGAATCGGGCGTAGAGAAGGTGGAGCACGGCATGCTCGGCCCCCCCCACGTAGAGGTCGACGGGCATCCAATAGCGTTCGGCTTCTTCAGACCAGGGTGCCTCCTGGTTCTCGGGGTCGACGAAGCGAAGGAAATACCAACAACTCCCCGCCCATTGGGGCATGGTGTTCGGGTCGCGGAGGGCCGGTTCTCCGGTTTCGGGATCGGTGATCTCGATCCAATCCCTCGCCCGGGAGAGAGGCGCTTCGAAATCCTCTCCCGTGGGCTTGAAGTCATCCATTTCCGGCAGGGTGAGAGGAAGGTCGTCTTCGGGAACCAGGGTGATGCTTCCATCCTGGCGATGAATGACCGGGAAGGGCTCGCCCCAATAACGTTGCCGGCTGAAAAGCCAGTCGCGCAATTTATAGGTGATGGCGGCTTCGCCCGAGCCCTGCTCCTCGAGCCATTCGTTCATTCGGCTCTTGGCCGCTGCGGTGTCGAGGCCATCGAGGAAGGATGAGTTTACCGCCTTCCCCGGGGCGGTATGCGCTGCTTCCTCGAGATTTCCCCCCGCGACGACTTCGACGATGGGAAGTTCAAAGGTTTTCGCGAAGAGGTAGTCGCGATCATCATGGCCGGGTACCGCCATGATGGCGCCGGTTCCATAAGCGGCGAGCACATAGTCGGCAATCCAGATCGGAATCGCATCGCCGTTTGCGGGGTTGGTGGCAAAGCCCCCGGTGAAGACGCCGGTCTTTTCATTCGCATCCGCCATGCGATCGCGCTCGCTTCGCCGGCGGGTCTTTTCTACATAGGCGTTTACATGATCTCGCTCGGAGTCCGAAGTGATTTCGCCCACCAGGGGGTGCTCCGGTGCGAGCACCATATAGGTGGCGCCGAAGAGGGTATCCGGCCGAGTCGTGAAGACCTCGATCTCTGTCTCGCTCCCCCCCGACCCTTCGCTGGCGATGGGAAAGCGGACTCGAGCGCCTTCGGAGCGTCCGATCCATTCGCGTTGCATCTTCTTGATCGGCTCAGGCCAGTCGAGATCTTCCAGATCATCGAGCAAGCGCTCGGCGTATTGGGTGATGCGCAGCATCCATTGCCGTAAGGGGAGCCGGGTAACCGGATGCCCTCCTACCTCGCTTCGACCATCGATGACTTCTTCGTTGGCGAGCACGGTCCCCAGTTCGGGGCACCAATTGACGGGCACCTCCGCCTGGTAGGCGAGCCCGCGCTCGTGCAGTTGGAGGAAGATCCACTGGGTCCAGCGGGTATAGTCAGGCGCGGTGGTGTCGATTTCTCGCGACCAGTCGTAGCTGAATCCGAGCGATTGGATCTGCCGGCGAAAGTTGGCGACGTTTTTCTGGGTGGTTACCCGGGGATGGGTGCCGGTCTTGATCGCGTATTGCTCGGCCGGCAGTCCAAAGGCATCCCAACCCATCGGGTGCAGAACGTTGAAGCCCCGCATCCGCTTATAGCGAGCCAGAATATCGGTAGCCGTCATGCCCTCGGGGTGGCCGACATGCAATCCGTCGCCGGACGGATAGGGAAACATGTCCAGCACGTAGTATTTCGGCTTGTTGGGATCGAGCACCGCCCGAAAAGTCTGGTTTTCGAGCCAATAGGTTTGCCAACGAGGTTCGATTTCCGCGTGCGGATACGTCATCGGTGGGGAAAGTGCCCGTGCGAAGGCTCATCGTCAATGGAAGAACCCGTCGAGCCAGGGAAATCCCGTTCCTGTTTTCGGCTAGACTTGTGCAATGTCGGTGAGCGAAGAGCCCTCCATGCAGGTCTTCGTGGTCTCGGATGGGACTGGGGATACGGGGAGCGCGACGGTCCGCGCCGCGATGCTGCAATTCCAAAGCCCCTGGAAGCTTCGAGTTTTCGGTGAGATTCGCCGACCCCCGGAGGCCAAGCGGACGATCGCGCAAGCCGCGGAGTCGGGCGCGCTGGTGGTTTTCAGCCTGGTCGAACGAAATATGGTGGATGTGATCCAACGCGAAGCGCAGAAGCAAGGGGTGGTGACGATCGATCTCCTGGGCCCGCTGATTGCCCGGGTGGCTCAACACCTGCACGCCGAACCCAAGCACCAGCCCGGCCTCCTTCACGGTATGTCCGAAGATTATTTCTCCCGAATCGACGCCGTGGAGTTTGCCGTGAATCATGACGATGGAGCCAATGTTCAAACGCTCTACGACGCGGATATCGTGCTGGCGGGGGTGTCTCGGACTTCAAAGACCCCGCTATGCATGTACCTGGCCCAGCGGGGCTACAAGACCGGCAACGTTCCCTTGATTCCAGGACTCGAGCCGCCGAAGGAACTCCTGGATCTCGACCCGATCAAAGTCTTCGGCCTGCTGATTGATGCGGCCGAACTCTTGACGATTCGCCAGGCGCGTCTGCGGGTGATCAACGCATCGCCCACTTCGGCCTACACGGATATCGAAGCAGTCACGGAAGAGGTGGAGAACGCGCGCCGACTTTGTCGCAAGAACGGCTGGAGGATCGTCGATGTGACGGGCAAGGCCGTAGAAGAGAACGCTGCGCGCCTGATGGAATACTACGAACTCAGGCGCGGGATGTAGCCGTCTTCTCATGCACGGGCTTCAAGCCTCGTGCAGCCCCTTCTTGAGTTCCATTTCCTTCTGGCGGTGGATCGCGTCGATCTGATCTTCGGTCAGCAGGGCCGTGGCAACCTTGGGCCTGAATACCGAGTAGAAGGCAGGAACCACTGTCAGCGCACCGAACATGTTGATGACCATCAAGATGCAGAGCATCTTGGCCATGTCCGCCTGGAAGCGCAGGCTCGAAAAAGTCCAGAGAACGATACCGCCCACGATGGTGCTCGCCGTAAAGGATACGGCCATCCCCGTGGTGCGAATCGCCCGGCGCACCGCTTCGTCGATATCCGCCGTATCGGCGACCTCGTGTCGAATCCGGTCGACAATATAGATCGCGTAGTCCACGCCTATCCCGACCCCCACGGATTGAACGGGCAGGGTATTGATATTCAGCCCCATGCCCGCCATGGCCATATAGGCCAGGGAAAGCATCGTGGCCGTGGCGATCTGCAGAAGAATGATGAACCCGCTGGGCACCGATTGATAGGTGATGGAGTGCAGGGTAAAGATGACCAGGAAGATCAGCACGATATTGGCGACGTGGCTGCGCTCCACTTCGTCATCGATGGCTGCGAGTATGCCCATCAACCCCCCGGCCATGACGAATTGGACTCCTCGCGTCCATGAATTGGTTTGCTGGTAGGCGGGGATGCCGTCAACGGCCCTGGTGTCTTCGACGATCAGGTTGGTGGTATTCGTGGCCACCGCCCGAACGCCAAATTCCTCGTTCTCCCAGTAATAGTCGACATCCTCGAGCTGCCAATTCGCAAGGGATTCCGGCCAGGTGAAGAACTCGCCCTCCTCCAGGGAATCGAGCCTGTCTTCGTAGTCCTCGATGGAACCATCACGAAATTCGTGGATCCATTCGGGCAGTGCTTCGACGCTGACGAATTCCTGCACATCTTGGGATAGGTAAGTGCCATCCTCTGCGCGCACTTGAACGTCGAGTTCATGGTGGCGGTCGGGGAGGAGGGGGCCGAGCATGTAATACCATTTGTCTATCAGAGCGTTGCGCGTAAAGAAGCCGTCCTCGGGCCCGGCTCGATCCTTTTCGAGGCGAACGATGACCTGGCCAATCGGATTTCGCCGAATGAATTCCTCGGCTGCGATCACGGTGCGGCGAATCGTTTCGCCCTTATGATCGCGATAGAAGAAGGAGATATTCGAATCCTTGCCCTCGGGCGTGAGGTAGGGGTCCATGGCCCCGGGCGCTCCATTCGTCCGCATCTGGTAGATCTGCTGGCGCACGACCGCCTGGTCATCGGAGACGAAGCTCCATTTTGGGTCGCCGTAATGATTCATCGACCAGGCTGTGCGCAGAATTGGCACGATGGAGAAGGTCGCTCCCAGGGGCGTGTACATGCCCATCCAACGCTCGAACTCCGCCATTCGCAGAATTGGAAGCGCGTCGCCGCTGGCTTTTTCCTTATCTCCCTCGAGATAGACCACGATGGAGTCGACTCCGCCAAAGCGTTCAGCGATTTCCGCCGTCGCGACATTCCATTCGTGATCAGGGAAGAGCAAGGGCGTTCCTGGCTTGGCTTCCCCGATCTGCGAATACATCAGCGTGATATAGGTGGAGGCGATGAGTAGAACGACGGTGCCCCCGGCAATCACATATTTCCAGGTGGGGTGGGTGGTGATGTCCCCGAGGAAGGTTGTGAAGCGCACCATGAAGGCCGGCAGGAAGTGTTCGTGCTCCTTGGGGGCAGGGAGATAACAGATCAGCACCGGATGCAGGATCTCCACCGTAATGATGATGGAGGAAACCCAAAACGCCCCAAAGATGCCCAGGTCGCGCATTTGGGGGATCGAGGTGACGAGGATGACGAGCAGGCCCGCCACGTCCGTCACGATGCCCAGGGTGCCGGGTACGATCAATTCGCTCATGGCGACCGTCGCAGCTTCCTTCTTGGCGGTCTCGGGATCCCCGATGGCGGGAAGCAGGATTTCATAATCTTCGAAGAAGCGCTCGGCCATCTGCACCGTATGAGACACGGCGCGCGCAGTGATGATGGTTGGGATCACGAGAATCAACGGGTCAAAGGTGATTCCCATCCATCCGGTAAAGCCAAGGCCCCAAATCGATGTTGCCATGGCCGCCACGGCGGGAATCAAAACTCCATGCCAGCGACGGAAATAGGCCCAAAGAAGCACGAAGATCATGACAACGGTGAGCACGAGGAAGAGCGTGATCTCGAAGGCGTGTAGCAGGATCCAGCCCACGAGGATCGGGTAGCCCGAGATGTAGACTTTGACGTTCTCGGTTTCTTCATCGAGTTTGATCTGCTGCACGTGATCGAAAACCGCGATGAAGGTTTCTCGACTATTCAGCCGATCGGTGACGAAGCCCGCAGTAATCAAGGCGCCCTTTTCATCCAGGGAAACAAGGCGGCCGTAGATGAAGGGCGGGTTCTGCCTGACCCGCTCTCCGATGATATCGGCTTCTTCCTGGGTCTCGGGAACCTTCGACATCAAAACAGTCGTTTCGATATCGCCCGCTGCTTCGACCTGGATGACGCGTGTGTTGTTCGCCGTGACCGAACGGATTTGATAGTGGTTCACGGGGTAGGGGGGGAACGCGGCGTCCAACATCTTTTGGATCTTCGCGGGAGGCGTTTCCAATTCCTCCAATTCATCCCGCAGTTCATCCCGCTCGTCCGCGCGGCTGTTGTAGCCACGGCCATCGAGTCGGTGGGTGATGCGGTTGATGCGCGCGAGGTTGTCCGGGGTAAAGATCGTTCCCTCCTCCACCACGACCGCGATCGCGATGGAAGACGACCCTCCGAATTTGTTGGCGAATTTATCCTGAGCGCTGATGAAGGGATGATCAGGCCATTGGTCACGGGCCTGGGTATCGACATTGATGGCGGGCAGATCCTTCCAGCCCTTGTCGACGGTCAGGAGAATCGCGTTCAGGATCGGGAAGAAGAAGAAGGCGGTGGAAATAATCAGCGCGACGAGAATCGGGAACCGCCAACGGACCACGGCCTCGGCAAAAATCAGGGTGGCGGATTTTTCGGCGCGGTTTTCGCTCATCGATCTTTCCTGGCTGGGTCGCCCATTTCGAAAGCGGCATTACCGCCTCGAGCGAAAATCGCGCTGAGCGTCGGGAAGGCCCCGCTCAGCTCCCGCCCCGCTCGGTGCACTGATCGACCCATCCGAGCCGATCTGATTCAGAGCGCCGGGAGGACAAGCTTCTCAGCAGAGCCCGTACACTATTTGAATCGCCCCCGAGGTCAAGGCGATACTCGGGGGATTCTCCAGTAGCTTTCCCGCCGGGGGGGGGGCACGGGATTCCCAGCCCTCATCGGGCGCGATCCGAAGTGGGATGGAGGTCAAGATGAGCAATCAACCCCGGGTCTTCATCAGCGATGCCATGGAGGGCCTTTCGGAGCGGGCGGGTCGCGACCTGCTCTCCCCGCTCCGCGCCCGTGCGGAGTGCGAAATCTGGTCGCTCGCCCGGCGCCCGGACCGTGAAGAGCTCGAGGCGGCGCTCGGGGCGGCGGACGGTTGGCTCTGCATGCTCACCGACCCCGTCGATGAGGCGCTGATGGCCGCCTGCCCTCAGCTCAGGGTGGTTTCGAGCTTTTCGGTTGGAATCGACCATATCGACCTCGCCGCGGCGACCCGACGAGGAATATTGGTGGGAAATACACCCGGTGTACTCACCGAAACCACTGCCGATCTTGCTTTCGCGCTTCTCCTGGCCGCGGCTCGCCGAATGGGCGAGGCCGGGGCGTATTTGCGCGCGGGCGCCTGGGCCGAGAGTCAGTGGGAGATCGATGCCTTCGTGGGTCAGGATCTCCACGGCGCCACCCTGGGCATCGTGGGCCTGGGGCCGATCGGCCAGGCCGTGGCCCGGCGGGCGGCGGGCTTTGGGATGGAGGTGCTCGGTTGGTCGCGGTCGGGGCGAGCGGTGCCCGGCGTCCGCGCCGTGGCCTTCGATGCCCTGCTGGCGGAATCGGATTTCGTGAGCCTTCACGTGGCGCTTGTGGCCGAGACCCGGGGACTCATGGATGCGCGGGCGCTTGCCGCGATGAAACCCGGCGCAGTTCTGGTCAACACCGCCCGGGGCGGGATCGTGGACGAGGAGGCCCTTGTGGACGCGCTGCGCTCCGGGCAATTGGGCGCAGTGGGGCTGGACGTATACGCACAGGAGCCCCTCTCGGCCGACCACCCCCTGCTCGCCTTTCCCAACGCGGTGCTGATGCCGCATATCGGGAGCGCCAGCGTCCGCACCCGGGTTCGCATGGCGGATCTCGCGGTGGAGAACCTGGTGGCGGGTCTCGAGGGGCGCGCGCTGCCCGAGTGCGCCAACCCGGCCGCTCGGGAAGCAGCGCCCTGAGTCGGCGTCTCCCTCGGTTCAGGGGGAGGGCAGCGGACACCGGGCCATGAAATCCCGGGGATTGACCACCTGGGCCCCGGCATGGCGGCAGCGTCCCGTGAGCTGGCGATCCGCCGAGACCACTGCAAAGTCGCTGGGCCGCGCCGCGTGGCGCACCCGCCGCACGATCCAGTCGTCGGCCGAGGGGGCAAAGACGATACGCAGCGCGGCCTCTTCATCGTCATCGTGCGCCGGCCTCTGGCCGTCGAAGACGATTACGGCGGTTCCGGGCCGCTTCTCCCGGGGCTGCGGGGCTTCGGGCGGTTCCGGGCCGAGCGCCTCGAAACAGCGGATCTGCTCGATCAAACGTTCCCGGGAGGCTTGGCGCCACGCCTTGTCGCCGGTACGAACCTGGCCGCCCAGCAACACGGTGTGGAGCACGTTGTAGCCGTCGATGAGCCAGATGCCGGGCCTCGGGCTCTCGGATTCGCCTTGGGAAGCCTCGTCGGCCCGGAGGCTGCTTCGCTGATCAACGCTCACCGCAATTCTCTCCGTACCGCTCTCCTTACCTCGCCCTCTCTCTCTCCCTCTCTCTCTCCCTCTCTCCTTACCGCTCTTCTCAAATCTCTCCTCAGCCTCTGTGCTCGGCTCTCGGAACGGGCCCGGCAACGGGCTTCGAACCGGCGGGCGGCTGGGAGGAGCAGGCATGGAGGCAGCTTACTGGGGGCCCATGGGCTCCGCCCGCCGGCTGAGAGCGCTGTTCAGAGAGTGGATACTGCTCGGAGCGAAAGAGGAAAGAGGGAAAGAGGAGAGAGGGAGAGAGAGGGAAAGAGGAGAGAGGAGAGAGAGGGAAGGAGAGAGCGAAAGAGAGAGCGAAAGAGGAAGAGCGAGAAGCAGGGTCAGATCGGTGCGGTGGCGGCCGTGAGGAGGCCGATGAGGAGAACGGTCAAATAGGCAACGAGGCTCTCCAGGGCCGCTTGGCTCTGGGGGCCGAATCCGGTCGAGCGGGTTTCGCTGATTTCCTCGCTCGCTTCGCTGGCGGATCGGCCAGGGGTGATTTCTCGCGAGGTTGCGGGTGAGGTTGCGGATGCGGGTTTGCGGTCCATGGTTTCGACTCCTTGATCGCCGGGTGGGGTCCTCGCACCGGCTTGGCGAGGTGATCTTCGGCCCGAGGGTCGGGGGGGCGTGGGACAGATCAGGTCACAGCCCCCAAAACCGGGCCCGTCGCCGGCTCTTCCCTATACGGTCGTCCGTCCGGGGCCGCTGTTCCCCAGGGAATTGGACGAATCCCTGGTTCGTTCATCTTTCGGCGAAGGCGTCGATTCGTTAAACCTCCTGCGCGCTTTGCCGGTGGCCTTGCTCCGGTCCGCGCCATCGACTTCATTCGTTCATCGTCTCGAGGATTTTCTTGGTCCAGTCATCCAGGCACGACATCGTCATCGTGGGCGGCGGCGCAGCGGGCCTTCGCGCCGCGATCCAGGCCGCAGAGGCGAATCCCGACGCATCGGTGGCCCTCGTTTCCAAGGTCTATCCCATGCGGAGCCATACAGTTTCCGCCGAGGGCGGCGCTGCGGCCATCGCCCGGGAAGACGACAGCCTCGAACTTCATGGCTTCGATACCGTCAAGGGCTCCGATTTCCTGGGTGACCAGGACGTCATCCAGTATTTCGTCGAGGATGCTCCCCGGGAACTCGCGCTGCTGGAAAATTGGGGCTGCCCCTGGAGCCGGAACGACGATGGCAGCGTTTCGACCCGAGCTTTCGGGGGCATGACGACCAAGCGCACCTGGTACGCCACCGACAAGGTCGGCTTCCATATGCTCCACTCGCTCTTTCAGCACTCGATGCGTTTCCCGAATATCGTTCGCTACGACGAGTTCTTCGTGACCAAGCTTCTGGTGGAGGACGGTGTCTGTCAGGGTGTTGCCGCGCTCGAGATCCGCACGGGTGAGTTTCACGCGATTCTCGGCCGCGCCGTCATCCTGGCTACGGGCGGTGCGGGGAAGATTTTTCCCTTTACGACGAATGGCACGATCAAGACCGGCGACGGCATGGCGCTCGCCTACCGTGCCGGGGTTCCGCTCAAGGACATGGAATTCGTCCAATACCATCCGACGGGCCTACCCGGTACAGGGATCCTGATTACCGAGGCCGCGCGGGGTGAGGGCGGCTACCTGCGAAATAACAAGGATGAACGCTTCCTCGTGGAATACGACTACGGGGTGGGAGATAAGGCCGAACTCGGTCCTCGCGACATGGTCTCCCGGGCGATCATCCAGGAGTTCGAAGCGGGCCGGGGTTTCGAGAACCGCTACGGAAATTACTGCGCGGTGGATCTCCGGCACCTTGGCGAAGAGCATATCGACGCGAAACTCCCCTTCGTTCGCGAGTTGGCGCGCACCTATATCGGGGTGGATCCGGTTCATGAGTACATCCCCATTCGCCCGGTGGTTCATTACATGATGGGCGGGGTGGATACGGACATCACGGCGGCGACGCCCTTGCCCGGGCTTTACGCGGCCGGAGAGGTGGCTTGCGGCTCTCTCAACGGGGCCAATCGCTTGGGATCGAATTCCCTGACCGAATGCCTGGTCTTTGGCGCCGTGGCCGGCCGCAACGCGATGGATTTCGCGCGCGGGTCCGCGGACGGCGACCAGGCCAGGCTCGTGGCCCAGGCCGAGGAAGAGGCGGCGCGGGTGGAGGCCTTGCGGGGCAATGGCAAGGGCTCGGAGCAGATCTCCTCGCTCCGTGTCGAGATGAACTCGGCCCTGGAGGCTGGCTGCGGAGTTTACCGCGAGCAGGGCACCATGGCGGTTGCGGCTGACGCGACGCGATCGATTCGCCAGCGAGCGGCTGACCTTCATTTGAAGGATACGAGCAAGGTTTTCAATACAGAGGTCATCTCGGCGCTGGAATTGCTCAACATGGTCGAGTTGGCCGAGGCGTTGGCGGTGAGCGCACTCCATCGCAAGGAATCGCGAGGAGCCCATACCTGCCGGGACTACCCGACCCGGGATGATCAGAATTTCCTCTATCACACCCTTGCCCATCGCACCGAAGATGGCCCCCGCCTCGATCGCAAGGACGTCAATTTGGGACATTGGGAGCCCCAGGAGCGGAAGTATTGATGGCCGAAGAAGCCCGAACTCTCACAATCGAAATCACCCGCTTCGATCCCGATCGCGACGAAGTTCCGAAAACCCAGGAATACGAGATCCAGGTGCAGGACGATTGGAAAGTTCTCGATGCGATCAACTACATCAAGGACGAGGTCGATCCGAGCCTTTCGCATCGTTGGTCCTGCCGCATGGCGGTCTGTGGCAGCTGCGGAATGATGCTCAACGGCGAGCCGAAGCTCACCTGCAAAACAGCGCTGAGCGATTACGACTCGAAGCTGAAGATCGAGCCCCTGGCAAATTTCCCCATCGTGCGAGACCTGGTCGTCGATATGGACGGCTTCATGGAAAAATTCCGCAAGGTGAAACCCTGGATCGTGCGCGCCAAGGAGCGTGCCGAGGACATGGAGAACCTGAGCGAAAAAGGGACGTTCAGCCAAAGCCCGGCGCAATTGGCCAGCTTCAAGCAATTCAGCATGTGCATCAATTGCCTGCTCTGTTACGCCGCGTGCCCGGTGATTGCCAACGAGCCCGAGTTCATCGGCCCGGCCGCCATTGCCCTCGGTCATCGCTACAACCTCGATACCCGGGACGAAGGCGACGGGCAGCGCAACGCGATTTTTCGAGGGGAGGGCACGGTCTTCTCCTGCTCGTTCGCCAACGAGTGCAGCGAGGTCTGCCCCAAGAACGTTGATCCCGCGGCCGCAGTGAACCAGGCCAAGTTGGGGGCAGTGGTGGATTGGGCCAAGGGTTTGATTCTTCCGAGGGGGGGAGCGTAGTCATGGCTGGAGCTGCTCATCCCGAGGCCATGGCGCCTCCGAAGAAGGGTGCCACCCGTACGGCACCGCCGCGTATGCCGGGCAGTTGGTGGGGTGCACCGCGTATTCGCACTTACCTGCTTTTTGGCGCGACGGGGATCATCTACCTCCTCGCGGGTACGGTGGTTCTGCGCCTGGTCTGGGCCCTGGGCAACGGGCCAGACGCATGGGATTACGCCCTGGGGAGCCTTTCCCACCCCCTGTACCTGATCTTTCACGCCCTGACTTTCGTATCCCTGATTTTCGTGGGCGTGCGCGCATTCGGAACCATGATGCCGAAGATGCAGCCTCGAAATGGTCCTTTCCCTCCGCTGCCCGCCGCTGCGGTTCGAGGCCTGATCTACTCGGTCTGGGCTTTGCTCACCCTGCTTCTCAGCCTGGTGCTCTCGGGGAAGATTTTCTGATGAAGTCGTTGCTGCTCAAACTCGAACCCATCATCTGGCTGCTCTTTGGGGCGGGGCTCTCCATAGGGACCATGCTCCTCACCGGCTTCGTCCTCATCGTGGGCCTGGCGATGCCCATGGGTTTGGTCGACGCGGGAGCCCTCGACTATACGCGGGCCTATAGCTTGGGTTCGAGTCTGCTCGGGCGGCTCGTCCTGCTTGGCCTGATCGCCCTTCCCCTGTGGAAAGGCGCCCATCATCTCCGCTCACTCTCGATCGATTTCAGGGGCGGGGATCGCGACGGTATTGTCGGTGGCCTCCTCTACGCAGTGGCGGTCTGCAGCGTGATCGGCATCGTCGCCGTCATCCGGCTCTAGCGCGTTCTCGGCGCTCTCTTTCGGATTAGCCAATCGGCATTTTCCGAGCAGCCTGGCTCCTTTTTACAGGGGCGACCCGGCAAAGCCTCGCTCCGCCCCGCAGGTGAACATTTTCTCCGGCTTGGCGTTGACGCGCGATAGGTGGTGTCTATTCAATGCGCTCGCCCGGAACCTCGGGTGAGAGACACGAAGAGATAGACACCGATCTACCCGAAGATGCAACACAGCCAACGAGAAGGAGATTGTTATGACTTTCGGAACACGAGTACGTCGTTACCCCCTGTCGGGCCATACTGCGGCGGTCATGGGAGCGGAACGCGCTTTCAGCGAATTGCAGCGTCAGTTCTTGGGCAGCGCAAATCATGGTCTTTCGAGCGCGCGTGGTTTTATGCCGACTTTGAAGGCGGTGGAGAACGCAGGCGACTATGTGGTAACCGCCGAGATTCCCGGTGTTGCGCCCGATGATGTCTCGGTTGTGGTCGAGGAGGGCGTTCTGACTCTTCGCGGCACCCGAAAGTCGCTGGATTGGTCGGACGATCTTTCGGAAGAGGAGAAGGAGGCCGAGTCGACGCGTTTCGAGCGATCGGTGCGCTTCAATGGTGACATCGATGAAGAGCGCGTGACTGCGCGAAGCAAGGACGGCCTGCTCCGGATCGTGGTTCCCAAGCCCGAACCGGTCGCACCCGAGATCACCCGCATTCCCGTCGAGGCCGGTTGATCGAGTGAGCGGAGAACTGAGAAGAGGGCGGCGCATCCCAGGGATGCGCCGCCCTTCTTTTGTTTGGCTGCGGATCCAGCAGGCGAAAGCCCCGATTCCGCATTCAGAGCTTATTTCGGGTGGGTTCGCGTGGCGGCGGAGTTCCCTATCTTCGGCCGACGTTCCAAGCCGTATTTAACGGACGATCCACGACTGCGAGGGCGAGCAGCATGAATTTTGGCTTTACCGAAGAGCAGGACCTGCTTCGTGCCGAGGTGCGAAAATTCCTGGACGCAAACGCGTCCCTCGAAGAGGTGCGGAAGCAGGCCGAAGGCGATTCGGGGTTTGATCCGAAACTCTGGAAACAAATGGCGGAGCTCGGCTTCGTGGGCCTCTCGATTCCCGAGGCGCATGGCGGGGCGGGTCTCGATCTGGTGACCCTTCTCGTCCTCTTGGAAGAGACGGGCCGCAGCCTGCTGCCGTCGCCGCTGCTCTCCAACGTGGTCGCATCCCAGGCGATCCAGCAATTCGGTAACGAGGAGCAACGCGGCCGTTGGCTGCCTGGCTTGGCGAATGGCAGCCGCATCGGCACCTTCGCCCTGCTGGAACAAGGCGACGACCTCTCGCCCGAGGGTCTATGCCTTGAGGGCAAGCGCGACGGCGATGAAACGATTCTCCACGGTCGCAAGCTCTTTGTCCCGGATGCAGGTAGAGCCGATCTCTTTATCGTGGCTTATCGCTCGGGGGGTGCCGGAGAGGAGTGCGGGTTGGCCGTTGTCGAGAGACAGGCGAAAGGCGTGTCGGCCTCGGACTCTCCAGCGATGGATTTGACCAAGCGTCTCGGGAGCCTCGAACTCGATGATGTGCGCGTCGCTGGCGATTGCATCCTCGCCGAATCGGGCGGCGGTTGGAGCGCGATTCAGCGGCTCATCGATCTCGGTGCGGCCCTCGTCACCGCCGAGAGCGTTGGCGCGGCGGAGGCGGCGCTGGAAATTACGACAAATTTTGCCAAGGAGCGCGAGCAATTCGATTCGAAGATCGGTCGCTATCAGGGTGTGAAACACCCCCTGGCCGAGATGTACGTGGACATCGAGTCCTATAAATCCCTGGTCTACTACGCCTTCTGGGCGTTGGACGAGGGCGCCGAAGACGCGGCCTTGGCCATTTCTCGTGCCAAGGCCTACGCGAGCGAGACGTTTCCGATGCTGGGCATCAATGGAGTCCAGCTCCACGGGGGCGTCGGGTATACCTGGGAATACGATATTCAGCTCTACTTGAAGCGCGGCAAGTGGATGCGCCCGATGTACGGGGACGCCGACTACCACTATGACCGCATCGCCCAACTCGGGGGTTTGTAATGGACTTTCAGCTTTCTGAGCAAGAAGAGGAATTTCGGAACGAGGTCCGTAGCTTCCTGAAGGAAAATCTTCCGCCGGAAGGTGAGCGCAATGCAGCTGACTTTCTCGGTAACTGGAACGCGAAAGTTCGCGAAAAGCGCTGGGTCGGTTTTTCCTGGCCGAAGGACGTGGGCGGAGGCGGCGGAAGCGTCATGGAGCAGGTGATCCTCAAAGAGGAAATGGCCCGGCACCGGGCGCCTTCTCTCGGAACTTGTTTTATGGGTCTCGCCTGGGTCGGCCCGTCGATCATTCAATACGGCACTGAAGAGCAGAAGCAGAAATACATCCCGGATATTCTCGACGGCGCCTATCAATGGTGCACGGGATACTCGGAGCCCGATTCCGGAAGCGATTTGGCTTCTCTCAAGTGCAAATGTGTTCAAGAGGGCGACGAGTACATCATCAACGGGCAGAAGATTTGGACCTCCATCGCCATGTGGTCCAAGATGATGATCCTCCTGGTGCGGACCGACACAGATGTCGATGTCAAGCACGACGGCATCACCTGTTTGCTCGTCCCCATGGACGCGGAGGGTCTCGAGGTTCGCCCGATCCGCAATATGGGCGGCGGTGCCATGTTTGCCGAAGTGTTCTTCACCGACGTGCGCGTGCCGGTGGAAAATCGGCTCGGTGATGAAGGCCAGGGCTGGCAGGTGACGGTTTCGGCACTCGCCAACGAGCGCTCGAGTATCGCTGAGGTCTACGGGTTGCGGCGGAAGATGGAAGAACTCAAAGACCTGGCCCGAAATACTCGGCGGGCGGGAAGCGCTGCGATCGAGATTCCCTCGATTCGCCGCCGGCTTCAGCGCGCCGATATCCGGATCGAGTCCATGCGGCTCAACGGCCAGCGCTTTCTCACCAAGCAGTTGAGGGGCGAACCCCTGGGCAGTGAGACATCCATCAACAAATTGCACCGCGCTGCGTTGGAGGTGGAGATGGGCGAACTCGCGATGGAGATCGCAGGGAGCGCATCGACCTTGATGCGCGGCAGCGAAGATGCGCTCGAGAATGGGCGCTGGGCCGATTTCGCCCTGGGATGGCCCGAAGTGGTCATCGGGGGCGGCACGCCCAATATTCAGAAGAACATCATTTCCGAACGCATTTTGGGCCTGCCCAAGGATTGAGCTGGGTTCTCGATGGCGGATGAAGCCTCGGGCGAAACCTTTCGGTTCGGATTGCGGGTGAGCGGATGAGCAGCAGAAAAGAGCGAATCGAGGAGAAATTGGCCCGGGATCTGGCTGCGGCGCACCTCGAAGTCGTCGACGAGAGCCACCTGCATGCCGGGCATGAGGGGGCAAAGTCTGGAGGGGGCCACTTTCGGGCCACGATCGTCTCCGCGCGTTTCGACGGGCTCAGTCGGCTCGAAGCCCAACGCCTTGTCTACTCGGTTCTCGCGGATGAGATGAGCGACGAAATCCACGCACTCTCGATCCAAACGTTCACGCCCGAGCAATGGGATTCTCGCTGAACTGATCCGGCCCCAGACCCGGCGCCCAGACCCGACGCCCAGACCCGACACCTTCGCATCGAGGAAAGCGGGCAGGGCAAAGCTCAGTTCACGATATCCTTCAGCCAATCCGTCAGGTGGACGGTGAAGCCCGATGCGTTTCGGTGGCCGCCGCCGCCGTATTCCCCCGCGATGGCCGAGACATCGAAATCGCCGATGGAGTAGAGGGTGGCGTGTACCCGTTTGCCCTCGATGCGGTAGACGCAACCCCAGGGCTGCCCGAAGGCCTTCCGTTCGGCCAGGGCGTGCCCGATGGCACTGCGCCGCGTGCGTGCATTGATCGCTTCGACCCGGTGGGGGCCCAGGTGAATCGTCGAGGGGTTCCGGGTTGCTCGCTCGACTTCGACGCCGTCCGTCCGGACGATGGGCGCGCCTTCCAGGGCCAACGCGTCCACGCTTGTCGCAGCCAGGCGCGTCCAGGTTTCGAAATCCTGGGGGTAGGAGGCGATTGCGGCGTTGACCTCCGCGGATTTGGGCAGGGTCCACGACCAGATATCCTGATCCTCGACGTATCTCAGAAGATCGGGCTCGGCTTGGTCCGGAAAGAGATAGCGCCAGGTCAGAACGGCTCCGGAGCGATCCATGTCGAAGTGGACCTCGTGTCCCTCGTCTTGGATCTCCGAGAGAAGTTCGGCCTCTTCCTCGAATTTTTTCTCGTTCGTCCAGTGGTGGTCGAGGACTACGACGCGCTGGGCGTAATCCGCCAACTCCCGCAGTTCATCGGGTTTGGGGGCGATATCGACGAAGAGCAGAAGAGCATCTTCTACCTTCGGTCCGGACATTCGGTCGCTGTGTCCCCGAGCGACGAATTCGCCTTCGCCTCCCCATGCTGTCCAGGTGGCCCAGGCGGCTCCGAAACCATCTGGGCAGGCCGCATGGTAGACGCATATTTTCCGCATGGGAAAACACTAACCGATCGGGCACCCCGGGGCGCGCTTCGCTTCAACCAAAGCGTTTCTGAAGCCAGTCGACCATGATCCGGTTGAGTTCGTCTGGTTTTTCCTGTTGGGTCCAATGCCCGCATTCTTCGATCATCTGGATTTCGAGATCGCTGCAGCGCGACGGCATGTCGGCCGCCATGGCGGGTGAGAGGACCAGATCCCACTCGGCGGTGACCATCAGGGCGGGCTGTTCGATCTTCTGGTCGCCGATTTCGGGATGCTGAGACCAATTGCGATCGAAGTTCCGATACCACGAGACGCCTCCTCGGAAACCGCTCTTCGAAAACGCCTCGATATAGAATGCGAGTTCTTCTTCCGAGAGAAGGGCCGCCCCTTGTTCGGGCAGGGAGTCCAGGCGCATGAAGGGGTTCATGTCTCCCCCGCTCTCGGCGATCCGGGCCTGCATTTCTTCCAACGAGACGGATCGTCGCATCAATTTCTCGAAAACGAGACGGGGGTTCTGATCCAGCACTCCCTCGGCGACACCGGGTTCCTGGAACCAGAGGATGTAGATCTTCTCGCTGTCGCCTCCGGCAGCGAATGAAAGGGCCTGGGTGGGTGATATGGGGGTGCGGGCCAGGTAGGGCGTGTTGACGCCGATCACCCCCGCCGTGCGATCGGGATGGAGAACGGGCATCGCCCAGGCGACGAAGCCGCCCCAATCGTGCCCGACGAAGACCGCCTTTTCGATCTCGAGGGCATCGAGCAGGTGCACCAGGTCAGTCGTGAGATGGTCGATATCGAATTGATGGATCTCGGGTGGCGAATCGCTCAGCCCATAGCCGCGCTGATCGGGAACGATGGCGCGAAAGCCTGCATCCACCAGGGGCTGGTATTGCTTTCGCCATGAATAGGCCAATTCGGGAAAGCCGTGGCAGAGCACGACCGCCGGGCCCTCACCGCCCTCGTGGACAGAGAGGGAAATGGGGGGTTCTGGGTTGCCTTCGGAATCGGTGAAGGGAGCGAGTTCGATGTGACGGGCGGGGGGCAATTCGGACATGGGATCTCCTGGCTGGGGAAGAAAGGAAAACTGTAGTGCAGGCCGCCGAGCATGGAGGTTCATTTTTTGCTCCCCGCGCGCTGCCCCGATCCCTTCGCTTCCGCCGCTGCCCAACCAGCAAAGCAGGGTGGGCTGAGGTAGTTTCCGCGCTTTGGAGGATCCCCCCGTGGCCTCGTCGCCGCATGCCCCCCTTCCCGAGGCCGTCGAAGTCCGTTGGCGCGAGCTGGTGCTCGCGGATCGGGATCTGCTTCGGGTTTGCGCGCATATGCGCGCCGAACGCTCGCCTTGGCTTCTGGACAGCGCAGCCACCGATGCCCGCCTCGGTCGTTATTCCTTTGCGGGCGCCGACCCCTATCTCGTGGCTCGGGTTCGGGGCGAAGAGATCGAGCTCCATTGCGCCCGGCCAGTGCGCGACTTCCTTGCCCCGGGCACGCGTAAAGTGAAAGCGGAATTCCTGGGGTGGTTGCGGGGAATGCTGCCCGGCCTCGAGATCGCGGATCGCGGGCTGCCGGTGCCGTTGCCCTTCCTGGGCGGTGCAGTGGGTTACTGGGGCTACGAGTGGGCCGAACAGATCGAGGCCCACACATTTCACGGCCGTGATGAAATCGGGCTTCCCGATGCGACGCTGCTCTTTGTCGATCGCCTGGTGGCGATGGATCACGCCAGCGGCCGTTCTTTCGCCCTGGCCCTCGGCTTTGGGGCCCAGCGCCAGGCCGCCGCCGCTCGCGCAGAAGAAGCCCTGACGACCCTTTCCGCTTCGCTCGAGCCCCTCGAGCGCGCTCCATCAACCCGCCCTGAGCCGAAGCCCGAGGGCACCCGCGGCCCGGATCGACCCGAATTGCTGGCCACCCGGATTCCTCAGGATATCGACGCCAGCTTTGACTCGGCGGGTTATCAGAGGCGCGTTGTCGAATTGAAAGAGCAGATCGCCGCGGGCAATATCTACGAGGCGAATTTGACCCGCCGCATGGACCTGCCCTTCGACGGGGATGTGTGGGCCCTCTACCAGGCGCTGCGCCGGGCTTCGCCGGCGCCCTTCGCGAGTTTCATGGATCTCGGCGAGGCCGCGATCCTCGGCAGTTCGCCCGAGCGCTTTCTCCGGGTTTCGGCCGAGGGGGACGTGGAGAGCCGGCCCATCAAGGGAACCCGGCCCAGGGGTCGCTCGGCCAACGAGGATGCGGCGTTGGAGGCCGAGTTGGCGCGCTCGGAAAAAGATCGGGCCGAGAACCTCATGATCGTCGACCTGGTGCGCAACGACCTGGGCCGAGTTTGTGACCTGGGCAGCGTCGATGTACCCGAATTGATGACGGTGGAGCGTTACGCATCGGTTTTCCAATTGGTTTCGACGGTGACCGGGAAACTCGGCCGGGGCAACGATCGTTTCGACCTGATTGCTTCCGCTTTTCCGCCGGGCTCCATGACGGGAGCGCCCAAGATCGCGGCCATGCGCCTGCTCGACGGGCTGGAGCCCGTACGGCGCGGCGTGTATTCCGGTGCCCTGGGTTATCTCGACGTGCGCGGGGGGATGGATCTGGCGGTGGTGATCCGGACCCTGCTGGTCCGCGACGGCCGGGTTCACCTGCACGCGGGGGGCGCCGTTGTGGCGGATTCCGATCCCCGCCAGGAATACGAGGAGAGTCTCGACAAGGCGCGGGCCATGTTCGCCGCCCTGGAGGCCGTGGACCGCGCGCGTCGCTCTCAGCAGCCCCCGGCCGAGGGCCGGCCGGGCACCTTCGCCCGGGAGGAGGCCAGCCTCTCCGAGGATGCCCCGGGCGTTTCCGGCTAAACGCTTGGGGTCCGAGGCAGCGCCCCGCCCGGCGAGTTCACGAAGCCGCGGGGTGAGCGGCCGGGCGTCGGGCTACGCTGGCCGGGGATGACTGCCAAAGACGCTTCTCCCGGGCCAATCTGGATCTTCGGATACGGCTCGCTGATCTGGCGGCCCGATTTCGACTTTGCCGAGCGCCGCACGGGATTCGTTTGCGATTGGGTCCGTCGTTTTTGGCAAGCGTCGACGGATCATCGCGGGGTGCCGAGTCAGCCCGGCCGTGTGGTGACCCTGGTCCGGGAGCCCGGGGCCCGCTGTTTTGGCACGGCCTACCGCTTGCGTGAAGAAGACCAGGAAGCCGTGCTCGAGCGGCTCGATCATCGTGAGCGCGGGGGGTTAGTTCGTGAGCGGCTCCCGGTTTATTGGGAGGGTGCTTCGGCATCGGCTTTGAATTCCATCTCCGCCCTGGTCTACGTCTCCACCGAGCGCAATCCCAATTATCTCGGTCCGGCCCCCTTGGAGGCCATCGCCCAGCAGGTGCTTGGGAGCCGGGGTCCCTCGGGACCCAATCTCGAGTATGTGTTGGAATTGGCCGACGCACTTCGCAGCATGGGGGCGGAGGATGATCATGTCTTCGCCCTGGAGGCCCTGCTCTCGGGGGACGGGTAAACGGGGCTTCGCCTGGTTTCGTACGCCTCCCCTGGCCCCGACCCGCCCGCCCCATCCTGCGGGTGAAGGTCTTGGAGGGAGCGCTAAGCTGCTCCGCCATGCAGGGCAGGGTGACGAGCGAAAAGCGCGATGGCATTGGCTGGATCGTTTTCGACCACGAGGCGCGTCGGAACGCGATCAACGACGCCATGTGGGATGCGATTCCCGAGGTGGTCTCCGAACTCGACGCGGACCCCGAGGTTCGCGTGGTGGTCATGCGGGGCCAGGGCGAGGTGGCCTTTGTGTCGGGCGCCGATATTTCGGAGTTCGAGCAGAACCGGGTCGGTGATGCCGCCCTGGCATACGACGCCCGCAACACCCGGGCCTTCGATGCCCTGGCGAATATCAGCAAGCCGCTGATCGCGCTGGTCCACGGCTTCTGCGTAGGGGGCGGCTGTGCCATCGCCCTGACGGCCGACCTTCGCTTCGCAGCCGACGACGCCGTCTTCGCGATTCCGGCCGGGCGCCTGGGCCTCGGCTACGGGAGTGGCGGCCTCGCCTCCCTGGTGGGTGTGGTGGGCTTGCCCGCCGCCAAGGAGATCTTCTTTACCGCGCGCCGCTTCGACGCCGAGGAAGCCCGGTCCATGGGGCTCGTGAACCGCGTCCTTCCCAAGGCCGATCTCGATGCGTTCGCGGAAAAAACCGCGCGGCAGATCGCGGACAATGCCCCCCTGACCCTACGCAGCGCGAAATTCATCCTGGGGCAACTCGGTCGTTCTCCCGAGCAGCGGGATGGGGCTGCCGAGGCCGAGTCCATTCGCGCCTGCTACGCGAGCGAAGACTACGCCGAGGGTGTGCGGGCATTTCTCGAAAAGAGGCCGCCCCGCTTCAAGGGTCGCTGAGCGCTGACACGTGCAGCGCGTGGTCAGGTCTTGTCCGGGCGGGCGCGGCGTTCGGCGGCGTGGATCAACTCGAGCAAGGCTGAGTTGACCGGGGTGGCGACCTGAAATTTCTGACCCAGGGCGACCACCGCACCGCAGAGGGAGTCGATCTCCGTGGGTCGCCCGGCCTGCAGGTCCTGGAGCATCGAGGACTCGTGATCGGCGGTGGGCGGAAGGAGATCCGCGTAGAAAACCTCGAGGTAGCGCTCGGCGTCGGGCCAATGAACCTGGAATCTGCCGGCACCCCACACCGCAAAGACCTCTTGGGCGACGGCCTCCATGATGGCGCGGGTCGGGGCCTCCTCCCCCAGGCGCCCATAGGGCACGCCCACCAACGCGCCCAGGGGATTGAGCAGGCAGTTGTAGAGGAGCTTGGCGCCCAGATCCGCCTCGATGGACGCACTGGTTTCGCACGGAATCCCTCCGGCATCGATGGCGGCGCAAAGCGGCTCCAGGGATTGGAGTTCGCCGGAGTAGAGGCAGCCGATCTGGATCGCCCGGGCATGGACCGTGATCTCCACCGCGTGGTCCTCGCTCCGGCGAAAGCCCGTGAGAATGCTGGCGCTGGCCACGTGCTCGGGCGGAAGGTCCCGGGCGAAGATCTCGGCATTGCCCCAGCCGTTCTGGCAGACCACCACGGGCACCGGTTGGGGGAGGCTCCGCCAATGGCTCGCCAGGGCGGGGGCCAACTCGGGATTCGCGCTGCTCTTGGTGCATACCAGGATCGCGTCGATGTCCAGCCGGGGCAGGGCGGAGAAAGAGCGGCTGATGCCCACGGCGTCCGGGGCAATCCGGGCTTCGCCCAGGATGCCGGTGCGCCGCAATCCGCGGACTTCGAGGGGATGTGGACCCGGGCCCGGGCGGACGACGAAGTGGATCCGGCGCCCGGCGCGGTGAAGACAGGAAGCCAACCCCAACCCCACGGCGCCGGCACCGATGATCAGCGTGGTTTTCGCGTCGTTGGTTTCGGGCATCGCACCTTCAGCGTACTCGCTCATGCCCGAGGCAGCGACGGGTCTTCTCCGGGCTTGGGGCGGGGCCATCGCCCGGGCTGGAAACCAAAAGGTGCCCGGGGGTTTCTCTGAGTGGATGCGAAAATGCAGGCTTTGGATTGGCGCTGCGGCGGGGCATGACTAGTCTTCGGATTCGGTTCCAGCGGATTCGCGCATCAATGGGGGGATCATCGAGGGTGGGGTGCAGGCCGCGGGGAACGCTGGGGGTTTGGGTTTTCGTGGTCATCTGGCTGGGCTGTGCCGCTGCGCCGCCGCCCACAGGCCTGCTTCCGCAACGTCTGGTCCCGGGCCAGGGAATCTCGATCTCGCCCGAGGAGCGCAGGGAGGCCCGCGCCCTGGGGCGCGCAGCGCGTGCCCTCGACGCCGGGCAATGGGCAGCGGCCGAGTGGGAGCTTGCGCTGTCCGGTCGCGGCGGCACGCTGGCTGCCTATCGCGGCTACGAGCGGGCGCGCCTTTCGGCGGCGCAAGGCACCTATGCCGACGCGCTTGCCCGCATCCGAGTTCTCCAAGCAGAGCAGCCCGGCGGCCGCCTGGCCATTTCCCTGGCGACGCTTGCGGGCGATTGCCTGGCGGAACTCGGCGACGAAGCCCTGGCGCGGGAGGCGTGGACTCGGGCCTTCGAAGGCAGCCAGGATCCGGAGCAACGCCGTGCTCTGGGCCTGGCCCTGATCGCGTCGCGGCAACGCAGCGGTGAACTCGATGGCAACAAGGAAGCCGAGGATCTCTGGGCGATCGCCTTTCCCGAGAGTTCCCCGGAGGCCGCCGCCGAAGTCCCCTTGCCCGAAGCCCCGCTGGCGCGGGGGGATGCCCTTGTGGCCCGCGGCCGCAGCGCCCTCGCTGCGGAAGCCTACCGGGAGGCTTTGGCGGGGGAACTCTCCGAGGACGAACGCCGCCACGCGCAATTCGAGTTGGGCGTGGCCCTCTTTCGCCTTCGGGCCTATGACGAAGCGGCCGCGGAGTTCGCCGTGCTCGAAGCCGATCCCGAAGCTCGCCTCTGGACCCTGCGCTCCCGGGCGCGAAGGGGTTACGTAGAAGAGGCGATCGAGGGCTTCGAACAATTGGCGGGCGATGCGCCGCCGGAACTGACGATTCGAGCCCGCTTCCTCGCGGCCATTCTGCTGGAAGACCGGGGCGAAACGGCCCGGGCGCGCGCCCACCATGCCGCCATCGCGGCCAACCCGGATTTCCCCGACCAGGCCTTGGCTTCCCTTTGGCGGATCGGCTGGTCGGCCTGGCGAAGCGGCGATTATCGCGCGGCGCGGCGGCATTTCGAGGGGATGATTCCGCGCGAATCCGATCCGGTGGCCGCGCTTCGGCCTCGCTACTGGGCGGCCCGGGCGGCTCAGGCGGTTGGCCTGCCCCGCCAGGCCCGGGCGGAATTTCGCGTCCTCGCCCGGGACTGGCCGCTCTCGTATTACGGTTGGCGAGCCCAGCAGCGCCTGGGTGAGGTTCGGGTGACGGCGAGCGGCGAGCAACCCGGCCTGGGCGGGTCCGCCGGAGACGCTGCGGACGAGGCGCGCCTGCGCCGGGCGGCCCTGCTCTGGGAGGCGGGCTATCTCGGAAGCGTGGCGGCCGAACTCGAGCCCCTGCTCGGGCGCGGGTGTGCCCATGCGGATTGCGTCGCCTTGGGATCGCTGCTGGCGGGTCTCGGGGAATACCATCAGGCTCAGAAACTCGTCCTGGCCGGCTACCCCGGCCGTTTTGGCCGAGGCCTGGGGCCGGGTGAAGAGGCGCTGTTCTGGCTTTCATGGCCGCCGGCCTACGCGGAGTGGGTCCGTGCGAGCCTGCCGAAATCCAATCGCGTGGAGCCGGCGCTGGTCTGGGCCATCATGCGCGAGGAGAGCGGTTTTCGCCCCGGGGTGATGTCCTCGGCGGGGGCCATGGGCCTTCTTCAATTGATGCCCGAAACCGCCCGGCGCACGGCGGCGCGCGCGGGGGCCGCTGCGCTCGAGGACGATGAGATGCTTTTCGCCCCGGAGACGAATATCGCCCTGGGGAGCGCCTACCTCGACTATCTGGCAGAACGTTTCCCAAACCACCTCTCGGCGGTGATCGCGAGTTATAACGCCGGCCCGACGGCGGTGGCGGGGTGGCGCAAAGGGCCCGCGGCTGACCTGGAAGACGATGTTTGGGTCGAGGAGATCCCCTACGCGCAGACGCGAGCCTACGTACGTCGTGTTCTGCGCAGCCTTCACGCCTACCGCAGTTTCTACTGAGCGGGCGCGGCCCCGATTGGGGGAGGGGATGGCGTGGGTCGTGGTGTATGCTGCGCCTTCCCGGCGGCATGGAGACCGCGTTGGAAAGCGACCGCCACGCGCCGTGGTTTGGAAGGAGATCTATGGGACCGCTCGAAGGAATCAAGATTCTCGAAGTTGCGGGGATCGGGCCTGGGCCCTTTGCGGGAATGATGCTCTCGGATATGGGCGCCGACTTGATTCGGATCGATCGGGCCGATCGCGCCGGGGGCGGCGACCCCGCGAACCCACCCAAGGATGTACTGGCTCGGGGCCGGCGAAGTGTTGCGGTGGACTTGAAGCACCCCGATGGCATCGAGACCGTGCTCGCCATGGTGGAGAAGGCCGATGTGATCATCGAAGGGTTTCGGCCCGGAGTCATGGAGCGCCTCGGGCTCGGGCCCGATATCTGCCTGGCACGAAACCCCGGCCTGATCTTTGGGCGCATGACGGGTTGGGGCCAGGAGGGTCCCATGGCGTCCGCCGCGGGACACGACATCAACTACATCGCGTTGACGGGTGCGCTGCACGCCATTGGCCGACGCGATGAGGCGCCGGTTCCGCCCCTGAACCTGGTGGGCGATTTCGGCGGCGGCGGCATGCTGCTCGCCTACGGGGTCGTCTGCGGACTTCTCGAAAAATTCAAGTCGGGCAAGGGTCAGGTGGTCGATGCCGCCATGGTCGACGGCGCATCCGCGTTGATGGGCATGATCTATGCCATGAAGTCCATGGGGGTGTGGCAGACCGAGCGCGGGACCAACATGCTGGATACGGGTGCTCATTTCTACGATGTCTACGAGACGAAGGATCAGAAATACGTCTCCATCGGTTCGATCGAACCGCAATTCTATGCCTTGCTCCTGAAGGCCCTGGGGCTCGAAGGGGAGGAACTACCGCGCCAAATGGACCGGGAGAAGTGGACGGCCCTCAAGGTGCGTGTGGCCGAGGCTTTCAAGACCCGGACGCGCGACGAATGGACCGAAATCATGGAGGGGACGGATATTTGCTTCGCGCCGGTACTCGATCTCGACGAGGCGCCCGAACATCCGCATATCAAGCATCGGAAAACCTTCATTGAGGCGGCGGGGGTGATTCAGCCGGCTCCGGCCCCTCGTTTCAGCCGCACCGCGCCCGAATTGGTTCGCCCCCCCTCATTCGAAGGGCAGCACACCGACGAAGTGTTGGCCGATTTCGGTTTCGACAACGCGCGGATCGGACAACTGCGCAGTGCCAAGGCCATTGTCTGATACACCTTTCGGCTTCGAGGGCCTACCCCGGGGCATGAGTCTCGCGTGGGAGGTCGCCACTACGGGCGAGAGTTGAAAACGAGGGTTATTTTGCGGCCCGGGGAAATTCTGGGCGCCTATCTTTAGGGTCCCAAGCCACCAGGAGAAAATCGTGAATCCGAAACTCACAGCCATATTTATCGCCGTGCTCGCCATCATCATGTTCGGGCGCCAGTTCTTTCACCAGGTTCCAGCGGGTCATGTAGGCGTGGCGACCTTCTTCGGAGAGGTGCAGGAGCGCCCCTTCCCGGAAGGCCCCCATTTTCCGGTGAACCCACTCTACGCCTGGCACGATATGGACGTGCGCGAGAAATCCACCAAATTGCCGGGCATCGAGGTGCCCACCCGGGACCAACTCCTCACGAAGATCGATCTCAGCATCCAGTACCGGCTGGACGGAGCGAAGGCACCGCTGATTTTTCGGGAAACGGGCGACGAGAGCATGGTTGTTGCGGTCCACATGATTCCGAAGGTGCGTTCCCTGCTGCGCGAATTGGGCACCAACATTCCCCGGGCCGAGGATTTCTTTCTGGAGGAGACGCGCGACCGACTGGCCATCGGGCTCCAGGAAGGTCTTTCCGCGTACGTGGGGCCGCGGGGGATCATCATCGATCAGGTTCTCGTGCGCGGCATCAATCTGCCCACCGTGCTCGCCAAGGCGATCGAGCAGAAAAAGGAGCGCGAGCAGGCTGGCGAGCGGGAAAAAGCCGAACTCGAGCGTTTCCGAACCGAGCAGCAGCAGCAGGTCGCGGCGGCCCGGGCCGCGCGCGAGGCGGCCGAGGAGAATGCCCAAACCGTGAAGATCCTGGCGGACGCCAAGGCGTACGAGATCGAGGCCATCAACAAGGCCGTCTCCAAGAATCCCGCCTACGTTCAGCTTCAGGCCCTCGAAGCCCTGAAGAAGATCGCCGAGGATCCCTCGGCCAAGATCTACTTCATGGACGGCCAGAGCACCCAGCCGCTACCCCTGCTCCACATGGGCGATCCGCAATAGCCCGGCAGCCCGGCTTCTGTGCGCTCCGGAATTACGGGGCGCGACAGCGGCCCCGCTAGAGCGAGGTGGCGGCAACGGGGCGATGGGCGCGTGTCCATCGCCCGCTGGCCACCCATGCTCCGGTGAGTAGCGTCCCCAACGCGGTGCTCGCGAATTGGGCGATGAAGAGGCCCTCGGGCCCCATCGCCCGGGTTTGGGAGAGGTAGATCCCAAGGGGCAAGGTGAGGGCGATGGCGTTCAGGACGGAGATCACCATGGGGATCAGTACGTCCCCGGCGCCCTGGAGCGCCCGGAAGAAGACGAAGGAAAACGCGAGCGAGACGAACGAGGCCGCCTGCCAGGCCAGCATCTGGCTGCCGATGGCGATGACTTCGGGGTCCCGGGTAAAGACTCGGAGCAGGTCCTCTCTGAGGAAGAAGAGGGCCGCGGCCATGGTCCACATCAGGGCGATATGCACCCCGAGGCCCACGCCGATGGATCTCCAGGCGCGGGCAATGTTGCCCGATCCCAATGCCTGGCCCACCAGGGTAGAGACGGCGCCCGCCAGGGGAAAGCAGATCATGGGGGCGAGCATCCCCAGTCGCAGGCCAATCGAGTAGGCGGTCTGCGCCTTGTCGCCGAAATCGCCCATCATCCGGATGAAGATGACGGTGACGAGAAAAGTCCCGAGCATCTGGAGAGCGGGAGGCCAGGCGAGCACCAGGATCTGCTTCATCACGACCGGGTCCGGGCGCATATGATGGGCGCGAACGTGAACCCGGCTCGAACCGCCGAAGAGGACCCGGCTGATCAGGATGATCGAACCGAGTTGGCCGACTCCGATCCCCAGGGCTACGCCGCTGATGCCCAGGGCGGGCATGCCCAGGTTGCCGTAGATCAGGCACCACTCGCCGAAGAGGGCGAGGAGCGTCTGGACCACCGCGATGAGAAAGGGCGTTGCGGTATCGCCCGCGCCGTTGAGGATGGCGTTGAAGACGTTGACGAAGACGAAGCCGAAATTGAGCAGAAGGACCAGGCGGACGTAGGGGGTTCCGATGGCCTGCACTTCGGGAGAGACGTTCATCAGGCCCAGCAATTCGCCCGGGAATGCCAGCCCGGCCACCGCGAGCAAGGAGGAGAGCATGAGACCCATCACCACGGTTTGTCCCGCGACATGATCTGCGCTGGCCGAATTTCCTTCGCCGATGCAGCGTGCGATCAGGCCCTGGGTGCCGAAACTCGCACCCATGACGAGCATGAAGAAGAATTGGCGCAGTGATTGGTTGGTGACGACAACCGCGGTCACGGCCTGGTCGCCGAGCCCACTGATGAGCTTGAGGTCAACCAGTTGGAAGAGGACGCCGCCGAAGAGGCTCGTGGCCACCAGGGGGAGCGCGAGTACGATGAGCGAGGTCAGCAGGCTGCCACGCGTATGGTCGCGGTCTCGCCAGCGGGCAAAGAGGCTGGGCCGCGGAGCCGTCTCGCGGCTCGAATCAGGTTCTAGGGACACGCAGGGCTTTCGGAGGGATGAAGAGGGGAGGGCCGAGCATAGCGGCTGGCTAGGTCCAGGCGAAGACGGGTTGCTCGTAGTGGGCGACGCGCACGGGATTGCCTCGCAGCACCACTTCGCGGAGTTGGTAGAGGATGGCGGCGGTGGGTGCGTGAATCTGGACGCCCAGGGTCTGGATGGGGACGGAAATCACGGGCCGATCGCTCTCGGGAATCTCCCGTAGGCGCGGAACGTCGGGATGT
Organism: Myxococcales bacterium; assembly: GCA_014240165.1. Lineage (GTDB taxonomy): Bacteria > Myxococcota_A > UBA9160 > UBA9160 > UBA4427 > JAZXM01. Next base: position 71,544 of record JAAZXM010000001.1, on the reverse strand, counting down.
TCCAGGGCCTCGAGGGGGACGCTGTGTATTTCGGCGACTTCATCGGGGTTGGCCTCGAGGCGCGGATTTGACCCGGCCCACACGACAACGGGCGTGATGACGAAACCCGAGCGCGTGGGGTAGTCGTCGAGCAACCCGATCACCGAGTCCGCAGGCAATCCGAGCCCAACCTCTTCCTCGGTCTCTCGAAGCGCGGTCTGGGAGGGTGTTTCTCCCGGATCCATGCGCCCGCCGGGAAGGGCCCATTGGCCCGGATGGTCGCGCATGCTCGAAGCTCTTCGCGTGATGACGAAGCAGGCCTCGCCGTTGTCATTGTCCGCGATCAGGAGCGTGACGGCGGCGGGTGTAAGCCCGTTGTCATCGTGGGGAAGCCGCTCGAAATTTTCGAGATTGGCTATCATGCGGCCGCGCAAGCGGTCGTCCAGGATGAACCGCGGGGCCGACATGGCCCGAGCATAACGCGTTGTCGGTCGGGATTGTGGCCGGCCGCCTTTTCATCAGGAGCGATCGTCATGGCCGAAGTTCGGGAGTCTCTGATACCCGGGGATGTTCTCCGCCGCCGGGTACCCCTCGAAAAGCGCGGCGTCGAGATCGCGGTGCAGGATTGGGGCGGTGACGGTCCGATCGCGCTGCTCCATCACGCCAACGGGTTTGCGGCGGCGCTTTGGGCGCCCGTGGCCGAACGCCTCCGAAGCCGCTTCCGGGTGGTGGCGATGGACGCCCGGGGACATGGAGATTCGTCGTTGCCCGCCGAGGGCGCCGTAGCGGAAGCCTTCGACTGGGAGGTGATGGCCGAGGATTTGGGGGCCGTCGCCCAGTGGCTGTTGGATGAGAGCGGGCAGAGCCAGATCGGTCTTGGTCTGGGTCATTCCTTCGGCGGTACCCTGACCCTTGCGGCAGAGGCCGCAAAGCCCGGTCTTTACCGCCAGATCGCTCTGGCCGATCCGGTGGTCCCGCCCACCCCCGAGATGTTGGCGAAGATGGATTGGGGCGAGCGTCCTCCCCTGGCGGAACTCGCGCGCCGAAGGCGCAATATCTGGCCCAATCGCGAAGAGGCCCGGGCCCAACTCGCGGGCAAGCCCCTCTTCGCCACCTGGACCGAGCGCGCACGGGAGCTCTATTTCATGGAGGCGATGAGAGAGCGGGACGACGGACAGGTCGAACTCAAATGTTCCGGCCTGGTGGAGGCGCTTGTCTTCGAGTCTTCCACTTCCCTCGATCTCTTCGACATTGTTTCGAAGGTCGGTGCGCCCTCGCTTTTTCTGTGGGCAAAGAACGGAAATTTCCCGCGCTTGGCCTATGAGGAGCTGTGTAAAAAGATGGGCGAGACCCGAATCATCGATGCGGACGCCGGCCATCTGATTCCCATGGAAGAACCCGGCTGGGTGGCGGAACAGGTGCTCAGCTTCTGCTCTTCCTGAGGGTTCCTTTGGATCAGGCCCTCGTCCCCGCCGCGTTGCGGCGACCGCTCACCAGCGCGTGATCTTCGAGGAAGAAGCGATAGGGAAGCGCCGCGGCCCGAGAAATGCCCACCCGCGGGCCGGCGAGAACCGTCCGGACATCGGCCGGGGCTGCCGGTCGGTAGACGGCCAGGGAGGGACCCAGCAAGCTGGCCCCGTCGTCTTCGAGATCGAAGCCGAAGGCCTGGGCGAGCCGTCCCGGCCCGCTGGCGATGGTGCGTCCCTTCGCGTTGGCGGGAAGGCCGCGGAGGGTTCGCATGGTTTCGATTCCGCGCAGGGGCTCGGCGGCCCGGAAGAGTACGGCTGCTCCGCTGTCCTTCGCCTCGCAGACCGCGTTCACACAGGTGTGGATGCCATAGCTCCGATAAGCGTAGAGCCGACCCGGTGGACCGAACATGCTTCGGCAGCGGGGGGTATTCCCGCCGTGAGAATGGCTGCTCGGGTCGCTGCCGTCGCCGAGGTAGGCCTCGACCTCGACGAGGCGACCCGCCAGGGTTTGGCCGCCCTCCAATTTCCGAACCAGCACGCAGCCCACGAGTTCTCTCGCCACCTGGGCGACCGGCCGGGCGTAGAAGGCCTCCGGAACTTTTCGACCCCAAGGCATGGGCGGACGGTACACCGAGTGGGAACTGCTGGAAAAGGCTTAGGGGTCCGATTGAAGAGGGGCCGCCGCTGGGATGCCGGTTATCATTCTCTGCCCGTTGAGTGTCGCGGCAAACGGGTCAGTCTCAGCGAGCGGGAGGACCGGACAGTTGGGTGAGGGTGGCGGCGAGCAGCCTGGGAAAGGAGCGAATCCCGGGAACGATTTTTCGGCAACGGAAGAAGAAGTTCCCGAACCCGATTCGCCCTACTACGCCGGCTTCGGCATCAACGCCGGGGTGGTGGAAGAAATCCAGGCGCTCTACTCGTCGAACCCCCAGGCGGTGGATCCCAGTTGGCGCGTTCGCTTCGAGTCTGAAGTTTTGCCGGCACCCCAGACGCCAATCGCGGTGCCCCCCCAATCGCCATCGCAGGCGCCTTCTTCGGTCGCTTCTTCGGCCTTCGAGACACCGGGTTCATTGCCGGGGCGAACGGCGATCCCCGACCCCGGTGGCACGGCGGACCCCTTCACGGGAATGCGCCAGGCAGACCGTTACGCCCGGGTGCTGCGGCTGATCCATTTCTACCGCGTTCGGGGTCATCGCATCGCCGAGAGCGACCCATTGGGCGGGGAGACCGAATATTTCCCCGAGCTCGACCCCGCGCACTATGGCCTGGGCAACGACGATATGGACGCCTCGTTCATCACCGGCGATCTGCCGGGCGCGGGGATCCAGACTCTGCGCGAGATCCTGAGCCGGCTGCGCGCGACCTATTGCGGGCCCATCGGGGCGGAGTACATGCACGTTCAGGACCCTGGCCGAAAGGCATGGCTCCAGGAAGTCATGGAGAAGACCCAGAACAAGCCGCAAATCGGCAGCAAGGAAAAATCTCGAATTTTCGAGCAACTCGTCAGCGCGGACCTTTTCGAAACTTTCATCCATACGAAATTCATCGGGCAAAAACGTTTTTCCCTGGAAGGCGCGGATACCGCGGTTCCCATGCTGCATTCGGTGATCGAACTCGCGCCGCGTTTGGGGATCAACGAAATCGTTCTCGGCATGTCCCATCGAGGGCGCCTCAACGTGCTCGCCAATGTACTCGGGAAATCCTACGAGGCGATCTTCAACGAATTTCAGGACAACCCCCTGGTGATCTCGCCCTTTGGCTCGGGGGATGTCAAATACCATAAGGGTTATTCGACGGACCGATTCGTCGACTCCGGCGAGCGGGTTCATCTCACCCTGACCTCCAACCCCTCACATCTCGAGGCGGTGAACCCCGTGGTGGTGGGCCGGGCGCGGGCCAAGCAGGTGCGCGCGGGGGATAGCGAGGGTCAGACCATTCTCCCGGTTTTGCTTCATGGGGATGCGGCCTTCGCGGGCCAGGGCATCGTGGCGGAAACCCTCAACCTCTCGCAGTTGTCGGGCTATTCCACCGGCGGAACCCTGCATCTCATCATCAACAATCAGATCGGTTTCACCACGACGCCCGCCGAAGCGCGTTCCACTGTGTACTGCAGTGATATTGCGAAGATGGTTCAGGCCCCGATTTTTCACGTCAACGGGGACGACCCCGAAGCCGCCATTTACTGCATTCAACTCGCCATGGAATACCGTCAGCGCTTCCAGGACGATGTGGTCATCGACCTGGTCTGTTATCGGCGACACGGGCATAACGAGGGGGATGAGCCGGCGTTTACCCAGCCTCGTCTCTACTCGAAGATTCGCAGTCGGCCGCTCTTGCGCGAACTCTACGCCGAGCGCCTTGTCGACGAGGGCGTCCTCTCCCTCGAGCAGGTCGAAGCATTTCAGCAGGCCCGAACCGACGCGCTCAACTCGGCCTTCGAGTCCATCTCGTCCCGCCCCCCCGGCCCGGACGAGCCCTACGAGCCCAACGGCCCCTGGACCGGCTTCTCCCGCACCCGCCCGGACGAGGAGGAGCCCACCGCGGTGTCCGTGGAGCAGCTCGGCCGGATCGCCGAGGGTCTCGGGACCCTGCCCCAGTATTTCCATCTTCATCCGAAGCTCGAGGCCCTGGTCTATCGACGCGGGCGCATGGTCGAGGATCACGGGCAGATCGATTGGGCCATGGCCGAAGCCCTGGCATTCGGGAGTCTTCTGCTCGAGGGCACCGCCGTTCGGCTTTCGGGCCAGGATTGCTCCAGAGGGACATTCAGTCACCGCCACGCGGTCTTCGTCGATCAGCAAAGCGGTGAGGAGTTCGCTCCCCTGAACCACCTTTCGGATAGCCAGGCGCATTTCGAGGTCCTCGATAGTTTGCTTTCGGAAGCGGCGGTCCTCGGCTTCGAGTACGGCTACAGCCTGGCCGATCCGGGAACCCTCACCCTCTGGGAGGCGCAGTTCGGGGATTTCGTGAACGGCGCCCAGGTCATCATCGATCAATTCATTTCATCCGCGCATGTCAAGTGGGCGCGTATGAGCGGGCTCGTCATGCTTCTGCCCCATGGTTACGAAGGCCAGGGACCTGAACATTCGAGTGCCCGGGTGGAGCGTTTCCTCCAGACCTGCGCCGAGGATTGCCTCCAGGTGGTCAACTGCACGACTGCGGCCCAATATTTTCATGTGCTCAGGCGCCAGATGAAGCGGAAATACCGTGCCCCCATGGTGATCTTCAGCCCGAAGAGTTTGTTGCGGGCGCCCGCCGCATCCTCCTGGATCGAGGATCTCAGCGAAGGGGGTTTTCAAAGGGTCATCGATGACGGGTTGGCCTCGGCGGACCCGGACCGGGTGGACCGCGTTCTTCTGAGCTTTGGAAAGGTCTATTACGATCTCGTCCGGGAACGCGAACTTCTCGAGGGGGACGCTTCGGAGCGCGTGGCCCTGGTGCGTATCGAGGAACTCTATCCCTGGCCCGAGGAACGCTTGCTTGAGGTGCTCTCCGCTTACGCAAATGCTTCACGTTTCTTCTGGGTCCAGGAAGAGCCCAGGAATATGGGGGCGTGGACCTTCGTGCAAGATCGTTTGCCCGCATGCCTGCCCGAGTCAACCAGCCTGGAGTACGCGGGTCGACCGCCCTCGGCCAGTACCGCGACGGGTTCGATGCGGGTTCATCGCGCGGAGCAGGCCGAACTCGTGGCCGAGGCCTTCGACGGGCTGAACTGAGCACGCCTCGCCCGAGTCTCCGTCGGCGCTATGGTTCTTCGGTCGCGGCCGAGTCCTCCGACTCGAAGCGCCGCGCAAGCGATGGGGATGGAAGCGATGGATTTGAGTTACGGCAGTGAGATGGAGGGTTTCCGCGAGGAAGTTCAGGCTTTTCTCGAGGCGAATTGGCCGCTTGGGGATGAAGAGAAAGAGCTGCCTTTCGAGAAGCAGGCAGCGGTCTTCCGGGAACGTGCCATCGAGCAGGGCTACCTCTACCGAAATATTCCGAAGACCTACGGCGGCTCCGAGCAGGCCCCCGACGTTCTCAAGGCTCAGATCATTCGCGAGGAGTTCGGCCGCAAATGGGCTCCCCAGGAAGCTCGCGGGATTGGAACCATGATGTTGGTTCCCACCCTCCTCGAGCGCGGCGAGGAATGGCAGAAGGAAAAATTTGTTCGCCCCACGATTACGGGCGAGATCACCTGGTGCCAAGGCTATAGCGAGCCCGGTTCAGGCAGCGACCTGGCGTCGCTCAAAACCAAGGGTGAATTGCAGGGCGACGAGTGGGTCATCAATGGCCAGAAGATCTGGACCAGTGGCGCCCACGTATCGGATTTTATGTTCTGCCTGGTCCGGACCGAGCCCGAGGCGAGCAAGCATGCGGGGATTTCCTACTTGCTTCTCGACATGAAGCAGCCCGGAATCGAAGTTCGACCTTTGCGAATGATGACCGGAAGCGCCGACTTCAACGAGGTCTTCTTCAATGATGCGCGAACGCCTGCCGAATGGATCGTCGGAAAGCGGGGCGAGGGTTGGTTGGTTTCCCGCACCACTCTCAAACACGAACGCAATTCCATCGGAGCGGCTCAGCAAACCCGAGTGGCCCTGAAAGGGCTCATCGAATTGGCACGTAAATCCGAGATCGCGGGCCGTCCCGCCCTGGAGGATTCCTCCATTCGCCAGCGCCTGGCCGAACTCGAGGGATACGTCAAAGCCCACCAATACTCGGGCTATCGCCAGCTCACCAAGGATGCCAAGGGCGAAGACGCGGGCATGATCGCCATGATGATGAAGCTCTTCTCCACCGAGATCGGACACAAGTCGGCGGGGCTCTCCATGGATCTTCTTTCCGAAGAGGGGCTTCTGTCGGCGGGCAATGCCGAACTCGGCGTTCGGGCGAAGGATAGTCAGGGTTGGATCGCTCGATATATGTACTCCCTTGGCATCGCGGTGGCCGGTGGTACTGCGAATATTCAACGCAACGTGATCGCCGAGCGGGGCTTGGGTCTGCCCCGGGATGCCGCGGCCAATAGGAGTCCAGAGCGGTGAATTTCGATCTGACAGAAGAGCAGTTGATGCTGCAGGACACGGTTGGGCAGGCGATGCAAAACGAATGCCCTATCACACACTTGCGGACGATCTTTGATGGGGATTCGGGGCATGATCCGGCCCTCTGGAAGACCCTCGCCGAACTCGGCGTGGTGGGGCTCGCCATCCCCGAGGAATATGGCGGCGCGGGGCTCGAGATTCTCGATCTCGCGGTGACTGCCGAGACCCTTGGGTACCACGCGGCTCCCGGTCCTTTTCTCGGCCACGTCTTGGCCAGCCTCGCGATTGCGGTCGGGGGCAGCCCCGAGCAGAAGGAAAAATGGCTGCCCGGGCTCGCCAGCGGGGAACGCATCGGCAGCGTTGCCCTGGCCGAGGACGGCGGAAGGTGGGGGCCGGACCAATGGCAACTCGCAGGGGGAAAGCATCTCAGCGGCCGAAAGGAATTCGTGCCCTCTGCGGCGATCGCTGACCTGCTCGTGGTGGGGTTGGCGGGAGGCGGCCTCGCCGTCGTGGAAAGCGACGCTACGGGGATCCAGATCGAGGTGGTGGACGGGGCTGACCTGACGCGCCGCTTCGGTCATGTCGACTTCGATTCAACCCCGTGCGAAGTATTGGAAGGCGAAGCAGCCGCCCAGCGTATGGCCGATGTCGGCCGGGTCCTGCTGGCTGCCGATGCGTTCGGGGGCTCCCAGCGGCTCCTCGAGATGTGCGTTGAGTACGCGAAGACCCGCGAGCAATTCGGTGTCACCATCGGTCATTTTCAGGCGTTGAAGCACCAATTGGCCAGCATGGCGCTGGACGTCGAGCCGAATCGGGGCCTCTATTGGTTCGCTGCCTACGCCCAGGACCATGCGCCCGACGAGGCCGAGCGCATCGCGGCCATCGCCCGGGCCCATATCGGCGATCGCTTCATGCAGGTGGCTCGCGACGCGGTAGAGGCCCATGGCGGCATCGGCTTCACCTGGGAATGCGATGTCCAGATCTGGTTCAAGAGGGCGATGTTCAATCGGGCCTTCCTGGGCACGCCTTCGGAAGATCGCGAAAGGTCGTTGCAGTTGGCCGGGATCTAGAACCCGGGCCTTCAGCGTGCTGGGCGGGTCTTCAGCGAACGCATGCGATTGATGGCGGCGCCGATCTCCTGGCGCCGAGGTCGAGCCAGGTTGCCTGGATGGCGTTCGCTCCGGGTGCCGGGTTCTGCGCGGTCCAAGGCCTCCAGGCCCTCTTCGTCCAGGATTGCATCCAAGGCGTCGAGAACTTGGGAAAGGGAAGGGGCCGAATCGCGTAGCCCCATGCGCTCCCCGCCCATCAGGTGCAGGCTGGCGAGACGCATGGCCCGGGCGATGGCGCGGGTCTGGCTCGCGTCGGCGAGTTGGGCGAGGTAGCGGAGATCCAGGGATTCCTCGCCATAGAGAATCAGTTCACGCCCGCGCGCTGAAACGTTTTCGTCTCGGCGGCCCCGGGAGGCGACGAAGTGATCCGCCAGCGGGCTGCGGGCCGCTGGCGCTTCGAGGGCTGCCCGCGCTTCCTGGGCGCGTCCGCTCGACGCTTCTTCGGCGATCTGATGTGCTTCCCGGGTGACATCCAGGGCCTCATAATCCCGCATCATCACAACCGTATCCGCCACCCCGAAATAGTCGCCGCATCCGCCCATCACGAGCACGCTGGAGACGTCGAGTCGGTCGTGGAGTTCGCGGATCCGGTCGACGAAAGGGGTGATGGGTTCGTGTTCCCGAGCCACCAATTGCTGCATCCGCGCGTCGCGCACCATGAAATTGGTGGCCGAGGTGTCCTCGTCGAGGAGAAGCGTTCGCGAGCCGATCTCCAGGGCCTCCACGATATTCGCCGCCTGGCTCGTAGACCCGCTGGCATCTGAACTCGAGAACGATCGCGTCTGGTTCGGGTCGTTCTTGCCCGGGAGCGAATCGATGAAGGCGTGGATGTCGACCCCGCTCACGCTTCGCCCATCCTCGGCGCGGATCTTGACCCCGTCGGAAGCGGTGACCACGTACTCCCGGCCGTCGCCGGGAATGTGGGGATAGACGCCGGCTTCGAGCGCGCGAAGCAGGGTGGACTTTCCATGGTATCCCCCGCCCACGATGAGCGTGATGCCGTGGCGAATCGCCATGCCACGAAGTCGTCGTCGTCCCTCTTGGCCCACCGGGTTGGGCAGGTTCACTTCCTGGGCCAGGGATTCGGGTGAGTGGAAACGGACGGCTTCGCTCTCGGCCATGGGGATATCGCTCGCGCCCGTGGCTCGGGGCAGGATCGCGCCATCGGCCACGAATCCGAGCCAGCCCGATCCCTCGAGTTGCTCACGAATGGCTTCCTGGTTTTCCACGCACTCCACGAACGCCTGCATGGGGCCCAGCGCCAGGTGCTCGGCCAGGAGCCCGGCTTCCACGAGCTGCGGGAGCTCTTCGACGAGCAGGCGCTGGGCCTCCCGGCCGAGAATGCGTCGCCCGGCGGCGGGGAGTCCGACTTCGATCCGGGCCTCCACCCAATCGGGGGTGAGCTTGATGGCGGTCCGCTCGAGGACTTCCTGGCCTCCGGCGTCGATGAAGATTTTCCCGCTCTTGCCGCTGCCCGAGCCCGAGCGAGATCGGCTCCGGGAGGCCTGTCCGGCGCTTCCGCGCGTCAGCGATTTTCGCTCGGCGAAGATCGCATCCCGAAATGAGCGGGCCAAGAAATCGGCCAGGGCCAGGCGCCGGATCGGGTTTTTCCTGAGGGCCTCGGGCAGCCCGGCCTCGTGCATGGGCACCCGGAGCCGGAGTTTCGAAGGCGACGCAAAGGGGTCGGCCTGGACCCGGTCGATGAAGAGACCGAAGCGCTGGAATTCGAAGCGGCCCCGGATTTCTCCGTAGCTCTTATAGCCCCGGCCATCGAGGCGGTCGAGAATGTCTGCGAGGGCTTGCGCGTCGGCCACCGTGGCCTCCATGAGAGTGGGGGCGAATTGCCCGGACGGCCCCGGGCACCGCCGCCCGGAGCTTGCCGCGTGGGATGGCCGCCGTCGAGGCGTTATCCTCTGCTCGAGTTCCGATCCGTGGGCGTCTTCTTGGGGGGTGGCGTGGCTCAGGCATCGCGGGATCAGTGGAGCAGTTCGTTCGGTTTTCTCGCTGCGGCGGTGGGTTCCGCGGTGGGGCTGGGCAATATGTGGCGGTTCTCGTACCTCACCGCCGAGAAGGGCGGGGCCGCTTTCGTGGCGCTCTACCTGCTCTTCACCGTGTTGATCGGTCTTCCGATTCTCCTGGCCGAGCTCACCCTTGGTCGGGGTGCGCGGAAGAGCCCCATTGGGGCATTGGGCCATTATGGCGGCGGGCGCTGGAAAGCATTGGGCGGACTCTTCGTCGTTACGGGCTTGTTGATCCTTTCGTATTACTCGGTGATCGCCGGCTGGACAGTTCGCTATGCGGCGGAAGCGCTCGTGGTGGGCATGCCCGCCGACCCCGGCGCGCATTTCGCGGCCATCAGCGAGGGGGACCACGCCTTTCTCTTTCACGTCCTCTTCATGGGGTTCACCATGGCGGTCGTGGCAGGCGGGGTCAGTCGGGGGATCGAAAGGGTCTCGGTCATCGCCATGCCGCTTCTCTTCTTGCTGGTTTGTGGCATCGCGCTCTACGCCGCGACCCTGGACAACGCGTCGGCGGGATATAGCTACTACCTGAACGCCGATCTGCAGAATGCTTTATCCATGGATGTCGTGGTCAGCGCCGCGGGTCAGGCATTTTTCAGTTTGAGCCTGGGAATGGGCGCCATCATGACCTTCGCGAGCTATCTGCCCAGGGATGGCAACTTGCCGCGGGAGTCTTTGACGATCGCGAGCGCCGATTTCGGCGTTGCCTTCCTGGCCGGCCTGATGGTCTTCCCGATCATCTTCGCCCTGGGTCTCCAGGCCGCGGTGGGGGAAAGCACTTTGGGGGCGCTTTTCGTCGCGCTGCCCCGGGCCTTCGCCGAGATGGGGGCCGCGGGCCGTGTCGTGGGCTTTTGTTTTTTCATCGCCCTGGTTGTGGGCGCCCTGACGTCCGCGCTCTCGCTCTTCGAAGTGCTGGTCTCGGCGGTGGTGGATGAGCTGCAATGGGCACGGCCCAAGGCGGTCGCGGTGATGGGCGTCGTTGTGACGGTTCTGGGGTCGGGGGCGGCATGGAATATCGCCGTGCTCGACGTCATGGATCAGGTGGCGAACAACTTCTTCCTGCTCCTCGGCGGGCTGATGCTCGCGATCTTCACCGGCTGGGTGATGAAGGATCCCGTCGCCGAGGCGGCGGGCGGTGCCGGTGAGGGGGGCCTCGGCTTATGGCGCTTTCTCCTGAGATGGGTTGCGCCCCCCTTCCTTCTCTTTGTGCTCTGGCACTCGGTGCCTTCCACCGCCGCGAATGTCTGGGCCTTGATCTCCGGCTGAGCCGCCCAGGGGCTCAGGTGCTGGGGGCGCCCGAATTTCGCTCGTCTGATGGCGCGTTCCTCCGAGCCGTCAGGCCTTCCAGGATTTTGGCGTGGCGTGCACGGGTCAAGGGGTAGCCCCGCACGGCGATGAGCCCCAATAGGAGGAAGAGGGCAGGTGCCGCGGTGGAGAGCAGGCGGATCGTGGTCATCACGTCTTCACTCTGTTTTTCGGTTTCCTTGTCGAAACCGGCCCACGAGAGGGCGAAGCCCGCCACCATATACGCGGTGGCGCCCGCGGCCTTGCGCAGGAAGGTGAGCACCCCGTTGTAGACGCCCTGGGCCCGCTCGCCCGTGGCGAGTTCGTTCTCGTCCACCACCTCGCCGACCATCGCCCAGGGCATCAGGTCTACTGCTGCGTACCCGATACCCAGCAGCGCTGAGATCACGAAGAGCATCCAACGAGGCCAACTTGGATCACCGACCGCGATTACCCCCAGGCAGGCAATGAACCAGACGGACCCCATGGCAAAGATGAGGTGTTTCTCGTTGTGCCGGGCATAGCGGAGCCAGAAGGGAAGGGAAAGTACCACTACCCCGAGCATGGAAAGAAGGGCCCAGTGCACATCCCCGGGTCGACCGAGCCAGATCGTGAAGAAGAGCGGGATCGCGAGCCCCAGCAGGTCGATCGCAACCCGGCCGCCGATATAGATGAAACACAGTCGGATGTAGCTGGCATGTCGAGCAAGTCCAAGCAGCGTGGACCGAAGATCGATCTTGCGAGGGATTTTCCGAACGTCCTTCTCGTAGCTCACCGCGAAGACAAAGGGCCAGGGCAGAACCAGCCAAACCCCGATTGCCAACCCGGTGGTGGCAAAGCCTTCGGCTCCCCCTCCCAGAGATTCCGCCACGCCAAAGAAGCCAGCGGCCACCATGGTTCCCACGACGGCGGCGGCGGATCGGTAGCTGTTGAGGGAAGTGCGTTCGTCGTAATCCGTCGCCATTTCGGGGATCAACGCCATGTAGGGAATCGACAAGACCGTCAAGGACAGGGCGAGGCCCACGTAGACCGCGAGGTAGAAGGCGAACATCTCGTTCTGGGCGGTGAAAGGCGTCGTCCACATCAGGCTGAAGAAGATGCCCAGGGGCACCATCCCCATGAGGAAGAAGGGGCGCCGGCGTCCCAATTTCCAGCGGATGGTGTCAGAGAAGCGCCCCATCAGGGGGTCGCTCACCGCATCGACCAGGCGCGCGAGCCACGCGATGAGTCCGGCTCTCCAGGGGTCGAGCCCGGCCACGGTCACCAGGAAGGTGAAGTAGACCAGGGCGAGGCAGGACAGGACGATATTCACGCTGTGGTCGCCCAATCCGAAGACGGCCTTGCGCAGGGGGGTGAGCTTCGGGGGAGCCGGTGAATTGGCCATCAGGTCCGATCAATCGCCGGACCGGGAGCGCGTTGGCTGCCCGATCCTCCGGATTTCTATTTCGCTTCGCCGGACTCTCGCTCGGGTCTCAGCCTTTTCGGTAGAGGGTGACGACGGCGGCGCCGCCCAGACCCAGGTTGTGCTGGAGTGCCACCTTGGCCCCGTCGACCTGGCGCTTGTCCGCTTCACCGCGCAGTTGCCAGTTGAGTTCGGCGCATTGCGCGAGGCCCGTGGCGCCCAGGGGATGACCCTTGGAGATCAGCCCGCCGGAAGGATTGACCACGACCTTGCCGCCGTAGGTCTGGGCGCCCGAATCGACGAATTCGCCCGCCTTACCGTCCTCGCAGAGCCCAAGCCCCTCGTAGGTGATCAGCTCATTGCACGAGAAGCAGTCGTGGAGTTCCACGACGTCGACATTCTCGGGCCCGATCCCGGACTGCTCGTAGACCTTCTGGGCTGCCGATCGCGTCATGTCCTGGCCCACCATCTTGATCATGCTGCCCTCATAGGAACTGTCGAAATCCGTCGTCATCGCCATGCCGGCGATCTCGATGGCCTGAGCCTCGAGCCCATGCTTCTTGACGAATTCCTCGCTGGCCAGGATGGCAGCGCCGGCGCCGTCCGATGTCGGGCAGCATTGAAGCTTGGTCAGCGGGCCGTAGACCTGGGGCGCGTTCTTGATGTCGTCCAGGCTGTACTCGTCCTGGAATTGCGAGTAGGGGTTGTTGACCGAATGGAGGTGATTCTTGTAGCCGATCTTGGCGAAGTGCTCGGGCGTGGTGCCATATTTTTCGTTGTGTTCGAGCCCGGCGTTTCCAAACATTTGGGCCGCAAAGGGCGAGGCGTCCATTCCCCTTTGGTCCACCATCACCTTCATGTGCTTGTCGAGCGCAATGGTTCGGTCGGTGTATTTGATGCCCAGGGAGCCCTTCTCCATTTTCTCGAAGCCCAGGGCCATGACGCAATCCGCCAAGCCGCCCTCAACGAATTGCTTGGCCATGAAGAGCGCCGTGGATCCGGTAGAGCAGTTGTTGTTGACGTTGTAAATCGGGATTCCCGAGTGGCCGAGCTCGTAGAAGGCGCGCTCGCCGCTGGTGGAATCGCCGTAGCAGTAGCCCACCGCGGCCTGCTCGATATCGGAGAATTCGATGCCTGCGTCTTCGAGGGCGCGGGTGCCCGCTTCACGCGCCATATCGGGATAATCCCAATCCCTGCCGCCCGGCTTCTCGAATTTCGTCATTCCGACGCCAACGACGTAGACCTTCTTGCTCATGGGGGCTCCTTCTCGAGTGCGATCACTATTTGGGGCGCGCAGTCTAGCAGGCTTTTGGGCTTCGAATCGTCCCCATCGGCGGGAGCCCAGGGAGTGATTTCGGGGGTGAAGTTTTGCCTTGGGTGTTCTGACTCTCGCGCTTCGGGGGGCTAGGTTCTGGATCGCTCCCCAACCAAAGCCTCCAGGAGGTTGCATTTATGGCGACCCTTTTCACCAAGATCATCGAGGGCGATTTACCGGGTCAATTCGTCTGGAAGGACGAGCATTGCGTGGCCTTCCTCTCCATTGCTCCGCTGAATCCGGGTCATACGCTGGTGGTGCCGCGGGCGGAGGTGGAACATTGGATCGATCTCGACCCAGAACTCGTCGGGCATCTCTTCAAGGTCAGCCAATCCATCGGCAAGGCGATGGAGAAGGAGTACAACCCGCTCAAGGTGGGCACCATCGTCTTGGGATTGGAGGTTCCCCACGTTCACGTCCACGTGGTGCCGGTCTGGAAGCCGACGGACCTCGATTTTCACAATGCCGACGCCAACACGCCACCCGAGGCGTTGGCCCAGGAAGCCGAACGCATCCGCTCCGCACTCACCCATCTGGGTTACGACCAGGTCGCCTCCTGATACCGCCCCCAAAGCCATTCCCCTGGAGCCTGGCATGAGTGAAAGACCTGCGGATATCCGCATCGACGACCTGGCAAGCCCCCGGTTCGCAGCGGACGTGGTCGAGATGATGCAGGCCGTGGCCCCCATGGCCCAGGCTATCCCCTGGAGCCTGGACGCTGCCCTGGAGCAGGCCGCGCGCGAGTCGGGCCTCGACGATTTCGGCGAGGATATCTACAGCGAGCCCCTGACCGTTTTTCTAAAGGGGGCGAAGCAGGAAGCGGGGCTCTCGCCCATGGGCGAAGTCACGGTGTGGGGTCAGGTACTCCAATTCCTGAAGAACCGCCTGCTCATCGAGGAAGCCTATCGGCACCAGCCCGAGCTTTCGGAGCAGGTCCTCGACCGCCCCATCGTGATCGCGGGCCTGCCTCGGACCGGGACCACGCACCTGCATAACCTGATCTCATCGGATCCGGCCCTCTATTTCCTGCCCTGGTGGGAGAGTCTCGAACCCCTGCCGCCCCTGGCTGAACGCGGGGCCGATATGGGCGCCGACCCCCGCTGGCAGAGAGCCGCCGACGGCATCGACATGCGTGATCGCCTGATGCCGCATTTCAAGCGCATGCACGATATGTGGCCGGACCATGCCCATGAGGAGATTCATCTGCTGGCCATCGCGGGCTCGACCATGTTCTTTGAAACTCTTGCCCCCTCGGAGAGCTGGCGCGAGTACTATTGCGGGACGGACCAGACGCCCTGGTATGCCTATATGGCCCGGGTGCTTCGGGTCATCCAGTCCCGCCGTCCCGGTGGCGGTCGCTGGATCCTGAAATCGCCGCAGCACCTCGAACAATTCGGTCCCCTGAACCGCGTCTTCCCCGATGCAACCTTTGTGGTGACCCACCGCGACCCGGTCTCGATTACGGCCTCTTTTGCCACCATGGCGACCTATAGCGCCCGCCTTTCCCAAAGCGTGGTCGACCCCGAACGGGTGGGCGGCTATTGGGCGCGGCGAATCGAGGCCATGCTGAGGGCCTGCGTGGAAGATCGCGAAAGCCTGCCCTCGGAGCGCTCGATCGATGTGCGCTTCCACGAGTTCATGCAGGATGATCTGGCGACTGTGGCGAAGATCTACGCCCTGGCTGGTCAGCCCCTGACCTCGGCCGCCCACGCAGCGATGGACGCCTTCATGCGGGAGCATCCCCGGGGCAAGCACGGCCGCATTCGATACGACCTCGGAGATTTCGGCATCGACCGGGGCGAAAGGCGCAAGGCGCTCGATTTCTATGTCCAGAGATTCGGCGTCGAGACCGAGGGCAGCTGATCGGCGAGCGGTCGGGAAGGAAGGCCTGGCGCTTTCCCGGATGGCCCCGAACGCAAAGAGCCCGGCGACGAAGCCGCCGGGCTCTGCTTGCGGTTGGGAAGTGTGGAACTCCTGGGAAGAGTTCCGGGGAGAAGAAGCTGTCTACGATGTGGCGCTGGGCGAGGAGGGCGGCGTCTGTCGGGCCGTTGCCTCGCTGATGGTCTTGTCCAATGCCTTGAGCCGCCGATTGATGCGCCCGAGTTTCTTGTCGAGCTTGTCGATCTCGCTCTGAGACGCGATCTGAAGGCTGCCGAGTACGGTGTCGATGCCTCCCCCGACCTGCTTCTCGAATTCCTTGGCACGCGACTGGAACTGCTTGCTGAGGTCCTGGCGAAGGGAATCGGCCTGCTTCACGGCAGGGTATTTCAGCATTTCCTTGCGGATGTTCTTGATGCGCTTGTTGGCCGACTTGCTGAGCTTGTTGCTCTCGGTCTCGAACCGCTTCTGGACCTTCTGGACTTCGTCTTCGACGGATTTGAACGCGGTCTGAATGCGATCGAAGCCGTCCTCGAGCAGAGTATTTTGCTGGGCCATGTTTTTTCCTCGTGTTCTCCGGGGTCTTGGGTTTCCCGGGGTTTTCGGTTTACTCAGGCCGGTTTGAGCGCCCGGTGGTCCCGGAGGCGGCCGCCTGAGATTTGCGACGCACGGCATCATAGACGCGACGCGTCATTGCGTCAAGATACGCCATAAACAAATTCAGACGTCCCTGAGAATCCCTAGAGGATACCCGAGGGGAAAATCGCCCTGTGACGCGTTGCGGCGCCAGCTCGCGCGTAGGGGCGCGCTGAGCGGGCCGTCCGGGCTACCAGCGCAGAACCACGTTGCCCCAGGTGAAGCCGGAACCGAAGGCCGTCAGGGTGACGATCTTTCCCGGGCCGAGCCTGCCCGCGCGATCGGCCTCGGCGAGCAACATGGGGATGGAGGCTGCCGAGCAATTTCCGAAGCGCTCGATGTTGCTGAAGGTGCGATCGGGCGAAATTTCCAATTTCTGGGCGACGAATTCGTTGATCCGCAAATTCGCCTGATGGAAGAGGAAGAGGTCCACGTCATCGATCTTGATGCTGGCCGTGGCCAACGACTCGGCCAGTACCTCAGGCATTCGCGTGACCGCGTGCTTGAAGACATGGCGTCCATCCATCACGGGAAAATGCTTTTTTTCGTCGATCATCTCGTGCGTCAGGCGACAGGGCATGTGGCCCGAAGAGGGTGCCTCGAGCCAGAGTCGCCGAGCATGCTTGCCTTCGGAGTGGAGTGTCACGTCGAGGATGCCAGCGGAATCGTCTTCGTCGGTATTGGCCTCGAGGATCACCGCGCCCGCCCCGTCGCCAAAGATCACGGCAACGTCGCGTCCCTCGCTGGTGCGATCGATACCCGTGGATTGGACCTCGCAGCCCACAACCATGACCCTTTTTGATTTGCCCGCCTGGATCAATCCGTCGGCGAAGTTCATCGCGTAGAGAAAACCGCTGCATTGAGCCCGCAGATCGATGCAGGGAACCTGGCCCGCAGCCAACTGGTCGTGGAGAAAGAACGACGTGCCCGGAAACTCGTGTTGAGAGGAGAGCGTGGCAAGCAGTATGAAGTCCAGGTCTCCCACCTCGAGGCCAGCCGCTTCGAGGGCCTCCTCACAGGCGGCCTGGGCGAGGTCCGCAGGCATTTGGCCCGGCTCGATATAGCGGCGCTCCTTGATTCCTGTCCGCTGCTGGATCCACTCGTCCGAGGTATCCATCAACTCGGCCAAGTCATCGTTCGTCACCACGCGATCCGGTACATACATGCCCGTTCCGACGACCTTCGCACGGATTGCTCGATTCACCAATTGATTGCCCCCCCCAGTCAAGATCCGATGCGCCGCTCAGGAACCTTCCGCCGCGTAGTCATCGGTCAGCGAATGACCGATCTCGGCTTCGGATTGATCGCCCCAGAGTACATGCTCTGCGGCTTGCAACAATTCGATCAAACCCTGACCCCGAAGCGCAGAAACCGCCACCCCGCCGTGGCGGTGGGCCAGGGCGGCGCCTTCCCCCTCAGGGAGTCGGTCGATCTGGTTGAAGACAAGAAGTTCGGGCTTTTCGTTCAGTCCGATATCGTCCAAAACCGTACGAACCGCGGCCATGCGGCGTTCGAAATCCGCTGCCGTGGCGTCCACTACGTGGATCAAGAGGCCGGCATCCCGCATTTCCTCCAGGGTGGCGCGGAAGGCGGTCATCAGGTCCGGGGGCAGATCGCGAATAAAACCCACAGTGTCGGTGATGATAACCTCGCGATCCCTGGGGAAGCGCAGGCGACGCGAGACCGGATCCAGGGTGGCGAAGAGTTTGTCTTCGACGAAGACCTCCGACTGGGTCAGGGCCCGCAAGAGCGTGCTCTTTCCCGCGTTGGTGTACCCCACGATGGAGAGCACCGGCACCTCTCGGCGACCGCGTCGCTGGCGGCGCCCCTGGCGCTGGGCGGCCAGGCGCTTCAGATCCTTTTCGAGACGGGCGATTCGCTCGCGCACTCGGCGTCGATCGCTCTCGAGTCGGCTCTCACCCGGGCCTCTCCCTCCGATGCCCCCCGCCAGTCGCGACAGCGAGAGGTCGGCGCGCTGGGCGAGGCGGGGCATCCGGTAGCGGAGTTGGGCGAGTTCCACCTGGAGCTTGCCATCGGCGGTAGTGGCGCGTTGAGCGAAGATATCCAGGATCAGCTGGGTGCGGTCGATGACCCGGAGTTCCATGCGGTCGGCGAGGTTCCGGGCCTGGCCGGGTTCGAGGTCCTGGTCGAAGATGACCAACTCGATGTTCTGTTGGAAACAACGGATGACGAGATCGGAGAGCTTGCCCGCGCCCACGACCGTCTTGGGATCGGGCTTGTTGCGGTTTTGGGTGATGGTTCCGGCGATTTCCACGCCTGCGGTTCGGGCCAACTCCTTCAGCTCTTCGAGGTGGATGTCCAGGGTTTCGCGGTCGCGCCCCGAACTCACCGAGACGAGGAGCGCGCGTTCACTGCCCGCGATTTCATGCGCGCCCGTGGCGCGGGCCAGTTCATTCTCGAGGTCCCGGATGTAGACGGCGAAATCGGTGTCGAGTTGGGCGGGATGGCGCGGCTCGAGCAACTCGGTCGCGCGGTCGTCGTCGTTGGCGGGTGCCAGGAAAGCGGTATGGGCCAGGCCGGGCAGGCCGTCTTCCAGGACCGCGATGCTCACCATGGCGTCGAGACGCAGCACTGCGAGATCCGTCAGGTCGTCCCGGGAAAGGCCTTCATCGGCCAGATGGGTGTGGACGCAGCGCAGCCCGCGCAGTCGGCCGCGGCCCGCGCGCAAGCGTCCCCAATCGGGCAACTCGATCGCTCGCGCGTCGCCCACCATCACATGCTGAACATCCCCGCGCCGGTCGGCGAGCACCCCCACCTGGCGGCGGATGTCGTGGCTGATGGCGGTCAGTTGCCGGGCGAAATCGTTGCCCACCAGCCGGTCGGCGGGCAGGCGCCGCTGAAAAAGGCGCTCGAGTTGGCGGACCTGGCTGGCCTTGAGGCCGCGGGTATTGCCGAATACCTGGATGGCGGACTCCGTGCAGGCGGGGGCGGATGGGAGGAGAGGGTGGCGGCGCCCGGGTGGCGCGATGGCGTGCGGCGCTGGCAGAGCCTAGGAGCCGCCCGAGAAGCCGGCAATGTGGGGCGGGAAAAGTCCAACCCCCACGGGGCCGCTCCAATGTCCCCTTTCCTGGGAAACACCGGCGTCCGATCGGTGTCGGATCCGGTTACCCTCGCTTGGGCTGGGCGCACAGGGTACCGATAACGAACCGAGGATTCGAGGGCGGGCAGGGACCCGCAATTAAGAGAGGGGCCTGTTGGATGGGCGGCAACGCGCTGGGTGAAACCGCAGTAGTGATTCTGGCCGCCGGCCAGGGCACCCGCATGCGCTCGGAGCGCCCCAAGGTCCTCCACGAAATCTGCGGCGTGCCCATGCTCGGGCATATCCAGCGGGTCGCGGGCGAAGTCGAACCCGCTCGCCTGGTGGTTGTGGTGGGCCGTGAAGCCGAGGCGGTGACCCGGGCTGCGGGCGAAGAGACAACTTGCGTGGTTCAGGCCGAGCAGAAGGGGACCGGCCACGCGGTGATGGTGAGCCGAAACGTCCTGGCGGATTTCTCGGGCGATATCCTGATTCTCTACGGCGATACGCCGCTGCTGCGGGCCAGCACGTTGCGGCGTATGCGCGAGTTGAAGGCAGAGACATCGGCCGACCTCGTGATGCTGACCGCGGAGGGGGATATTCCTGGCCGAGTCGTGCGCGACGGCGCGGGCCGGGTCGAGCGGATTGTCGAGGCCCAGGATGCGAGTCCCGAAGAGCTCGCCCTGGAAGAGCGCAACACGGGTGTCTATCTGGTGTCCTCAGAACTTCTCTGGGAAGGACTCGGGAAGGTCGAGTCCGGCAACAATCAGGGTGAGTTCTACCTGACCGATATCGTGGGCTACGCGGTGAAGATCGGCCGCGTTGTCGAGGCGCTTCGGGTCGAGGATGCCGAAGAATGCGTGGGCATCAACGATCGCAATCAGCTCGCCGCTGCGACTCGCATCATGCAGGCGCGCATCAACGAGGAACTCATGGCTGGGGGCGTTACGCTCATCGACCCTGAGACCACCTATATCGACGCCACGGTTCAGGTCGGGGTGGATACGGTGATCGAGCCGGGTTGCTGCATCACGGGCTCCACACGGATCGGCCGCGGTGTCCGCATCAAGGCCAATTGCTATATCGAGGACAGCCAACTCGACGATGGGGTGGTCTTCGGGCCCTATTCGCATCTGCGTCCCGACTCACACCTGATGGATGGCGTGAAGATCGGCAATTTCGTCGAGGTCAAGAATTCGACGCTCGGGCCGGGCAGCAAATCTGCCCACCTCACCTATATCGGGGATGCCGATGTGGGCTCGGATGTGAATTTTGGTTGTGGCTCGGTGGTGGTGAACTACGACGGCTATGTGAAGAGCCGGAGCAAGGTGGGCGATGGGGCTTTTATCGGGTGCAACGTCAACCTGATCTCACCGGTTGAAATCGAAGCGCGTGCTTTCCTGGCGGCGGGTTCGACGATCTCATTGGATGTACCCGAGGATGCTTTGGCGGTTGCTCGGGCTCGTCAGCGAACCGTCGAGGGTTGGGTGGCGCGTAAGGAGGGCAGGCTTCGCGAAGAGGCGCCCTCGTCCGAAGAGGAAGCCGAGGCGAAGAGCGCGGGGAACGCGGCTCCTGATCAGGGAACGAAGACGAAGAAGGGCGGCGGCAAGGGATAGCGGGCGGGAAATCAGCCCCGCCTCAGGCAGAGGGCCCGGGGCTTCAGGTATCTGGACGGGCGGAGCAGGGGATAAAGTATGTGCGGAATCGTTGGATATGTCGGCCGGGAACATCAGGCCGTGAACGTGTTGATCGATGGTTTGCGCCGGCTGGAATACCGGGGCTATGACTCGGCTGGGGTGGCTACCCTGGAAGGGAGCAGCATCGAGGTGCGGCGCGCCAAGGGGAAGCTGATCAATCTCGAAGGCGTGCTGCGGGACAGACCCCTGGAAGGCAAGATCGGTCTCGGCCATACGCGCTGGGCAACCCACGGCAAACCCTCGGAACGCAATGCCCACCCCCATCGCGCGGGTTCCGTGGTGATCGTGCACAACGGAATCATCGAGAACTACCGGGAACTGCGGGCTGAACTGGAGGCCACAGGCGCCGAGATTCTTTCGGATACCGATACCGAACTGATCGCCCATCTCGTGGATGCCGAGATTCAGAGCGGCAAGGATCTGATGACCGCGGTTCGAGAATCGTGCTCGAGGCTTCAGGGCTCCTATGCATTGGGTGCCATGTCGGATACCGATCCGGCGCACCTGGTGGCGGCAAAGAACGGCGGCAGCCCCATCATCGTGGGCCGGGGAGAGAAGCAGGCCTTTCTCGGCAGCGATATCCCCGCGCTCCTGCCCTATACCCGGGAAATCATCACGCTCTGGGATGGCGATTTCGCGCTGCTCTCGGAAGAGGGCTTCGAGGTGGTCGATGCCCAGGGAAGCTCCGTGGAGCGCGAATTTCTCACGGTGCAATGGGATCCGGTTTCCGCGGAGCGCGGTGGCTACGACCATTTCATGCAGAAGGAAATCTTCGAGCAGCCTCGCGCCATCACCGACACCATCGGGACCCGGGTGAACGAGGCGGAGATCAGCATCGATCTCGATTCGATCGAATTCAGCCGGGACCAGGCCGACTCGCTTCGTTCCATCAGCCTGGTGGCGTGTGGAACCGCTTCCTACGCGTGTCATGTGGGTAAATACATGATCGAGCAATTGGCGGGTATCTCCTGCGAAGTAGACCTGGCGAGCGAGTTTCGTTATCGCAGCCCGATTCTCGATTCGGATTCCATGCTGGTCGCGGTTTCCCAATCCGGAGAGACCGCCGATACCCTGGCGGCGCTCCGGGAGGGCAGAAATCAGGGCGCCCGCGTCCTCAGCATTTGCAACGTTCGGGAATCCACCATCGCCCGGGAAAGCGACGATGTTCTCTACACCCATGCCGGGCCGGAAATCGGTGTGGCATCCACCAAGGCTTTCGTGACCCAGGTGGTGGCCCTGTATTTGCTGGCGCTCAAGTTGGCCCATGTGCGAGGGCGCCTGGAGGGCGACGCCCTGGGCGAGCGGCTACACGATCTGATGCGTTTGCCGCGCCTGGTGGAAGAGACCCTGGCGCTCGACGCTGAAATCGCCGCCATCGCCCGGCGCTATTTCAAGGCCGAAGATTTCCTCTTCCTGGGCAGGGGCATCATGTACCCCATCGCGATGGAGGGTGCGCTCAAGCTCAAGGAGATTTCCTATATCCACGCCGAAGGCTACGCGGCGGGCGAGATGAAGCATGGCCCCATCGCGCTCATCGACGAGAACATGCCTGTCGTCGTGATCGCCAATAGCGGTCCGCTCTTCGATAAGCTGGTCTCGAATCTCGAGCAGGTGCGCGCGCGGGATGGCCGGGTGATCGCCATCGCGACCGAGGGCGACACGTCCCTCGACGAGAAGGCCAACGAGGTGGTGCATATTCCCGATCTCGGCGAATTTCTGACCTCGATCCTGGCCGTGGTGCCGCTGCAATTGCTGGCCTATCACGTGGCCACCCTCCGCGGCACCGACGTGGACCAACCGCGGAATCTCGCCAAGAGCGTGACCGTCGAGTAGGGCAGGGGCGCTCTAGCGGACCGGGTTGCGCGGTGGGGCGACTGCTCCGGGGCCGGGCCGCCAGCCGCTCTCCACGATCAACTCCCGAATATGCACCATGTTCAGCAGGTCGTAGCAGGACGCGAACTTTCCCTCGCCCGCGTATTCGAAGGTGGAGATTCCGGGCGCTTCGTAGTAGCTGCCGTCTTCGCGTCTGCCGGGTAGCCGATTCATCCAGCAGCTGACCAGGCGATCTCCCTCGACCAGGGTCCATTGGGTGGGAAAGGTCCAATTCTCGAGCCCCCGCATGCTGGCCTGGAGGAATTCCTGAACCGCGCTCAGCCCCTCTACCCTTCCCCAGGCGGGGTCGACGTACCAGGCATCCTCGGTGAAGAAGGCCGAGAGGTCTGCCCAGGGGCGCTCCTCACGCTCGATTTCAGCGCGGGTCGTGAGGAAACGGTCGTGGGTGGCGCGGATCTCGGCTTCGGGGTGGGTCATGGTGAATTTCTCCCTGGAAATGGGGACCCACGATAACGCGCAAGGCTCCTTCGCGGAACTTTTGTCCGGCGCGGTTTGAGACCCAAGCCGGGCTCGGATAATCTGGACCGACCCCCAGGCTTCCAATCCGATCTTCCTGGGTCGCTCATTGGGGCGGCCAGAGAGGCAGAATTTGCTCGCTGAATCGATTACGACCGGCCTCAACGCCGAACAACTCCGCGCCGTGGAAATCACCGAGGGCCCCTTGCTGGTCCTTGCGGGCGCCGGGAGCGGGAAGACGCGTGTACTCACAAGCCGGGTCGCCTATTTGATCGGGGTCTGCGGGATTCCGGCCACCAGCCTGCTGGCCGTCACCTTTACCAACAAGGCGGCGGGCGAAATGAAGGAGCGCGTCGAGAAATTGCTCGGCCCGGATGGTGGAGATCTCGCCATCGGCACCTTTCATTCCATTTGTGTACGAATCCTTCGCCGGGATATTGGTCACCTGGGGCGCAGCCGCGGGTTCGTGATCTACGACGATGCCGATAGCATCGGGGTCATCAAGCAGGCGCTGAAGCGCGAGGGATTGGATCCGAAGGCGCACGACCCCAAACGAATTCGCTGGCGGATCGACCAATGGAAGAACGCCGGCGTTCTTCCCGCCCAGGCCGCGGCCAATGCGTACGATATCGACGATGAACTTTCGGCCCGCTTCTATGGCATCTACCAGCGCATGCTCGTTGACGCCAATGCCCTGGATTTCGGCGATCTCCTCTTGCAGACGGTGGAACTCTTCAAGCAGCGTCCGCGTGTTCTCGAGTTCTACCAGAAGCGTTGGCAATACGTTCTCGTCGACGAGTTCCAGGACACCAACGGCGTGCAATTCGATTTGGTGAATCTTCTGGCGTCGGGGCATAGGAATCTCTGTGTGGTAGGAGATCCCGACCAATCCATCTACGCATGGCGCGGCGCCAACGTCCGGAACATCCTTGATTTCGAGCAGGACTACCCCGAAGCCGAGGTGATCAAGCTCGAGCGAAATTACCGTTCCACCCAGCCCATCCTCACGGGTGCATCGGCGGTGGTCTCCAACAATATTGAGCGCAAGGAGAAGCGCCTCTTCACCGAACGTGAAGGGGGCGATTTGATCCAATTCTTCGAAGCGGATGACGATCGCGAAGAAGCCGCCTACGTGATTCGGAAAATAGCCACCGCCTGCGCTTCGGAAGGCAGGGCCTACAGCAATTTCGCGATTCTCTACCGAACCAATGCGCAGTCGCGATCCTTCGAAGAAGAATTGCTGAAATACGACATGCCCTACACGGTGGTGGGCGGAGTCCGGTTTTACGATCGGGCCGAGATCAAGGACGCCATGGCGTACCTGCGGCTTATCATCAATCCCTCGGATGATCAGGCCTTGTTGCGGATCGTCAACAAGCCCGCGAGAGGGATCGGCAAGACGACCATGGATAAGGTCGGAGTTCTCGCGGCACGCAAGCAGATTGCGATGATGGTGGGTCTTCGTGAATTTGGTGCCGATGCCCCCGCCCGGGTATCGGGGAAGATTCGTGATTTTCTCGCCTTGCTGGATGAATTGCGCGAAGAATCCGAGCGCCGCCCCCTGGATCAATTGATCGGCCGCCTGCTTGAGCGTACGGGCTACCTGGACAGCCTGGCGAAGGAGGGCAGTCCCGAAGCCGAGGCCCGTCGCGACAACCTGCTCGAGTTGATGGCCAGCGCCCGGGATTTTCATCTGGCCAACGAAGAGGCGCCCGATGAGGAGAGGAGTGAACTCGAACTCTTCCTCGACCAGGTGGCCTTGATTTCGGATCTCGACAGCTGGGAGGAGCGCACCGAGCGGGTTTCGCTGATGACGGTTCATTCGTCGAAAGGGCTCGAATTCCCCGTGGTTTTCCTGGTGGGCATGGAGGAGAGGATCTTCCCCCATGCGAGTTCAGCCGGTGATGGCGAGGGCATCGAGGAAGAACGCCGCCTCTGCTACGTGGCCATGACCCGGGCGATGGAGCAGTTGAATATCACCCACGCCGCCGAGCGTCGCCGCTTCGGCGAACGAAGCCTTCAGTCGCCGAGCCGCTTTCTCGATGAGATTCCCAGCGATCTCATTGAAACCCTCAGCCAGGGAGGCTGAGGCCGCCGACGAGGAAGAGCCGGGGGCGGGGCGGGCTCCGGCGCCCAATTCGACTACTCCTATTCCCAGGAAACGCCCGACGCGGGCGACGAGGTCCGCCCGGGAATGCGGGTCCGACACCCGGTCTTCGGGGATGGGAAAATTCTCGAAGTCATGGGAACGGGGGTCAATCAGAAGCTGAAAATTCAGTTTGCCCGAGTGGGGGTCAAGACGGTCCTGGTGCGTTTTGCGAATCTCGAATTGGCCTGACTCGCGGGGCGGGGCTTGGGTCGAACTTCGTTCTACGGATGACGATTTTTCTACAGCGATTAAAAAAATATTCCGACCCCGTCCTCGCTCATCGTCAGTCGCTGGGGCTTCAGCTATGTGGCTGATTCCTATAGCGAGTTGAGGCCCGCCCCGATACGCCGCCGCACAGGTGACGATTTTCCCATTGCGGGAGACGCGATCTGGGGTACTGGTTGACACGATCCCTACGCCGAATCGGACCCAGTCTTTGCCTGTTGTTGAGGGATCGCGGTGGGTGAGGAGTGGGTCAACGCCTTCATCCAGCGTTCTCCTGGTTCGGTCGGCCCATCTTGCCGCGAGGAGCAACAGGCCTTGTAGAGATCAGCGAGGGGGAGCTGCCGCTCCCTCTCGCACCGACCTCCCTGGCGGTGCTTTCGCCCGTCTCCGAGCGCGCGCTCCGGCTTCAGCCCAGATAGGCGAGCCCGATGCACGCCGCGAGGCTCGCGCCCCAACCCGCCCAGGCGCAGAGCAAGGCGCGCCGGGGGAAGCTCTCTCCCTGTGACGCCCAGCGGGCGGGCGCGGCCAGCCCTTCGGCGGCGGCAATGGCCAGGGGAAGAACCGCGCAGAGCAGGTAGAAGGCTTTCGCCTGGGCGTAGAAGGCCAGTCGCAGGCTGATCAGGCCCAAGGAGAAGGCGAGGAGAAAGAGGACCGTGACCAGCATGCTGAAGACGAGCCGGAGCGCGACGCTCTTTTCCCGAAAGGAGTCCAACCAGAGCTTGCCGGCGCCCGCCACGATGGCCAGGGTCGCGGGCAGGGCCAGGGGGTAGACCAGGCGCTGGAATTCGTCGTTCCAGAAGGCGTGCCGCGTGCTGGCCCGGGCCATGCCCCCCACCAGGCCGTCGCCCCAGAAGGTCGAGTAGAGGCCATCCCAAAACGAGGCGTACCCGGCGAAGAAGGGGTACGAGAGGGCTTCGCCGAAGCGGGCGTACCAGCCCGCCGTATGGAAACCCGGACGCATCCACCAGCTGGCCGCCCCGGGAACGTCGAGATTCCAGACCAGGGGATCGCCGAAGAGCAGCCAATTGCGCAGGTAGAACCAGCCCGAAAGCGCCAGGGCCCCCGCCCCCATGGCGCCGAAAAAGGCCAGGCTGCGCGCCGGCCCATGCCCGTCCAATAGCCAGGCGCGTAAGACGACGAAGAACGCGATCACCGGAGCCAGGGCGAGCGCGGTGAATTTGGTCAGCAGGGCTGCCCCCAGGATCAAGGTCAGCGCAGCGAGCGCAAGAGGGCGAAGGCGCTCGGCCAGAAGAATGCCGATCCCCAGTGCAAGGGCGCCGCTCACCCAAGCGGCGAGCAGGGGTTCGTTGGATACGTAGGCCGACATGTAGAGGTTCATGGGGAGCAAACCCGCCGCCGCGATGGCGAGGCTCGGCCGCAGCCCCTCGCCGGGCCAAATTCGGCGGGCCGCGAAGGCGACGAGCAGCACATTCGCCAGGCCCGAAGCGAAAGGGATCAGGCGGTAGACGATGGCCCCTCCAAAGCTGCTCGGATCGCTTCCAAAGAGCAGGGCGAGTCCGCTGGTCAGCCCATAAAACAGGGGCGGGTGATACGTCGAGAACCCGTAGGCCGCCGTGGGCAGCGCGCGGTGTTCGAGGAGGTAATCGATATAGGCAAGATGACCGGGCGCGTCGAAGCCCAGAAGGGCCGGCATCTGCGCGAACTTGAAGGCGAAGACCAGGACCCAGA
Source organism: Myxococcales bacterium (assembly GCA_014240165.1). Classification (GTDB taxonomy): domain Bacteria; phylum Myxococcota_A; class UBA9160; order UBA9160; family UBA4427; genus JAZXM01. The sequence goes on along the minus strand of JAAZXM010000001.1, from coordinate 44,281 downwards.
AGAGCACCACGGCGCCCAATGTCCAGAGGGGCCAGCGGTTCTCGGGAATTCGCGTCAGCCAATGCGGCCTTCGCCAGGCGAGGGTGGCTCCTATGGCGAAAGCGCCAAGGACCCAGGCCAGAGCCCCGGGCCGAACCTGCAGGGCGGAAGGAAAATTGCGCGCTTCGGGGTGGAGCGCGAGATCGGTGGCCCTCTGTGCGTGGACCCGGCCGGGAAGCGCGTCGCTGACTTCCCAGCTGGCATCCGACACCACGGGTTCGCCGGGCCGGTCGATTTCGAGTTGGAGCAGGGCGGGCCCAGCCGGGTTGACCACCGTCACCTCGAGTTGATTCCGGCCCGGGAGGAGCCGGCCCGTAAGGTCGGCGTCGAAGCCCTCTTTCCAGCCACTCCCCCGGCTGCGCAGCACCAGGGGCTCATCGTTCAGGCGGGCGGTCGCCCCGCGCAGGGCGCGGCCGCGGAGCAGGGCCGGTGCGCTCCCGCCCTCGGCGTTGAAGCGCTTGCTGAAGACGCGCTTCGGCGGGTTCTCCGGATCGACCACGATGAGATCCGCGGTTCGAGGCAGGGGAGCCATGATCCATGCGGGGCCATCTCCTTGGAGGAGGAAGGGCACCTCGTCATCGATCCGGATCGCGTGATAGAGCACCGCCATCGACAGGATCAAAAGCGCCGCCCAGGCGCCAGCTTGTATGCGAAAGAGCGCCTGGGGAGTCAGGCTCATTCACGGGCCGCCGGGCGAGCACCCCCGGCGAGATAGCGCCGATGAATTCGCCAGATTTCCTCGAGGGCGCGGACGAAATCCGACGGTCGCACCTTGGAGCCTGCGACATCCACCCAGGTATTCAGGGGCAGCTCGTAGAGAATGCGCTCTGCGGCGGGCAGGCTGTCGCTTATTTCCCCCGCGCGCCAGCGCGCGATGAGTTCGACGTCGAAGACCCAGGTCGAAAGGAAGGGCTCGTCGAAGAGGCGCCGAATATCGGGCCCCGAACGAAAGAGCTTGGCTCCGCATTGCGTATCGTAAACCGCGAGTCCCAGAACCTGGGAGACCACCGTGGCGAAAACACGCCCCAAATAGTGTCGCAGGGGCCGGCGTTCGATGGTTCGGCCCATCAGCTGGACCCGGGATCCGAAAACCATCTGGATCGCATTCTTGTCTTCGAGGACGGAACGCAGCCGGGCGAGTTCTTCCAGGGGCGTGGCGAGATCGGCGTCGAAATAGCCGGCGTAATCCGCCCCGCCATCCAGCGCGGCCTTCATGCCCAGCCGGACGGCTTCGGCTTTCCCGCGATTCGTGGCCTGATGGAGCACCCTGATCCGGTCGCTGCTCCCCGAGGCCAGATCGTCGAGGATACGAGGCGTGCCGTCCCGGCTTCCGTCATCGACGAAGAAGAAATCGGTTTCCGGATCCCTCTGGAGGGATTGCTCGAAAGCCTCGGGCCTCAGCCGGCTGGCTTCATCGAAGCAGGGGATGACGAGAACGGTTTTCGGCATGGCCCGCGCCATTCTACCCCGGCTCTCGATGGCTGGCCTCATGGACTGGAGTTATGTTGCGGCCCATGCGGGGTGGCTTCGTCGACCGGGACGGGAACGGGCATGGGGCCGGAAGGCATCGTTGTTTTTGGGGATGTCTGTCCTTGTTCTTGCTGCCCCTGTCCTGCGGTCCGGATCCCGCCGAGCTCCGGCGCCAGGATCCACGCCCCAACGTGCTGCTGATCTCGATGGATACCACCCGGGCCGATCATCTCTCGGCGTACGGCTATGCCCGAGACACCTCTCCCTCGCTGCGGGCCCTGGCCCAGGAGGGCATGCTTTTCGAAACGGCGTATGCGCCCTCGGCGACCACGGCCCCGAGCCACGCGAGCCTGTTCACCGCACTGCCCCCGATTGCACACGGTGTTTTGAAGAATGGTCGACCCCTGGAAGACGAGTTCGAGACCCTGGCGGAGCGCCTGGCGGCGGCGGGTTACGAGACGGCGGCGGTGGTCAGTTCCCATGTGCTCTCCGAGCCCTTTGGCTTTGCCCAGGGCTTCGATCATTTCGATGCGGATTTCTCCCAGGCCGATGTCCTGGCCGGAAGTCGGCTCTGGGAAGGGGGTGTGGTCGAGGGCAAATTCTACGGCCGGGCCGACGACACCACCCGGCGAGCGCTCGAATGGCTCGATGAGCGAGCCCATCCCGAGCAGCCCTTCTTTCTCTTCGTGCACTATTTCGATCCCCACGACCCCTACCTCTTGCCCAAGGGTTACGATCCTCCCTTCGTGCCCGGACCTCGTGAAGCACTCAAGGTCAATCGCACGATCTTCTTCTACGACGCTCTTCTTGCCTATACCGATCAGGAGATCGGTCGTCTGCTGGCGGCATTCGAACGGCGCTCTCTCGACACCGAAACCCTCGTGGTGGTGACCGGCGATCACGGGGAGGGCTTGATGTCCCACGGCCATATGCACCATGGCGAGCACATCTACGAGGAAGGCGTTCGCGTCCCCTTGATCGTTCGCTGGCCCGGGCGGGTTGCCCCGGGAGCGGTGGTTCCCGGACCCGTTCGCCTGAGCGATCTTGCCCCCACGCTCTACGACGTGCTGGGCATGCCCTGGAGCGAAGCCCCGCACGGCGCGAGCCTCTCTGGAGCGCTTCTGGAGTCGCAAGCGCTGGATGCCGAGCGGCCCGTGCATCTCTACCGGCGGCACTATGCAGGTAGTGCTGCAGGTAGTGCTGCAGGTAGTGCTGCAGGTAGTGCTGCAGGTAGTGCTGCGGGCAGTGCTGCGGGCAGTGCTGCGGGCAGTGCTGCGGGTAGTGCTGCAGGTGGCGCTGCAGGTAGTGCTGCAGGTGGCGCAGCAGGCGCCGCCGGCGAGGGCGCGGCTGCCCTGGGCGAGAAATTCGGTCTTCGCCGAGGCCGTTGGAAATTGATCGAAGGCCCCGAGGAGGGAACCCTGGAGCTCTTTGACCTCGAGGCGGATCCCGAGGAGAAGGCCAACCTGGCCGCGCGGGAGCCCGAACGCGCCCGGGCGATGCGGGCAGAAATCGCAGCCTGGCGCCGGGCCCATACCCGGGAGCAGCGCGATCCCGCACCCCTGAGCCCGGAGGATCGGGCGCGCCTCGAAGCCCTGGGGTACGCCGAATGAAGGCGCTTGAGGCGTGCCTGCTCGCACTGGTCACTGGGCTCCTCGCCTGTGCCCCGGCACCCGAAGCCGACCCCCCGGATGTGCTGCTGATTACCGTCGACACCCTGCGTGCGGACTACGTTCACGCCTACGGGTTCGCCGAGGAAAACACCCCGACGATGGACGCCCTCGCTGCGCGGGGCGTGCTTTTTGAGAACGCCATCGCGGCAGCGACCCTCACGGCACCGGCTCACGCATCGATCATGACTTCGCGCTACGTCCGCGAGCACTCCATCGGATCGCGCAACGGCGATACCCGGCTCGAGGGCCTGCCCACCCTGGCCCAACGTTTCGCCGAGGCCGGCTACGCCACCGGAGCGTTCGTGAGCAACGTGGTTCTGCGCCGGCGGATCGGTCTGGATCGGGGTTTTCATGTCTACGACGATGAACTCCCCTCGAGTGAACGCAATCGGGATTTTCATTTCGAACGCCAGGCGGGGGCCACGGCGGGGCGTGCGCTGGAGTGGTTGATGACCCGCCCGGGATCCCAGCCGGTTTTTCTCTGGCTTCACCTGCAGGATCCCCACGGCCCCTACACGCCTCCAGGCGAATGGTCCGGCACCATCGCCCCGGTGCCCCTGGCCATGAAGGGCGAACTCGGCGTGCTTCCGGGCAATTCCGGCCGGGCGGGTATTCCCGCCTACCAGGCGCTGGGCGAGGCGCGGGATCCAGCGCTCTACGCCGCGCGCTATGCCGAGGAGATCCGCTATGCGGATCATTGGGCGGGTCGAGTCATTGAGGCCCTGGAGGCCCGCAGCGCCAAGCGGGGCGCGGTGATCCTGCTGACGGCGGATCACGGCGAAAGCCTGGGCGAAGGGGGATGGTTCTTCCAGCATGGTCAGTCCACGGCTCCTGAACTCGCCCGGGTTCCCTTTATCGTGGTGGCCCCGGGTCTGGCCCCGGGTCGCGTCCGGGGGCCGGTGAGCCACGTCGACGTCGCCCCCACATTGTTGGCCCTGGCCCGGTTGCCCGAACTTCCCGGCGCCAGCGGGTACGCTCTCTCCGGGCAGGGGGGGGATGAACAATTCCCGCGCGATCGGTTGATCTTCTGCGATACCGATGGCGAGAGCGCGGCGTATGGCGCGGAGTCGTGGACGCGAATCGCGGGTGCCGCGGCCTCGGATCGACCCGAGGGCTCGGCGATTCCGACGAGGTCCGAGACCGTGCGTCGCAACGCTGCCGGGAAGTGGCGCCCAGCGGATCCCGATACGCGCGCCATGGGGGCGCTCGGCGATTATCTCGCACGGCGCGCTTCCCTGGTGGCTGCCGGTCCCATGGCGCCCGAGCACGTCGAGGAGTTGCGCGCCTTGGGCTACCTGCCCCCCCATGAGGCCGACGCTTCCGAAGATGCGAATCAAGCATCGCCCGCTGCTTCGCCGATCTCCGACTCCGCTCCCTGACCCCGCCCGCTTCGCCTGCACGGGGTGATACACTGGGCGCGTGTACAGTGGCATGAGGGCCGGATGCGCATGAACCCCGAGCACGGCGGGGACAGCGGGGGTGGGCGCGGCGGACGAGTCGGCGTCGCGGCCGCGCTGGCCTGCCTGATGCTGCTGGCCCTTTTGATCCGAAGCCTCGGCTTCGAGTTCGTCTTCGTGGGCGATGAGGTGATCTTCCCCCCAGCCGATGCTCAATATCACCTGCGCAGGGCTTTCTACACCTTCGCCAATTTCCCGGCGCTCCTGCTCTGGGATTCCTACGTCAATTTTCCCGATGGCGCCCCGGTGCCCTGGCCGCCGCTCTTCGATATCGCCATCGGGGGGGTGGCTCATCTCGTGGCCACCGATGTTGTCGGATTCGAGCGGGTGGCGGCCTGGGCGGGTCCGGCTTGTGCGGTGATCGCACTGATCCCCATCTATCTCTCGGGTCGCCTGCTTGCGTCCCCCGCTGCCGGCCTTGCCGCCGCAGGGGTCTACGCCTGCCTGCCCATTGGCGTTGTCTATTCCCGGGTGGGCAACCCGGACCACCACGCCGCAGTGGCGATGTTCGGCGCTTGGCTGCTCCTGGCCTGCCTGGGTCTGGCGGAAAGGGGCTCGCCCGCTGGACGCGTTCGGCGCTGGGGCCTCGTGTTGGGCTTTGCTCAATTGGGGCTCCTGCTGACCTGGCATGGAAGCCTTCTCTACGTGGTTCTGGCCAATGCGCTTCTTCTTGGGGCAGGCATTCTGGGGCGCGGCGCGGGTGTTTTGCTCGTCCAGGCTGGGGCGGCGGCGACCAGTGGGCTGCTCCTGGTTCCGCTTCTGCTCGCGTCTCCAGCGCCCCTGGGCGGAACGTTCTCCTCCATCTCTTTTTCCTGGTTTCCGGTGCTCGTCACCCTGGCCATCGCGAGTGTCAGCGCAGTGGCGGGCCTGGCCGAAAACCGAAAGCCCGGCGGCGGGGTCGCCCGCCCCATGTTGTGGGGGGCCAGTGTCGGGCTTTTGTGGATCGCTTGTGCCGCGCTTGTCCCGGAACTTCGCGAAGCCCTCGCGCCGGCCCTCGGCTTTCTCGCCCAGACCGACAGCGTCGGAACGATCACCGGAGAGCAGAACCCGCTCTTTGGAATTTGGGATCGATTGCCCGCCGGGCGTGGAGAACTCGCGTGGGGGGGCTTTGTTTATACGCTTCCCTTTCTGCCGGTGGCCGCCGCGTGGTTGGGTCTTTCCCCGAGCACGCGGCGCTCGACCAGGCCGAGCGCGATGCTGCTGGCGGGTTGGATTTTCGTTTTCTCGGTTCTTGCGCTGGACCAGCGGCGCTATGGGAACGACTTGGCTCCGGCCTTTGCGGTGCTCTTTGGTGTTTTCGCTTGCCGCTGCGCGGCGTATTTCACGCATCCCATGAGGGCCTCGGGCCTGCGGGCGAGTCTGCGTTTCGTCGGCGTCGTTGTTCTGGCGGGCGCGCTGCTCTGGCCCGCCGTGGCTTCGGTCTACGGACCGCGGGCCCGGGCATCCCTCGAGGCCCTGGAAACCGGCGGAGAGCCCGGGCCCGCCATCACCCGCAGCGTGGCGTATACCCTCGCGCAATTCATGGCCGAAGTGCGGGCGGTCACGCCCGAGACCGGGGGCTATTCGAGTCCGGGGCCCGATCCCGTCTACGGGGTGATCGCCCATCCGAACCTGGGTCATGCGATCCAATACGGAGCCCGGCGGCCTTCTTCCACCAACCCGTTCTGGTGGTATATCGGGCCGGAGAATTGGAAAAAGGCATTTGCCTTTCTCGAGGCGAGGAGCGAGGGGGTCGCTCTGCGCTGGGCCGAGGCGCTGCGCGGGCGGTACGTGCTCACGACGGCGGACGAGGATCCCCGCGCGGTGACCGGGCAACTCCATGCGTACGATGGCGGCGCGATGGAGGGGAAGCCCGCGCTCGCGCATTTCCGGCTGATCACCGAATCCGAGCCGGGGGGCAGGGGAGTGAGCGAAATTTTTCGCCCGCGCCAAGGCGGCGGCCCCGCATATAAACTATTCGAGATCGTACCCGGTGCTCGCCTGGTGGTGGAGGCGCCCGCCGGTGAAGAGGTCACAGTATCCCTCGCCTTGCGCGCCCGCTTCGGTCGGCCCTTCGGTTATCGCGTCGTGGCTCGGGCCGATCCCTCGGGCAAGGCGACCTTCAATGTTCCCTACGCGACGGAATTGCCCGATCTCTCCGAGCCCCTTCAGCGCACCCGTGCCCAGGGCCCATATGCGATCGAGGTCGCGGGTGATCGCGACTACGTCCACGTTTCCGAAGAAGCGGTGACCGAGGGCGCCCAGGTATTCGTCGGCGCTCAGCCGCGCTAGCGAATCCGAAAGGCGCCGTTGTAGTGCACGCGATGGGGCCCGGGCACGTGAACGCTGTAGAACGCGGGTTCGCCCGTACCGTCTTCGTGGCTGCGAATGCGCGCGATTTCGGGACCGGCCATCCGCGCGGCCATGAGAAATCGGGGCCCCAAGCCGAAGAGATCGTAGGGCGAGTCGTGAACCAGGTAAGTGGTTCCGGCGTTGGCTTCGCGAACCCAGGGCTGGCCCCCGGCCACGCTGCGTGAGAGCGCCCAGGTGCTCTCCTCCAGCGGAACATCCCGGGTGAGAAAGAGAAGGGGTTCGTGAAAGCCCCATTCCAGGCTGACTACGGCTTCTCCGGGCCGGGCGTTCAGTTCCCGGGCAAAATCGCTCAATGCGTGGCTCCAGCGGCCGCGGCCCCCGGTGGCGTCGATGAAGTCGCTGGTTCGATGAATCAGAACGAGATTGGCCGCCGCGGTCGCCGTCAGCAGAACAGCGATTCCCGAACGGATCCGCGCCGTTCCCCAGCCCCCTCCTCGGCGCCAGAGTGTGAGCGCTGCGCTGGCCACGATCAGGTGCAGAAGCGGGAGCGTGTTGAGTTGGTGATGGGCGCGGACGGCGCCGGGCAGGGCGAGCATCAAGGTCGTGAGCAGCAGGCTGAAGACAAGCAGGAAAGCGCGGGCATCGGGGGCGTTGAGCGCGCGTCGCCCGTATTTGCGCACTCCGTCGACGATCAGGACGGCTGCAGCGGGCAGGATCATCCAGCCCAGCAAGCCGCCCGGGGCATCGACTTGCGCGGCGCGGTCGAAGAGCCCGCCGCTTTCCATCAGGCGCAGGAAGTGGGAACCATCGAGGCTCTGCCAGAGAACCCGGGCGCGGAAGAAGAGGTCGCCGCGTTGCCCCGCCACGCTGGCGCTGCCCAGCAATCCGGCCAGGGAGGTGATCATGGGCAGCGCCGCCAAGCAGAAAGCCGCGGTGAAGCCGACGAGTGCTCCTCGGCGCTCGGCCCATACCTGGCGAACCAGATCCGGCCGGCAGATGACGAGGGCGCCGGCGGCGGCGGCGGGGATCAGGATGAAGTCGGCGCGGCTGAAGACGCCCAACCCGAGGAATGCGCCCGCAGTCACGGCCCCGGCGATGGCCTTTGTCGGGGATGCGCTTTGCCAGGCCATGACGGCGGCCAGGGCGCCGGCGGAGCGGCAGAGGAAATTCGTCGTGAACGGTCCCCACTCGAATTGGGAAAAGAAGTAGAAGGTCGGGTCGCTCGCCACCAGAACGCCCATCACCAGAGCGGTCTCCGCGTCAAAGAGTCGAGCGGCCCAGAGCATGGCGAACAAGAGCGCGAGCAAAGCCGTGGCGAGGGTTGTGACGCGCACGACCCGAGGGCTGGATCCCGCCCAGGCCAGGGCGGGGATGAGAAGTTGGCTCTTGAGCGAGCCGAGGTAGACCGCGTTGCGGACGGGAAAGGGGCGGTCGAATAGGGTCACGCTGCGCACGCTGGCCGGGTGTGTTCCGCCGGACCCCGGTTCGACGAAATCCCGCGCTTGTTGGGCGAGAAAGGCTTCGTCGTAGTAGAGCCCCAATCGGTCGATGCCGGGAAGCGCAGCCGCGCTCACCGCCAGGCTGATCAGCAACCACGCGCCCAGGATCCGGCCCTGGGCCAGGGGGCGCGTATTGGAGGCGGCGCTCACGTTCAGGCCCGGCTCAGGCTGGCAATGAAGTGAAGACCCCGGTCGAAGGCCAGGCCGAGGGGGGGAGGGTAGAGCCGGAGGTCGACCTCGAAGCTGTCCACCGTGAGGCCGAGCTTTTGCCAGGTCTCCCGCCAGCGCGCCTCGGACCAATAAGAATAGGGGAGGGGGACGCCGTGCCGCGCGTTGCCCACGCGATCCATGGCGCGCAAGGTCGGCCCCGCGAGCCAGCCCTCCAGTCGATGATCCTTGATCAGCAAGTGGCCGCGGGTGACCCTAAGCGCTTCCGCCAGAAGCGTTTCGGGGGGATCGCAATGGTGAAGTACGTCGACGAGGAGCACGTGATCAAAGGTCTGATCATCGTGGGGGATGCGCTCACCATCGAAAAGTCCGATGGGCACCCGAGCGCCGGGTCGCTTTGCGACATCAATCCCCGAGATCTCGAGCCCCGGTTTTTGCCGGCCGAGTTGCTCGGTCAGGGCCCCGTCTCCGCAGCCCACATCGAGGAGGGAGCCTTGCTCGGGAAGCAGCCGGGCCAGGTGATGGACGAGGGCCCCCACCCTGCGCGGTCCCAACCAGGAACCATGGAGCTTGTCTGCGAACTTCACCGGCGACTCATTCCCAGCATGCTGACGAAGAACCCCGAGAGAATCGTTTGGATGCCCAGGGCCGCCAAGGTGACCCCCGGGACCACCTGCCTGAGGGTCGAGGCGTAATCGAGGTCGCCGAAAGCGCCGCGCTGCCAATCGAGGGCGGCGCTGCCAATCAGAAGAAGCCCGGCGATCAGGCCCCCGGAGCCGAGCAGAATGCCGCGTTCCAGGGTCGCGATCTGAAAGAAACGTTTCATGCGCGGATCCTCTGGCAAGAGCCCGATCCCCACGGCCACGGTTTTGCTCACGATGGCGAAGAGCAGGAATTGGAAACCCATCAGAAGGGAGAGGCTGGCCACCAGTAGGGTGTGGGCGCCGAGCTGCGCGCCCAGCAGGCGCACGCCGGGCAGGGCCAGGGCGTAGCCGAGGGTGCCCAGCGCCAGCAGGAGCAAGCCCGGAAGCAGGAAGACCCAGCGTGGGCTGTAGAGAAGAAAGAAGCGCAGGGTGCGCCAACCATCCCGGAACGTCCGCAGGTGAGGGCCGTGGCTCTTGCGGCCGTCGGGGTGCAGGGTGATGGGTACCTCGGCGATGCGGGCGCCCTGCATGCTCGAGCGAATGATCATTTCCGTAGCGAATTCCATGCCGGTGCAGCGCTGCTCGAGTTTGTCGAAATGGCTTCGCGTGAAACCCCGCATGCCGCAGTAAATGTCACGGATGGGAAGCTTGAACATCATTCGGGCCAGGCCCGAGAGAAGCGGGTTTCCCAGCCAGCGATGAAGGAAGGGCATGGCGCCGGGCATGACCCGCCCCCCGCCGCCGGGCAGGCGGCAACCCTGTACCAGGTCGTTGCCCGCCCTCAGCTTTTCGACGAATTGGGGGATTTCGCGAAAATCGTAGCTGTCGTCGGCGTCGCCCATGATGACGAAGCGACCTCGGGCTGCCGCGATCCCGGCCATCAGGGCATTCCCGTAGCCTCTTTCCGCCACGTGGATCACCCGGGCGCCCCGGTCCTCGGCGATGCTCGGGGAGCCGTCCTCGCTGCCGTTATCGGCCACGATGACTTCGCCCGTACATCCGCACTCCTCGAAGGCGGCCTGGGCTTTGCCGATACAGGTGGCAAGAGTCTCCGCCTCGTTGAGGCAGGGCATGACGACGCTCAGTTCGACTGCCGGAAGGTCGTGCTTCTCCACCTTGGGCGGATCCTACCCTACGCCGAAGGCGTCTGCTGGCGTGGACGAAGATACGGGTCTTCCCGTGGCTTCGTGTATGATCCCCGTCGCGATGACGACCGATTCCGCCCAGAGCGAAGCCGACGCCCTCTCCCTCTCGGGGCCCGTTCTGGTGGTGGGCGGGGCGGGCTATATCGGTAGCCATACCGTACGGGTGCTCGAAGAGCAGGGCGTTCCCGTCGTGGTTTTCGACAGTTTTGCCACCGGGCATCCCGAGGCCGTCAAGGCGCCGTTGGTCGAGGCGAGCCTGGCCGATCGCGAAGCCCTGGCCGAGACCTTCGCCGAGTGGCAGCCGCGTTCGGTGATGCATTTCGCCGCGCGTTGTTATGTGGGTGAGTCGGTGAGCGATCCGTCGCTGTATTACCGGGAGAACGTTATCAACGCCTGGAACCTGCTCGAGGCCATGCGCGATGCGGGCTGCGAGGAACTCGTCTTATCTTCCACCTGCGCCACCTACGGCGTACCCGTGGCGCTTCCCCTGACCGAGGACAACCCCCAGGTCCCTATCAATCCCTACGGGCGCACGAAACTTCACATGGAACACATGATGCAGGACTACTCCCATGCCTACGGGCTTCGCTATGCGGCGCTGCGCTATTTCAACGCCGCCGGAGCCGATTCCGAAGGGGATTTGGGCGAACACCACGAGCCCGAAACCCACCTGATTCCCCTGATTCTCCAGGTGGCCCTGGGCCAGCGCGAGTTGATCGAGATTTTGGGCGACGATTACCCCACGCCCGACGGCACCTGTATCCGGGATTACATCCATATTGTCGATCTGGCCGACGCGCACCTGCGCGCTCTTTCCCGTCTCCAGCAGGGAACCCAATCCCTGGCGTGCAACCTGGGCACGGGCGAGGGCTACTCCGTACGCGAAGTGATCGAAGCCGCGCGGCGGGTAACGGGCCACGCGATTCCCGAGCGCATCGCTCCGCGCCGGCCGGGTGATCCCCCGGTGCTGGTTGCGGGCGGAACCCGGGCCTTCGATTTGTTGGGGTGGCAACCTCGGCGTTCGGACCTCGAAGATATCCTGGCCGATGCGTGGCGTTTCCACCGGGCGAACCCCAAGGGTTTCTCCCGTTAGAAGGAACCCGCCCGCCCGGTTGGGCGCGAGCGGTCGGTCTCGTCATCAGGAGCAGCGCCTGGCTCACGCGACTTCGGCAAAACCGGGATCTCGAAGCTCCGACGCCTCTCCGCGGTGGGGGACGCCGTCGCCCCTCGGCCTGGGCCTGATCTTCGCGGTGTTGGCCTTGCTGGTCTATGCCCCGAGTTTCGAAGGTGAGTTCATCTCTGATGATTTTCACTACGTCGCCCACAACCAATACATCCATACGCCGAACCTGGATAACCTGATTGCGATTTGGAACCCTGTCAGCGAAGTCGCCGAATTGGTGGAGAACTACGCGCCCGTTCACCTGAGTGTGCACGCCTTGGAGTGGCAGTTCTTCGGATCGAACGTCGTCGGCTACCACGTTGTGAATGTTTTGCTTCATGTGTTGGGGTCGGTGCTGCTCGCCTTGCTCTTCCGGCGCAGCGGCATTGGCGCATGGCCCGCGGCCCTGGGCGCTGGGGTTTTCCTGCTTCATCCGGCCAATGTGGAATCCGTGGCCTGGATCTCTCAGCTCAAGAGTTCCCTGGCCCTGGTGCTTTCCCTGGGCGCCATCCTCTGGCATCCCCGGCGTCCGGCCCTGGCCCTGCTGCTTTTCGCCCTGGCTCTGCTTGCCAAACCCTTTTCCGCTTCGGCCCTGGTGGTGGTTGCTCTCTCGGATTGGTTGAGTGGCTCTTCGGCAGCCGGGGCTTCCAGGGGGCGCTGGCTGCTGGGATGGCTGGCGGTGGTGGTGGCCTTCGGAGTTGCAGAGGCCATGGCCTTCTCGCTCTCCGCCGGACTCGCGCCCACCCTCTACGCTGATCCCTGGGTTCGGGTCGCGATGATTCTCTCCGTCGCCTCGCGCTACGCCGTGATGGCCAGCTTTGGATTGGGCCTTTCGACCTTCCATGAGCCCGCTCCGGTGGATTCCGTTGCGGACCCGTGGCTGCTGGGCGGCGCCGTCTTCCTTGTCCTGCTCGGCTGGCGTGTGATCTTCTGTCTCCGCCACCGAAGGCAAGAGGCCATCTACTGGCTCTGGGCCGCTGCGGGGTTCGCGCCGCTCTCAGGCATCGTCCCGCTTCCCTATCCCATGGCCGATCGCTACCTCTACTTCATCCTTCCCGGGCTGATCGGTGGGGTTCTTCTGGCAGGCCAGCAGGGGCTACCCGCCTTGGGGGCCCGTCTGGGCTCGGGGGGCGGGGTTCGTGCGGTGCGGGCCGCCTTGCTTGCTGCCACTCTGGCTCTTCTGCTCTTCTTCGCCTTCCTGGCCAGGGAGCGCGCCCAGGTCTTCTACTCCGCCGAGAGCTTCATGGCGGATGCGGAACGCAATTATCCCGACGGTGCCGCGGCGAGTACCCGCAAGGCGAGTCGGGCCGCCCGGCGCGGAGACCATGAGACCGCCCTCATCTACCTGCGTTCCGCGCGGGCCAGGGGCTATAACCGCGTGGACCATCTCCTGAAGGATGCGGCGTACGGGGGGATGCAGGGCGACCCGGCCTTCATCGAGATCAAGCGCGAGATGGCCCAGGATTGGATCGACCGGTTGGGGGGCATTCCCGAGCCGAGCCATTACAAGGCGCGGGCACTGGCCCAGGCCTATGTGGCGGTAGACGAACTCGAGGGGGCGGCGAGAGTACTCGAGGCCGCTGCGGAACGACCCGGCCCCATCGCAGATGAATTGCGAGCAGACGCGGAGACGCTGCGGGGAGAGCTGGCATTTCGCGCGAGGCTCGAGCGAAGCAGGCGCGGGGTCAGCCCCCTTCCCGATTAGGAAGCCTCGGGCGCCGCCGCCTCTTGCGCTTTCGCCTCCGGCGGGGCTTCGCGATTGCGCGCGCCGATCTGGGCGATGCGCTGGCGCGCGGTCTCGGCGTCGTCGAATTGCGGGTTCAAGGCCAATGCCCGCCGGAACGCTTGCAGGGCCTGGTCGTCCTTGCCCAATTCGAAAAGGGCCAGCCCGAGATGATGGTAGTAGTCGGCCACGGGCGGATTCGCTTCGGCTACCACTTGGCGAAATTGCCAGACAGCCACATCGGGTTTGCCCTGCTTGAGATACACGAAGCCCAGGGTATCCGCCGTGGAGATATCGTCTCCGGGCGCGTTCTCCGCCAACTTGGCCAGGGAGAGGGCCCGATCCAGGTCGCCTCCTGTGCTGGCCAGGAGGAAGGCGAGATCGTTCTTGACGAAGAGCAGGTCGCTGCCCTGATCCAGGGCTATCCCGTAGAGTTCGAGGGCGCGTTCGGTATTGCCTGCGGCGACGTGAAGTCGCGCCAGGAGCGCTGTTCGGTCGGCGGAAAGGCCGGTCTCCGCTCTCTGCTTCTCGAAGCCGGCGATCACTCTCGGAAGTCCTCCGCTTTGCACGTAGGCCACCGTCATGATGTCGAAGGCCTCGTTCGCGGTGGAGGGGTCGAGACGAAGCGCGCGCTCTGCGTCGTCCCGAGCGCCGACGAGTTCGCCGATGCCGAGCAGGAATTCTCCCCGAACCAGGTAGGGCTTCCCCACCCAGCTTCGCGCGGCGATGGTTGTATTCAGGCGCCGACGGGCTTCTTCCACGCGTCCGTCCAGTGCGTCGACCTCGGTCAGGGCGGCGAGCAACTCGATTTTGTCCGGGAATTTCTCGAAGCTCTGCTCCAGGTAGTGGCGAATCTGGGGCCGGTGGTCGGCGTTCCCCGCGTCGCGGCGGGCAAATTCGAGCGCCGCCCCCGGTCCGGCGTCTCCGCTTTCGAGCAGACCGGTCAATACCTTGCGCCCGATTCCGTGGGCATTTCGGTTGTAATAGCTCTGGGCGAGGTGCAATTTCTCACTGGGGCTCAACCCGACCAGCCGACGCAGCCGAAGCAGGGTCGCGGCGAGCCCGGCTTCCTGACCCAACTCGCGCTGGATCAGGGCCTTGAGGCGCAGACTGCTGGGGTCGGTCGCACGTTCAAGGCCGATGGCCTTGTTGATCGCCTCGAGGGCTTTCTGGAACTGGCCTCGCTGTTGCTCTGCGCGCGCCAGCGCGCGAAAGCCTTTGCCGGTGGCCTCGATCGCCAGGGCCCGCTCCAAGCTGACCACCGCATCATCGTATCTTCCTTCCCGAACCTGCTGCTCTCCAGTGGCCAGGCGCGTGGCTGGATGATCAGGGAACCGTGAGTGCATTATCCTGAGGGTGGCCGCCGCATCATTGAGCCTTCCGGCCCGGTTCTGAATATCGAAGATCCCCACCAGCAGGATCGCGTCGTCTTCCCCCTGGCCCATCTTGCTTTCCAGGTGGCCGAGGGCAGCTGACAGACCCTGGTCCGACAAGAGATTCTGGGCGTAGAGCACCTGTACCCTGGGATCATCGGGAATGGCCTTCAGGAGACTGTGGAAGGTCTGCTGTCGGTGCTTGGCGGGATCTGGATGATCGAGATCGATCAGTGCCTGCCAGGCCCCCAGATCCCTGGGCGCGATCTCGAGCCACCTCCGGATGGCTTGTTCGGCGAGTTCCGCGTTGTTGTTGCGACTGGCGAAGCGCGCGGTTTCCTGGGCCGTTCGAACTCGCTCGTAGGGGCTGCCCAGCGTCCGGCTCTTCTCGAGCGCGGCGCGATACGCTTCGTTGGCCTCGCCGGCTCTTCCTGGCAACCAGCCCAAGGTGCGTGCGCGACCCAAATGGCCCAGCAGGGGGAACTCTCCCTTTCGGGCGAGATAGCGATCCCAAGCGCGCATTATGGACAGACTTACCCGAGGCGAGCGGACTGCCATGGGATTGCGAGCGAGCGCGGCTCGGCCCCGGGCTTCGTAGGCGAGTGCAAGCACGCGTTCGATTTCAGGTTCCGATGGGTGGGCACGCCGGGCGCTGGAGATGTGTCGCATGGCCGCGTCTATGTCGCCGGCTTGGATCGCCGCGTGGGCGCGTATCAGGATGGCGCGTGCGTTGTTGGGGTTGCGTGCCAGGAGTTCATCAACCCGCTTTTCAGAGGCCTTGGAATCGATATCAACGAGCAACCAAGCCAACTTCAGCAGGGTGTCATCGTCATCGGGACGCAGGGCCAGAGCATCGCGGTAGAAATCAACGGCATCACCGAAATAGCCGTAGCGGACCGATACCTCCGCCACCCGCAGATCGAGATCCGGGTCATCGGGCCGCAGCAGGGCCGCGTTGTGCAATTCGATCAGGGCTTCGCTTCCGCGGTTTTCCGCGAGAAGTGCTTCGGCCCTCGCTATGTGTTCTTCCACCTGCTCGGCTTGGGGTTGGCATGAAAGGATCAGGCCAACGAGGCTCAGCCGCACGGCGCGCTTGAGCCGTTCCCAATTTTCTGGGCGGCCTGGACCGACTGCTCGAAAGGCGATCGTCCTCACTTGTCCACGGGCTTTACGAGCTTTCGAGGTTGGAGAGTTCGGCTTGTGCCGCCTCCGCCTCTGGAAAGTCTGGAGTCCCGAGCGCCTTCTGGAACATTTCCCTGGCGGCCTCTTTCTCGCCGCTTGCGGACAGCGCGAGACCCAGTCGAAATTCGATGGAAGGCGAATCGGGACGGTGCTCGAGGGCCTTTCGGAGTACCTCAGCCGCGGCCTTCGGGTCGCCCGACTGTAGACGAACGAAGCCCAGGGTATCCAGGGTATCCGCGTTCATGTCCAGTTGGACGGCGCGAGCGGCATGGTCGCCGGCGGCTTCGAGTTCACGCTCCTGGCTGGCCAGCAGCCAGGCGAGATCGTTGTTGGCACCCACATGCCCTGGGTCGAGTTCGAGCGCCCGCCGGAACAAGCTTTCAGCAAGTTCGCTCGCGGCTTGCGCGTAGCGGATTTGCGCCTGGAGGTAGACGTATTGAGCGTTGGAGGGTTCTGCTTGGGCGGCCTTTTCGAAGTACGCCAGGGCATTGGCCAGATCACCGCTCCAAAGGGCCTGGCTTCCCCGCGCCTCGAGGCTGGGTGGGAATTTGGGGTCGAGGTTGAGCGCCTGGGAGAAGGCGGCCTCCGCCTCTGCCTGGTTGTCGAGGGATAAAAGGACTCGTCCTCTGAGATCGTGGAAGTCCGGCCAGTCGGGGTTCGCGGCCAAAGCTTCGTCGATCAGGGCGAGGGCATTGGCTCCTTTGCCCAGGGAGAGATAGTCCTGGGCGACGGCCCGCAGCATCGCCGAGTTATCGGGCTCGGTCAGATCGAAGTCGCCTTCCAACAAGACCTGGAGTGCAGCCTCAGGACCTTCACTGATGCGCCTGAGTTGGGCGAATTCGAGGAAGGATGTCGGCTGAGTAGGTGCCCTGAGCCGCAGGTTGCTCAGGGTTCCCTCGGCCCGCTCGTAGTTTCCGACAATCAGTGAACTGCGCGCCGAGATGATATGTGCAGAGGGGTCGACATAGGGTCGCTTGGCGATATGACGATCGGCGAAAGCAACGGCATTCAGATACTCGCCCTCGTGAAAGTAGAATTCTGCCAGCCTGAGGGCGGCATCGGTTTCGGTTTCCGATACACGAATTGCCTCGCGGAACTCCGCCATGGCGCGTTCGACCTCACCCGTAGCCAAAGCGGCCTGACCCGCCAGATAACGTGCCCCCGCGTTGTTGGGATAGAGGCGGAGCCCGGAGTCCAGGAGTTCGAGGGCTGCCGCCGCATCGCCCTGCTGCAGGAGAACGGCGCCCCGGATCATCGCCCGATAACTGGGCTCCTCAAGGCTTTCGGCGATGCTGAGCGCCCGGTCGTAGTTGCCCTCCTCGATCAGCAGATCAGCCAAGGTGAAGCGCAGAGAGGGAGCGACGCTCCGGCTGCGCTCCATGCCCTCCTCGAGTGCCTCCCGGGCCGCTTTCAAATCGCCCTGAATGCGCAGAAAGCCTGCGAGGTATATCCAAGCTTCGGCGGTGTCAAAGAGTTCCACGCTCTCCTGCAGCACCTTCAATGATTCATCAGTCCGGTTGATGCTGGAGAGGATTTCCGCCAACCGAACTCTGAGCGCAATATCTTCGGGGGCTGCCTCGATGGCGGCTTGCCAGATACTCACGGCGGTATCGAATTCCTCGTGGAAGACGAAGAACTCGGACGCGTGTTGCCTGAGTTGGTGATTCAGCGGGTAGTCGGCGATGCAGCGCGAGAAGGTCTCGCGGGCACTTTTGCTGTCATTCTGGCCGCGGTAGAAGACGGCCAGGGCCGCGCATTTGCGAGCAGCGTCCGTGGGGTTGTTGCCCGCGACCGCGCGGTTTACAACACCCTTCCAAACCGCCTCAGCCTCATCACCTCGGTCGAGGTCGATGAGTGCGGCTCCCTTGAGGGAGGCCCCAAGTTGATCGTCCGGGAGAACCAGCAGGAGTTTCTCGGAAGTTGTGAGGGCCGCTGCGGCTTGCCCGATCGAGAGCTGGGCTTGGCCGAGTCCAAACAGCGCGCTTGTACTGTCGGGGTTGCGTTCGAGGACTCTCCCGTAGGCGCGGATCGCTTCCTCGTAGGACTGGCTGGCTGCCAACGTGCTTGCCAGAAGGAGCCCGGCCTGCACTCCATGCTCCTCGCTGAGGCTCGCCTTTTGCAGGGGCCAAACTGCGAGGCTCGGCCTTCCGGTTTGTTGCAGCGCGATGCCCAGGCGGAGATTGGCTTCGGGATGGTCGGGCTCATCGGCGATGAGCTTCCGCAAGGGGGCTATGGAGGCGTCGAATTGTGAAGCCTCTTGCAGCGCTCGCACCTCGGTGAGCTGACTTTCGGAACTCGGTCCGCAGCCCAGGACGATCAGGGCCCCCGACAGGAGTCCGATCAGGACGCCGGAGGCGATCCGGCCCGCGCCCAAGCGCCGCAGGTGTGAGTCGAAATGAAAGGGTGCCGACATGGTCAAAATGCCTCCGCGACGAAGGGGTCCGCTGAGGTCCCCTCTCGGGTGGGGATCCCTCGTGGGGACGTCGCAGCTTAGGGTGAGTCACGCGCACTTCCAAGAGCTGGGCTTCCAGCGGCGCGGTCGATCGCTTTCTAATATCGATCGGGCCCCGATGCCGGTGGAAGACCGGTTTTTTGCGCGGGCGGGGGACCTGAACTCCGAATCCCGGACCGATTAAGCGCAAGATGAATGCAGGGCCCCGCAGGGATGCCCGACCCTCGCCTCCCAGGGCGATATCGCGGGATTGTCTCAGTTGTACTCCGCTTCCCGAGTCTTCGAATTATCTCAGAATGGCGTCACTTTTTCGTTTTCAAGGCCACTAAACATGCGTACTAAAACCGATTTTAGCTCTTTGGGGTCCGGAAACTTCTGGACAAGTTGGACGCTTTGCCATCATAATCGTGAGGTATTTCGACATGGGTGGTCAGGGTGGTACTGGTTTCGCTCGTCGCTTCTGAGTAGATTCAGAAAACCCGATTGAGAACCCATAAAGAAGCCATGAAGAGAAGATAGAGAAAGACCTCGTAGAGCCAGATTGAGCGAAGACAATCAAAGCACGTCCTAAAATCCACGTGATTCGTGAACAAGGGGTATCAACCATGAAGTTGATGTTAAACAAGTTAGTTGGTCTGATCGCGATAACGGCGATCGGCGCGGTCGTTGCCACCGCAAGCTCAGCTGCCGTACTGATTCCTGGAGCCAGTAGCTTCAAGGTCAATGTCGCCGGTCTTCCGACGATCACTATTCCCGGGAGCTACGCTGGGAACGCGACACTGACGAATGGCGTTGGTGGCGGTCATGACATTTCGACGACAGCCAGCCTCTTTCAGGGTTCCGGCATCACTGCGGGTACTACGCTCCTCACCGGCGTAGCGTTGATCGACAACCTGACGCTGACCGCCACGAACCAGGCCGCGTCCTATACGTCCAACTTCGCCTCCGGTGTTGCGAGCAACAATCCGTGGGGCGGCGGACTGACGGCAGCCGCTCCTAACTTCTCCGCAGGCTCAGATACGCTCTGTGCTACGGGCTGTCTCGGAGCGGGTGGCACGGCCTCCGCGGGTAATTTCTCCGGCGCGATCGTTCTGCAGATCGCAGGCTTCGGAATTCCCTTCCCGCTGACGACCCTCGGTCTGGGCGGTGTGGAGAATGTCGTGCTTGGGCCTGGGGTTACCCTCAAGGCTACGGGCGGCCCCTGGATTACGGGTAAGGTTCAGATCACGGGCATTACGACCAACGTGATCTCCGTGCCTGGTCGCGGACCGGGTGGCCCGGGTCCGGCAGGTGGCGCGACGGGTGTCGGCGTGACACTGAACTTGACCACGATGGAAGGTCAGACTGCCATGGCGCTGACCACAATGGGCGCCTACGCATCGACGGCTTCGACGATGGCCGTTATCTCGGAGCGGAATACGGTGAATTTGGGCGGCACCCAGAACCTGGCCTCTTCGGCTGCGGGTGGTGTGGTGACGCTGATTTCGCCGGTTCGCGTGGATGCATCGGCGCTCGGCCAGCCGATCCTTCCTGGCGTCTTCCGCCAGAACTTCAAGTTCGTCCCCGAGCCCGGCACAGTGTTGCTGCTGGTTTCGGGTGCTGCAGGCTTGGTGGCTCTCGGACGCAGGCGCATGAAGAACTGATCTTCGGATCAGGAGCCACGGCTTAAGTTTGGGGCGACCACTCGGGATCCGGGTGGTCGCCCTTTTCTTTTGCCCTCCGGAAGCCTGGTTTTCAGCCGGGTTTTTTCACCGGCAGACGCGCCGGCATTGACTGGAACTGATCGCGTGAACTCGCCCCGGGGCAGGGCAGATTGACTGGGGGCGTGCTGCGCCGGGGGGGCTGGGCCGTGTGCGGGAAAGACCCCCACCCGGTCACTGGTCGCCCCATGGCGTTGCCCCGGTCCGCCGGTTCTGGTAATCGACTGTCTTCAGTTCGGTTGTGTTGACCGGAAGGACATCGCGGGGGTCCGCGATCAGGGAGGTCTGAGGCGTGTTCCTGCGTAAGTTGATCGACTCCCCGTGGTTCTACTTCTCGCTTGCGGGAATCGTGCTTATTGCAGCCGTGCTTTCCCAGTTCGAACGTGTTGCTGTGGACCTGCCCGCCGCCACGGCCGAGGACTTGGCGAGTCTCGGAGAGCGCCAGGACCTGAACGTCGTCTTTATATTGATCGACACGCTCCGAGCCGATCGTTTGAGTGCTTACGGGTACGAACGGGAAACGACGCCCAATATGGATGCCCTGGCGGCCCGCGGCATTCGCTTCGAACAGGTGGAGTCGCAATCGAGTTGGACAAAGGCATCCATGGCCTCACTCTGGCTGGGGCTTCTACCAGAGCACACTGGGGTGACGCGCTTCTTCCATGGGCTGCCAAAGGAGGGCACTCTTCCCGCGGAGGTTTTTCAGCGCGCGGGATTTCGTACGGCCGGGGTTTGGCGAAACGGATGGGTGGCCAACAATTTTGGTTTTGATCGGGGCTTCGATCTCTACTACAGGCCCACGCCCAATCGGCAAGCCTCGCCAGTTCAGCGTCATAACCCCTCCAGCCAAAGGATCCAGGGCACCGATCTGGACGCGACCCAGGCTGGCGCGGAATTTCTGAGCGGAGTTCATGACGATCGGTTCTTTCTCTATCTCCACTACATGGATGTCCACCAATACACATACAGCGACACGGCCCCGGTCTACGGAAGCTTGTTCTCGGATATTTATGACAGTTCGCTCCACTGGGTGGATCAGAATGTTGGCGTGGTTGTCGATCAACTTCGGGCCGATGGTCTTCTCGATAATACAGTGATCGTAATTGCTTCGGATCATGGTGAGGCCTTCTTCGAGCACGAGGGCGAGGGGCACGCGCGCAATCTCTACTGGGAAGTGCAGGACGTTCCGCTGATCATCGCGCCTCCTGTCGCGATCCAGGGGGGTATCGTAGTCAGCGAGCCGGTGGCCAATATCGATATCTGGCCCACAGTCCTCGATTTGGTTGGACTGCCCCCGCTGCCTGATGCGGAGGGCCAGTCGCTGATGCCGCTAATCCTGGCCGCCGCCGGACTCGGCGAAGTGCCGCCGGAACTCAAGGGGCGGGCGCTCATCGCGCAACTCGACCGGTCTTGGGGGCAGACCGCAGGTTCATCGGATGAGATCATCTCGCTCAGGCAGGAGCCCTATCGCTTCATCATGTCCCGGGAGCGACCGGAGGAAACGGAACTCTTCGACCATGGAGCGGATCCCGGGGAGCAGTCCGATCTGAGTCAAGTCGATTCGGAGGTGGCGGCGGGGTTCGCTGAAGATGTGGCGAATTTCCTGGCGGAGCCGAGCCAGGACTGGGAGAACCCCGAGGTCGAAATCGATGAAATGATGCGGGCGCAACTGCGAGCGCTGGGTTACGCCCTGCCGCCCAGTGACCCAATGGAAGCGGCTCGGCGAAAAGCCGAAGCCGAGCGCGTGCGCCCGGGCGGCCGGTGGGACAAATAGGCGGGTGCGCGGTGGCCGCGCGCTCTGGCCTAGCTCATTGAGCGCAGGGCGCGAGGAAACCGGCTTCGGCTTTCTCGTCGTTCGAGTGCAAGCTCAATGAGCCGGGATAGGAGTTCGGCATAGGGGAGCCCGCTCGCTTCCCAAAGCCTCGCGTACATTGACCCATCGGTGAAGCCGGGCAAGCTGTTCAGCTCGTTCAGGTAGGGCTTGCCCGTTGCGCGGTCGATCAGGAAATCGACCCGGGCCATGCCCGAAGCTTCCACCACGCAAAAGGCCTCGAGCGCCATCGCGCGCAGGTCGCGACTCTCGTCCTCGCCAAGCGGTGCGGGAATCAGGAGTTCAGTCGCTCCGTCGAGATATTTCGCCTCGTAGTCGTAGAATTCGTGGTGGGGAAGGATCTCCCCCGGAATCGAGGCCTCAGGCGAATGGTGACCAAGAACGGCCACTTCGATTTCACGGGCGTCCAGCCCTTGTTCGATGATCAGCTTGTCGTCGTGAAGAGCGGCTTCGCGGATTCCGGCGACCAATTCGTCGGCTGTTCGCGCCTTGCTGATGCCCACCGAAGAGCCCGAGTTCGCTGGTTTGACGAAGAGGGGGTAGGTGAGTTCCTCTTCTGCCGCCGCGATGGCGCGGTCGATCCCGTCGCCCTCCACGGCATGGCTCGGGAAGGGAACCCAGGGGAGAACGGGCAGGCCCGCGTGGGCGAGCAGCTTCTTGGTTATGTCCTTGTCCATCTGGATCGCCGAGCCCAACACCCCCGACCCCACGTAGGCGATTTCCTTGAGTTCCAGCAAACCTTGGAGTGCGCCGTCCTCACCCCCCCGGCCGTGGATGATGGGAAAGATGACATCGAGGGCGACGGCAGGACCTTCGGGATTGGCCAGGGGAAAGAGTGTCGCTGCCCCAGGAATTGGGGGCAGGCTGATCTCGGCTCCCTTGCCGGATTCATCCGCGTCGGTTCCCAGGTCATCGCGTAGATGCCAATGCCCGGAGTGATCGACCTCGATGATCGAGACGTCGTAGCGATCTCGATCCAGGGCTCGAAGAATCGAGGTCGCTGACACCACCGAGACTTCGTGCTCCACCGAGCGGCCGCCAAAGAGCAGACCCACGCGCAGCTTCATCGTGGTTTCCCCATCGCGAGCAGCATAGCCGACTCTCCCCTGGGAAAGGGTCCCCGGGACCCTCTCGTGGTGGGCCGTGAGCCTGCTTGACCGCGTCTCGGAGGGCTCTTACCTTGCCGCGATGACCCCGCTCACTGATCCGGCCCAACGAAAAGAGCAGGCCCTCATGGAGGGCCTGGCCGAGGGCGGCCGTCTCCTGGTGGCTTTTTCAGGCGGCGTGGATTCCAGCTATCTCGCCTGGGCGGCCCGGCAGGCGCTGGGGGATCGATGCCTGGCGGTCACGGCGGTTTCGCCCTCGTACCCCGCGAGCCATCGCGCGATGGCGGAGCAGATCGTGCGAGATTTCGATATCCCGCATCGGTTCGTGTCCACCCACGAGATGGAGAGCATCGAGTACCGACGAAACGCGCCCGATCGCTGTTATCACTGTAAGAGTGAACTTTTCTCGCGGATGGACGCATTGCTCGAGGAACTCGATTACGACGCGCTGGCCTATGGAGTCAACACGGATGACCAGGGTGATTTTCGGCCGGGTCATCGGGCGGCGGAGGAGCACCGGGTTCGCTCCCCTCTGCTGGAAGCGGGATTGTCCAAACAGGAGATCCGTTCGCTCTCGAAGCAAGCGGGCTTGCCCTGCTGGGATCTCCCGGCGTCTGCTTGTCTGGCTTCGAGGCTTCCCTACGGGACCGAGGTCACGGCGGAGCGTCTGGATCAGGTGGACCGGGGAGAAACCCTGCTCAGGGCATTGGGTCTGCGCCAGGTCAGATTGCGGCACCACGGCGAGATCGCCCGAATCGAGGTGGACCCCGCGGAATTCGAGGGCGGAATTTCCCCGGACCTGATGCGGCGGATGGCCGCTGCCATCAAGCCCCTGGGTTTCAAGTGGGTCAGTCTCGATCTCGAGGGCTATCGCCTGGGGTCGCTCAACGAAGTGTTGACGGACCTGGGCCCGTCAGCGTCACCGGCGTTGCCTGGGGGCGCACAGACGGCTGCCGCTCCCGAACCCACTGCGGGCGATTGAAGCGCGGGCTGACTCGAGGACAGGAAGATGTGGCAAGTCATCGAGTGTTCGGGGCACCCCCGCGACCTGGGCTACCAGCAGGGGCTCGCGCTCCGGGGACCGATTCGCCAATGCGCGGAGCAGGCAGGGCTGAGCACCCGACGCAGCCGTTGGCCGAGCCTGGCAGCCTTCACCAGCGGTGCGACTCGCGGCTCGGGGAGCGCCCGGGAGATGATTCGCCATTTCACCCATCTCGCCGAACGCGCGGATGGCCTGGCCCGGGGCGCGGACATACCCCTGGATTCACTGCTGCGATTGCAGGCGCTTCCGCGTCCGGGTAAAAGCGACCAATGGGCGCAGTGCTCCCTCGGTCAAGAGGGCGGCGCCGAACTGAGCCTCTCCCTCGCCGAGTCCTCGGGGCTCGTGCGCCGGAGCCTCCCGGAGGTAGGTTTCGCATCCCTCGAAATCACCTCACCGTGGCAGGTTTCGGCATGGGGCGGGGTCAACGAGGCGGGTCTCGCCGCCTGTATCGTGCCGGACGCGCCCCAGGGCACGCCGCCACGCGAAGAGCCGACCCCGGCCGGGCCCCCAGCCGCGTCGATTCAACTCTTTGTGCAGGAATGTCTCCAGCGCTTCGAGGATGTCGAGGCTGGAATCGGCTGGTGCACGGATCGTCCAGCGTCGGGGGAGGGGACCATCGTATTGGGCGATGCCGCTGGTCACCGCGAGGCGATTCGCTTCACTGGGGGCGGCCGCGCGACCGAGGGAGGGCAGGGCGGTCCCCTGGTAGCGGGAAGCTCCGAAGCGATTCTCGATGCCCTGCGAAGCTGGGCATTGGCCCAAGCCGGTAAAGAAGACGGCTCCCCGGCCGCTTCCCTATCCGCCTCGCTGGGGGATGCCCACCCGCCCGCGAGCTTGCACCTGGCATGCGGCCAACGCCAATTCGAGATACGCCAGGGCGTTTCCGACCAGCGCGTGCTCGCCCTGCGCGCCGACGGCATTGTGGAGAAGCGCGGCGACTGAAATCCCGCGCCCCAGATGGGCGAGCTGAATCGCATTGCGCGTGAAGGCCCCCCTCAGCGGGCCCGTCGCGGCGGGGTTGACCGGCCCTACCTGCCCCGCCAGCGTTTCCAGGCTTCGGAACTCGCTCCGGCCAGGAGATAGAGCGCAGCCGTGAAGAAGAAGAGGACGTTGAGATCGCGGAGGGTCAGGAGAGTAGCGGGCCAGTTGCTCTTGCCGATGAAATCCCACTCACCGAGCAGGAGAGGGCTTCCGCAAAGCCATGCGTAGAGACCGTAGATGTACAGAAAGGTCAAGATATGGGCGAAGGAGGCGATGCGGAAGCCGAGAATCGCCCAGAACGGAAGCGACCAGGCGAGGTATTGGAAGGCCCAGAAATTGGTGAGCCCGTAGAGGATCAAATAGCTTCCGGCGAGCCCGGCGAGAACCGTCTCGACGCTTCGGGAGCGATCGCGAAGCAGCGCATAGGCCACCACCGGCCCCAGAGCGATCACTGAATTCCATTGGTAATAGCCCGCCCTGAAGCGGCGAAAGAGGTCGAAGGCGGAAGGGGAAAGCTCGGCCGGGTCGGGGTAGAAAACCTGAAGCCCCCAAATGGGGGTCCCCACGGTGGTCTGGATCACCAGGCCCTTGTAGAGAAAGACCGAGCGGATGACCGCAGCGCCGTCCTGGATCAGCCACGGGAAATACCCCAAGAAGGCGACGCCGCCCATGGCCAGGCAAAAGCGAAAACGATCGCGCCATTCGGGAATCGAGAGGAGCAGGACGGGCAAGGCGATCAGGCCGGGAATTTTGACCCAGAGCGACAGGCCAAGAACTGCGCCCGCCCAAACCGGATTGCCCCGGGCCAGGCAAAGGGTGGCCGCGACAAGAAAGAAGGCCACGGCCGAGTCGCTGTTGCCGTGGTAGGCCGAAAAAATGGCGGCCAGGGGGGAGAGCCAGAACAGGCTCGCCAGGGCATACCTTGCATTCCGGAGCCCGCGATGCTTGGCCAGGGACAGGCAACGGAAAAGGAGCAGCGCGGTGACGGCGTCGAGCAGGGCGAAGGGAAGGCGAAGCAGGAAAGGAAAACCGAGTCCGCTGCTCTCGGAAAGAGATAGCAGCGCGCTCGCGGTCAGCCCCATGGGCGGCGGGTGATTGAAGGTGAAACGCCCGCCGCGGTAGTAGTCCACCACGCCGACTTCCATCAGGGTCTTCGCGTGGGCCTGCCAGATTTCGACGTCCAGGGTGCCTTCGCTGGCCAGCAACAGGAAAATTCGCATCCCGGCGCCCGCGGCGACCACGAGATAGAGCCAAGCGCCGGGCTTTCGCAGTGCGGCGAAGCCGCCGCTGAGAGAGCGGATCTGCGATTCGACGGTTTTGCGCTTGCGGACGATCGCCCCCACCCCCTTACCCGGCCTGAAGGGTCAGCCGGAGGGTTCGCCTATCCAAGGCGCAGGCCAAGGAGCTAGGAGCGTCCGCGCCCGCCTCTGCTGCGCCCGCCGCCGCTTCCACCGCGTCGCCCGCCGCCGCCTCCACCGCGTCGCCCGCCACCGCCTCCACCGCGTCCACCGCCGCTTCGTCCACCTCCCCGCGCTCGCTTGGGGCTCTGCGCAGCGGGGGCGGTCTCGACGTTCTCTTCGATGGTGGTTTCCGGACGGTGCTCGGCCAGGTAGGCGGCGCAAATTCCCGCCAGGTCTCGGCGCCCTTCGTGACTGGCGGCCATTTCCTCAACCACGGGGATCAGCCGATCCACTTCGAAATCCGCCTGGGCGGGGGTCAACTCGCGCATTTCGTGCTCCACCTTGACCTGGATCCGTTCCCGGATCCGCCGCTGCATATCCTTCTCGGTGGGCGGCTTGCGCTCGATCACTTCGATCTTGTTGACGTTCTGCATATGCTTGAAGTTGCCGATGTCGAGACCGGAGACCAGTGAAATCGCAACGCCGGCTTTACCCGCTCGCCCGGTGCGCCCCGTACGGTGCACGTAGATCTCGGGTGCGTCGGCGGTCGCGTAGCTGATCACGTGGGAAAGATCGCTGATGTCGATGCCCCGGGCCGCAACATCCGTGGCCACCAGGAAACGCAATTCCCCGGACTTGATGCGTTTGAGGGCTCTTTCCCGGGCAACCTGGGCGAGATCACCTGAGATCTGGTCGGCATTGAAGCCGCGCTTGCTCAGATAGCCCGTAATAAAGCGAACATCCGCCTTGGTATTGCAGAAGATGATCGCGCTTTCGGGGTCTTCGAACTCGAGAACGCGCGCGAGCAGCCCCTCTTTTTCGTTCGCACTACAGACATAGTAGAAGTGCTCGATCTGCTGGGGCGCGCTCAGCCCGTCGTCCACCGCGACGAATTCCGAATCGGTGAGAAAGAACCGGGACAGGGATCGGACCTTCTCGGGAATGGTCGCCGAGAAGAGATGGGATTGCCGCTTCTCGGGCAGGTAGGTGGCGATCTCCCGCATATCGGGCCAGAAGCCCAGGGAAAGCATTTCGTCCGCCTCGTCCAGCACCAGGGAGCTGACATCGCGCAGGTCCATCCGCCCGTTGCCGAGATGGTCCAGAATGCGACCCGGTGTGCCCACGATGATGTGAACGCCGGCTTCCAGGGCATCCACCTGCTCGGAGTAGCCCGTTCCGCCATAGACGGGAAGAACGCGAACGCCGCGATGCTGACCCAGGGTGATCAGTTCCGTGGCCACCTGGTTGGCGAGTTCCCGGGTGGGGAGCATGACCAGGGCCTGGATGCGGGCGATGGAGGTGTCGATGCCTTCCACCAGGGGAATGCCGAATGCGCCGGTTTTGCCGCTGCCGGTCTGGGCCTGGACAATGAGGTCCCCGCCTCCCCGCATGAGGGGAATCGCCTTGGCCTGGACCGCGGTGGGCGTATGCCAGCCGAGTTCCTTGATGGAAGTCTGGATGTCTTCGGCCACTTCGGAAAAAAGTTCAGAAAGTTCAGTCATATAGGGGACGTAGCCTAGGGCCCGGCCGGGTGCTTGGCAAATGAAGCAGCCGCGCATCGAATCGAGCATTGGCCGTCCTGCGCACGGGACCCCGGGGCGTCCGTGCTAGCTTTGCGCGCCATGTCGCGAATCACCCGGGAAGATGTCGAACGGACCGCTGAATTGGCCCGGCTTTCGCTCTCGGACGACGAGGTCGAGGCCATGACCCACGATCTGGGTCGCATCCTCGACCACGTGGATCAGCTCCAGGCCCTGGATACCGCGGGAATCGAGCCCACCGCCCATGCGATCCCCCTGGCGACCCCGATGCGGGCGGATCAGGCCAGCCCCGGCATCGACCCGGAGCTGGCTCTGGCCAACGCGCCCCTGCGTGAGGCGAGCGCCTTCGTGGTCCCCAAGGTGATCGACGGGGAGGAGAGCTGAGGGTGGAAAGTCTCGAGGCGCAGCGGGCGGCTCTTGAAGCCTCCGAGATCTCTTCCGTCGAGTTGGTGACCGAGGCCCTGGCCCGGTCGGAGGATTCCGGCAAGGATTTGGGCGCCGTAATCGGTTTGCGGGCCGAGGCAGCATTGGCCGAGGCCGCGGAGTCGGACGCCCGTCGCCGGGGCGGCGATTCGCGTTCGCCCCTGGAAGGGGCCCCGGTTCTCCTCAAGGACAACATGGTCATGCAGGGTGAGCCCACGACCTGCGCCTCGCGCATTCTCGAGCCCTTCGTCTCTCCCTACGACGGCGCCGCCGCTGAACGTTTGCAGGCGGCGGGGGCGATCATCCTGGGCCGGGCCAATATGGACGAATTCGCCATGGGGGCGACGACCGAGAACTCCATCTTCGGGCCCGCGCACAATCCCTGGGATCCCGCCCGGACCTGCGGCGGCTCTTCCGGGGGGTCGGCGGCGGCGGTGGCGGCGGGAATCACCGGCTTCGCCCTGGGAAGCGATACGGGGGGCTCCATTCGGCAGCCGGCTTCGTTTTGCGGCGTCGTCGGAATGAAGCCGACCTATGGCCGGGTTTCGCGCTGGGGCCTGGTGGCATTCGCCTCTTCCCTGGATCAGATCGGTCCCTTCACCCACACCGCCCGCGAGGCCGCATGGGTTCTCGAGGCCATCGGGGGTCACGATCCGCGCGACTCGACTTCGCTTCCCGAAGCGTTGCCCTCTCTCGAACCGGCGCTCACCGGAGATGTCGCGGGCCTGACCATCGGCTTGCCCAAAGAATATTTCGTCGACGATGGCGCGGATCCGGCCGTCATCAGCGCGGTGCGCCAGGGCGTAGATACTCTCGAGCGGGCTGGCGCCAAGGTGGTGGAGGTGACGCTTCCTCATACGCCCTACGTGGTCTCCACCTATTACCTGGTGGCCACTGCCGAGGCCTCGAGCAATCTCGCGCGTTACGACGGCGCGCGCTACGGCCGACGTGCCGAAGGCGTCGAGGATCTCGACGCCATGTACCGGCGCTCGCGTTCCGAGGGTTTCGGCGCCGAGGTCAAACGGCGCATCCTATTGGGGACCTACGTGCTCTCGGCGGGATATTTCGACGCGTACTACCGCAAGGCCCAGCAGGTGCGCACCCTGGTGCGCGGAGATTTCGAGCAGGCCTTCGAGCGCTGCGACGTCATCGCCGGGCCCACCTATCCCGAAGTCGCTTTTCCCATCGGGGCCAAGCTCGACGATCCCGTCAGCCTCTACCTCGGTGATATCTATACGGTCTCGGCGAACCTGGCTGGCTTGCCGGGAATCTCGCTGCCCTGCGGCGAGATCGACGGCCTGCCGGTGGGCATGCAACTCCTCGGCCGCGCTCTCGACGAAGCCACCCTGCTGCGGGTGGCGGATGCCTTCCAGCGACTCACCGATCATCACGAGCGAAGGCCGCCCGGGGCATGAGCGGGCAGTCCGTAGAGGCGAAACCATGACGGCGAACCCCCTTGAACGATACGAAGTGGTGATCGGGCTCGAGGTTCATACGCATCTGCGAACCGAGTCCAAGCTCTTCAGCCCCGCCCCCGTGCGCTATGGGGACGCCCCCAACCACGACGTTCATCCCATCGACCTGGCCATGCCCGGGGTGCTTCCGGTGCTCAACGAACGGGTGATCGATTTGGCGATTCGCCTGGGCCTGGCCACCCATTCCACGGTGAATACGCGGTCGGTTTTCTCGCGCAAGAACTATTTCTATCCCGATCTGCCCAAGGGCTACCAGATCTCCCAATACGAGGAGCCGGTGGTGAGCGATGGCTGGATCGAAATCGAGGTTCCGGCCTCGGGCGAAGCGGGGAAGGGCAAAAAGGGCAAGAAGAAGGGCGACTCGGCTACTTCGGTCAAGCGCATTGGCGTGACCCGAGCCCACCTGGAGGAGGACGCCGGAAAATCGATTCACGATGTGGCCGTAACCGGCGCGGACGGCACGCATATCGATCTGAATAGGGCAGGCGTGCCCCTGCTCGAGATCGTTTCCGAACCGGACCTTCGCTCGGCGGCCGAAGCCGGGGCTTATCTCCGGT
Source organism: Myxococcales bacterium (assembly GCA_014240165.1). GTDB lineage: Bacteria > Myxococcota_A > UBA9160 > UBA9160 > UBA4427 > JAZXM01. Next base: position 13,949 of record JAAZXM010000001.1, on the reverse strand, counting down.
CGCTGCGTTCGATTCTTCGATACATCGAGGTTTCCGATGCCGACATGGAGAAGGGGCAATTTCGCTGTGACGCCAACGTTTCCCTGCGGCTGCACGGCAGCAGCGAATTCGGCACGCGGACGGAGATCAAGAACCTCAACTCCTTCGCGAATGTCGAGGGGGCCATCGGGGCCGAGATCTTGCGCCAGTCGGAAATCCTCGATGATGGGGGCGAGATCCAGCAAGCGACAATGGCCTACGACGTGGATCGGCGGCGTACCCGGGTGCTTCGTCTGAAGGAAAACGCCGACGATTATCGTTATTTCGACGATCCCGACCTGATTCCCCTGCTCATCGACGAAGCGCGGATCCAGGCCGTTCGTGCCGAGCTTCCGGAGCTTCCCGAAGAGAAGCTCGAACGCTTCCGGGAGCAATACAACCTGGCGGCCGAAGCCACTCAGATCCTGGTGGGGAGCCGCAGCCTGGCGGATTTCTTCGAGCGCTGCGCCGAGGCCTGTGGCTCGGCCAAGGCCGCAGCGAATTGGATCGCTCGCGATCTGCGTCAGGAGTTGAACGAGCGAAATCTCGAGGTCGAGGATTCTGCCCTGGAGGCCGAGACCCTGGCGAGCCTGATTCGTCTGGTGGAGGAAGGTCGCGTGACGGCCAAGAGTGCGCGGGATCTATTGCCGGAACTCGTGGAGCGGGGTGGTGACCCCGAGGCGCTGATCCAGGAGCGCGGGCTCGAAGCGGTTTCCGATACGGGTCTCATCGACGGCTGGGCTAGCCAGGTGATCGAGGCCAACGCTGCCGCAGTGGAGAGCGTCCGCGAGGGCGATGACAAACCGCTGAATTTCCTCATGGGCCAGGTCATGAAGGCGGCTCAAGGCAAAGCCAACCCGGCGGAGGTGCGAAAGCGGCTCTTGGAAATGATCCGTGGCGGAGACTGAGCCCGGGACCGAAGCCGGCTGGTTCACCCTCCGCTGGCGAGCCGGAGCCGTCGAACTTCTCGACCAGCGTCAATTGCCCGGCGAGGAATGTTATCTCCTGCTTCGCGAGGTGGACGAACTCGCCGAGGCCATCGAGACCCTGGCGATTCGCGGAGCGCCGGCCATCGGTTGCGCCGCCGCCATGGGGGTTGCCTTGGGGGCGGCCCGCAGCGCGGCCACGGAAATCGTTGATCTGGTGCGCGACCTCGAGACGAATGTGATTCCCAGGCTCGAGAGGACTCGGCCCACGGCGGTCAATCTCTTCTGGGCCCTGGAGCGCATGCGCGCGGTCCTGAACCGATTGGCCGAGGAGGAAGGCGCATCGGTGGATTCTTTCCGGGCGGGACTTGTTGCCGAGGCCGAGGCGATTCTCGAGGCGGATAAATTGACCTGTCGGCGGATCGGGCTGGCCGGAGCGGAACTCGTCCCCGACGATGCCCGGGTGCTGACCCATTGCAACGCCGGCGCCCTGGCGACGGGCGGCTACGGAACGGCTCTGGGGGTGGTGCGTGCCGCGGTGGAGTCGGGTCGCCGGGTTCAGGTATTGGCCGATGAAACTCGCCCCTTGCTCCAGGGCGCTCGCCTGACGGCGTGGGAACTTTCCAGGGACGGGATTCCCGTGGAGGTCTGTACCGACAATATGGCGGGCGACCTGATGCGGCGAGGCGAGGTCGACCTGGTGGTGGTGGGGGCCGACCGGATCGCGGCCAATGGCGATGTGGCCAATAAGATTGGCACCTACGCCCTGGCGGTTCTGGCCCGCGCCCACGAAATCCCCTTCTACGTGGCCGCTCCGCTTTCCACCATCGACCTGAAGGTCGCCGATGGCTCGGCGATTCCCATCGAAATCCGGGGCCGGGACGAAGTGGCCCGGATCGGGGACCGGATCCTGCTCCCGGATGCGGTGGGGGTGCGCCAGCCCGCCTTCGATATCACCCCTGTGGGCCTGGTGAGCGCCCTGATTACCGAGGAAGGCCTGCTCCGGCCGCCCACCCGGGACGGGATCGCGGCTCTCTTCGATTCCCTTTCCTGAGGCTTTGACTGCCGTTGCAACGAAGGCCCCAGACGGTCAAACTGGGACGTCCGGCCACGGGCCCTTCCGCGCGTGCATGCGCCTGCCCGGCCGAACTAGAGGAGAACGGTGTATGGGTGTGGACGCGGCTCGCGGTGTGACGGGCGAGACGATCTGGCTCGATGGCGAGTTCGTGGCCTGGGATGAAGCACGGGTTCATGTGCTCACCCATAGCCTGCACTATGGCCTCGGCGTCTTCGAAGGGATTCGTTGTTATCGAACAGCCGATGATCGATCGGCCGTCTTTCGGCTGCCCGAACACATGCGCCGGCTCTACGACTCCGCACAGATCAACCTGCTCGAGGTTCCCTTCAAGCGCGAGCACCTCAATGATGTGGTCCTCGAATGCCTGCGGCGGAACAACTTGAGCGAAGGCTATATCCGGCCCTTGGTTTTCATTGGCGATGGGGCCATGGGTCTCAACCCTGGGGACAACGCCATTCGCGTGGCGGTGATCGCATGGGAGTGGGGCAAATATCTTGGCGAAGAGGGCATGGCCCAGGGAATTCGCGCCAAGGTTTCCACCTTTGCCCGGCACCACGTCAACGCCAAGATGACCAATGGGAAAACCTGCGGCGACTATGTCAACTCGATTCTCGCCAAGCGTGAAGCCCTGCTCGACGGCTACGACGAAGCCATCATGTTGGATACCCAGGGTTTCGTTTCCGAGTGCTCCGGCGAAAACATCTTTGTCGTTCGGGGGGGCAAGATCAGGACTCCGCCCCTGGGAACGATTCTCGACGGTATCACCCGGGCGACGGTGATCGAGTTGGCGCGCAATCGCGGGATGGATGTCGAAGAGGCAACCATTACCCGTGATGATCTCTACATCGCCGACGAAATCTTCTTGACGGGGACCGCCGCCGAGGTGACACCGATTCGAGAGATCGACCACCGCACGATCGGGTCGGGCAAGCGAGGTCCCATCACGGGCGAGTTGCAGGCCGCCTTCTTCGACATCGTCGAAGCGCGCGATAAGCAATATGCCGATTGGCTCACCTATCTCTGACAGGGGCATCGAGTCCGAGCCCGGGGCGAGATGAGTCGTACCCCCGGCCGGGCTCAGGCGGGCTGCCCGGGGTTCGGGGCCTCTCTCCAAGGCTCGAAACTTCATCAAGAAAACCAGCAGAAAGGCTCTGAATCCTTGAAGAATTTGATTCTCCTGATTGGGGCGCTGAGCCTCTTCCTGGGGGCGGCGCCCCAGGCCGCCCGGGCACAGACCTACAACGATGCCCAGGGTTTTTACGGCCAATTCGCCATGCCCATCGGCTGGAATAATATGGGCGGCCCGAGCGCCGTGGGCTCGGCGGATGGCTCCATGATCGGCTTCTCGTTTACGGCGGGCTATCGCTTCAACGGGTGGATCGGTGCCGACATCGAAGTGATGTGGTTGGGCGCCGGTGATGTTGTCCAGGGTGGGGCGGTGAACGGTGATGCCTCGCTTCTCTCGGTGGGCGGGGCTGCGAAATTCTACCCCTTCGTCTTGACCTCACGGCATGTGCCGGGCTGGATTCAGCCCTACCTGGCGTTTGGCGTCGGGAGCGGGATCTCCGAGCAGAGTTTCCGCGCTTCGAACCAGTTCGGGAGTTCACTGAGTGAAACGGTTTTCCTCTTCCGTTTTGGCGCTGGCATGGAAGTGATGATCAGCAAGCATTGGGGCACTTTCATGGATGCGAACTATTACGCGAGCAATAGCAATTCGATTTCAGGGATTGGGATGATTCGCCTGGGTGCCATGTGCCATTTCTGATCGCCACGGCGGGGCCCGGGCTCTTCTGGCTCCGGGCTTGTCGTGCTCCGCTCACGCATCGCCCCACGAGACGAGGGAGACATCATGAGTGAATGGCTGCAACGTTCAGTCACTGATCTGAGTGCCGATCTGGTGGCACGGAAATTTTCCGCCGAGGAGTTGATGCGCGAGACCCTGCGGCGGATCGGGGAAACCCAATCCAGCTTGAACTGCTTCACGAGCCTTCGTGACGAAGAAGTTCTTCTCGCCGAGGCGCGAAGCGCCGACGCCCGCTTCGCCAAAGGGAATGGACGCGCCCTGGAAGGTATCCCTCTCGGCGTGAAGGATCTTGAAGATGCCGAGGGGATGGTGACGAGTTATGGCTCGATTCCCTTCAAGGACAATCTCGCCACCCGCGATTCGCTGCAGACCGAACGGCTGCGTGGGGCCGGAGCCATCGTGGTGGGCAAGACCAATACCCCGGAGTTCGGCTACACCGCGATTTCCAAGAACCTGCTCTTCGGTGAATCGCGCAATCCATGGGACCTCGACCGAACGCCGGGGGGCTCGAGCGGCGGCTCCGCGGCGGGCATCGCCGGGGGCGTGGTGTCCCTGGCCACGGCCAGCGATGGCGGCGGTTCGGTCCGGATTCCCGCCTCGGTGACGGGCTGTTTCGGTCTCAAGGTCAGCTATGGGCGGATTCCCCACGGCCCCCACGCTCTTTGGGTGATGGACGACACCTCGGTTCACGGCCCCCTGACCCGGAGCGTGGCCGATGCCGCCCTTCATTTGGATGTGGCCGCGGGGCCGCATCCCCTGGACCCCAACTCCCTGCCCGCACAGGACCTTTCCTACCGGGCGGTGCTCGATGACCTGCCGGATGGGCTGCGGGCCGCCTACTCGCCGGACCTGGGCTACGCGGTGGTGCAATCCGACGTGGCGGAGATCGCCGAAGCGGCGGCGGGCCTGCTGCCCGAGATGGGCATTTCCCTCGAGGCTCTGGACACCGGGCTTCCCGAGCCCGGCGGCGCCTGGGGGATGAGCGGGGCCTGGGAAATGTTGGCCCAACTGCACACCCTTTTGCCCGAGCACGAGGAGGAGTTCGGCCGCTCGTTCATCGGTGGCGTGAAGGCGGGGTCGCGCATGACTCCGGAACGCTGGGGCCAGATGCGCCGGCTGCGCAGCGAGATCAACCGCTTCTGTGCCGATGTTTTCGAGCGCTACGACGTTCTGCTCACGCCGACGGTCCCCTACGATGCGCCGCCCGCCCGGGGGCCCTTCCTGTCCGAACTCGAAGGCCGCCCTCAACCGGCGGCCAACTACGGCTCGTTCACCATGCCCTTCAATCTTTCCTGGCACCCCGCCGCCACCGTGCGCGCGGGGCTTTCCGCAGCGGGCCTTCCCGTCGGGTTGCAGATCGTGGGCCCTCGTCATTGCGACGATCTCGTGCTCCAGGTGGCGCGCGCCTTCGAGCGCCATACCGATTGCTTTGGCTCCTGGCCCGCGGTCTGAAGCGCATGACCACCCTGCATTATTTGCAGACGCCCGCGCTGCTCCTGGATCCGGAAGCGCTGGACGCCAATATCGGCGCCATGCACGCGGCGCTGCCCGGGCCGCGCCTTCGTCCGCACGTCAAGGCCCATAAATGCACCGCCATCGCCGCGCGTCAACGCGACGCAGGCCACGCGCTTTTCTGCTGCGCGACGGTGCGCGAGATGGAGGGCATGGCGGCGGCAGGGCTGGGCGAGGATTTGCTGCTCGCCAACGAGGTCGTCGATGCGAGTCGCCTTGGCGCCCTGGATGCCCGGATCACGTTGGCTGTGGATTCCGAAACCACGGTGGAGGCGGCGGCTCGGGGCGGGGTGAAGGAGGTTCTGATCGACGTCAACGTGGGCCTGCCGCGCTGCGGGTGTAAGCCCGAGGCGGCGGGGGCCTTGGCGGACCTGGCGCGTCGCCAGGGGCTCGGCGTTCGCGGCGTGATGGGCTACGAGGGCCATATCATGGGCGTCGAGGAGAGGGGCGAGCGCGAGGCCGCTTGTACGGCGAGTATGGCGCTGCTCCGCGAGGCCCACGAACAGGTCGGGGGTGAGATCATCTCCGCCGGCGGTACGGGCACCTTCGATTGCAATGTCTACGCGAGTGAGATCCAGGCGGGATCCTACGTTCTGATGGATACCGCCTACGCGAAGTTGGGGTTGCCCTTCGTCCAGGCCTTCTGGGTCCTGGCCACGGTGATCTCCGTGGGCGACGGCTTCGCGGTGGCGGATTGCGGGCTCAAGGCCCTGGGGATGGACCATGGCAACCCCCATGTCGACGGCGCCCGGATTTGGTTCTGCTCCGACGAGCACCTGACCTTCGCCCCGGAAGCGCCCGTGAAGGTGGGCGACCGCATTCGCGTGGTGCCCGCCCATGTAGACCCCACGGTCGCCTACCACGCGCGTTTCCACGTGATCGAGGGAGAGCGGGTGGTGGACGAATGGCCCGTGGACCTGCGCGGCTGGTAGCCGCGAGCCCCGGGCGGGCGCCCTGGCCTAAGCGAGGCTCGGGAGTTCGATGCGCGGGTCTTCCTGGCGCCTTCGGTAGAGGATCACCGTATGCCCCACCAGGCCGCAGAGTTCGGCTCCGCTTTTCTCGGCGAGTAGGGCAGCATCCGCTTTCTTGTCCTCGGGTTGCTGGAGTTTGACCTTGACGAGTTCGTGCCCCTCGAGTGCGCTGTCCAGGGCGCGGATCACCGCCTCGGAGACGCCGGCTTCGCCGACGTGGACCAGGGGCTTGCGCGGATTCGCCAGGCCGCGCAGGTGCCGGCGTTGGCGACCGGTGAGGCCGGCGGGGGTTTCGTTCTGGCTTGCTACCATGGCGCGTGTTTCCTCATCGCCCGCCGGGTGGCCTGGGCGTGCTCGGGGGCAGGGAAGGGTCGGAATGCGGAAGCCAGTCATGCTACCCGCCTTCGGCGTCCGGGCCCAGTCCTCCGCGCGGACCGGGGTGTTGTGAGCGCCATCGAGAAATTGCTTGGGATCATGGCGAGGTTGCGCGATCCCGAACGGGGCTGTCCCTGGGACCTCGAGCAGGATTTTGCCAGCATCGCGCCCTACACCCTCGAAGAAGCCTACGAGGTCGACGACGCCATTCGTCGCGGCGACATGGAAGACCTCCAGGGCGAATTGGGCGATCTGCTTCTCCAGGTGGTCTATCACGCCCAGATGGCGTCCGAGGCCGGCCACTTCGATTTCGAGCAGGTGGCGACGGGGATCGCGGAAAAACTCGTGCGCCGGCACCCCCATGTTTTCGGGGACGGCTCGGCGCGTTCTCCCGACGAAGTGCGGCAGACCTGGGAAGCCGAGAAGGCGCGGGAGCGAGAAGCTCGGGCCGCCCGGCGCCGAGAATCCCCGGACCCCTTTGCCGGGGTGCCCGCGGCTCTGCCCGGGTTGATGCGGGCCGCCAAACTCCTGGCGCGGGCCGAGGGTGCCGCGGACGAGGCAACCCCTTCGCCCGGGGATGCGCGGGCGGCGGTCGCCCGCCGGCTGGAAGCATTGCCCCTGGAGCCCGGTCCGGAAACCGCCGAGGCCCTGGGCGAGTTGCTCTTCGCCAGCGTCGCCTTGGCCCGCCAGCTCGGGGCTGACCCAGAGAAGGCGCTGCGCGATGCCAACGCGCGCTTCGAGGCGCGCATGGGCCCGGCCCCGGCGGAAGCCGAAGAATGAATCACCCCGGTTAGGGGGTGGCGGGGGCGGGCATGACCTCCAGCAATTCCACTTCGAAGGTCAGGGTGGCGCCACCGGGAATCGTGGGCGGTGCGCCGCGATCCCCATACGCGATGTCTGCGGGGCAGATGAGTTGCGCTTTGCCGCCGGGTTTCATCATGGCTACGCCCTCGGTCCAGCAGGGGATGACCCGGTTCAGGGGGAACTCGGCGGGCTGCCCGCGTTCCACCGAGCTGTCGAAGACCGTGCCGTCCGAGAGGGTGCCGTGATAGTGAACCTTCACGGTGTCGGTGGGGTTGGGGGAATCGCCTTCGCCCGCGTCGTTCTCAATGTAGATCAAGCCCGATTCGGTCTTCTTCGCTCCGTCCGCGGCCGCCATCTTGGCCAGGTAGGCTTCTCCGGCCGCCTTCTGCGTGGCGATCTGCTCTTCCATCCGCGTCTGGACGAAGGTTTGGACCTTCTGGCCATATTCGGTGGCGTCGATCTCGATGGTTTCACCCGCCAGGGAATCCTTCAGCCCCTGGGCAACCATGTTGATTTCTTCGGGCTTGAGCGTCGAGAAGGGGGGCTGACTGCTGATCACTATGCCGATGAAATAAAGGGTCTTCTCGTCTTCGGTCTTGGGGGCCTTGGCCAGCGCTTCGCCGGTCACGAATGTGGCCAGGAGCAGGCAGGCGGCGAGCGTGAGGCCGATCCTTCGTGCGATCGCTTCGGCTCGGATGCAGGATTTCATCGCGGTTCCTTTCGGGCTCGCTCGGTACCTGAGGGTCCGGTCGAGGAAGAAGAGGATTGGGGTCGTTAATGGGCGCAGAGCATACCCCACAAGCCTGAGGCAGCCATCCAGCGAAAGAGATACGACTCGGTCCGCTTGGGTGCTTTGGGTTAGCGTTCCCGGGTGACGGATCACGAGCGTGCTGGGCGCGATGGCCCCTTTCTGGAAGCCGTAGGGCATTTGGGCCCCGCCTTACTCGGGATGCTGGTGGTTTTCGAGAAGATCCAGCGCGAGTTGCACCCGCCCCGCCTGCCCGGCCTACGCCAGAGCGCGGCTCCGGCCCGGGATCGATTGGCCGAAGCGCTGAGCCGGGCATCGGCGCAAACCTATTCGGCCGAACGCGAGCCCGTCGCAGCAGCGCTGCTGAAAGCGGCGGGCCATGCACTCCGAGCGGCGGAACTCTTCCTTGGGGAAGCCGAGGTCGAGGCGGAAGCCCAGGGCCTGGATGCGGGTGTGGCCAGCTTGATGCAGGCGATGCGTGCGCATTGTCGTGCCCAGGCGGCCCTTTACCCGCTTTGCCCGGTGGCGCCGGCCTTTGGCCGTTTTTTTCTCGAGCCCGGCGCCGAAGCGCGCCGCCAGGCGTTGAGCTCCCTGTCCCCAGCGCCGGGTCGGACCGGGATTTTCAATGCCAGCAACGATCCCGAAGCGCGTGGGGGGTTCAGCTTTTACGTGCCCGAGGACTACGACGAGAGCCGGGCGTGGCCCCTGGTGGTCGCGCTTCATGGGGGCTTTGGGCACGGCGGAGATTTTCTTTGGACCTGGCTGCGGGAGGCGCGCACCCGGGGTTGGCTGCTGCTGGCGCCGACTTCTCGCGAGACCACCTGGTCATTGATGGGCCGCGATCTCGATGGTCCGGCGCTGGGCTCCATGCTGGATTACGTGGAGGACCGGTGGAACGTTGACCCACGCTGCCGCTTGCTCACGGGACTCTCCGATGGGGGCACCTATTCGCTGCTCCACGGCCTGGCCGAGGCATCCGCGTTCACCGCGCTGGCGCCAGTGGCCGCGGTGCTCCACCCCGGGAATCTTGCCAAGGGGAATCTCGAACGGGCTTCCGGGGTGCGGATTCGTTGGATCCACGGCGCTCTGGCGTAGGCCGGGCAGGCGGGGCGGGTGCACTCGAGGAAGCGGGGGCCGAGGTCGAACTCATCGAAATCGGCGACCTCTCCCACGCGTATCCCCGGGAGCTCAACGGGTCGATCCTCGAGTGGGCCGCGGCGACGCCCGAGGCTTCGTGATGCGCCCTTAGCGGCGGGCCTTTTTCGATGCGGCCTTGCGCGCGGCCTTCTTCTTCGGCCGCTTGCTGGCCGCGGCCTTCTTCTTCTTTTTTTGCGCGCCGCCTCGCGCGGCAGCGCGACGTTTCTGCGGGCCCAGCAAGCCGGCGAGGTAGCGACCGGTGGGGGACGCGCGCTGGCGCCGAATATCCTCGGGGGTTCCCTCGGCGATGATCTCGCCGCCCCCGGGTCCGCCATCCGGCCCCAGGTCGATGATCCAATCGGAGGTCTTGATCACGTCGAGATTGTGCTCGATGACCAACACCGAGTTGCCCGTATCCACCAGTTGATTGAGGACTTCGAGCAATTTGCGGACATCCTCGAAGTGGAGCCCGGTGGTGGGCTCGTCCAGGATGTAGAGGGTGCGGCCGGTGGCGCGCTTCGACAATTCCCGGGCCAGTTTGATGCGCTGGGCTTCGCCGCCGGAGAGCGTGGGGGAGGGCTGGCCCAAATGGACGTAGTCCAGGCCCACGCGCTCGAGCATGGAAAGCGGGCCGGCAACTTTCGGGTGATGGGCGAAAACCTCCAGGGCTTCGCGCACGGTGAGGGCGAGCACGTCGGCAATCGAAAGCCCCTTGTAGCGGACCCGGAGCGTGGCCTCGTTGAAGCGCTTTCCCTGGCACTCCTCGCAGCGCACGAAGACATCGGCCAGGAAATGCATCTCGATCTTGCGGACGCCATCGCCCTCGCAGCTCTCGCAGCGCCCGCCTTTGAGATTGAATGAGAAGCGGCCGGGTTTGTAGCCATTGATCCGGGATTCGGGCAGTTGGGAAAAGAAGCGGCGAATCTCGTCGAAGACCTTGATGTAGGTGACGGGGTTGCTGCGCGGCGTGCGGCCGATGGGTCGCTGGTCGATATCGATCACCTTGTCGAGGCTGCCGAGCCCGGAGATGCGGCGATGGGCGCCCACCCGGCGGGTGGAGGCGTGGAGTTTGCGCGCCAGGGCGGGGTAGAGGATGGCGTTGACCAGGGAGGATTTGCCCGCGCCGGAAACCCCCGTGATGGCGGTCATCACGCCCAGGGGAATTTCCACGTCTACATCGCGCAGGTTGTTCTCCCGGGCGCCGAGAATCTTGATCGCCCCGGTCGCGGTGCGGCGCTCGGCGGGCACTTCGATCTTTCGTCGACCCGAGAGGTAGGCGCCGGTGAGAGATTTGCGATTGCGCTCCAGGCTCTTGGGCGTACCCGCATGGATGATTTCGCCGCCCAGCACACCCGCCGCCGGACCGAAATCGAGCACGTGGTCGGCGCTGCGAATCGTCTCCTCGTCGTGCTCCACTACCACGACGGTATTGCCCACGTCGCGCATTCGGATCAGGGTGTCGAGCAGGCGCCGGTTGTCGCGCTGATGCAAGCCAATCGAGGGTTCGTCGAGGATATAGATCACGCCGGTGAGTTCCGAGCCCACCTGGCTCGCCAGCCGAATGCGTTGGGACTCGCCTCCCGACAGGCTCGGCCCCGCGCGGTCCAGAGAGAGGTAGCCAAGACCCACGGCTTCGAGAAAGCTGAGCCGGCCGCGGATCTCCTTCAGAACTTCTGCGGCGATCTCGCGGTCTGCGCCCTGGAGTGCAAGCTCGCCGAAGAAGGCGTGGGTCTCGGTGACGGTGAGCGCCGAGACCTCGACGATGCTCCGGCCGCCCATGCGCACGGCCGCGCTTTCCGCGCGCAGGCGCTGACCATCGCAGGTGGTGCAGCGTGTGTTGGCGATGAATTGACTGTACCAGCGCTTCATGCCCTCGCTGCGGGTTTCCTTGAAGCGGCGTAGCAGCCGGGGAAGTACGCCCTCCCAGGTGACGTCGAAATGGCCTTTGCCCGAGCGGTTCTCCCAGGCGATCTTGAATTTCCGGGTATCGGTCCCGTGGAGCAGGATGTCGCGTTTTTTCTGGGGCAGCTTATGCCAGGGCCGATCGGCATTGATCCCGAGTTGCTCCATCAACTGGCGCCGGTAGTTGGCCCCCCAGCCGGTTTTCTCGGATGTCTTCTCGCCCCAGGGTCGGACGGCGCCCTCCTCGATGCTCAGGGTTTCGTCTGGCACCACGAGGTCGCGGTCGAATTCGAAGCGCGTCCCCAGCCCGTTGCAATCGTCACACATGCCCTGGGGCGAGTTGAATGAAAAGGCCTGGGGGGTGAGTTCCGGGAACGAAATTCGGCAGCGCGAGCACGCCGCGCTTTCGGTGAAGGTGCGGTCGCGCTTGCCGTCGTGAACGATGAGGGTGCCTTCGCCGATTCGCAGCGCGGTCTCCACCGAATCGGTGACCCGCCCGCGGACGCGAGGGCCCGTGACGATGCGGTCGATGACGGCTTCCACCGTGTGTTTGCGCCGCTTGTCGAGGCTCTCGACCTCTTCGCTTTCTACCACCTCGCCGTCCACGCGCAGGCGGGTCCAGCCCGCCCGGCGTGCCTCGGCGAGGAGTTCGCGAAACTCGCCCTTGCGGTTGACCAGCAGGGGGGCGAGCAGGCTGAGCCGGCTGCCGACGGGTGCCGAGAGAATTTCCCGGGCGATCTGCTCGGCACTCTGGCCCGCAACCCGGGCGCCGCATTGATGGCAGTGCTGCACCCCCACCCGGGCATAGAGAACCCGCAGATAGTCGGAGATCTCCGTGATGGTGCCCACCGTCGAGCGCGGGTTGTTGCCCGTGGTCTTCTGCTCGATGGAGATCGTGGGGGAGAGGCCGCGAATGGTTTCGTAGCGCGGCTTTTCCATCTGGCCGAGAAATTGCCGCGCATAGGCGGACAGCGACTCCACGTAACGGCGTTGCCCCTCGGCATAGAGGGTGTCGAAGGCGAGGGATGATTTGCCCGAACCGGATACGCCGGTCATCACCACGAGTTTTTTCTTCGGGATGCGGACAGTGACGTTCTTGAGGTTGTGCTCCCGGGCGCCCTTGATGTGGATATGGTCGAGTTCCATGAACTTTCTGCACTTTTATGCGAGGGGCTACCGCAACCAGGGGCGCGGCGATGAGCCCATGAGCATAACCCGGCGCCCGAGTCGCGCCTAGCGGCCGCGGGCACGGGCCTGCCGGGCAGCGTCGCCCAAGCAGTCGCCCAACCCGACGCCCAAGCAGGCAGCCGGGCAAGGATCGGATAAGCTCTCGCGCGAGTCCCCGCGCGCCTCCCGGACGCGCGTGAAGTGGAGGAGGAAAGCGGGCATGGCCGAATGGTTGAGCAGCGAGCCTGCGAGAACCGCCGCCTATCTGGTCGGGCTGGGCGTCGTCAGTTGGGTCGTCTACGCCATCACGAATTGGATTCTGGTGGCCGCGATGCGCCGGGCGGCAGCCCGTAGCAGCAATACCTGGGACGACGCTTTCGCCAGCGCCCGAGTTTTCAGAAAGCTCGCCAATATCGCCCCGGCCCTCACGATCTATTTCGGCGTGGAGGTGATTCCGAACCTCGACGACGACGTGGATTCCCTGGTGCGCCGGCTGGCGGTGTCGGGGGTGGTGCTGGCGACGGCCCTGGCGGCTTCGTCCGCGCTGAACGCTCTCAACATCATCTACTCCCAGACCGAGAAATACCGCCAACGCCCGATCAAGGGCTATTTGCAGGTGGTCAATATCGTGATCTACGCGATGGCGGCCCTGGCCATCGTCGCCACCCTGCTTGATAAATCGCCCTGGATCTTCGTTTCGGGTATCGGCGCCCTGGCCGCGGTTCTGCTGCTGGTCTTCAAGGACACGATCCTCTCCCTGGTGGCGAGCGTCCAGATCGCCAGCAACGACATGATCCAGCTGGGGGATTGGATCGAGATGCCCCAGGCCGGCGTCGACGGCGACGTGATCGACGTGGCCCTGCATACCGTGAAGGTGCAGAACTGGGATAAGACGATTTCCACGGTTCCCACCTACAAATTCATCGGCGAATCGTTCAAGAACTGGCGCGGGATGTCGGACTCGGGGGGACGCAGGATCAAGCGGGCCCTCAATCTTGATCTGAACAGCATTCGCTTTCTGAACGAAGGCGAGGTGGGTCGCCTGGAGCGATGGGCGCTCTTGCACACCTATCTCGCCGAGAAATCGGCGGACATCGCCGAGCACAACGCCGAGGGGAGCCGCAACCCCGAGATCAACGCCGACATCCGGCGACTCACCAATGTCGGAACCTTTCGCGCCTACGTGGTCGCCTACCTCAAGGCCCACCCGAAGATTCACGAAGCCGGGTATACGTTGATCGTTCGCCAGTTGGCTCCCTCCGCCAGCGGGCTTCCCATCGAGATCTATTGCTTCAGCAACGACCAGGATTGGACACGCTACGAGGGGATCCAATCCGACATTTTCGATCACATCTTCGCCATGGTGCCGGAATTCGGCCTGCGGCTTTTCCAGGACCCCACCGGTGCGGACTTCACCCGGCTCTCGCGTGAAGTGGCGTCGGGCAAGGGCCGGACAGCGACTTCGACGGAGCCCGCATGAACCCGAAGCCGTGGACCGATCGTACGG
>JAAZXM010000019.1 GCA_014240165.1 Myxococcales bacterium | reverse complement strand
ATGCACAGCTCAAAGGACAACGAGAGCCAGGGCATCCGCGCCGCCATGGTTTTTCACTGCGCGAAGTCGGGCACCCGGATCACCACGCCCGCCGACGTCCCGGTGAACGATTGGATGCCCTTGCCCCCGGCTCCGGAAAGCTGACGCGCCTCAGTCCCCGAAGAGTTCCGGCACCCCGCGCTCTTTCGGCGGCTCAGCGGGGCTCATCAGATCCGTGTTGCTCGCGCCGGAAAATTCGTTCAGCCCCAAGCGTTCTCGAAAGCCCCCCGATGCCGCGCGGGTGCCCTCGTCCAGGGGAATCCCAATGCTGTCGGCCACCCGAACCAGGCCGTTGAAGATGCCCACCGTCGCCGCCGCGCGAACCAGCCCGTCGTCTCCCACGGCCGCCTGCAAGGCCTCCCGGGCCTGGGCGAGATCATCGCTTCCCCGAGTTGCCGCCTCGGCGTAGGCGATCAATGCGGCGCCGTGAGGCACCGCAGCATCCCCCATGCCCACGGTACCGCCAAGCTCGGCTTCCTCACCAATCGCCTTGCTGCTCACACGGAGCAGCATCACGTGGGAGGTCGTTCAGTAGAAGCATTCGTTGATGGCCGAGACCCGAGCCGCCACCAACTCAACCTGGGGGCGCGAAAGCGGGCCCTCCTCCCAGACCAATTCCGTGAAATTCGACAACGCGTACATGCTTCCCACCAGGCCGAAGAACATGGCGTTATCCGCTGGAGCAAGGCTCAGGGCGCGGCCCACATTGGGCCCGGCGGCATTGTCCGCCATGGGGACGAATGCCCCGGCATCCACCATGCCCTCGGGACGCACGCCATCGGGCTCGCCCGGCTTCGCTTCGGGAAGGGGTTCGGCTTCCACCCCCAACGCTTCGGCAAAGGCATCTACCGCGATCACGCAAACCGCCACCGCGCAGAGTTCCACGTAGGCCGCATCGCCGAGTTCGGCCACAGCTGCCTCCGCCCACACCCGATCGAGAATATGAACATCCACCGCGACCCGGCAAATCAGATTCACAGCGCGCTCGGGAAGCAGGTCCGGATCCGAAACCGGAGTTTCGCGATGCCAGGGCGGCTCGTTGCGCCCAGCACGGGCAACCCGGGCCAGACGGGCGGCCTCCACGCGCTGGGCCCCGGTCCACCACGAACCCGGCGAAGCTATCCGGCTCCAGGCCGCCCGGTGCGCCGCGCAGAGATCCGGCGAAACTTCAACGGGCGAGAGCGCGTAGTCGAAATCGGGCATGAGCAGACTTTAGCCAGCCGCACGGGGGCGGCACACCCGGGTTCAGCGATCTTCCGAGCGTCCTCGGGCCAGGACATCCCCGCGGCGAGACGCCACGTCTCCTGCCCCCGTTGCCGCCGCCGATGCGATGGCCCGCTCTTTTTCCATGGCGAGGGCCGGCCCCAGGGGCATGCGCAATCCCTCGTCGATGAGCCGCTTATAGGATCGCAGGACCTCCGGGATGCAGGACGCCATATCACCCGCCAGATCGCGGCAATGGGGAAGCAATTCTTCGTGGGGCACTACGCGGTTCACCAGCCCCCAGGCCAGGGCCTGGTCGGCATCAATGAAATTTCCCGAAAAGGAGATCTCCTTGGCGCGGGAAACCCCGATCAGGCGCGGAAGTATCTGGCTGAGACCCCAACCCGGAAGTATGCCCACCCGGGCGTGGGTATCCGCAAAGCGCGCGCGCTCGGAAGCAATCAGCACATCGCACGCCAGGGCAAGTTCGAACCCGCCCGTGATGGCGTGGCCGTTGACAGCGCCAACGATCGGGCCACTGAAAGCCGCCATGGCCTCCTCGAGATCGCTGGCCGCGGAATCCGCGGTGCTTCCCTCGCCGCCTGCAGCGAGTTCCTTCAGGTCATAGCCCGCGCAAAACGCACGCCCTTCTCCGGTGACCACCACGACGCGAATCTCGCCATCGGACTCCAGGGAACGAAAAGCCCGGGCCAGGGCATCGCGCAGTTCCCGGGAGAGCGCGTTCATGGAATCGGGGCGATTCAAGGTCAGTACCGCCACCGCACCCTCGCGCTCTTCGCGCAACACAGAATCGGCCATGGTCTCCTCGATCACGAGCGGGGCGAGCCCGCTTCCTCCTGGCCATCCCCTGCCCCGCCCAGGGCATCGCCCTCGAGCCTCCGCAAACGGTAGGAAACGTCTTCCAGCAAGCTGCGACTGCCATTGATGAGATCGGCCACGATGCCGGTCAAAAGCATTTGGAAACCCGCAAGCATCAGGATGGCCGCCAGGATCAGCGATTGAACATGCAGCGAGTGATGGTCTGTGAAGAAAAAGAAGTACACGAAACGCAGGCCGAGCAGAACGCCCGCAGTCATCACCACACTGCCCACGGCGGCAAAAACCTTCATGGCCCCATAGGACGAATACACCCGCACCATCACGCCCAGTGAACGGGAGATAAATTCACCCACGCTCGAAAAGAGCCGGGAGGGCCGCAGTTGATCGTTGGTCCGAATCGGCACACTGAGGGTGGGAATGCGCTGGCGCCCCGCCTGGATGACGTGATCCACCGTGTGATCGAACTCCGCAAAGGTGTTGATCCGCGAAGCCGCCTCCCGGGAGTAGGCTTTGAAACCGCTGGCTACGTCGGGCACCGTCAAATTGGCCAGGCGGCTCACGGTTCGGCTGCCCAATATCTGGAGACGTTTCTTGGTCGCCGAAAAATGTTCGATCTCGCCCGGTCGTCGGTCGCCGATCACCAACTCCGCCCGCCCTTCCAGGATGGGTCGCACGAGCTCGGCGATATCCGCTCCGCAATATTGATTATCACCATCGGTGTTCACG
The DNA here is from genome assembly GCA_014240165.1 of Myxococcales bacterium. Lineage (GTDB taxonomy): Bacteria > Myxococcota_A > UBA9160 > UBA9160 > UBA4427 > JAZXM01. Next base: position 58,859 of record JAAZXM010000019.1, on the reverse strand, counting down.
ATGATGTCCGCCCCCTCGCGCAGGCAAAAATCCATGCCCGCCGCGAAGGCGTTTCCCAGACCCCGATTCGCCGCGAAACGCAAAACGTGATCGGCGCCGTGCTCCCGAGCCACCTCGGAGGTCCGATCGCGGCTGCCGTCGTCGATGACGAGGACCTCGATGCAATCGATCCCCTCCAATTGCCGGGGGAGATCGCCCAGGGTCGCGGGGAGCGTGGACTCTTCGTCGAGACACGGGATCTGGATCATCAACTTCACGTTCGGCCCTCGCTGGCCCGGTCTGGCCTGGGCGAAGAATACGTGATTTTCCCGGCTCCGCGCGCGCCGAACCCCGATCTCCAGGCGATTGTCCCCCGCTCTTCCGGCGGAATTCTCAATCATGACCGAAATCTGCAAGCCCTTTGCAACAAGACCCGATCCGAAGACATTTTGGGGTCCAGTCGAGGCAAGTTCTGGCCGATCACCCCCCCAGACAGGCCACTCGCGGCCACAGAACGAAAAGAGGTTCATCATGCGCTCCTTCACCCATCGCTTTCTCCTTATCCTGGCGAGCACACTCGCCGGTCTGCTCGCGACCAGCACGGCGACCGCCGAGGGCTTCGACGAACGCGGCTTCTACGTCGGCGTCAGCGGTGTCTATTCCGCAACCCTCTTCCAGGAGGAAGTGCTGAGTTACGGGGGCCTCCCCTCGGAACTCGCCCAGGTAAGCGACTCAAAGGGTGCCAGCGCGAGGCTGGGCTACCGGCTGATGAGCTGGATCGCCCTGGAAGTCCAGTACGAATGGCTGGACACCATCGAGTTCAGCAATGCGACCCTGGGTCAATTCGCCGAATACGACCCCCAGACCGTGACGGCCAACGTCAAGCTCTTTCTCCCCACTGGTTCTCTGCAACCCTACTTGTTGGTCGGCGCCGGTGTCGGGTTCTGGAAACTGGATACCCTCGATTTTTCCGGGACGGTGCCCCCTGTGACCGGGGGCCAGTCCTCGGGCGAAGGCTTCACCGGCCGGGCGGGACTCGGGCTCAACCTCCACCTCACGGAACACGTAGCCCTCAATCTGGAAGGCGTTGGCGTCCTCAACACCACGACTTTGGACCCCAACGACACCGACTTCGACAAGACCCTCGGCAACCTCTACTACTTCGCCTTCAGCGCCGGCGTCACGTATCGCTTCTAGGCCCCAGGCCGCCAGCGGCGTAGCCACAGGGAATTCGAAACCACGCTGACGCTGGAAAACGCCATGGCGGCGCCCGCGACCACCGGGCTGAGCATGCCCAGAGCCGCCATGGGAATGCCCGCGGCGTTGTAGGCGAAGGCCCAGAACAGGTTCTGGCGAATCTTGCGAAGGGTCGCTCGGGAGATCCCCATCGCGTCGGGGACCAACCCGGGGTCCGGGCGCATCAGAGTCACACCCGCGGTATGCATGGCCACATCGGTTCCCGTGGAGAGGGCAAAGCCCACATCCGCCGAAGCCAACGCCGGCGCATCGTTGACCCCGTCCCCCACCATGGCCACCCCCACGCCTTGGCCGCGCAGTCCCGTCACCTCCCTGGCCTTATCGTCGGGAAGCAATTCCGCGAGGGTCCGGCCCACCCCCAATTCCCTGGCCACCCCGGCCGCGGTTCGCGCGTTGTCCCCGGTGAGCATCAGGGTCTGGGTCCCGAGGGCGTGAAGGCGCTCAACGGCCCGGCGCGCCCCGGGCCGAATGCGATCGCCCACCGCCGCAGCGCCCAACAAGGCGCCCCCCTGCTCGGCGAGCCAAACCACCGTCATGCCCGCCTCTTCCCACCCCACGGCGGCCGCTTCGAGAGGCTCGGTCTCGACGCCCGATTCCTCCATCAGGCGCCGGCTCCCCAGAAGCAGCGGTCGCCCCTCAACCCGGGCTTCCAGCCCGCGCCCGGGCAGTGCCGAAAACGCTTCGAGCGCCCCGGGCCGAACGCCCCGGGCCTCGGCCGCCCGAATCAGTGCACCCGCCACCGGGTGTTCGCTCCCCGATTCCGCCGCCGCAGCCAGGGCCAGCACATCGTCTTCCCGGGTTGGGGCCACCCCCGCCACTTCGCGCAATTCCGGCCGACCCTCGGTGAGAGTGCCGGTCTTGTCGAAAACCACCACGCCCACTTCTCCCGCGCGCTCCAGGGCTTCGGCGTCCTGGATCAAGATGCCCGCCCGGGCCGCGGCGCCGGTCCCCACAACCAATGCGGTGGGCGTAGCCAGCCCCAAGGCACAGGGACACGCGATTACGAGCACCGAGACAGCATGGATCAAAGCCAGCTCCCAGGCCGCGCCGGCGATCAACCATCCGCCGAAGGTCGCCACCGCCACCGCCACGACCACCGGGACAAAGATCGCCGCCACCCGATCCACGCTGCGCTGGACCGCGGGTTTGGTGGCCTGGGCGTCCTCCACCAGGCTCACGATGCGCGCGAGCAGGGAGGCGTCCCCCACGTCCGTGGCCTCGATCTTCAGAAGCCCGGCGCCGTTGATCGACCCGCCCATCACCGGGTCGCCCGGACCTCGTTGCACAGGCGCGCTTTCTCCCGTGAGCAGCGCTTCGTCGAGGCGGCTCTCGCCCTCGAGAATCACGCCATCCACGGGAAGGCTCTCTCCGGGTCGAACCAGGACGGTCTCGCCTCGACCCACCGCTTCGGCGGGGACTTCGATCTCTCCCGCTTCGCGAAGCACCCGGGCCATGGGCGGGCGCAGGGCCATCAGGGCGCGCACCGCACGGGTACTACTTCGCTTGGCCCGGTTCTCCATAGCCTTGCCGAGCAGCACCAGGGTGATCACCGCCGCGGAGGCTTCGAAGTAGAGCCCCCCTTCACCGCTGAGCCAGACGAAAACACTGAGCCCATAGGCCGCGGTGGTCCCCAGGGCCACCAACAGATCCATATTGCCCGCGCGCGCCTTGAGGGCGTGCCAGCCCGCGCGATAGAAACGTGCACCCACGAAAAATTGAACGGGGGTCGCCAGCACGAACTGCACCGCGCCCGGCAGCGCCCAATGAGCCCCGACCAACATGCCCGCCATGGGGGCCACCAGGGGTAGGGTGAGCGCAATGGACAAGCCGAGAAGCATGTTTTCGCGCCGGGCCGCCCGGCTCCGGGCCGCCTCCTGGCGGGCCTCGCTCTCTTGATCCGATTCCAGCGGGCTCGCCCCATACCCCGCCTCTTCCACCGCCCGGATCAACGCGGCCGACCGGGTCGCGCCAGGCAGGTAGGCCACATGCGCCCTCGCGCTGGCAAGGTTCACCTGGGCGGAGAGCACACCCGGCGTCTCGCGCAGGGCCTTCTCGATTCGCCCCGAGCAGCTCGCACAGGTCATGCCCTCGAGTTGGAGGCGAAGGAAGGAAGCGCCCACCCCGTAGCCCGCGCCTTGAACTGCCTGGGCGATCAGATCCGGCGAGGTCTGCCCAGGATCGAAACGAACCCTGGCCCGTTCGCTTGCGAGATTGACCACCACCGAATCGATGCCCGGAAGCGCGGCGATGGCCGCTTCCACTCGGCCGACGCAGTTGGCACACGTCATGCCTTCAATGGCGAAGCTGGCCTCTTCATTCGGGAGGGGGTCCACGATCAGCGCTCCATCGTCGGCAAAATCACCCGGGAAGACGGAAAAGCTAGCGCTTTCTCCCCTTTTACGACCGCCCGGGTATCCTCAAGACATCGCATGAAGGCTTTGATGCAGCAACGAGGTCGGCTCCGGGCACTTTCTCTTCTCGGAATTTTCCTGCTCGGCGCTCAACCCTCGGCAGGCGAGCCCGCAGAAACGGTGGGGGAGACCCCTTCCAGCCGCCTGGACCAGGCCTTTGAGGCGCTGGATAACGGCGATTGGTCGGCTGCCACGATGCTCTTCAGCGAACTCAGCGCCGAATTCCCGGGCGAGCCGGAACTCCACTACTACCAGGGGGTCGCCGCCGCCAGCAGTGGCGACGATCTACAGGCCGTCAACGCCTTTGCCCTGGCCGCAGCGCTGGATCCGCATCTCGCGTGGGTCCAGGCCGATCTCGGCATCAGCCTCTTTCGCCTGGGCGAGTTCGAACTCGCCGAGGACCATCTGCTCGAGGCCCTCCTCCAGGGACCCGATGACGCCGATGTCTTGCTTCACCTCGGCTTGATTGACCTCGAGAACGGAAACAACGAACGAGGCCAGAGGCTATTGGAGGAAAGCGCGGCCCTGGATCCCGGGGTAGCGGCCCTCGCCTTCTACCAGGCGGCCAACTACGAACTCGACCAGAACCGCGTCAACAACGCCATGCTCCTGCTGGAACGCGCCATATTGGCTGCGGGGCCTCAGGACTGGCGCGACGCCTCGACACAACTCCTCGCCGCCCTTGCGGAATCCGAGGTCCAGACCCAGAGGCTTCGGCTCAGCGCTGGCGTCGGCTTCGAATACGACGACAACCTCACGGTCAGCGAACAAGATCTGAGTACGGGCATCGGCGACAACGCGGTGACAATGGAAGCCGGCCTCGAAGTGGACCTGCTCGGCCGCGATGCCTACGGGATCAGCGCGGGATACGACTTCTATCAGAGCCTCTACCAGGACCTCACGAACTTCGACCTCCAGAGCCACGAACCCCATGCCGAAATCTACGGCGTCTTCGGCGGGTTCCGGCCGATCCTCGGCTACACCTATCGCAACCAGAACTACGGCGGCAAGGATTACCTGTCGGGCCATCTCCTCGAGTTGGACACCACGCTTTGCGGCTGGCGAAACTCCTGCGCACTTCTGGCCGTGGGCTTCGAGCGCCTCCACTACAACCCCACTCCCGAGAGAGATGCCTATCGTTACGGACTGGTGTTGGGGCAACAAACGCTCTTCATGCGGGGGCTCGTCGCATTCACCCTCAGCTGGGAACCCGAGTGGCAGGACGCCGTGAGCAGTGATTTCGACTACTCGGCACAAATCGTCCGCGCGGGCCTGAGCTTTTCCCTCAACGCTCTGCGTCAGGGCACCTGGCTCGGACTCTCTTATGAATTCGAATCCCGCGATTACGAAGATCTGATTCGATCGCTCGGAGCGAACCGCCAGGACGACCAACACCTCTTCTGGGCGGGGCTTCGCATCCCGCTCCTCGGCCCCACCCAGGTCTCATTCGACTACATGCGCATCGGTTCGCGGTCGAATATCCCGACTCTGACCTACGACGAAAACATCGTCAGCTTCAAGCTCTGGGCCTGGCGCTGAAGAGCGCTCGCGATCAGAACTCTTCCTTGAAGGGTCGCAAATCGATTTCCTGGCTCCACGCCGAAGGGTGTTGGGTATGGAGCGTCCAGAATGCATCGGCGATGGCATCGATATCCAGCATGCCCGACTCGCCCTTCATCTCCTTCAACTGCGGGAAGCGCGAGTTGACCTGATCGCCGTTGATGGCTCCGTCAATGATCACGTGAGCTACGTGGATTCCTTTTGCACCGAACTCCCGTGCCATTCCCTGGGCGACCGAACGTAGGGCTGATTTCGCCGAAGCGAACGCGGTAAAGGGTGGGCGCGCGCGAAGTGAGGCCGTGGCACCGGTAAAGAGAATGCTGCCCGATCCCTGATCCACCATGCGACGAGCCGCTTCCCGGCCGACCAGGAAACCCCCGAAGCAGCAGATCCGCCACAACTCCTCGAAGAACTCATCGCTCATATCCAACAAGGGGCTGAATCGATTATTGCCCGCGTTGTAGGCGACGAGATCCAAGCCGCCTCCCTCTTCCATCGCGCGATCGAGCAGAGCCGAGACATCTTCGCCGCGCGTGGTATCGCAGGGCACCGCTGTTGCCCGGCCCCCGGCGTCCTCGATGGCTTTCGCGACAGCCTCCAATCGCTCGGCCGTGCGCCCGGCAAGGAAGGTATGAAGCCCTTCCCGCGCAAAGCGGCGACCCAGGGCCGCTCCCAGGCCGTGTTCCGCGCCGACGCCCACCACCACTGCGACTCGCCCTTGCTCGTCTGATCCCATCACTTCAACTCCTTGATCTGCTTTCCCGGGCTCGGCCTCGGCTCCTTGCCGGTTTGAATCCGGATCGGCATTCCGGGCCAAGCTTGAAAAACCAAAAATTCCCCAGCTTTTCTACTCCACACCACAACCTGTCGGGGAACAGGCTAGCAGCCGGTTTTTTTCCGGAAGGGAAGAAGCAACTCGGCTTCGTTCTGCGCAAAGACAGCGGGATCAACTCCAGCAAAGGCCCTAGGGCGACGATAACTAGAGAGCAACCGAATCTACTCCCCCCCCCAGGAAGGCGATAAAGAGATGCGGAAAAAGACCCGGGGCTTCACCCTCGTTGAATTGATGATTGTGATCGTGATCATCGGAGTCCTCGCTGCTACGGCGATTCCCGGTTATCAGCGTTTCCAATTGCGTTCCAAAAGCAGCGAAGCGAAGGTCAACCTCGCCTCGATTCGCACGGCCGAGTTGACCTACTCCGCCGAGTTCGGCGCGTTCGTCGAAGCCGACGCATCGCCAGCGGACATGGGCGGATCGCAGCCCAGGTCTTTCGTGGATGAGGGAAATCCGGGAGAGAATTTCGCCGCCATGGGCTGGGCACCCGAGGGCCAGATCTACTTCCAATACGAAGTTTCCACCGAGGGCGAAGCCTTCTCGGCGGCTGCGCGTGCGGACCTCGATGCCGACGGGGTTCCGCAGATTTGGGGCTACGTTCAGCCTGCCGAGAACGGCGACACCGCGGACATCCCCTTCGATTGTGATGGTCTCTACAATCCGGCTTCGCAGCTGCGAAATCTCACTGAATCCATCGCGCCCTGCCTTGCCTCCCACGGCCAGATCGTCTTCTAGGCCCGAGAGTCGCGGGTCCGTTCCGAAGTTCAGCGGTCCACGAGGAAGAGGCTCAACGCCGGCCAGTAGGTGATCAACAATACGGTCAAGAGCAGGATGACGAAGAAGGGAATCGTCGCCCTGTAGACCTCGAGCACCGGGCGATCGAAGCGGTAGCTGGCGATGAAGAGATTCATCCCCACCGGCGGAGTGATGTAGCCGATCTGCATATTGGCCAGGAATATGATCCCCAAATGCACCGGGTCTATTCCATAGCCAATGGCAATGGGCAGAATGATCGGAACGACGATCACCAGGGCTGAAAAAATGTCCAGCATCATGCCCAGGCCGAGCAGGAAGATATTCAGCAGCACGAGGAAGGTCAGCTGTCCGTCGATCCGGGAACGAATCGCCTCGAAGATGCGCGTCGGCACTTCGGCATCGATCAGGTAGTTGGTGGAGGCAAGGGAAACGCCGAGGATGATGAGAATCGCGCCGACCAGCACCATGGATTCCCGCATGATCCCAGGGAGTTCCGTGAGCGAGATCTCCCGCCGGATTCCCACGGTCACGATCAGGACATAAAGAGCGGTCACTGCGGCGGCTTCGGAAAGCGCGAAAAAACCCCCGTAGATTCCGCCGAGAACCACGATGGGCAGCGGGATTTCCCAGGCCGCATCGCGAATGGCCCCACACGCATCGGATAGCGAGAAGCGCTCACTGGTCTCGACCAATCCACGGGCACGCCACATGCTGTAGAGGCCGAGCAGGAGGATCATCAACAAGCCGGGCAGGAGGCCCGCGGCGAAGAGATCATCGATCCGGATCGACTGCTCGAGATTCATCTGCTGGGCGACAACGCCGTAGAGAATCAGCGGAAGAGCGGGCGCGAAGAGCAGGCCCAAACTACCCGAGGTGGTGATCAACCCGAGGCTGAAGCTCTCGGGATAGCGAGCCTCGCGTAGCGCGGGGTAGAGCAGCGCTCCCAGCGCCACGATGGTCACCCCCGAGGCCCCGGTGAACGCGGTGAAGAGCGCGCAGGCCGCCAGGGAAACGATGGCGAGTCCGCCACTCAGCCAACCCAGCAGCGTCTGGGTGAGCCGCACGAGCCGTGCCGGCGCCCCACTTTCTCCGAGCAGGTAACCCGCGAAGGTAAAGAGCGGAATCGCCAGCAGGACGGGGGTTTCCGCCAAGCGATAGATCTCGATCCCCATCACCTGGAGATCGACCTCCTGGCCGGAAAAGCCCACCATTGCACTGGCTGCGATCACCGCGAAGAGCGGCGTTCCCGCCAAGGCCAGCAGCGCCAGGAGCAACATGGCCATCACGAGGCATCCCCATCCGGGGTAATCGATGCCCCTTCGCCGCGACCGGCCAGAAAAGCCTTCAGCTGGTTGAATGTGCGCAGCCCATAGCGCAGGGCGATAAAAGTAAACGCTGCGGGAATCACGACTTCAAACATCCAGGCCGGGATGTCGGAAAAAGCGGTGCTCTCGTATTCCCATTCATCGGCGACGAAGCGCATGGAATGCCAGGCAACAATCCCCGCCACCATCGCGGTCACCGAACTGGTCAGCGCAACGAGAAGCTGGGCCAGGCGGGGCGAAAGAAGCCGTGAAGCCACGTCGATTCGAATATGACGATCGGCTCTGCTGGCAGCGACGGCACCCATGAGCCCCACCCAGAGGACCAGAACCCGCAGGAGGGGATCCACCCAAACGATCCCCGCGTCGAAAAAATTACGCAAGAAGATCTGCAGCGGAGCGAGGACGATCATCGCCCCAAGCAGCAGGGCGAGAAAAATATCCTCAACCTTGTGAAGCACCCGAAAAATCCCTGCGGGCTCGCTTCCACCCGGGGTATCGCTCATTCGTCCGTAGTTGCCCCACTGCGATGCTCCTGCAGGAGCATGAGAATTTCGTTGATTAATTGCTCGGAATAGCGCCCCGTGTCGCGCATACGGGTGGTCGCCTCGGCACTGATACTCCTCCAACGCTGCACTTCATCTCGGGACAGCGCGGATACGAATTCGATCCCCTGGTTCTTGAGCGCGTCCCGGGCGTTCTCCTCGTCGGCCCGGTTGGCCGCGTCCAGGCGCTTGGCTGCATCGGAAACAACCTGACGAACAGTGGCGCGGTCCTTTTTCGAGATTCGGCCGAAGGCCTTCTTGTCCACCGCGAACACACCCGCGAGATACATGATGGGAACATCGGTGAGATAACGCACGCGTGTATGCCACTGAAAAGCAATCGCACCGATGGGCGGTGCAGCCACTGTATCCACGAGCCCTGTCTGAAGCGCGGTGTAGACATCCGCAATGGGCAGGGGAACCGGCGCCACACCCGCGATCCGAAGAGCCATGTCGGTCATCTTGTCGTCTTCTACCAGCCAGACTCGGGTGCCCTCCATATCCTCGACCCTGCTAATGGGCTTTTGGGAGAGCACGTAGGCGAAGCCACCATCGGTGATGGCGAGCGCTTCAAATCCCTTCTTGGAGAGCCCGGCAGCCAGTTTTTGATCCAGCTGCGCGCGCACGAAATCCACTTCGTCGTAGTCGCGGAAGAGGAGCGGCAGACTGTAGAGCTCGATATCGGGGTAGACGTTGGCCAACGCTCCGCTGGTGAATGCTCCCCCCTGGAGCTGACCGGCGCGGACCTTGCGAAGCACGGTCTTATCGCCGCCCATCACGCCACCGGGATAGAATTTCAGCTTGACCCGGCCCTCGGTCCGCTCCTTGATCTCATCTCCGGCCTTACGCATCTCCACCAGCCAGCTGCTCCCATCCGGGACAATGGTGGCGATTTTCAGGGTGCGAGCAGACGCCGACGCACTCGCCACGAGGGCGAGGACGGCCACGGCCAGGAGAAGGCCACAGCATGAAGTCGGACGGCCACTCATGATCCAACCCCCTTTCGATGCGTCGGGGCAAAAAAGGCCCGCTGTTGCCGGGGGGAACTAGAAATACTCATCGGCATCGGCCAACAGGGCCTGAGCCCTTTCCTGGGCCAGGGTGTTGCTGAGCGTATAACCCGGCGCTGCGGGCTCGGCCTCCACCACCTCGAGGAGGAGCTGGTCGTGGAGCTCTCGATCGAAGACGAGCCGGGCGTAATTCTCGGCAAAATAGACTTTTGCCATCAAGTTGCGTCCGTTTGACAGTTCGATGGCCTTCTCGAAATGCGCTCGACCGATATCGGGCAATCCGCCCATCTGGGCGGGCCTCAGGGTGTAGAGAACAGCCAGGTAGAGATGGGCTCCGCCCTGATCGTAACCGTCATCCAGCGCAATGATTCGCTCCATCAGGGCCTGGACCTTGGGCAGGTCTGCCACTGCGTTCCAATCGCTCGAGTTCGCCTGGATCCAGCCCGCCCAGGCCGTCCCAAAACCATAGAGGGCCGGCAGGTCTCCCGAGCTTGTCTGTTGAAGCTCTTTCTCGAATACATCGAAGGGCCCCACGATGGATGCGCAAAGCGCCTCGTCCTTGATGCAGAGCGCTCTTTCACCATAACTCCTGGCCTTGGCGTTCAGCGCCGAACTCCGGAGGGGATCTTCGATGAATGCCGACGCATAGGAGGAGTAGAGACGGGCGCCGGCCAGAAGAAGTTCCTCGTTATTCGGACTTCCAGCGATCAATCCATCGATCAGGATCAGATAGGCCGGGCCCCCATCGCGCACCAGCAAAGGGTCCGGTTGATCGACGATTGCGGAGGAAACATCATCCGCGAGACCACTCGTCGCATTACTGACGAGGACCGTGCATCCGAAATTGGGCAGGACAAGCAAAAGGATGCACGCGAGACTGACAACCCCGATTCGCATAGCGTGGAAGTCTAGCAGGAGTTCGCGCACGGGTCGGAGCCGACGCGAAGCATCCCTTGCCCCGCTACCTTCCCGGCCCGGCCCATTGGAAACTCGACGCCGCTCTATGATGAGCGGCGCAAGGCAACCAGCGATCGTCCGGGCGATGGGGATGAAAATGACCGACCCTACGAAGGATCACGCAATGGGGCGCACCGCGGGAGTCAAGCTCGCTCGTTTCTTCCGCATCGCGGTGGCGGGCGCCCCCGCGATCCTGACGGTGGGAACGGTCATGGGGCTGGGCCTGCTGCGCGGCCTTCCGCTGGGGCTTGCCCTGCTCGGGGGCCTCGCATTGACCCTCTTGCCGATTCTCGGCCTGGCCGGCCGGGCTGGCCCCCGGCGCCTGGCCCCAGTCGGGGCGACCTGGCTCTGGTGCGTGCTCCTGCTGGTGAGCCTTCCCCTTTATTTCCCGGGTGAACGAGAAGAAGCCGCAAGAGAGGGCTTTCGCAGCTTGGGAAGCGTCCTGGGCGCCGGGGCGGCACAGCAATTGGGAAGCGCCGGCGGGTTTCTGGTTGGGCTCCTGGGCTCGGACCCTCAACCGGCTCAGCCCATCGCCATGGACTCCCCACCCCTCTCCCCACAGGCCGCCTTCCCGCGAGCCGATCCCGAGCCCCCGGCTCCAGCAGCCTCGCGCCTCGGCCTCGCCAAGGACGGTGCCAAGGACAATGCCGAGGACTATGCCAAGGACAATGCCAAGGAGAATGCCGAGATCGAACTTTCCTACGAGGGGGACAAGAGTTCCCTGCGCATCGCGGTTGACGTCGACGGCCCCGAGATCGGTGAGGGCCTTACGATGGTCTTCGATACCGGGGCCACCCTCACGACCCTCGACCGGGCCAGCTTGCGAGCCATTGGGATCGCAATTCCCCCTGACGCACCCCGGGTGACCCTTCAGACAGCGGGCGGGCTGATCGAAGCGGATCTGGTCCTGGTGGATGCCATCTGGCTCGGCTCCGAGGGGGTCGAATGGATCACCGTGGCGGTCTGCGACAGCTGCGCCAGCCCACCCGCCGCAGGCCTGCTTGGCCTCAACGTCTCCCAACGTTTCCAGGTTTCAATCAACCACGACCGACAGGCGATCGCTCTCCGCAGAAGACACGGCACGGACGACCGCTCCCTGGACATTCGCAATTGGATCCAGATTCGCTCCGAGGCCCAGGAGGCCTGGAATGGCCGGGTGGATGTGGAACTCACGGTATTCAATTCCTCTCGGCAGGAGATCGAGAGCGCGGTCGTCCACCTCGAGTGCACCGGCGCCGGTTTCGCGATTCAAGTGGACGCCATCCCGCCCCATGGCGAAGCCTCCACCCAAGCTGAGTTGCCCCGGGGCACCGATTGCCGACAACAGGAGATCGAACTCTCCCGCGCAAATTGGAAACTCGACCGTTTCGAATAGCCAACGAGAAAAGCCCCCTGGAAAGGGTCTACTCGGCCTCGGCGGCGGCCTGGGTCGCCAGGAGTTGGTTGATCTCGGCCTCGCTATATCCCTGCTCAACGAGAATCGCCCGGGTATCGGCCCCCGGTAGCGGAGGCGCGCTGCGAATTCCGGTGGGCGTATCCGTCAGGGTCACGGGATGGCGGAGCAGTTCCATCGCTCCATCCACCCGGTGGTTCACTGTTCGGGTCAAGTTCAAATGACGCGCCTGGGGGTCCGCGAAGGTCTCATCCACCGAGAGCACCGGACCACAAACGATCTCGGCGGCGGCCAGGCGATCGAGCCATTCTTCCGTGCCCCGCTCCCCAAGCCGCGCCTCGACGAGTTCGCGCAACGCCTCCTTGTGGCGAATCCGGGCCCCGAAATCGCAGAAGCGCGGATCGTCGGCCAGTTCGGGTGCTTCAATGGCCGCGAGAAAACGTGTCCAGTCCGAGAGGGCAGCGATGTTGATATGGCCATCCCGTGTCGCGAAAAGGCCCATGGGAAAAAGCGTCGGGTGGTCGTTGCCCGCCTGGGCGGGGACTTCACCTTCCACCAGCCAACGGGCCGCCTGAAAATCCATGAAATTCACCAACGCCTCGAAGAGCGAGGTATGCACCCACTGCCCCCGGCCCGTGCGCTCCCGAGCGTAGAGCGCAGCGAGCACGCCCTGAGCGAGAAAGGTGCCTGCGGCGGTATCGGAAATGGCGATCCCCGCTCGCCAGGGGCCGCCTCCGGGCGGGCCCGTGACGCTCATCAAACCGCTCATGCCCTGGATGATCTGGTCCAGGGCGGGGCGCTCCGCGTAGGGGCCGTCCTGCCCGAAACCCGAAAGACTCGCGTAGACCAGGCGGGGGTTGATCCCCGAAAGCGTGGGATAGTCGACAGCCAGGCGACGCTTGACTCCGGAACGAAAGTTTTCGACGAAGACGTCCGCCGATTCGACCAGGCGATAAAGAACCTCGCGCGCTTTTTCCTGCTTGAGATCGAGCACGATGGAGCGCTTGTTGCGGTGAAGGTTATGGGAATCCGAGCCCGGAAGATCGGGCCTCCCGGGAGCACTGATTCGGATCACTTCGGCACCGAGATCCGCCAATTGCCGTACGCAAGTGGGGCCCGCTCGGGCGATGGTCAAGTCGATCACCCGGATACCCGCCAGGGCCCCGCTCTCTCCATCTCTCGGCCGGTAGCTGTCCTCTGCCATTTTGGCTTCCCGCTGGTTCCGGCGAGTTAACGACCCTTGAAGACCGGCGAACGCTTTTCCATGAAGGCCTTCACGCCCTCGCCGAAATCCTCGCTCGCAAAACACGCGCCGATCACTTCGGCGATCCGGCGGGTATCCCGGCGACCGGGTTCCCGTTGCAGTTCCCGGGATAGAACTTTCACGCTTCGAACCGTGAGCGGCGCGTTGCCCGCAATCTCCTGGGCTATTTCTTCCACCAGGGGGCGCAACTCAGCTGGTTCCGAGACGCGATTCACCATACCCATCTCGAAGGCCTCGGCGGCCGAATAACGACGAGCGGTATAGAGGATCTCCTTCGCGTGGGAAGGACCCACAACCGAGGCGAGGCTCTCGATGCCACCGATCCCGTAACCCACCCCGAGCCGCGCAGCCGGAATTCCGAAGCTTGCGTCCGTGGACGCGTACCGGAGGTCGGCGCAAAGAGCGACCGCGAGCCCGCCGCCGATGCAATAGCCCTGGACCATGGCGATCAGGGGTTTTTCGAGGCGGCTGAGTTCCTCGAAGGCATCACCGCCCGAGCTGTCCAGGCGCTCGGATGTCTTTTCCCCGGCAACGCCCTCGAATTGCGAGATGTCGGCGCCCGAAACGAACGCCTCGTTTCCCTCGCCGCGCATCACCACGACCCGAATCGAATCGTCCTCTGCGAAAGCGCGCACCGCTTTCCTGAGTTCGCCCCACATATGGGATGAAATGGCGTTGCGGCGCTCGGGGTGGTCAAAGACGATCCAGCCCACGGCATCGGTGGTTTCGCTGCGAACTTTTCCCGACATCCGGCCAGTCTACCAGACGCACCCGGCGAGAGAGCAACCGGGTTTGCCAACCCAGGCTCAAGTGGGCGACGGGCGGCCGGGATCAGCGCCTGCGCGCAGCCAGGGCCTCTCGGATCTTGGCGTGCTCGGCTTCGTCCAGGCTGAACCGCGAAAGGAGCACAGTGGCAAGCAGATAACACGCCATGGGAAAGAGAGCGTAAAGAGCCTTGAGGGCAAAAAGAGCGCGCTCTCCCTGAACCGCATTGGGAACAAAACCCGAAAACTCGAGGATGAAGCCGGTCAGCATCAGGGTCAGGCCAACTCCGAATTTATAAACGAAATTCCAAGCCGCGAAATACGCACCCTCTTTGCGATCTCCCGTCTCGAATTCGTCGAAGTCGATTACATCCGCCTGGATGGAGGGCGCCACCACCGAGCCCGCTCCTCCGCCAATGCCAAGCACAAAGGCCAACACGCTGATCAAGACCACATCGCCTTCTTGGAGCAGGAACATCGCGCCGAAGCCAAAGGCTGCGATCAACATCGAGACGAGCCAGATGAATTTTTTCCCGTAAAGCTTCGATGCGCGTACCCAGAGCGGCACCGAAGCCGCCGATGGAATCATGTAGAAGAGAATGTAGAGGGGCGCGAGTTCGGGGGTTCCCACCACGTACTCGGCCACGTAGATGGTGAGTGCATTGATGGTGGCTACGCCCAGACTTTCGGCCAAAAAGACGACGAGCAGAAGCCGGGCATGGCGATTGCGAAAAACGTCGCGATAGGCCGCGAAGGGGTTTGAAGCTCCTCGGCCCTGGTAATCGGCGCGCTCTTTGACCCTGAGGATCAGCCAGCCCGTCAAGAGCGCACTGACCACGATCGTTCCGATGGAAATCTGCCGCGCCATGGCGCGCGTGTCCTCGGCCTCGATAATCAAGGACATGGCGGCAAGCGCCGAGAAGGCCCCGAATATCCAGGCAATATGGCGGCCACCGAATAGACGAGTTCGCTGGTGGGGGTCCTCACTGATTTCCGCACCCAGAGATTGGTGGGGAACAATGACAATGGTCATGGCCGTATAGAAAAGGAAGACGCCGACGCCCATCCATACCGTGAGAGCCTGACCCGAAAGTCCGATGGGCGGGCTCCAGACCATGTAGAACGCGACCGATAGGGGCAGAATCGAAGCCAAGAGCCACGGACGTCGCCGACCCAAGCGGTTTTGGGTCTTATCCGTCCAATAACCGACCAGCGGATCCGTCACCGCATCCCAGATCCGGGACAACCCGAAGATCATTCCGATGACCGCCGGCGCCATCAGAAGAACGTCGGTGGCGAATTTCATCAGGTACATGTTCACGAGCAGGAACATGAACCCCGTGGACAACATCGGGGCGTTGTAGTCGACGATGCCATGGATCGACAGGACCCGGGTGGGCGGCTGAGTCCCCTCGCCGCTTGAGTCGTGCTCCTGGCCTTCGGACTCTTCGGTCATCGCACCCTTCAGCCAAGCCCCGCGCCCGCCGGCCCCGCGCAATTCTCACGGATACGCGGCGGGGGGGCAAGGTCCGGCGACCCCTACTCCGCATCGCTCCAATGCGGATAATCCGAGCGCAATTTCTTCAGCCCCCAACTCGCCTCCAGCCAATCGATCAGATCCGGGCTGAGGCTCAGATCCCGGGAGGCCGTGGGGGAAGAGAGATCGAAATTGCGGGAAGCGCCTCGGGGAGAAATCAATTCGAGTCGCCCGGGCAGCGCGAGGGCGACAAGGTCCACCGCTGCGCCCGTGTAGTGATCCGACGCTCGGGCACCTTCTTCCGTTGCAAAGACCACTTCGTAGGTATCGGCCATGGCCCGGGCCGCATCCCGGGTCGCCTCCCAGCCCGCTGGATGCAGCCAGCGAATGGGCACGGAGAGTTCCCACTCCGAGCGGGCGGCACGAAGGCGCTCCACGCGCGCTTGCACTTCCGCTTCGCTCGAAGCCCGGCTCAGAATGAATGCACCCCACATCAAGTAGCCCCGCTCGGGGCTACGGACGCTCGAATTGAGATAGACCTCGGCTCCCTGGGCGCGAAGCTGCCCGATCAGCGAGCGAATTCGGCGAGCGAACGAAGCGTCCCCCCGAATCGCCTCGAGGGCAGCCAGAGCCTCCTTCTCCTGAGAGGGATTGCGATAGCGCATGGCCCAGGGCGGACCCGGAGGATCTCCGTCCCGGGCGGGATCCATATTCCGCTGGGGCCGGGGGCGGTCGATGGCCAGAGGGCCGCGCGCGCCGTAGAGCCGCGGCTTGCCTGCGAAGACATCGTCCGGGTGCAAGAGGATTCCCGCGCTCCGGGCTCGGCCCGGAGTCACCCAGACGAGCTCACCGCGCAGCCCGCGCGCGCCGTCCCGGAGCACGTCGTCCAGAAAGAAAATGAAATCCCCCAGATCCACGGGACGACCCAAATCCACGCGCAACGTCGCCTCCAGGGATTCACCGGGCGCCCCCTCGGCAAGGGCAACCAGGCGCGGGCCATCCACGGGAACCCCCGCCAGGTAAAGCTTCCAATCCCCCAGAGCCTCGCCCGCAAACGCCATCGCCTGGCCTGGCCCCCCTGGCCAGGGAGGCGCGGGAATGACATCGAAAACCCGGTCGGGAACCAGGCTCCGGGGCCCCGGGGCCCCTTCTGCGCTGGACAACCCGGGCCAGGGACCCCCAAGCAATACGGCCACGAAAAGCAGCCGAAGCGAAAACGGGGCGGGGGCTCGGAAGATCATCCGAGTAGGAAACGAGTGCGATCGCTACGGGTCGCTCGGGTCTGGTCGTGGAGCGCCAACTGGCCCCGCGCGCGCTCGAGATTGTGCTCCCCTGCTGATTCGAAACGCGATGGGTCCCATGCAAAATGGCTTTCCCAGAGCGCGTCGGTGGCGAAGCGAACGCCGAGTTCCAAGCTGACGCGCTCCACCGAGTCGGCCAACGAAGCCCGCTCCTCCTGGGAGACCTCCATGCCCAGGGCCGAAAGGTATCCCTCCGCCGAGGCGCGAAATAGATCGAGATCAAAGCGCACCGCCTCGGGTCCTTCGCCGCCCACGTTGCACCACGAGCGCCAGGCATCGCCCATATCGTAATAGAGCGGCAACCGGGAGATGGTATCGAGATCGATCAGCGCGTGAGCCCGGTCGCAATCCGGGGACCCGGACCCGTCGAAGAGCAGGTTGCTGAATTTGAGATCCCCGTGCAGTACACGCACGGGAAGCGCTGGATGCGGTGTCCATGCGGCCTGGGTCGCGAAGAGTGTCTCGGCAAGCTTTGCGACTTCCCGGTGAAGCGGGTGATCGCCGTTTTCCGCCAGGGCATCTCGCAGGTCGGATAAATGCTTTGGGAGATCATGAAAGGGGAAACCGATGGGCGCAAGGTCGCCCGACCAATCCATCAATCCGCAGTGGAAGCTGGCCACAAGAGCGCCCGCACTTCGCGCCTGATCGGCGCCTCGGCATTTTCGAAAACTCACCCCAGGTAATTTCTTCATCAGCCGCCAACGCCCCCCTTCTCCGCGATCGGAAAAGAGCGCGCCCTGATCGGTTTCCACCAGCTTCGAAACGGACACCCCGCGGCTCTCGAGATGCCGCGAAACGGCCTGCATATTCTCATGTATGCCCGGCGCGAAGTCCCCGTGCACACGCTGGACCACGTAATCCTGCTCGGGCATCGAGGCTCGCCAACTCTGGTTGATGAGCCCCCCATCGAGGTGCCCGATCTCGGCCCCCTTCAGCCGCGACCATGCGCCCAGGGCACGCAAAACCTCTTCCCGGTTTGCTTCGCTGACTTCGGCCATGCAAAGAACCTAGTCGCCTCTCGCAGTGAAGGGCAAGATGAACTCGACTCGCTTCCAGCCGGGGGCCTTTTCCGCACCTCAGGGCCCCCGCAACAGGCTGAACAAAGATCCCCACAACCCGCCTACCCTCTCATCTCCGCGGCCGAGATGCCTTAGAATCCGGCCTGGCTCTTTTTCAAGGAGGCGACTCGGTGAAATTCGGCATCATGGCACCCTACCAACAGGGGCCCCTGGAAGACGGCGAATACGCAGCGGCATTCGGACAACTTGCCGAGGAACTTGGCTTCGAGTCGATCTGGGCGGTGGATCATGCCGTCATGTGCCCGGATTACACCTCGCGCTATCCCTACGATCCCAGCGGGCGCTCCCCTTTCCATGAAAATGTCGTGCAACCCGACCCCCTTGCCTGGTTGGGTTGGGTGGCGGCGAGCACGCGCCGGATCAAGCTGGGCACCGGGATCCTGATCCTGCCCTTGCGCAACCCCGTCGTGCTGGCCAAGGTCGCCGCCAGCCTGGACTCACTCTCAAAGGGCCGACTCCTGCTCGGCGTGGGTGTGGGCTGGGTTCGCGAAGAAGCCGAAGCCGTGGGAACAGATTTCAGTACCCGCGGCAAACGTTGCGACGAGTACATCGAGGCCATGCGAGCGCTCTGGCGTGATCCCGTCTCGAGCTACCAGGGCGATTACGTCGAGTTCAGCAACGTGGTCAGCCAGCCCAAGCCCGCCCAAGCCGGGGGAGTCCCCCTCTTGATCGGGGGGCATAGCCCGGCCGCGGCGCGCCGAGCGGGTCGACTCGGCGACGGCTTCTACCCCCTCGGCGTATTCGGCGAAGACCTCGACGCCCTGCTGGCGATTATGCACGAGGCCGCACGCGAAGCCGGGCGAAACCCGGACGAGATCGGTGTCACCGCCGTCGGCGCACCCAAGAAGGCGCTCATCGAGAGCCTGGCCAAGCAGGGGGTTGAGAGAGTCCTGATTTCTCCTTCCAGCGGTGACCTCGACGCGCTCCGCCCCAGCCTGGAGAAATTTCGCACCGAGATCGCCGAGCCCTTCGCGGACTGACGCGCCGGCGGGATCAGTTTCCCCCGCGCCAAACCCGCGACGAGTAGAAGCCAACGCACCACCCAGCCGGAACCGAGCCTGCTATTAAATGGGCGGCCTGCCCGATTCAGCCCGGCAGGGATAGAGGAATTCAACAAGCGTATGTTGAGCACAGCCTTGATCGGATTCGTGATGGGAGCGGCGGGTTCGATTCCACTGGCCGGCCCGATCACCATGCTCGTTCTGGGCTTCGGCTTGGAGGGCAGAATTCGCCAGGCGGGCCTTGTGGCCCTGGGCTCGGCCCTGCCCGAGTCCCTCTACGCGGGGCTCGCGCTCTGGGGCTTCGGCGCGCTGATCGAGCAATTCCGCTGGGTGGGGCCCGCTTCCCAGGCCGTTGCCGTGAGCGTACTCGTTGCCGTGGGGCTTTTCCTGATGCTTCGCCCACCCCGCGAATCGGGTTCTTCAACCAACACTTCGGCGGATCTCGAGGGCAGCAAGCGCCATCTGCTTCTCGGGCTCAGCATCACGCTCCTGAACCCCGCCCTGGTTCTCAACTGGGGAGCCGCCGTGACCATGATCTATTCCCTGGGCCTCGTCGAACCCAAGCCCGAATTCGCAATCCCCTTCGGCCTTGGCGTAGGTGCCGGCATCCTCAGCTGGTTCGCCGTCGCCCTTTATTTCCTCCACCGCCACCACAAGCGAATTTCACCGAGCCTGCGCGAAAAGCTGATGAAGGGCATGGGGGGCCTGCTCTTCTCATTGGGTGTGGTGGCCGCCGTGCGTGCGCTCCTGGGCCACGGCCTGATCTAGCCCCTCCCAAGGCGCAGCGCCTTGCCGGCGAGTTCAGCGAAATTTCGGCGGCCGCTTCTCCACGAAAGCCTGCACCGCCTCCGCGTGTTCCGGTGTCTTCCAGCACTCGCGAAGCAATTTGCTCTCCCGCTCCTGGACGGCAACGAAATCCGTATCGCTCCCGTTGGTGCGGAGCAGGGCCTTGGTCATCCGCAGTTGAGGAGCCGGGTTCGCCGCCATCGCCCCGGCCAGGCCCAGGGCTTCCCCCAGCAATTCATCCGGACCCACCAAACGATCCACCAGGGCATCTGCATGGGCCTGGCCCGCATCGTAGACTCGCCCCGAGAGACACATCTCGCTGGCCCTTCCGAAGCCCATTCGTTGAACAAGAAAATGGGTACTCGCCAATTCGGGTACCAATCCCATGTTGATAAAGAGCATGCCAAAGCGCGCATTCTCCGAAGCCATGATCACATCGAAGGGCAGGATCATCGTCAACCCGATGCCCACGGCTGCGCCGTTCACCGCAGCCACAAGAGGTTTGGATTCACGGACCAGGGCTACCCAGTCGAGGCCGGCGGGAAGCCCGCCAAACCCATCGGCGGTATTCGCCCCGGGATCCACACCGTCGATTCTCGACTGGAAGGTTTCGGTCATGTCCGCACCCGCACAGAAACCGCGTCCCGCACCCGTCATCACGATCGCGCCCACCTGATCGTCCGCATTCGCCCGCTCGAGGGCATCCGCCTGCTCTTCGGACATACGCGGCGTCCACGCGTTCAACTTATCGGGTCGGTTCAAGGTGATCAGCGCCACTTCATCGCGAACTTCGTAAAGAATCTGTTCGTAATTCATGATTTTCTCCCTGGCTCCTGAGCAGCTCCGGTGGGAGCCGACAGCTGTCGGCTTCGCTGGCCTGGCCCACCTTCTCGCCAGATATAACAACTATCCGGCATGCCACCGAGTTGTTGGATTGCGGGGGTCTGCCCGGATTTGCGCGGGGCTTCCACCATCCGCTGGGCGTTGACCGCAAGGCATTGAATGATCCCGGGCGCGACGAAAAGCAACGCGTCGCGCAGGGGTGTGGCGGGAAAATCGCCGCCGTATCGCTCCATCACGGTATGGGCGAGTCCGCCCAGGGCCGAGTGGTCGATCAGGGGAGCCAGTGCGGAATCGAGATTTTGCCAACGCGCCTCGCTGAGGTTTTCTGCGCTGCGCTCGCGCTCATCTCCCCGCATGGATACGAATTGCATGTTCGCAACGTTCACCCGGCCCAGGAGCCGTACCTCGTGCTGGCGGAGAAAGCGATCCAGGGGCGTGACGACCTGGGCACCCGGAAGCGAATGGACATCGTTGAGTTGCACCACGATATCCAGCGCCGGCCCCCCTTCGATCTCGAGGCCATCGAGCAGGATGCTTCGCTTGAAGAGACTCTCTCCCACGCGTCGCTGATCGGCGTCCGGGCCCAGGCATTCCTGCTCCCAAGCCAGAGCTCGGGGAACAGCGGACCCGATGAATTGGGCGAGGGTAAGCAGGTGCGAACAACCCAGGGGGCCGCCAAAGCATGCCGAGAGGCTGCGGGGAAAATCAGCGTCCAGGGTTGCCCCGACGATACCCCCGAGCCTGTCCGCGATATCGCGGCAACTTTCGCCGTCGGTCATCTTCGACGCCTCGAAGGCCACCACGGGCTGGCTGCTCTCGAGGCTTTCGATGACCCGGCTCTTGGAATCCACCACGGCCTCAATGCCCATTTGATGAATCACCCCCGAGGTTTGAAGCCGACCCCCGGTGGGGATGAAACCGTGCTTGCGCAGATCGATGATCGTTCCCCGCACGCGCAGCTTTCCCGGCTCGCCGGCGAACAACTCGATCTCGGCTACGCGGGTATGAACGGGTTGGCCCCTGGCTTCCAGGGTGCCGGGCTCGGCGGTCTCTCCCCCATTGGACATCGGGAGACCATAGCCCTTCGCGCCCGGGCTCGGCCTGCCTCCTGGCTGCGAAGCGCCGGCGGGCCATCCAGCATCAGCGCCGGATCTGTTGCACTCTTGCGCCTGGCAAAGTCTTGATCGGAGCCCGGATGAGCCACGACGCGAAAGACTCGGATGCGCCCCATGGCTGGGAACCTCTGCTCAGCGATCTCGAGGAGCGCCAGCGCCGCGCCCGCGCCATGGGGGGCAGCGAGAAACTCGAAAAGGCCCGGGCCCGCGGCCAACTGAATGCGCGTGAACGCATCGAGACCCTGCTCGATCCCGGTAGTTTCCAGGAACTCGGCGCCCTCGTGGGGGCCATCGGCGAAGGCGCCCCCGCCGACGCGTTTCCAGCGGGCATGGGGCGCATCGAAGGGCGGCCCGTGCTGGTGGGAGCCGAGGATTTCAGCGTGATGGGCGGGTCCATTGGCCTGGGCGCTGCGGATAAGCGCTATCGGCTGACCCAACTCGCGCGGGATGAACGCGTGCCCCTTGTCTTCATCCTCCATGGCGCAGGCCATCGCATCACCAACGCGCTCAAGGGCCATGGCCGATCGCCCAACGATCTCCAGGGCCTGGTGGATCTGGCGGGGATCGTCCCCACGGTTTGCGTCGTGGCCGGGCCCGCCGCGGGCCATAGCGCCCTGGCTGCGCCATTGATGGATTTTTCAATCATGACCGAGCAGTCCGCTCTCTTCTCCGCCGGCCCGCCCCTGGTGGAAGCGGCGGTGGGCGAAAAGGTCAGCAAGGAGGAGTTGGGGGGGCCGGAAATCCAGGTGATCGAGAGCGGCGTCGCGCACAACGCAGCGAGCGACGATACGGCCGCCCTGGCCCTGGCCCGGCGCTATCTCGGCTACTTCCCGGCCAATGCCTGGCAGCGGCCACCCCGAGCATCGGGAGACGATACGGGCGAGCGAGCGATCCCGGAAATTCTTTCCCTGGTGCCCTCGGACGATCGCAAACCCTACGCCATGGCGAAGGTCGCTTCCCGGATCGTCGACGAAGGCAGCCTGCTCGAAATTCAGCCGCATTTCGGTGCGAGTCTGCTGACGGCCTTTGCTCGGCTCGGCGGGCAAGCGGTGGCCGTGGTGGGCAACAACCCGAACGTTCGGGCAGGCGCCATCGACCGCGAAGCTGCCGACAAGGGCGCGCGCTTTATCGAAATTGCTGGCAGCTTCCATTTCCCGGTGATCTTCCTGGCCGACAACCCCGGGGTCATGCCGGGAACCGCCGCCGAACGCAGCGGCGCCCTACGCGCCGCCGCCCGGATGTTCGCCGCCCAGCGCCGGCTCCGGGGGGCCAAACTCCATGTCACGCTCCGTAAGGCCTTCGGTTTTGGGAGCAGCATCATGGGCATGAACCCCTTCGACGGACAAACGCTCTCCGTCGCCTTCCCCGGTGCCACCCTGGGTGCCATGCCGGCTCGGGGGGGCGGTATCGCCTCGAAATCAGATGACGACCAGCAGGCCCAATTGGATGCCGCGGAACTCGGCGGGCCCTACCGGGTGGCGGATTCCATGGCTTTCGACGACATCATCGACCCGCGCGAGGTTCGCAACGTCCTGCTTCGCGGACTGGCCCTCTCCTCGAATAGGCAGGCCGAGTCGCCCGGCCCCCTCACTCGACTGGGTGCTCTTCCTTAAGCCAGGCCGCGACCGCTCAGGTCTTCTTCTTCGCCGAGTCCGCCATGGCGCCGAATACGTTGCCCCCGGGCGCCCGAGCCATCATCGACTCCCCCTGGCGGGTAGCGTGATCGAAAACGTCCTCGCGAAGAAGCAGCTTGTTGGTCGCATAGGCGGCCAGGTCGAGGTCGGCCAGCGCCGCGGCGCGCTCCCCCGCTCGCGCCAGCAGGTGGGCGGGCTCCACGATTTCGTGAACGACTCCGCGCTCGAGACATCCCGCCGCGTCCAGCATGCGCCCGTGGAGGATGAGTTCGGTGTGATGGGGTTGGGGAATCCCATAACGACAGATACCCAGGGTGCCGCCCAGGAAAGGCACCCCCGCTGTCGCCTCGTTCAGGCCGTATTTCGAGGTGGTCTCCTCCGCGGCCAGGCGAATGTCGGCGGTCAATAGAAGCATCAAACCACCCGCCACGGCATGGCCCGTCGAAGCCGCGACCACGGGCTTCGGGAAGAGAAAGAACCGCTTCATGGTCGCCATGAAGGCATCGGTGGTCTCGCGAACGCCTTCCATGGGAAGCCCGGCCAGGGTCTTGAAGTCGAGACCTGCGGAGAAAAACCCGGGACGCCCGCTCAGGATCAGCGCGCGGCTCGAATCCGTTTCGGCGATATCCAATTGGCTCTGGATTCGTTCGCACCACGCGAGATCCATCGCGTTGACCTTGCCATCATCCATTCGCAGCCAGCCCAGACCCTCGCGCGCTTCATATTCGATGGGCTCAGCCATTTTGGCCCCACTGATACCGGCGCCCGGGGGTCAATTCGCCTGGTGGAGTTTCGGGCGGTAGCGGCCTTCCTCGGGGCCTTCGAAAATTTCTTCGACCTGGGGATGACGGCAGGGTTGGCCGGTTTCATCATGCAACAGGTTCTGCTCGGATACGTAGGCGACGTAGGTTGTCTTGGCGTTCTCTGCCAGCAAGTGGTAGTAGGGTTGATTCTTCACCGGGCGCATATTTTCCGGGATCGAGAGCCACCACTCCTCGCTATTGCTGAAAATCGGGTCGACATCGAAGATCACCCCTCGAAAGGGATGAATGCGGTGACGAACGATCTCGCCAATTCCGAATCGTGCTTCCCGAATATCCGCCATGGGGAACGAACCTCCTGAACCGGTCGACATCCTAGCCCTGATTGCGCTGGGGAGCCTGAAAGTTTTGCGGATCCCGGCAAGGAGGCGCCGCGGGGTAGGACGCGGGCCACCGTCTGTGCAACCCTTTCGAGAAGGCTTTCAACTCGGGGGATTTTCCGATGAAAAAAATCGAGGTACTGGTCCTCTTGATCGCATTGGTCGCTTCGCTGGCCTGTGCCCCAAGAGCGATGCGGGGTGGTGCCGGGACCGAGAATCCAGGCATGGACGCACCCGCCATGAGCACAACCCTGGATCGGACCGATATCGACTACCTGGTTTCCCAGAACCTCGACGCGCTCTACGCCTCCCGTTTCTGGCTCACGGAGATCGAAGGCGACGCCAGTCAACCCATCTTCGCGATCTGGCCCATCGAGAATTCCACATCCGAACACCTCGAGGATCAGATGCTGACCCTGCTCTCCTCCATCGAGACGAGCCTGGTGAACAGCGGCCGGGTGCAGGTCGTCGCCAAATCGAGCCAGGCTGCGCTCGCGCGAGAAATCGGAATTCAACAAGGCGCCATCTACGACCCCGCAAGCGCAGCGAGGCTCGGAAAGCAGCTCGGCGCCGGATATTTCGTGACGGGCAAGGTCACTGGCGTCGATGAGCGATTGCAAAAGACCCGGCGCATTCAATACAGCCTTTTTCTCCAGATTCTCGAGATCGAAACCGGGCTCGTGAAATTCCAAAACGAGGCCTCACGCAGCAAGGCACTCAAACGCTGATCGCGGACTTCCAACCGTGATTCGAATACGGACACGATCCGCGCGCGTGAACTGGACGGGCGCGGCACCCTGGCTGCTCCTTTGGGCGGTCTCGGGCTGCGCTTCCTATTCCGAGCGCATGACCGCTGCAAGCACCGACGCCCAGGCGGGTCGCTATGCCGAGGCCATTGGCCAGATCGAACAGGCTTCCGGTCTGCCCGCAGATGGAATGCCGGAAAAAATCGACTCCGATACAACTCTGGGTCTGCTGAATCGCGGCACCCTGGAGCAGGCGCTCTTCCGCTTCGACGCGAGCAGTCGGGATTTTCAAGCCGCCGACAAGGACCTTGAATTCCTCGACATTGCCAACGACACAGGGGGCGAGATCGGCCGCTACTTCTTCAGCGATAGCGCCGTCGCATACCGCGCCTCGCCCACCGAGAAACTCGCGCTCAACGGCTTCAACATGATGAACTACCTCGCCCTGGGCAATCTCCAGGGAGCGCGGGTCGAAAGCCGCCGCTTCAGCGTAATGCAGCGCTACCTCGATGAGTATGCACAGGCTCAGCCCCATGCGGCATTCGGCTCATACCTCGCGGGCTTTACCCTCGAAAGGCTCGGCGAGTTCACGGGAGCCATGCGTTATTACGACGAGGCTCTCGCCGTCCGCGACTTCGAATCGCTCCGCGGACCCGTCCGAAGGCTCGCCGAGCGAACCCCCTATCGCGGCAAGGCCATCGAAAAGTTTTTATCCAAGAGCACACCCCCAGCCGAAGCTGACGCGGGCAAAGAGAGCGCCGAACTTCTGGTCGTGATCAGTACTGGCCGCGTCCCCCACCGCATCCCCGAGCGGATGCCCATCGGGGCGGCCATCGGATTGGTGGGGACTCAGATCAGCGGAGATCCCGCGGTGCTGGGATACTCGGTCTTCAAATTCGTGGTCTACCCCGGCCTCGCCCCCAGCCCCAGCCGCTTCGGCCAGGTCGGCCTGCGCGTGGACGGACGCAAAGCCCAGCCCGACCTCGCCAGTCGTCTGGGCGCCGAGATCCGCAACGAATACGAGCGCATCAAACCCTCCATCATCGCGGCAGCTCTCTCGCGCATGATCGTTCGCGCGGCCGCCGCCGAAGGCATGCGCCAGGCGGGCAATGAAGCCGGAAATGGGCTGGGGTGGGTGCTGGCCCTGGCCACCGAGGCCACCCTGGTGGGGCTCGATAAACCCGATACGCGCTCGTGGCTCTTTCTCCCGGACCGGGTCTATGTCTACCGCACGCGTCTCGAGCCCGGGAAGCATCACGTGGAAATCCTGCTGGGCAACAACCCCCCCGAGATCCATCGCCAGGAAGTCGAAATCCCAGCGGGCGGGTTCGCCGCGTTGATCGTGACCGCTCCCCGCTGAGACAGGGCGCGCTAACGCAGGAAGCCGCCCACCACGGCGAAGGGCAGCGTCACCAGGTCGAGAGGAATCGTGAAGATCAGCGCCGCCGGCTTCAGGGCCGGGGTCAGGGTCGAGCGCATCACCGCCTTCGTCATACCAAAAACGTATTCGCCGCTGTAGGTGCCGTGATCTTCGAGGTCGAGGCTATCCGCCGCCATCGCGTGGGGAGCGGACGCTTCCGGCCCGGTGCCCGGCGAATTGGCCAGAGCCGGACCGAGCGAAAGAAAAAAGATCGAGCCCACCACGCCGAAGAGCGTGGCCAACCGCCCAATGAGCCCGGACTTTGAAAAAAGTCGCCTCTTCATCTTGCTCTTCATTTCGATCTTCATCTCGCTCTTCATCTCGCTCCCCCTTTCGGGGCCGGCCGCCCCGTCGAAATACCAGTATGCCACAGAGCCCGGGACCTCAACCGCCGCGTAGAACCTTACCCGGCAAGCGGCCCGAGTGGCGGCCCGCTTCCACCAAGACTTCGCCATTGACCAGGGTGTAGTCATAGCCGGACGATTTCTGCGTCCAGCGCCCGGCGCCCGCCGGAAAATCGAAAACGAATTCGGGCAATTCAATGCGCAGCGCGTCGAAGTCGATCACGTTCACGTCGGCGTAATGACCGGGCACAAGCCGCCCCCGACCTCGAATCCCAAACGTATCGGCCGGGGCCGAAGTCAGCCGCCGCACCGCCTCCTCGACGCCCAGGCTCTTCCGCTCTCGGCACCAATAGGTCAAGAGATACGTGGTCAAACTGGAATCGCAGATCCCCGTCACATGGGCGCCCGCATCCCCGAGCCCAAAAAGAGTCCCGGGGTGGCCGAAAACATCCTCGATATGCTGGGCCACCTGGTTGCTCCCCGCCGAGGCAAAAATCTGCCGCCCCCCGGTCTCGCGGAAAAGATCCACCATGGCCTCCACCGGGCGCTGACCCCGCTGGGCCGCCACCTCCGCCAACCGAGGCGCAGCCTCGAGTTCGTAAGCGCACGCCTCGGGACCGAAGAGGGTGTACTCAGCGCCGACCCGGGTATCCACCTCTGGGCGTACGGCAACCAGCTCAGCGCGCAAGCCAGCTTCTTCCAGGGCGGCGAGACGTTCTTCCGGCGGGCGCTCGTAGAGGCGCTTCCAGGCGGATGCCCGCACGGGCGATTCATTCAGGAGACCCACGAAGCTCAGCACCGGTCGCGGGTTGAACATGGGCCAGAGTTCAGCGCCCGCTTCCCGCTGGGCATCCGCCGCGCTCAAAACGATCCCGTGCAGGGCGGGCACCAGTTCATGGGTGAACATGCTGAATATCACCGGCCGAGCGCAGCGGCGACTGACCTCCCCCATGCGCCCCACCTCGCGGCAAGCCTCGGGATAATCACTCGTAGAATCCTGCTCGCCGAAACCCGCCACCCACTGCACGATGCCCCGGCCATGATTTCCCAGGACTGAAGCCAGGGCCGCGAGTTCCTCGTCCCCGGCAAAGGTCCCCGGGATCGGAACGCCATCGGGCATGCAATGGGCGCGCGTTCGCGAAGTAGAAAAGCCAAGCGCACCCGCGGTCAGGGCTTCATCCACCATGCCCCGCATGGCTTCGAGTTCCGCCGGGTTGGGCACCCGCTCCGGATCCGCGCAACCTTCGCCGAGCGCGCTGACCCGCAGAGCGACATGACCCACCAGGGCGCCCACATTGACGCCCAACTCGCTCGCCTCCAGGGTATCGAGGTAGCCGCCAAAATCCTGCCACTGCCAGTCGACACCGGCCATCACCGAGGCCCGGGGAATCTGCTCCACGGATTCGAGCGTCTCCGCGAGCAGCGCGTGATGCTCGGCTCGCACCGGGGCAAAGCCGACCCCGCAATTGCCCACCACGACACTGGTGGTTCCATGCCAGCAAGTCGGCGTACCCAGCGGATCCCAGAGCAATTGCGCATCCAGGTGGGTGTGGGGATCGATAAATCCCGGCGTCACCAGGCGTCCCTCGGCGTCGATCACCCGGCGCGCCGAACCCCGCACCTTGCCCACGGCGCTGATCCGGTCGCCGTCAATGGCCAGATCGCCCGAGAAAGCGGGGGTTCCGCTCCCATCGATCAGGGTTCCGTTACGAATCAGGAGATCGTGCACCGTGAGGTTGACCTCTGTGGCCCCGAACTGCGAAGCGCGCCCGAGACCCGCAGAAGGTACCCCCTCGCATATCCCTGGCCACGGGCGGCCAACCCTTCGGCAGCCCCGGCGGGCTGGGTTAGGATCGACGCTCCACGCCAGGAGGACGACCAGTCATGGAGACGCAGGGTTTTTGCAAGCCGGGTTTCGAAGCGGTCCAAGAGGCCTTTGAAAATAATTTCGCCAAGGAACTCGAACTCGGGGCCTGCGTCGCGGTCACCCAGGCGGGAGAGCCGGTCGTGGACCTGTGGCGGGGCGATGCCGATCCCCAAGGCACGCCCTGGGCCGAGGACACCCTGGTCAACGTCTACTCCACCACCAAGACCATGGCGGCGTTCTGCATCCTCCTGCTCGCCGACCGGGGGCAGGTCGATCTCCAGGCGCCGGTCGCCGACTACTGGCCCGAATTCGCCCAGAATGGCAAAGAGGGCGTGCGGGTCGCGCACGTCATGAGCCACAGCGCGGGGCTCCCGGGTTTCGACCCGCCGCTGGGGAAGGTGGAGGAACTCTACGACTGGGACGCAATCTGCGCGGGCCTCGCCGCCCAGGCACCCTGGTGGGAAACCGGCTCGTGCTCGGGCTATCACGCCGTGACCCAGGGCTACCTCCAGGGCGAAATCGTACGAAGGGTTTCCGGCCGCTCCATCGGGCAGTTCTTTCGCGAAGAAATCGCCGAGCCCCTGGGCGCGGATTTCCATATCGGCCTGGACCCGGCCCACGATGGCCGGGTGGGCGAACTCATCCCCCCCAGCGTCGGCCTCGATGGGTTGGCGGACCCCGATTCCGTCGCGAGCCGCGCTCTCGCTGGCGCGCCGCTGACCGCCACCGAGCCCCAGACCTCGGCTTGGCGCCGAGCGGAGATTCCCGCAGCGGGCGGGATCGGCAACGCGCGCTCGGTCGCTCGGGTGCACTCGGCCCTGGCCTGCGGCGGCGAGGTAGATGGCATCCGGCTGCTCTCCGAGGCCGGTGTCGAGCGAATTCTCGAGGAGCAAACCCGAGGCGAGGATCTCGTCCTGGGCGTGCCTCTGGTCTTCGGCATGGGTTTCGGCCTGAACGACGCGAGCTTTCCCATCAGCCCGAACCCGCGCGCCTTCTTCTGGGGAGGCTGGGGCGGGTCCCTGGCCATCATCGACCTGGATGCTCAGCTCTCAATCGCCTACGTGATGAATCGCATGGAAGCCGATCTGCTCGGCGACCTGCGGGGCGGAAGCATCGCGGGCGCGGTCTACGCATCCCTCGCCTAGGAACCAGGCTAAATATCTGGGCCAGCGGTCGGCCGCGGTTCCCGTGGAGGCAACCTCGAGAGAGGGAACGAGGCAGGGGATATAGAGGCGAAAAATGCAGGCCATCCGAGAACACGGCATCGACTTCATCCTCTACATCCAATCCTTCCACTCCCCCCCGCTGGACCAATTCTTTCACGCCATCACCCAATTCGGCGGCGCCGCCTACTTGTTCCTGATTCCCCTGCTGGTCTGGTGCATCGCCCCGCGACTCGGTCTGCGCGCCGCCCTCGCCATGCTGGTGGCGCAATTCCTCGTCATGGTTCTCAAGGACTATTTCGGACAACCGCGCCCCTTCCAGGTAGATCCCCGCATCATCTCCGATGGCGAATGGGGGCTGAGCTTTCCCAGCGGACACGCCCAGGGCGCCATGGTCTACTACGGCCTCATCGCCGCCGTGGTAGCCCGGCGCTGGGTCACGGCGCTGCTGGGCGTGATCATCTTTCTCGTGGGTTTCTCCCGGGCCTATCTCGGAGTCCACTACCCCCACGATGTCGTGGCGGGTTGGCTCATCGGTGCCGGGATGCTCTATGTCTGGCTCACCCTGGAGGATTCCACCGCCAGCTTCTTCAGCCGACTCTCCACGGAAAAGCGCGCGCTACTGGGCGTGGTCCTTCCCCTGGCGGTGGCAGCGCTCCACAATGCCTTCTATTCCAACCCGGCCAGCTATGCCATTGCGGGCGCGATCAGCGGAACCCTCTTCTCCCTGGCCTCCCCCTCGGCGCGCAGCGCCTTCGACGAACGCGACCGGCTCTGGCGCAAAGCCGCGCGCTTCGCCCTGGGGATGCCCCTTCTCTTCGGGCTGGTCCGCGCCATACGCTATGGCTGGCCCACGGAGCCAAGCCTCGCCCTTTCGATGCTGGCCTTCGTGAACGGCGCTGTCCTCATGCTCTTTGTGGGCATTGCTGCTCCGCGTCTTTTTGGTTGGGTTCGGCTGACCCCGGGCCAAGCGCACTAAGGTGGAGCAAGCGAGCGAGCGGAAACGAAGTCGGCCATGAGTTCTCCGGACTGGCGGGGCGAGGGCATCCTCATCGTGGGCGGAGGCATCGCCGGGCTGGCGCTGGCCTGCGCCCTGAAGCGCTGCGGCATCGAGTGCGAGATCGTCGAACGCGCCAGCACCTGGGCGCCGGTGGGTGCGGGCATCATCCTCGGCGTCAACGCCATGGCGGTGATGCGCGACCTCGGGCTTGCCGAATCCCTTGAAGCGAAAGGGGTCGTGCTCGATGCCATGAAGATCACCGACGCCCAGAGTCAGCCCCTGATGGCCACGAATCTCGACGCATTGCGGCCCCGCTTCGGAGTCAGCATCGCCCTGCATCGCGCCGCGCTCCAGGACTCGCTGCTCGCGGGCGCGGAAGGCGTGCCCATCCGGATGGGGACAACCCTCGAGTCCGCATCGCATCGCGAAGGCCGCATGATCGCTCGTCTCAGCGATGGAGACGAGCGATCCTTTGGCCTCGTTGTCGGCGCAGACGGTCTGCACTCGCGCACCCGAGAGTTGGCCTTCGGCGCGAGACGCCCGCGTTATTCGGGTTATAGCTGCTGGCGAATGGTGATCCATGGCGTCGAACTCGAATTCGGCGCCCAGGAAATGTGGGGCATCGCGAAGCGTTTCGGCCTGGTTCGCCTGGGCGAAGGCCGGGTCTACTGCTTTGCGGTCGTCAATGCACCCCCAGGAGAACCGGATCCGGCCGAAGGCCGCATCCAGCGCCTGCGCAATCGCTTCGCGGAATTCGAAGGCCCGGTACCCGAATTACTGGCTCGACTTCAAGAGCCGAGCGAATTGATTCAAAACGATCTCTACGAAATAACGGACCGCCCCTGGTACCGGGACGGCTGGGTCCTGGTGGGCGACGCAGCCCACGGCATGCTTCCCGATATGGGGCAGGGAGCCGCCATGGCGTTGGAGGACGTGGCGGTCCTGGCCGAATTGATCGGGAACGGACTCCCCCGGAGCGAGGTACTCAGTCAATGGACACGGCGCCGGCAAGGCCGGGTGCGCTGGGTCCAGAACCAATCCCGCCGCATCGGCCGCATCGGGCAGTGGTCGAATCCCCTTGCATGCGGCATCCGAAACCGGGTAGCGAAAAACATTCCCGATGCATGGACGACCGGTGTCCTGGCTCGACTCGCCGGAAGGCCCATCTAGCCCCGCAGACGCCGACTCCCGTGTCCCCTACACTTTCGAGTCCGCCGGCCGGAAGGAGATGGGCGTGCTGGGACTCACCCGAAATTCAAGCTCCCGGGCCAGGAAGGCCGCGTTTAAAGGCGCAGGCCTCCTCAAGAAAAACTCGTGGATGAAATTTCCTCAAGCTGCGGCCCTGATCGCCTGGCTTCTCGTCGTTGCCTGCGCGGGCCCAAAACCCATCCACGACATTCCCCCCGGCGCACTTCGTTCCGAGATCGCGAAGGATGTGCCCGGACTTTCGAAACGCTCGGTGGTCATCCCACATGAGATCTCCCCCGAATCCTTCGCCCTGATCCACAGCCATGTGGACGACCTCGACGATCCTTCCCGAGGCGCGCGGGCGCTGCTCAAACTTCTCTTCGACGAGCGCTATCTCGGCCTCGAATACCGTTGGGGAGAAACCCAGGCAGCCGATCTCACCATCGCATCCGGGAGCGGAAACTGCCTTTCGTTGGCTGCAGTTCTGGTGGGTGCCGCTCGGCGCTACGCCGGTGCAGCGCGTTATGTCGAAGTCCAGGATCGCCCCGAGCGCCGAGAAGAGGGCGACCTGGAGATCTGGGCAAGCCATATCGCGGTGCTGGTGCCCAGCGTCGACGGGCCGTTGGTGGTGGATTTTCGCGGCACAGTGAGCGAAGACGGCTCCGTGGGCTATCAAAAAATCGGCGACCGCGCCCTGGTGGCCCACTATTACAACGACCGCGGATACGATCTGATTCGAAAGGCCAGCGAAGCCGGCGATCCGCCGCCTTGGTCAGAAGCGTTGGAACTCTTCATCATCGCGACACAGATCAATCCCGAACTGTCCCGTGCCTGGAACAACGTGGGCGTCGCTCGTGCCCGCCTGGGCGACCTGGAGGGGGCGGATATGGCCTACCAGCACGCCATGGACGGGGATACTGGAAAATTCGAGCGCGCCACCACGGAAAACCTCATCAGTCTCAAATTCCGACGCCAGGTTCCCCAACGCCAGGGCGCAGAAGCAAACAGTGCCAGCCCCGAGAACTGATGCGACCACCCAAAAGCGCCCAATGGGCGCCAAGCTGAGAAGAGCAGGGCTGCGCGGAAATTACTGGGCGAAGCGGCGCAGCCTCTGAAGAGTCACCGGGGCATACTCATCGGGCGGGATCTCGGATGCCAAGCGCAATGCCTCGCGAGCGAGAATCTTGCTCTTGCGATTTCTCTGCAGGGAACTCGCAATACGGGAAAGGGATGCCCAGGCGTACTCGGTCTTCCCCGCCTTCTGAGCGGCCTCGGCGCGAAGCAGCAACTCGTCGACCTTACGATCCCGCGCGCTCAATACCTCCACCAAGGCCAGGGCCTCCTCGGCGTATTGAGGCGTACCCAGGCCCAACCTCCAGGCGACCCGCAGACGCGTCGCCTCGGGATAGAGCAAACTTCCTGGAAGCGACTGAGCCAGGAGATCGTCAAGTTCTCTGAGCGCCTGAAAATTACGCCTTTGAACGAGGCTTTCGCCCTCGATGACGGCTTGCACGGCGCTGGACACGCGCTCGATATCCTCTGGGCGACCTCGAGAAAACGCGAGACCAATCAGCGCCGATTCGGATTCCGGGTTCTCCGCCAATGCGGCCTCGAAGAAAGAAGCCGCTCGCAGGGGCCTGCTCTTGGACACCAGGAGCCAGCCCGAACCCGTATTCCGGGCTTCCAGGTCCAGCGTCGGAAGAATGGCCCGGGCGCGACCCTCCGAGCCACGCACCACCATGCGACGAATGAACTCACCCGGAGGCGCCAACGCCGCCAACTCGGGCAGGGGATCGTGGAGTTGGAGATCCTTGCCCGCCCTTCCCAGCGCCCCCGTATAGCCCGGAGAGCGCCCGGCTACCCAGGCCAGAAGGTTGTGATCGTCGGTGATGATGGGGTAGTTCGCCGCGAAAGTACGCGAGGCTTCTTTCTCGAGCCGGATCGCAGCGGCCACGTCGCTGAAAGTATGCACGCCAATGGTTTCGAAACTTTTCGGCGCCTTGGCGATGGCCCGCTCACTGGTCTTCGCAAAATCCAGTTCGCTATCCGAAGAGATGAAGAGAATGGCCGCACCGCCCGGACGGAGCACGGTCACGTTTTCGAAGACAGCACCCAGGGTCCCCACCAGGCCACGCAGAAGCGGAGCATCCACGAAGCTGAGCCCCATCCACTGAACGAAAACACCACCCGGTGCCAGCCTTTCCTGGATCAGCGAAAAGAATTCGCGTGTGTAGAGGTGAGATGCCCCGGAGGTCCAGGGATGCGAGGGCTGCGAAATGATGGCGTCGTAATTTCGCCCGGTGAGCATCAACGCCCCCCGCGCATCGCCGATGCGGAGCGTGAGCCGAGGATCCTCCAATGGGTCGGGCAAGCCGAGCATCTCGACGGCCTCCCGATTCGCCTCCACGACTTCGGGCTCCAATTCGATCAAATCGATCTCTTTCACCGTGGGCGGGACCGAGGCCAGGGTGCGTCCGCCCCCCAGGCCGATAATCAGCACCCGCTCGACTTCGGGACGGGCGAGCAGGGGCAAGAGGCTGAGCCAGCGCCCTTCCTGGTAGAGATCCGGCGGGTTGGATGCGGCCTGGATCACGGATTCGGGAAGTCCATTGGTGGCGATCTGATGCGCATAGGGAATGCGACTCAGGGTAACGGTTGCGGAACGCCCCACCTCCAGGAAAGCCAACTCGCCCTGCCCGGCTTTCGATTTGAACACCACCGACTCGATCAGGCCCAGGGGCGGAGCGGGCCTCTGGACGAGCAGAACCAGGGCAACCAGCGCACCGACTCCAACAGAAACCGCGCGCGTCGTGCCCGAAGTGAAGAACCCCGTGGCCGCCATGGCGAGGAGGACATTCACCAGGGCCCCGATCAGGAGGGCGCCCTCGAAGCCAAAGACCGGAAGCAGCCAAAAGCCAGTGGCCACCGCACCCACGATGCAACCCAGGGTATTCCAAGCGTAGACCCGGGCACTGGCCGAAGCCGCATCGTCAGCGTTCACCGCCATCAGGCGCACCGCGAAGGGGAAACTTGCGCCCACGCAGAGGGTCACGGGAAGCAGGATCAGCACCGCAACTCCGGCGCCGGGAAGAAGAGCCGCCGTCGAGGCATTCATGGCAACCGGGACCGTGGCGATTCGGTCGGCGAGAGCGAAGGTCAACCAGGCCATCAACGCCGTGCCGAGTTGCGCAAAAGCAAAGCCCGAAGCTGCGCGCTTCATATCCCGCGCATAGCGCGAGGCGAAGGCACTCCCCAGAGCGATGCCGATCAGAAAACTCGACAACATGGTGGCGAAGGCCGCCGTGCTGCCCCCGAGAATAAAACCGAGCAGGCGAACCCAGAGCACCTCGTAGGTAAAGGAAACGGCTCCCGAGAGGGCGATCAGGGGCAGAACCGGCGAGAAGCCCGCCGACCGGCGCGCAGGAGCCCTATCAGCCGGGGGTGCGTAGCGGGAGAGCAGCGCAGCGGCGACGAAGACCAGCGCGTTGGCGAACGCTCCGAAATAGATCGTCTGCCGCAGACCGATCTCTGGAAGGAGAACAAACGCGGCCGTGATGGCGCCGCAGATCGCCCCCGCGGTATTCACCGCATAGAGGTAGCCGATACGCGGGCCGACCTGCTCGTTGTCGTGAACGGCATGGCGAGCCAGCAGCGGCAGGGTCGCCCCCATCAGAGCCGTGCAGGGAACGAGAACAAGAAAGGCCCCGCCGAGATGGAAGAGGGCCGTAGTGAGGCCGACGCTTTCGGGCGGCGCTTCCAGGCCCCCCAGCCAGTTCACGTAGATCGCCATCAGGCCGCGAATCGCGAAGGGAACGGCCAGCGCGCCGAGCCCGATGCCCAACTCGATCACCCCGTAGGCCAGCACCGGGCGGCGAATCCGATGAGCCAGGCGAGCCGCAATGGCGGCACCCAGGGCCAAGCCCGCCATATAGGCAGCCAGAACCGCCGTGACCGCGAGTTCTGAAGTCCCGAATACGAACGCCAACTCCCGGGTCCAAGCCGTCTCGTAGAGCAGAGCGGCAAAGCCCGAAATGAAAAAACAGAGTTGCAAGAGTAGAAAGCGCCGATCCATAGAAAACGCCTGAGTCCCGCTCCATCCGGTTTTGGAGATTCTCGGCCGCGGAGACTAGCACGGCACCCTGCCTCGGCTTGCGAGACCTCCCACAATGAGCGCGACAGCAGGGCCAGCCCCCCCGGCCCACGAAGCACGGCGTAAATTGCCCGGCTAGAATCGCGCTCATGCTTGAAAAGAACCCTTTCGGCAAAACGGGTCATACCAGTACCCGAATTCTCTTTGGCGCAGCTGCTCTGGGCGGCATGCGCCAGGATCGGGCGGACAAGGTGCTCGAGCTTCTTCTCGAGCACGGCGTCAACCACATCGACACCGCAGCGGACTACGGCGACTCGGAAATCCGAGTCGGCGCCTGGATGCCGGAGCATCGCCGCAACTTCTTTCTCGCTACCAAGACGGCGCAGCGGGATGCCCAAGGTGCGAGAGAGAGCCTTCACCGCTCGCTCGAGCGGCTTCGCGTCGATTCAGTCGATCTGATTCAACTCCACAACCTGGTCGATGAAAAAGAGTGGGAGCAAGCACTCGGAGCGGGTGGCGCGCTCGAAGCTCTGGTCGCGGCCCGGCAGGAGGGTCTGGTCCGTTTTATCGGTGTGACGGGGCACGGCACGCGTGTTGCCGCCATGCATCAACGCAGCCTGGAGCGTTTCGAATTCGACTCTGTCCTGCTTCCCTACAACTACGCGATGATTGCCCAGCCCGCTTACGCTGAGGATTTCAACGCGCTGCTGAAAATATGCCGAAGCCGCAACGTTGCGGTGCAAACCATCAAGTCCGTCGCGCGCCGCCGTTGGCAGGAGAGCGACGGCCCTCGCTACAGCTGGTATGAACCCTTGCGGGAGCCGGCGGCCGTTGGGCGCGCCGTTCGCTTCGTCCTCGGAAGAGAAGGCCTCTTTCTCAACTCTTCGAGCGATGCGACCCTGCTCCCGACCCTTCTCGAGGCCGCGAGCAATTTGCGCAGCGAAGAGAGCAACCTTCCGGACGAAGCGGAACTCGCGTCCGACGTCCAACGCTACGGCGTAGAGCCGCTCTTCGTACCCGGCGGCCCCCAGGGCATCTGAGCTCGAAAGCTCTTAATCGCCCGCCAATGGATTCTGGGGAGAGAGGGCGGTGATCTCTGGGGACCAACCCGCATCCGAGAGGCGACGGGCGATCCCACCTGCCCGCTCAAAGGTTTCGAAACTCGTCAGGTAGATATCCCAAATCTGTCCCTCGGTGGATTGCCATTCGGTGATCCGGGGCTTGAAGCCGTCCTCCGCAAAGGCTTCAGCAATGCGCTCGGCCTTTTCGCCATCTTTGACCGAATCCAACAGAATCGCGAAGGGCTCCGTGCCCAGATCCCTCAGGTCCGCCACCCGGGCCATCGATCTTTCCAAAGCGAGTTCACGGCGAATCGTCTCTGCCAATTGCTCGTTTGCGTCGCGCACCAACTCGACTTCAACGACCATGATCAGATCGTTTTCCATCCGCGTCTTCTTCACGCTTCCGAACATCCAACCAAGGAAGGGTATGTCCTTGAGGTAGGGGACCCCTGTATATTGAACGTCCTCGCCGCTTCCGTTACTCGTTCCGATCACCGCGAACTGGCCCTCGGAAAGCCTGAGAGTCGACTCCAATTTTCGGTCAGTGAAGGTGGGGCCCACCTTCTCAACCGGCCCAGCGGCGGAGCTTTCAGTCCCCGAAATTTCCAGGGAAATATCGAGAATCACGATCCCCTCCAAGCCGACTGTCGGTTTCACCGTCAGCCGGATTCCCACATCCCGTCGCTCGATCACCTGGCGCTGGACCAGGGCGGGGTCGATACCCGATGACTGCCCGGCCGCACTCGAGGCCCCCGTCGGCACGGGAATCTCGTTGCCAACGAAAATCTCGTGTTCCTCACCGCTCGTGGCGAGAATATGGGGATTAAGCAGGATATTGGTCTCGGCCACGGACTCGCCGGCCTGGAAGGACACGTTCTCCCGGGGAATCTCGATGGTAATTGGATCCCCGGTGCCGGAGTCGATGCTCAACTGCAGCGGCGACCGGGCATAGCGACCGAAGAGATAGCTTTTTCCCGAGGGCGACGAGGGCACACCCGTACTCGGAATACCCACCGTATTCGAGAGCGAAGCGCCCCCGGAAGAAAGGAAAACCGCAGGCTCCGTGATGCTGCTCGGCGCGAGCAGCGGCAGAAAATAATCGAATCCCAACGCGAAACCGCTGGGCCGAGAAAACTCGAAAACCAGGACATCCACCATGACCCGGGGCGGGAGTTGATCGAGCTGGGCAACGAGGTCCGCAAGCAGGTCCAGGGTTTCTGAACTCGAAGCGAGCACGAGGGAACGCGTCGCTGCATCAACCGTGACCGAATACTCGCGCCCCGCGAGTTCCTCACCGATTTGCGAGACCTGCGGCGCCCTCTGCGCGGAACCCTTGAGCGAAACCCCCTCTTGCGTACTGAGAAGAATTTCGGCCAGCTCATTCGCATCCCTGTTGTGGATGCGGATCACCCGCATCAGGCCCCCGGTCGCGATGGGCTGATCGAATTCATTGATGGCTTCGCGAATCGTGGCGAGCCGGGTCGCAGGC
Source organism: Myxococcales bacterium (assembly GCA_014240165.1). Classification (GTDB taxonomy): domain Bacteria; phylum Myxococcota_A; class UBA9160; order UBA9160; family UBA4427; genus JAZXM01. Next base: position 20,061 of record JAAZXM010000019.1, on the reverse strand, counting down.
GCGCGAACCACGACTTGATTGGTTCTGGGGTCCGTCCAAATCCTTGCATGTTTGGAAACGGCTGCGCTCTGGTTGAACCTCAGTTCGAGAACCTCTGCCATGGCTTCCGCCGAGCGATATCGGAGCGAACGAACCAGGACATCCTCGTTGGCCGCCTGATCGAGAATGCGAATAAGGGTGATCAGGCGGCTCACCCGGGCCTCAGTACCCGCGAGAATAATGCTGTTGCTGGGCGCGTACGCCAAGGCAAGACCCGTGGACGCCACGTAGGGTCGCAGGGTGACCGCCACGCTCTGGGCATTGGCATGATCCAGGCGAACCAGGGTGCTGATCGGCCTTTCGCCTTCGGGATCCAAGGGCTCCCCCACCAGGGGCGCGCTCGTATTGGTTTCCGCGATGGGAACAATTTTCGTGGTATCCGTGCCCACGGGCAAGGCGGCGAAGCCCTTGATATGGAGAGCCGCGTTCATCAACGCAACGGCCTCGTCATAGGAAACCCGATCGGGCACCGTAATGGAGACGCGCCCCCTGAGCGAATCGCTATAGAGATAGCGGCGGCCAGTGGCGCGGGCGATCTTGTCCACAAGGACAGAGATCTCGCGCTGATCATAATGAACCGCGATGCGGCCCCCCGATCCGGAGCGGGCCTGGGCATGGACGGTGCCGCTCGCGGAGAGGAGCAGGGCAAGGACCAGGAAAAGTCGCAGCGAAAGAGGAATCACGCGTTGAGCCTATCCGAGGGAGAAAGCGAGTGCTATTCGCCTCCCGGGCGCCGCTGCCGGGTTTCAAAGTCTGGATGAAACGCTCCCGCGCTTGGCCGATGCGAACGGGAAGCAGTACCCTGTTGCGCGTCTTGCCCAGATCATCCATGCAAAGCCCGGGACGATGGAACGCGGGCCGGTCCGGCAACCAGGTGCTGAGCGGCGCCTCCAAGGAATACTGATGAGCAGGGCCATCGTCGTCGTCCCCACCTACAACGAGGCCGAAAATCTGCCTCTGCTCGTCCCCGAGATTCTCGCCCAAGATCCGCGCCTCGAAATTCTCATCGTCGATGACGACTCGCCCGACGGGACCGGACAAATCGCCGACCGCCTCGTCGAGGCAGAAAATCGCGTCCACGTGCTGCATCGCGACGGCAAGCAAGGCCTCGGACCGGCATATCGCGCGGGGCTGAAGCGGGCTCTGGAGCTCGGCGCCGACTTCGTGATCCAAATGGACGCGGATTTCTCGCATCCCCCCAGTAGCCTTCCCCAACTATTGGATGAAATCGAATCCCACGATGTCGTGCTGGGCTCGCGCTACCTGAACGGGATCACGGTGGTGAACTGGCCCATCGAACGCATCCTCATCAGCTGGTTCGGCAACGTCTACGCCCGGCGGATCAGCGGCTTGCCCATCAGCGATACCACGGGCGGCTTTCGCTGCATCCGGCGCGAACTACTCGAAAAAATGGGCTTTGAGCGGATTCACGCCAACGGGTACGCATTCCAGATCGAGATGAACTATCGCTTCGTCAAGCAAGGCGCCCGAATCAAGGAGGTCCCCTTCTTTTTCGTCGACAGGACCCGGGGCACATCGAAGCTCAACTTCCGAATCGGACTCGAAGCGCTCTGGGTCGTGTGGTGGCTCAGGATCGCCGACGCCCTCGGGCGCCTCTAGGCGCGAAAGGGGCGAAGGATGTCCTGGCGAGAGCGGGCTCATCGTGAGTAGCGCATCCGAAAACGAATGCCGGGTTCTGCTCCTCAACGAACGCGATCCCCGGCACCCACGGACCGGCGGCGCCGAAACCCATGTCTATGAGATCTTCGGCCGCCTGGCCCGGCGCGGTTATGCGATCACCCACCTGACTTCTTCTTTTCCGGGCTGTGCCCAGGAAGAAGAGATCGCAGGCATCCGGGTCCGAAGATTGGGCCGAATCCCCATATATTATCCCCGGGTACTCTGGGAAACGGCTCGGCAAACCCGTGCCGGGCGCTTCGATGTCGTCGTGGAATGCTTGAACAAGGTGCCCTTCTACTCGCCCGCCTACTCGGCCACTCCCGTATTGGCACTCTGCCACCACCTCTTTGGCGAGGTGGCCTTTCAGCAAGTGCCCTGGCCCGTAGCCGCCACGGTTTGGGCCTCCGAGCGCTTGATCCCCCCCTTCTATCGGGCCTGCCCCTTCGTCGCCATCTCCGAAAGCACCCGGCGAGACCTGGTCGCGCGAGGTCTTCCGGCGGAGCGCATCGTGGTCAGCCACCCCGGCATCGCGAAGCCCGCACATCAGGCGGATTCGGGTGCGCGTAGGGAGCCGGGAGTCATCTACGTGGGCCGACTCGAGGTCTACAAGAAGATCGACGTTATGCTCCGTGCCATGGCGAAGCTCTCGGAAGAATTTCCCAACGCACCCATCGTCATTGCGGGTCGAGGACCCGCGAGACCTGCCCTGGAAAAGCTCGCCCAGGAACTCGGTCTCGAAGAGCGGACTCGTTTCGTCGGTTTCGTAACCGATGCCGAACGGGACGCGCTGCTCGCCGAGGCGAGAGTCTGCGTGTGCCCCTCCGAAAAAGAGGGCTGGGGGCTGACCGTGATGGAGTCAAACGCCTTGGGGACCCCGGTCGTGGCCACCGATGCCGATGGCCTGCGCGATTCGGTTCGCCACGGCGAAACCGGTTTTCTGGTTCCGGATGAAGACATCGACGGCTTCGCCGAGCGCATTGGCGATCTGCTTCAAGACGACCGCCTATCACAGACGATGTCGGCGGCCGCCCTCGCCTGGGCGAAACGATTCGATTGGGATCGCGCCGCCGACGACATGGCCCGATCCATCGAAATGACCCGAGGCCGCGTGTGAACTCCGCGCCGCACCGAAGGAGTGCAGAAAACTCGGGCGACTTCGCCGGAATCGCTCCGAGGTGGCTGCGATGAAATTCCTGAAGTGGACGATGCCCTTTCTGGTCAGCGGGCTTCTGCTGGCCTGGATTTTCCAGGACATCGATTTCGCCCAAATCCAGGATAAGTTGACAGCACAGACCGCCGTTGTCTTCATCCCCGCCCTGCTCGTCTTCCTGATCATCAGCCTGCTGATCGAAGCCATCTGCCTGGTAGACGTGGTCTCCCACACGCACCGGCTTTCGAGTCTTCTGGTTGCTGCCCGCATGAAGGCCGCGAGCTACCCCTTGAGCGTCATCAACTACGCCCTGGGAATCGGAGCGGTCACCGTCCTTTTGCGCAGGCGCGTCGGCATGTCTTTGGCCGAGGCCGCGGGCGCGGTTTTTGTCATTGGCCTCTTCGATCTCGGCAGCCTTATCGCGGTGATCGTCTTCGGCATCGCTTTTATGGGCGCCGAAACGCCCGGCCTTCAGGCCGGCGTCATCGTGGGCGCAGCCTTGGCCATCACCTTGGGCTTCGTTGTGCTCAGGGCTCCCTTTTCCCTGGGTCCCCTGAATCGGCTTCGGGATTTGAGAGTGCTCCGAGCAGCGCGCACCCTCCCTCTACCTGTGCTCGTCCGCCTCGCTTCGCTCCGGCTGATCTTTACGGCGAATTTCGTCGCCCTGGGCTGGGCCGCGCTCTACAGCTTCGGCGTCACGGGAATTCCCATTCTCTCCCTGGCCACCAATATCTGCATCCTGCTGGCGGTTTCGGCGCTCCCCATCGCGGCCGCAGGCCTGGGCACCGGCCAGGTCGTTTTCGTCGAACTCTTCAAGGCCTGGGCCGATCCCCCGACCCTGCTGACCGCAAGCTTGATGCTCACCATGGGGCTGATCGTCACCCGCGCTTCCATCGGCCTTGTCTTTGCCCGGGAATTCACCGCCGAGGCCCTGGCTGCCCAGCAGGACGAAACGCCTTGAGCGCGCTTCGCTTTACGGGCGAGCGCCTGCACGAAGAGGACCCCCTCTTCGCCATCGATCTCCAGCGCCATCGCGCCGCCTACGCGTACGCCATCGAACTCGCCCGGGAGCAGTCGAGCCAACGCGTCTTGGACCTGGGATGCGGCACGGGTTACGGGACCCATGAACTCGCCGAGGCTCTCCCCCAGACCTTCGCGCTGGACCGCATCGCGCCCGACAGCCGGGCCCGGCATCCGCGGGCTCTCTTCATCAGGGCCGACGCGGGCGAGCTTCCCATTCGCCCCGCCAGCTTCGACCTGGTGGTGAGCTTCCAGGTCATCGAGCACCTGGAAAATCCGGCGCCCTACCTCGAAGCCATCACGCGGCTCTTGCGACCCGAAGGCGCAGCCATCATCACCACGCCCAATCTCCTTCAATCCGATCGCGAGAACCCGTTTCATGTCCACGAATACGAGGCCGCGGAGCTCGCTGCACTCCTGGCCCATCACTTCGAAGACGTGGACATGCTCGGCGTCGGCGCGCGGGCCGGGGCAAAGGAATACTACGAAGCGCGGCTCCAGCGGATTCGCACCATCGTGCGCCTGGACCCCCTGCGGCTGCGGACGCGGCTCCCCCGCAGCATCGTCGACCGACTCTTCGCGGCCTTCGCGGTGATCGTGCGCCGGGGCATACAGCGCTCCGAAGGGCTCCCCGAGGTTCAGATCAGCGACTTTCCGATCCTTCCCGTCGAGCCCGAATGCCTGGATCTGCTCGCCGTCTGCCGGAAACCCCGGCCTCAGGGATAGGGGGGCCGGGTAACGGCTTCGAGGCGCGCGCCGAGAGGCCCCCGGCGTACGAAGAAGCGCCGCTCTTCGCCCGCGCGCAGGACGCGCATTTCGGTCCAGGCATCCGGCTCTCCCGACTGGGTGAGGAATTTGAGCGCGCCCGAGGAAAAGACCCGCTGGCCGTCGTAACTGATCACCTCATCACCCGACATCAATCCGCCGTCGGATGCCGGTGAAATTTCGAGCAACTCACTGAGCACCACGCGATTTTTCTGACCCGCGGCAAAGCGCATGGCCTCATACCCTTCGTCGCCCAGGTCATTGCGGGCCTCGACCTCGATCTGGAAGAGCCGCTTCCCCAATTCCTTCCAGCCCGGCACCTTGCGCGCCCGCTGGTTCTCCACCTCGAGCTTGGCCAGCTGGTACTCCTCCCAGCGTTGGCGAACCCGCTCGACCTCGTCTTCCGACCAGCCCAGCCGCCCCAGGGCCGCGGAGTCGAACCAGGGGCGAGGCCCGGCCGCCTCCTCTTCGGCCTCAGCCCCGGTCATCTCCGGGAAATCTTTCTCGGCAAAAGGTTCAGCGACGGTCAGCCCCGGCGAGGCGGGCTCGGCCAAAGGCGGCGCAGGGGGGGCGACGCGAAGCGCCCGCTCCTGGGCCAGTTCTTCCCGGAGTCGGGCGATTTCCAGGACCGTATCCGCATTCGGGCTGCGGCCGACGACGGACTCAGGCGAAGATCTCCCTCCGGGCGAATCCTCGAAAGCGCCCAGCATCCACGCCACGCCGGCGCCGCCCACCAGGGCGCCCAGAAGCGCGGGTACGAAGGCCTCGCTCAGGGCAGACACGGCCGCTCCTTCGGGCCGGTGTGGCTGCGGCGGTTGGAGTCAATCCTCATAGAGCGCCAGGGTAGCAAGACCGGACATCCCCTATAAAGGGGGGCACCATGACAGGGATGAGCGGGGCTCAAACCCTCGAGAACGCGCAGAACCGCTTCCCGTTCTGGGCCGGGGCGGCTCTGCTCAGCGCCGCCGCGCTGATCGCACAGCTGCCTCTCCATGACCGCGGTTTGGTCGCCATGGACGAGGGGCACCTGCTCGCGGCCGCCGATGCCCTGGCCTCGGGAAAACGACTCTACGCCGACATCCATACCGGCATCTTTCCGGGCATCTATCTCGCCGCACGCGCCCTGCTTGCCGCTTTCGGATCCGATGCCCTGGTGCTGAGGTGGGCCGCGGTGGTGATGAATATCTTCATCTGCCTCGCCCTCTGGTCCGTGGCACGCCGAATGGTGGCAGCCCATTGGTCGTGGCTCCCCCCGCTTCTCTACCTCGCCCTGATCGCCGTCGCGTTTCCCGTTCTCTCGATGTTCAACTACTCGACGCTCTCGGTTTGTTTTGGACTTGGCGCGCTCTCCTTCATGCTCCGCTACCTCGAGCATGGACGCTCCTGGGATGGCGTCCTGATGGGGGCCGCGATCGCCGCAGCCGCTCTCACGAAGCAGAATTTCGGAGGACTGATCTTTCTCGCTCTCCTCGGCGGGCTGCTTGCCGGGCGCCGAGACTCGGCCCTCGCTCCGTTGGGGGCTTGGCGCAGCCTATCGCCCATCGTGGCAGGCGGACTCACGCTCACCCTTTGTGTCGGGGCCTACCTCGCGTCCGAGGGCACCTTCCTCGCCTTCGCGGATTCGACGATTTTTTCCCTGGCGGGTTCGCAACTGAAAGATTTCAACAACCCGATCCCGCCGATCTTCGGCCCCCACCCCGAAAGCGATGGCCGCTTCGTCTTTCTCTACACCCCGCCCACGCTTTTCCATGCACTGATTCATGGCACCCCCTACGCCGGCATGGAGATCACACCGGGGCTTCGCTCCCTCGCCATTCGCGCAAGTTATGGCCTGCCCCTCGCGGCGCTGATCGCCGCCCCCGCGGTTGCCTTCTTTACCCGGCACGGGACCAGCGGATCCGCACGAACTGCGGCACGATCTTCGGTTCTCTTCGCCGTGATTTTCGCGCCGGGCATCTTTCCCTCGGCGATCTGGTCGCACCTGGCCTTCGTGATGATTCCCATCCTGCTGCTCTTTGCCTTTCTGGGCGATCGCGGCGAGCAGGCGCTCCGGCGTTCCTTCGGGCCCGGGGCGGTGATGACGGGACGCGTGTTCGCCGGCGCCCTCACCGTGGCCGCCCTGTTCGTCGCCTTTCGCACCGCCCTATCGGTGATGGATTTCCACCCTGAGCCCCTGGGGCTCGAACGCGCGACGCTCCAGGTTTCCAGCCGAGACCGAAGCCTTTTGCGCGGGGCGGTCGGATTCATCGAGAACTGCTCGGAACCGGGCGAGCCCGTTCTCGTCCTGCCCGATATCCCGGTCGTCTATTTCCTGGCGAACCGGCCCAACCCCTCGCCCTACGATCTGGCGATCCCGGGCAACGTCGATGGCGAGAGGATTGCCCGGGAAGCGGAGGCGGCGGGTGTACGATGCGCCGTGCTCAACCCGCGCATGTACCCCGAGTTCCCGCCCTTCGAAGAGCTCTTCCCAGGCCTCGCCCAGCACCTGGACACCCAGTTCCGGGTGGGCCAGGTCATTCGAGGCGGCCAGGCGAATTGGCTCGGGCTCATCCGCCGCGCCCCCTGAACCCGACTCGGCCGCTGATCTTGTAGGGCAAGGGGGTCGTTCATATACTGCGGCTGTGTTGGACCCTCTTCGGCGGATGGGCATACTCGAACGGCCCATCTGGCTTTACGCGCTGGTCGCCCTGGCGGCCCTGGCTTTCGGCTGGCCGCTTTGCCGGCGCGCCATCATCCTCTCGGACGAAGGCTATCTCCTCCAGCAGGCCTTGGACCTGCTCGATGGCCGCGTGCTCTACCTCGAAATGGATGCATTCATCACGCCGGGCATGTGGTTCGCCCTGGCCGGGGTTTTCGCGCTCCTCGGTCCCAGCGTGATCGCCTCGCGCCTCTTGATTCTCGCCTTCTTCGTCGCCCTTATGCTCGTGGGCTACCGCATCGTGGCCCCGCTGGCGGGGCGCGGATGGGGGCTTGGCGCGGTCGCGGGGCTTCTGATTTTTTCCGTCTGGGCCTTCCCGGCCTGGACCTTTGCCTTCTACTCCCCCGCCGCCATCGTCCTGGCCCTTGCCGCCACCGAGCGCCTGCTTGCCTTCGGGCGCGAAGGTCGGCGCCGTGACCTGGCCTGGGTGGGCGCATTGCTCGCCCTCTCGATCTGCTTCAAACAGAACTACGGGGTCTTCGCGGCGCTGGCGACCGGGCTTGGCTACCTGGCCATCAAATTCGAATCCGCTGAGCAGACCCGGGCCACGCTCGGAGACATGCGCCGTGAAATGGGCACGCTGATGGCCGCGGGCGTGATCGCGGCTCTGCCCTTCCTTATTTACCTGCTTGCCCATGGCGCCCTGGGGGCGGCCTGGACAAGCCTGGTTGTTCACCCCTTCGAATTCGGAGGCCGCCACGATATTGCGTACCTGAGCCTGGCTGAACTCGGGCGTTCCGACCTCTTCCCCAGCGGCGTCGAAAAATTCACCTATCTCTCCTACCCCGCTCTCCATACACCGACCCCGCCGGGTACGGGAGATTTCGTATCTCGCCTGCACGTACTCCTCTACTGGCTCGCGCCCCTGCTCCTGATCATTGCCGCTTGGGTTTCGGTGCTTTCCGGGCGCAGCCAGGGCAAGCGGCTCGACTGGGCGCTCTTCACCGTCACCGCAGCGGCGGGAACGATCTTCCTCGGCGTCTTTCCCCGAGCCGACTTCAACCACCTGATCAATGTCTACCAGCCGCTCCTGGTGCTGGCGCCCCTCGTCCTGCATCGGCTCATGGGCTTGCTGGCTTCTCGGCCCCGCGCATTGCGCGGGCTCGTCCTCGCCGGTGCAGCCGCCCTGGCCCTTCCGTACACGGTTGTGGGCCTCTACTGGTACGCGGCGATCTTGGATCGGCTCAATACGCCCCTGGAAGCACCTCGAGGGGGCGTTTGGGTGACCCCCCTGGAGGCGATGGAGATCGACTACCAGGTGCGGTCGATTCGCGAGCACACGCCCGAGGGCGGTGCACTCCTCACCCTCCCCGACCTCACCATGCTCAACTTTCTCTCGGAGAGGCCGGTTCCCAGCGCCTGGTACAACCTCTACGAACACCATATTGCGGCGGATCAGGGCAAGGGAGTCGCCGAGGCCAGTGAAGCGAAAAACGTGCGCTACGCGGTGGCCCGCTTCAACAACTTCTTCTCGGATCGCGTGGGCCTGCTCGACTACGCGCCGGAACTCGCCCACTATCTCGTCACCCATTTCAAGCGCCGCTTCGTCGGGGGACGCGAAAACTATCTGGTCTACGAACGGCGCCAGGAACCCGCCATCGAGCATCCCTACCTGGACGTTCTCAACGCGTGTGAATCCGAGAGCCCCCTGGCTTCGATCACCCAGCACCTGCTCTTCTCGGCCCTCTACCACCGGGCAGACCCCGACTCGCCGCTACCCGAGAGCGGATTGGTCACCCGCTGCCATCTGCCCATCCCCGCAACCGGAGGCGTCCTCGCCCTGGAACTCGGCTACCGAAAACCGATCCGCGCGGCCCGGGGCACCCGGCTGGAAACCAGCATCGATCTCGTTCAGGCAGGGGCACGCAACCCGCTGCTGAGCGAGCAGTTCGTCGTCATTCCCTGGCGCGATTCCCCGCGCCAAAAGCCCTTCAAACGGATTGAAATCGATCTTGCGCCCTGGGCGGGCCAAGAGGTCAGCATCGAGTTGACGACACGGCTCACGGGCACGACAGAATCTTCCGTGACCGACATGAAGGGCTTCGCCATGGTGTACCGCGACCCGCGCGTGCAAAGCGAACCCGGCGGGGCGCGCCCATGAGCCCCCAGCTGGAAATCGGGCTTTCATGACGCGCGGGCCGAGCCCTCACCGCCCCGAGCCCCAAGCTTCCGCTGAGAGATCCCGGCATCTCCGCGTTGAATTCGAAGGCCTGGAATACCACGAAGACGACCGGGTCCAGGCCGCCGCCTATACCCTGGAGGGATCGAGCGCCGAAGGCTGGTGCGTGACACGCAACGGAGCGAAACATCTCGAACTCGGGCCAGGCTACCGGCTGCTTCGAACCGATCGCTGCGGCGTCTGCTCCACAGATCTCGACCGGCGTTTCCTGCCCTTTCCCCTTCCCCAGATCATCGGCCACGAATTGATCGCCCTGGACGCCGAAGGCCAGCGCCACGTGGTGGAGATCAACGCCTCCCACCAGGCGCGCGGGCTGGCAGTCGAGTGCCCCTTTTGCGATGCCGGGCTCGACACCCATTGTCCCGAGCGCCGTGTTCTGGGCATCCACGACCTCCCGGGAGGCTTCGGCCCCTGGGTGCTGGCAGCGGAGAACGCGGTATTCGCACTTCCCCCCTCGCTCCCCGATGACGTCGCGGTGCTCATGGAGCCCTTCGCCGCAGCGCTCCACGCCGCCGAATGGATCGACCCCCAGCCCGGGGAGACCGTCGCCGTACTTGGGCCGCGCAGGCTCGGCCTGCTCGTCGTGGCTGCCTTGGCCGCGCGCCGGCGACGCGACGCCTCCGCCTTCCGGATCCTGGCGCTCTCGCGTCACGATGATCTATCGCGCATCGCCCTGAGCTTTGGAGCCGACCAAGCCGCTCATCCTTCAGGAGAGAGCGGGGGCCCGGAGCCCGTTGCGGATATCGTGATCGACACCACCGGAAGCCCGGCGGGATTGGAGACCGCCCTGGGTCTGGCACGTCGCGAAGTTCACCTCAAATCAACCCACGGCCAGCCCGCTGCAGGCCTGGTCCATGCCACCGAACTCGTGGTAGATGAAATTTCCCTCGAGGCCTGGCCCGAGGACCCGGGCGCCCTGCGGGCCCTGCTGGCCCGCGCGCCCTGCCTACCTGGCGACCCGCCCCAGATTGCGTGGCTCTCCGCGGAAGTTCCCCCGGAAGACCTCGCCCAGGTTCTGCCAGCGGGCGCCGATCTGCGCGTTGGGCGCGATGCCCGGGACCTGCTCGAGACATGGGAGGAAACACCGCGGGGTCGGCTTCCCCGAGCGGATATTGCGATCGTCGACAACGTCGAAGCCGTGGACCGGGTGCTCCGCCCCCGGCTTCCGGACGAAATCTCCTTGGTGCGTCCACGGGGGCGGATCTGCATTCGCAACCCCCGGGTCGAGAGCGGCCCGCTGGGCCCGGCCCTCGGCCAAAGGGGGCTGCGCCTGAGCGGCTCGCGCTGCGGGGATTTTCGCAAGGCGCTCCCCCTGCTCGAAAGCGACTCCGCATTGAGGGGCTGCCTGGCGCAACTCGTGACCCACCGGCTTGCAGCCGGCGAACTTCCCCAGGCGCTGCGCCTGGCCCGAGAGCCCGGCTGCATCAAGGTCGTTCTGGCTCACCCCGAAAGCGAAGCGGCCTGGCCCGAGGCCAGGAGTGACCAGAAGTAGATCCCTTCGCGTCCCGTCCGCACTCTTCAGGGATTTGGGTCGTGATCGTTGCTCGCCGATCGACCGCTCTGGGGCAATTTGCCCCGGCGCAACGCGGTGAGGAGCACGTACCACGCCGCAAGATAGATTTCGGATGAGTCAATCTTCGAAATGCCCGCGTTGCGCTGCTCGAAAACAATGGGGATCTCGCCGATGGAATATCCGAGGCGGCTCACCTTCCAGGCCATTTCCTCGAGAAAGGAATAGCCCGAAGAGCGAATTTGAAACGGGTCCACTGCTTCGAGGAGTTCTCGCCGATGGCCTCGATAGCCCGCGGTACAGTCGCGTACATCAACGCGAAGCAGGGTTCGCGCGTAGAAATTGGCAAATTTTGAAAGCATCCGGCGGGGCCAGGGCCAGTTCTCGATGCCACCCCCCGGCACATAGCGCGACCCGATCACCATATCGCGCCGGCCGAGAAGTTCGATCAACGCCGGGAGGTATCTCGGGTTGTGTGAGAAATCGCAATCCATGGTGAAGATGAAATCGAAACCCTGGTCGAGCCCGAAGCGAAATCCGGCGAGGTAGGCGGTTCCCAACCCCAATTTACCCGTCCGGCGAATCAAATGGATTCGTGGGTCCGTGGCCTGGGCGCCTGCCACGAGATCGCCCGTACCGTCGGGGCTGTCATCGTCCACGACGAGCACCTCGATACGCGTGTCCTGGTCCAAGACGAGCCCGGAGAGGCCGAGCACATTTTCGGCTTCGTTATAGGTCGGCAGGATGACGAGAATTCGTTCCGCCGAACCGGGGTTTTCGGACACGGAAAACAACCTCGAGAAATCGCGGGAAACGGACTGTCCACGCCCGCGACAGGCGCGGGCGCATCATACCAGCTTGAACCGGGGCACAACGCATTACGGATCCCAAAGCGGCAGAACCCATTGCCTGGCCTGGGACGCGATGCCGGGTTTCAGGCTCGGCGAGCCAAGGCAAAGAGCCGGTTTTCCCGGCCCAGGAGACGACCGGCCAAAAACATGGACTGCAGCCCCAAGCGCACCGCGGGCGAAACCGTCAGGCGACGGAGATCCGTGAGTTCTCGTTCGAGAAGGAATGTTTCGAGCCCGCCCCGGGCCAGACACTCGGTCAGGCTGGTTGGCGTGAAGTAGAGGAAATGCTGCTCGATGTAGAACTTCTCCAGGGGGAGCGTGATGCGCCCGGCGCTCAGTCGATAGATCAACCCACCCACAAGATCCAGGATGCTGCGCTGGTTTGGGGTTGAAAGCGCCACCATGCCGTCCGGCGCAAGGCAACGCTGCGCCGCCTGTGCCAGTTCCGCCGGTCGCCGGGAATGCTCGATCACGTCCCAACCCGTCACGAGGTCGAAGGTTTCGTCCATCTCGCCGAGGGACTCGAACTCCCCCAGCCACGGTTCCAGGCCGAAATGGTCACGGGCATGGCGCGTCGCCTCGATGCTTTCATCTATGCCGAAAGGCTCCCATCCCCGGCGCCGCGCCACCGCGAGAAAGAGCCCGGTTCCGCACCCCACATCGAGTACCCGTCCGGGAGGCCGAAAGCGCTCGATGATATCGAGCCAGGCCTCGTATTGTTCCACCAGCGGGTTGTTGGGCTCGTCATCGAAACAGAAGCGGTAGTAATCCTTGAGTTCGGGCACCGAGCCCTCGCCGGTGGTGTAGAGCAAAGCGAAGAGCGTCTGGATTTCCTGCTCGCTGGGCAGGGGATGGAGGTAGATCTGCCTGCAGGGACGACATTGCAGGACATCGAAGCGCGTGATGCGATAACGCGTATGCGCTTCGCTTGAGCCGCAGACCAGACAGCGCGGCTGAGAGGGATCGGACACGCGTCGAGTCTGCCACAGCGCGGCCACGCCGGGCAATCACCCGGGCCCTCATCCCGGCCCGGCCGGCTCCTCGGCCTGAAAATTCGGCGCCACCAGGCGCGGTTCCGCCCAACCTCCGAAGAGGATGGCCTCGCCGCTGGAGTTCTCGGCGTGGCTGCTGAACTCCAGGGTCACGTCCTGGCCCGCCCAGGCGCCGAGGTCCGCGTCGATCTCGAACCACCCCCTATCCTCGACGCGATGGCTGGGGTCGAGCCGGCGCTCGAAGAGCGTTTCTGAGCCGTCGGGGGTTCGCAAGGAAAGCTGAAACTCAGACCATGAGGCCGGCAACGAGAACCAGCGTTGGGGATGAACCGCCACGGCGCTAAGCAGCCTGCCGCCTTCGGGAGGAACGCTCAGGGGCAACGCAAGCACGCTGCTCCGATCGCCTGCGGATGGCCGCAGTGCGACGACGGGGCGGAAGGGCCAGAGCATCGTTCGCAGGTAGGCCCCCCGTGCTTCCGGGGGTACTGCCCGTGAAGGCCCGCTTACCTCGTCGATACGAAGTGATAGGCCCGCAACCTCGCTGGGCATCACGGATCGACCCGGCCGCTGCTCTTCCGGGCTTCGGCGCCGCAACGCCGCCGGCTTGTAGCCCCACAAATCATGGCTGAATATCCGATCGATCTCGAAGTTTTCGACGAGGTAGGCGAAGAGCACCGGGGCGTGTTCCCAAACCGGGTCGAAACTGAAAAATTGGGTGAAGTTGTAAATGACAAGATCGGTGCCCGTCGCCTCCATGGCATCCACAACCACCTGGTCACGATCGGGAATCTCGGGAAAGGGCCAGATGATATAGGCCGAACGATGCGGCCCCTGGCGTGCGGACAGAAAATTGACGACGGGTAAGTAAGGAAGAGTTGCCAATCGATCGTGGGAATCGGTGTGGTTACGAACGTATTCCAGCACCGAATCAAGCATGGCCGCTTCGCCGGGCTTCACCCATATCCCCGCCCGCCGTCCAGGAACCTCCACCGAGTGGATCTCCCGAAGATTCATCACCAGCCTCCCGGAATAAGCGACCAGGATCAGGGTGGGCAGCAGGGCGATCGCCGTGGCCCACACAAGCCGCTTCCGGCGCCCCGCCAAAAAACCATGGGCCAGGCAGATGGCGAGCACGATCAGCGGCCAGTAGAGGATCGCCAGGTGGACGTAATCCTGGGGTCGGTTCAGCCAGGCCAGGAGAACGAAGGCGGTCCCCAGCATCAGGAAAATCAACTGGACCCAGTAGGCGATTCTCTCCGGGGAGGCCTGGGGTAGATAGATGCGCTCGCGAAGCGACCACAGTCGCCACCCGGCACCCGCCAGAAAAAGCTGGGGGCCGAAGAAGAAGAGCTTGATCAGAAAATCGTAAAGCGCTGTTTCCGTGAAGAGGAAATGAGCACGAACCGTGGGCCAGTCGGCGGTGAGAACGATCCCGGGTAGAAATTCGCTAAGAGCGAGCGTTGTGCGGAGAGCCACATCCCGGCCGAAAAGCGGAAAGAGATCGGGAAACTCCGAATAATCGTAGGCCGACATGCCCACGAAATGATTGAAGACCGTGAATTGAAGGAGATCTCCCAAAACCCCAACGCGCCAATAATAGAGACCGGTGATCGCCCCTACTGCCATGGCGGGCAAGAAAAAGGTTCCCAACACCGATACAAAAGAAGGCCGGGAGTCGCTCGGCTGGGTGGCCACGTAAACCACAAGGGAGAGAACCACCGCGACAAGAGCGGCCGCGCCATAATCCTGTTTGCAGAGCACCCCGAGACCAAAGAGCAGGCCCGAGAACATGAGTACCCGGCGGTCCCGGCGTTCGAAGTAGACCACCAGCGCGGTCACACAGGCCAGCAGGACGAGGAGGCTCGTGGATGAATAGCTGTAGATCTGCCAATGCGGGAAGCACCAGATGCGGTAGAGCCACATGCCCCCAACCCCGAGCAGGGCCCAGGCCGGAGGCATCACTTTCCCCATCAGAAAGAAGACCAGGACAACGAAAACCGCGAACTCCGTCGCCACCAACCAACGCGAGACGAGGATCGATGCCCCGAAGATCTCGAAGATCTGGGATAGGAAGTGGAACGCGCCCGGCAGGGGGTAAAAGGTGGCGTCCCGGTAGAATTCGCCGCCCCTCAGCCGCATGTCGGCGAATTGCAGCATATGACCTTCGTCCATGATGCTGAGCCAGAGGTCGAAGAAAGGCAGCTGAAAGAGCAGCGTGGCCACAAAGACGAGAAGCCAACCGGTCCTGGAACCGGCTGCTGCCCATCGCTTGGTTGGCCTTGCTTCCACTGGCGGGTCACCTCGGGCCGGAAAATCTCGACTTGGCTTTCAAAATTGACCTAAGCCCTTGCTGCGCCTAAGATTATCGCATCAACCGTCGGGCATCGCCCCCGCGCCGAGCCCGGCCCGGAAAGAGGCAGATGGCCCGGCCCGCCCTGAAGATCGATGCGCGAACCCTGGCCCTGCTGATCGCTCAGTGGAGCCTCTTGGTCGCCAATTTCGCGCTCTACCTCGCCGGCCCCATGCCGACCTGGGCCCACATGTTGCTGACGCTGATCGCCATCCACGTGGCTTTCACCCTCTGGCACGAGGCCGCCCACGGCACTATTTCGAATCGTCGTTGGCTCAACGACGCAGCGGGGATCCTGGGCATGCTCCCCTATATGACGCCCTATTTCATGCAGCGACACATCCATCTCGAACACCACAAATATCTCAACGAAAAAGACAAGGACCCGAATCTCATCTACGCCGGCGGCCCGTTCTGGCAGCTGCCGATGCGTTATTTCCGTGCGATTGGCTATGCCCAATCCGTTTTGGCCGAGGATCCGCGCACGCCGGGAATGCGCCGTTCCGATCTTTTTTTCCTCGGCCTGGTCACCTTCGCGTATGGGTTCGCCCTATGGCGCGGATTTTTCTTCGACCTGGTGCTGATCTGGCTCATCCCCCTCATCGCTGCAAAAGTGATCCTCGATTGGTACGTCAACTATCTCCCCCATGTGGGCCTCCCCGCCGACCGCTTCCTCGGGACCCGAATCATCACAACCCCCTGGCTCACACCTTGGGTGCTCGGGCATAACTACCATGCGGTCCATCATCTTTGGCCCACCATCCCCTGGCATGGATACACCGCACGCTTTCGCGAGAAAATCGATTACCTCGAGGAAAATCGGGTGCCCATCGAGGAGAGCCTCTTTCAACGCCGACTGCGCCCCGCCCCCTCCGCGTCTGTGGAAACGGGGAAAGAGTGAGCGGACCTGTCCATCTCGATCTCGAGCGGGTCCCGTGCGCACTCTGCGGATCTTCCACTTCGGAAATCTGCGCCAGCGGAAAAGATTTCGAATACGACACCGCCGATAACATTTTTCGCTTCGTTCGTTGCCGTGACTGCGCCCACCAATACCTGGACCCGCGACCGGCCCCAGCGGATCTCGATATCATCTATCCCTCCAACTACTACGCGTTCGTGGGCACGACCAACGCATTGGTGGCCCGTATCCAGCGCTTTTGGGAAAGCGGAAAGGTCCGGCTCTACGGGGAATACCTGGGCGGGGGAGAGCGCACGCTGCTCGATGTGGGGTGCGGCGATGGCCGCTTCCTCTCGCTGCTGGCCGACGCGGGCGATCCCCAATGGCATCCGGTGGGGCTTGAATTCGACGCGAAGGCCGTCGCCGCCTGCCAGGCCAAAGGCTTCGAGGCTCACTGCGAGCGCATCGAGACGTTCGCCGAGCGGGCAGACCAACGCGGGCGCTTCGATGCCATCATCATGCTCCAATTGATCGAGCACGTGGCCGACCCGGGCGAGCTCTGCGAGCGCGTCCACGCACTCCTGAAGCCAGGCGGTGTTTTCATCATCGAGACGCCCAATCTCGGAGGGCTCGACTACAAGCTCTTCTCCGGTCGCTGGTGGGGCCACTACCACTTTCCGCGGCATTGGAACCTCTTTAGCACTCGATCTCTCGCGACCCTGCTGGACAATAAACATTTCGAAATCGTTCGCAGTGAATTTCTCATCAGTACTTCGGCCTGGATCATCTCCCACCGCAACTTCTTCAAGGACCGTGGTTGGCCGCGCTTCTGGTGGCGACTCTTCTCCTACCAGAACCCCGTACTCCTCGCCCTGGCGGTGATCACGGACAGCGTGCGCATTCGCCTCGGCCTCGAAACAAGCAACCTCCGCTTCATCGCCCGCAAAAGGAAAGCCTGAGAGGCCTGCCTTCCCGCGTTCTTCGCTCCATTGGGACCCTCGCCTTGGAATGCGCCTGGGCTGGGCTACTTGTACTGGCCGCAGGAGGCGACCAAGGCATTGAAGTCACGAAAAGCGGACACCCACCGGCCGACGAGAGCGCCGGACGCGCAGGGTCGCTGGGAACAGGCCCGGGCCTGGGCGCGCGCCAGTCTTCTGGCGGGACTCTCCCTCGCCTTTTTCGGCCTGGGCTGCGACGAGAAGGAGCGCCCGCGAATCCTTATCATAGGAATCGATGGGGCGAGCCCCGAAATTGCCTTCCCCATGCTTCGTGAAGGCAAGCTTCCTCACCTGGCCAAGATCGCAGCCGAAGGGGTCTCGGGCCCCTTGCGCTCGGTGTTGCCTCTTTTCTCACCGCGCATCTGGAACACCATCGCCACGGGTCGGCCGGCGAACCAACACGGGGTATTCGCCTTCGTCAAACCCAGCAAGAGCGACGACAAGGAGCTCTATCTCAGCGGCGACCGCAAGGTTCCAGCCCTTTGGAATATCCTTTCTCAATCCGGGCGAAGTGTCGGCGTGGTGAATTGGTGGACCACCTACCCTCCGGAAAAAATCAACGGCGTGATGGTCTCGGACCATTTCTTTCCCGAACAGATCAGCATGTTGAAGAAGACCTTCAAGGCCGAGCGCGCTTCCCTCGGCGCCCTGGTCCACCCCGAAGCGTGGACGGAAAGGGCCCAGGAGCAGCTGGTGAATCCAGAGGCCCTGGACGAGTGGCCCAATTTTCTGGCCGAGAACGACGCCCTGCCCCATTGGGTGAGCCGTCCCACCCTCAACCAGCAATTCACCACCGACCAGGAGATTGCGCGGGTCGCCCTCGGGCTTCAAGCGGATTACAAGCCCGATGTCTTGATGGTCCTTCTTCCGGGCATCGACCGTATCTCCCATTGGCTATGGGGAAACCTGGAACCGGCAGACAGCTATCCGCCCGGGCTACAGCCCTCTGCTTCCGAACGCGAGGCCGGGGCCAACGCCCTGCGCCACTATTACATGTTTACCGACGCATTGATCGGTCAGCTGGCAGCGGATTACGGGCCGGAAGACCTCGTCCTGGTGATTTCGGATCACGGTTTCGAAGCGGGCGTGAGCTTGATGTTGCTGACCGGCAAGCACGATACCCCCGCAGCCCTGAACGGGGTGCTCTTTGCCCGGGGACGCGGAATACCCCGGGGCGAATCAGCTGGCCGGGTGAATGTTTTCGAGATCGCCCCCTCGGTGCTCGCCTTCGCGGACCTCCCCGTGCCCCGCGATATGGCGGAAGAGCCCGCGGGTTTTCTCGGCCCCATCGAGCCCGACTGGATCCCGAGCTACGACGATATGGCGATCGAACGCCACCTTGCGTCCAGGTCGGGCAATGAGGATGTGATCATCGATCACCTGCGTGCCTTGGGTTACCTCGAGGATGACTCGCCACCAGAAGAAAATTCGAAGCAGCCGGCGCCTTGAAGGACACCCTCGACAGAACCCTCGCCCAATGGCTTGGAGCCTGGGTGGCTGCCGCTGCGCGCCATTCGGGGCGAGTCATCGCGGGCTGCGCTGCGCTTACGCTCGGGGCGGGCTTTTTCGCCGCGACCGAATTGGGCGTCAATTCCGACAACGTCCAGATGGTCGCCGAGGATCTGCCGTCTCGCCTGAATCACGAAGCGTTTGCCCGGCTCTTTCCCAACCTCGAGAACGCGCTGCTGGTGGTGATCGACGCCGAGACTCCGGAGCTTGCCCGAGAGGCCGCCTCCAGCCTGGAAGCCCGCCTGGAAAGCGATACCGAATACGTAGAGGATGTCTACATTGCGGGCGGCGGTGCCTTCTTCGAATCCCATGGACTTCTCTACCGAAGCGTCGACGAACTCGACACCTTCGCGGATCAGCTTTCGCGCATGCAGCCGATCCTGGCGGCCCTGGAACAGGATCCCAGCATCGCGAACCTGGCCTCGCTCATCCAAGCCGGGTTGGAGGAGACTCAAAAAGCCGGGGCTGCGATTGATCCGGAGCGCTGGCCCAGCCTGCTCGACTCGGTGGGGAAAGCCACGGTGGCGGTCTACAGCGAATTTCCGATCGCGCTGTCCTGGGAGCAATTGCTCCTCCAGGGCTCCGAAGTGGAAGTCGCCCAGCGCCGAATCCTCGTGGTGCATCCCGTGCTCGACTTCGAAAGCTTTCTGACCGCCGGGCGCGTGATGGACAGAATTCGGCAGCACGCCAGCCAACTCGATCTCGACCCCGCGCGCGGCATCGAGGTCCGGATCACGGGCAACCCCGCGCTCAACTACGAGGAAGTGCTTGGGCTGGCGTGGGATCTCGGGTTGGGAGGCGTTGTCTGCTTCTTTTTTGTCGCCGGCGTACTCAGCCGTGCCCTGCGCTCCCTGAAACTCGTCGTCGCAGCCCTCGCCACCCTTCTGGTGGGGCTGGTCTGGTCCGCCGCCATGGCGGCCGCCGCGGTGGGCCATCTGAATCTCGTCTCTGCCGCCTTCGGGATTCTCTTCATCGGTCTGGGCGTGGATTTCGGCATCCACCTCGGCATGGCCTACGCCGCGCGCATCCGAGAAGGCAAGGGACATCCCGCGGCACTTCGGGGCGCCGGGGAGAGCGTCGGCGGATCGCTCCTGATCTGCACCCTCACCACCTCCATCGGGTTCTTCGTATTTGCACCCACCGATTATCTCGGCGTGGCCGAGTTGGGGCTGATCGCCGGCTACGGGATGTTCATCATCTTCTTCCTGACCCTCACGCTCTTCCCCGCCCTGCTCGAGCAGTGGCTGCGTATTCACGACCCGAGCGAACTGGCCGGCGAACTTCATTTTCGCTCGACCTGGTGGCGATTTTCAGAAACCCGGCCGGGCCGGGTACTCGCCGTGGCCGCAGCGTTCCTCGCCATGAGCCTCGCGCTGGTCCCCGGCGCGCGCTTCGACCTCAACGTGATCG
This sequence comes from Myxococcales bacterium, assembly GCA_014240165.1. Taxonomy (GTDB): domain Bacteria; phylum Myxococcota_A; class UBA9160; order UBA9160; family UBA4427; genus JAZXM01. The sequence continues at coordinate 12 of JAAZXM010000019.1, read as the reverse complement.
ATATGCGCGATG
>JAAZXM010000018.1 GCA_014240165.1 Myxococcales bacterium | reverse complement strand
CGGCACCCGCTGCCCGACCGCTCGGAGGAGTTCGATCTGTCTGGGTACACCGAATCCTGAACCGCGCGGAGCGTCAGGCCAGGGTGAAGGCCAGTACGAGTTGTCCCGCGTAGTAGCAGGGCAGACCCCAGGCGGCGTTGATGAAACCCGGGGCGATGAAGCGATCCCGTGCGACGGCGAGGTCCGAGACATAGAAGAGGGCCGCGCCCAAAGCGATCAGGGGGTCGGCACCCCGAGCCACGGCTCCGAGGGCGAGGACGAGCATCGCGCTGATGACGAATACGTAGGCGCGGACGGGTCCTTTGAGTTCCCGGGGCACTCGGGTTTTCAACCAACGAAGCACGATGAGTGCCGGAGCCAGCAGCAGGAGCGTTGCGGCCGCGGCGGCCCGCCAATCGATGCCGAGGCTCCCGAAGGCCAGCCCGTAGGCGACGTGGCCCAGGAGGAAGGCGAGCAGGCCCCCGCGAAAAACGCCGGGGCGGTTCCGCGGAATCAACAGGACATCGCCCCACCAGGCGAGGATCAGGCCCGTCAGCAGCGCAAGGGCGTAGAGATCACCGGCGCTGATTTTCTGGAACGCGCCCGCGGCCAGCGCCAAGGCGACGAAGCCGCTGGAAGCCAGGGGCTTCGCGACCCAAACGGCCGCCCGGTGCTCGCCGCGCTGGGCCAGGAGCAGAGCGATCAGGGCGAGTCCCGTCAGGGCCGCAGAGATGAACATCATGCCAGGGTACTCGAGTCCGGGATCGGCTGGGGGAGGCGACGGATCGCCTCGCGTCTACACTCCCCGCAGTTCAAAGGAGCCCCATGGGAAGAATCCGCAGACTTCTCGACCGCGTGGAACGCGTACTCGAGCGCACAGAGTCCCTGCTCGGGGCGGTGGCCCCGCCGCCGCCGTCCTCCGCTGACTTCGCGCGTGACGCTGCCTTCCGCTGGGAGGGGGGGGCAACCGGGGGTCGTCTCGTCGCCATCGTCGACCCCGTTCTCTTCGATCTCGACGATCTATTGGGTGTCGACGAAGCGGTGGAGGCGCTCGAGCGAAACACGCGTCAATTTCTGGGCGGCCTGCCCTACAACAATGTGTTGCTCCATGGCGAACGCGGAACCGGGAAGTCATCGGCGGTTCGCGGCCTGCTGGCCCGGTATGGCGATCAGGGCTTGAAGATCATCGAGATCGGTCGGGCGGATCTCGCCCAACTCCCCAAGCTGCTCACGGCCCTGCGATGTGCGGGTTCGCATCTCTGCCTGGTTTTTTGCGACGACCTCTCGTTTGGTCCCGGGGAGATGGGCTATCGCGAACTCAAGGCGGCCCTGGATGGCGGCCTGGAAGCGAGGCCGGAAAACGTATGCATCGTGGCGACGAGCAACCGCCGACACCTGCTGCCCGAGTCCATGGCCGAAAACCTCGAAGCGGGCCTCGATGAACGGGGCGAGCTTCGTCTGGGCGAGGGCCTGGAGGAGAAACTCGCCCTGGCCGATCGCTTCGGTCTGGTACTGGGTTTCTATCGCGTCGACCAGGAAGGCTATTTGGCGATCGTCGCTCATTACCTGGAGCAGGCTGGGGTGGGGGAATTCGATGCCGAACTTCGCAAGGCGGCGCTGCGCTGGGCGCTGGATCGAGGCAGCCGCTCGGGCCGCACCGCGCGTCAATTCGTCGATGACATGGCGGGGCGCCGGAAGTTGGCCGCAGGCCCGTCCTGAACGCGCTGCCCTGTTTTCTGGCAGCCGCTTTCAGATGACGTCGAACTCGCGGCCCACCTTGGCGATGGCGGTCAGCGCCTGATCGAGGTGCTCGCGCCGGTGGGTGGCCATGTAGGAGGTGCGGATCATGCCCTGGCCGGGCGGAACTGCGGGCGTCACGATGGGATTGACGAAGACGCCCTCTTCCTGGAGACGTTTTGCCATGGAGAAAACCGTGATGTCTTCTCCCACCGCGATGGGGATCACGGGGGATTCCGAGTGCCCGGTATCGAAGCCGAGTCCCTCGAGTTCTCCCTTCATATAACACGTGGATTCCCAGAGCTGGCTGCGGCGCTCGGGCTCGGCCCGGATGATCTCGATGGCCTTGATGGCGGCAGCCGCTGTCCCGGGAGGCATGGCGGCGGAAAAGATTCCCGAGCGTGCGTTGTGGCGGATGAAATCCACCACCTCGGTGCTGGATGCGATGAAGCCCCCCACCGTGGCCAGGGATTTCGAGAAGGTTCCCATCACGAGATCCACCTCGTCCTCGATGCCGAAGTGCTCGCCGGTGCCGCGGCCTGATTCACCCATGACGCCGACTCCGTGAGCGTCATCGACGAAGAGCCGCGCACCGTATGTCCGCTTCAGCTTGGCAATCTCCGGGAGTTTGGCGATGTCGCCCTCCATGGAGAACACCCCGTCGACAACGATCAGCTTGCCCTTGTCATCGTCTGTTCGGGCCAGCTTCCCTTCGAGGTCCGACATATCGTTGTGCCTGTATTTCAGGGATTTTCCGAATCCCAGACGAACTCCATCGATGATTGACGCGTGGTCCATATTGTCCAGGAAAGCGACATCCTGGCGCCCCATGAGGCAGGACAGGACGCCCAAATTAACTTGGAATCCCGTCGAGAAAGTCAGCACGGCCTCGGTTTGCATGAACTCGGCAAGCCGCTCCTCGAGTTCGACGTGAATATCCAGGGTGCCGTTGAGCAACCTCGAGCCGGCGCAGCCCGTGCCGTAGCGCAGGACCGCGGCAGCCGAGGCTTCCTTGACGGCCGGATGGCTGGTCAGCCCCAGGTAGTTGTTCGAGCCCAGCATCACGACCTTCTGGCCGTCGATGGTGACCATGGGGTCCTGGGGCGAAGAAATGCTTCGGTAGTAGGGGTAGATATCCGCCTGGCGCAGCTCGCGGTGCAGCGTGTAGTCAGCGCACTTCTGCAAGATGTCCACGGGCTGGCTTCTCCTGTCTTCGCCGGGCTTTTACTGGCTCTTGGTCGGCTCGTGCGGCTCGCGCCTGGCGGGCCCCACGGAAACGCTGTCGCAGCTTCTATGGGCCAACCTTGTTGCGGGCCGCAGGCCAATGCGGCGGGGGGAATACCAGATCGTCTTTTTGGCAAGCTGAGGCGCGGATGCCTGGAGTAGAGGGCCCCCAGACTACCCCACCCGCTTTGCTCGCGTCATGCGATTTTGGACTCCGGAACCCCCAGGGTACAAATATCGGGTGCTTTTAACCATATCTTGAGTATGGACGCTATCCCGAGCGGCGGCACTTCTGTAGATTGCGCCCCGATGCATCGACCTCATCGGCCCGAGAAAAAACCGAGTGCAATGCGCTTTGCTCGGCTTGCCCCTGCCGGGTGGCTGGGCCAGGCGCTCGGCGCGTTTGCCTGGCTGGTGCTTCTGACTTGCTCCTGGCCGGCGGACGCAAGCCTGGACGCGGCGTCCGTCGAGGTGGAGCCCCCGGTTCACGCCGAGGCCGCGCCCCCGGAACCCGCCCCGGTGAGCCTCGAGCCCGCTTCGACCGCAGCCGAATCCGACGACTTCGATGACGTCGACGACTTCGGCGATTTCGGTGACTTCGAACTGGACAGCGAGTTCGATGAAGTGGAGATCGCCGATCCCCTGGAACCCGTCAATCGTGTCACCCTTCGTTTCAACAGCGTGATCGATCGCTTCCTCTTCGATCCACTCACCGAGGGTTATCGGTTCCTGGTGCCCGAGCCCGCGCGTCGGTCGGTGAAGCGCTTCTTCACCAACATCAACTCCACCCAGAGCCTGGTCAACGATATCTTTCAGCTGGAATGGATGGATGCCCGGCGCACGATGGTGCGTCTGGTGATCAATTCCACGGCGGGTATCGGCGGACTCTTCGATCCCGCCACAGCCTGGGGGCTCGAGGGGCACGTCTCGGATTTCGGCCAGACCCTCACCCTGGCGGGCGTGTCCAGCGGTCCCTACCTGGTTCTGCCCCTCTTCGGGCCCTCGGATGCCCGAGATGCGGTTGGGCTTGGCGTGGACTCGTTATTCCACCCCACCTTCTTCTTCCTGCCCGGCGTGGATGCGCTCTTTTTCAACACGAGTTCGGGGTTCTCCGAGCGCGAGAGCCACTACGAGGAAATCAAGGCGTTGGAGGAAAGCTCCATCGACTACTACTCAGCGCTTCGCAGTGGCTTCATTCAGAGCCGCGAGGCCCAGATTTGGGCTCGCCGAGAAGACCGTCGCCCGGTGCCGGGCCCCATGGACTAGCGAAGGGGCCGACGGGCGGAGAACCCGAGCGGGGTTCAGCCCCCGCCCTTGTTTCGCAGGTCCTGGATCTTTTGGTCCACGGCTGCCGCCAATTCGCCGAAGCCCTTCTGCTTGAGGGTCGAGGAGAAATCCGAACGGCGAAGGGCCAGTTCGCTGACCGTGCCCTTGAGGTAGATATCGATGATCCGCCAGCCGTTCTGCGTATCCCGAAGGCGGTAGTTGAGGACCACGTCCTCGGAACCGGGAACCCGGAGTTCGGTGAGAACCACCCGGGTCTCCCGTTTGGCGGGCTCTTCGCCCAGGGTTTCGAAGCTCTCCCCGTCGAAGCCGTCGAAATTCCCCGCGTAATTCGCCGACAGGAAGCCGGTGAACTTGTCGAGCCAGAGCGCCTGCTCCTCGGGGGTCAATTTCTTCCAATGCCGGCCCACCGATTTCGAACCCATGAAGTTCAGGTCGAAGGTTTGCTCCACCACGGGCCGGATCAAGTCGAAGCGTCCCTGGAAGCCCAACTCGTCGGCGTTCTGCATGGCTTCGAGGAGTCCGCTGTGGAGACGCTCTACGACCAGGATGGCGGAATCCGCGGACTCGGACTCGGCGTCGGTGTCGGCGTCGGTGTCGGTGACGGTGTCGGTGACGGGAACGGGGGGCTCCTCCGTGGCCAGGGCAGTTGCGGCCAGGGGGCCCGCAGTCAAGATCCAACCCGCTGCCAGAAGGGCGGTCAATCGGCGTTGCACGCGTACCATGGCCGGGTCCTCGTCTTCTGGGTTCGGATGGCGGGTTCCTTGCGGATCCCGAAGCCTGCCTGCGGGTGGGGGCGGATATTAGCGAAGACCCTTGGGGCCGCTCCGGAGCCGGTTCGTGCGACTTGAAGCGCTCATTGCCCCAGGACGAAGCGTGCCATTGCGGCGTTGAAGCCCTCGGGGTTGTCAGTCATGACCGAGTGCCCGGCCTGGCCCACCACGGCGAGTTGACCCTTGGCCAGGATCTCGTCCGCCATGCGGTCGGCCACCTCGGCGCCCATCACGTCCGACGCGGCGCCCCGGACGACGAGGGTCGGGCATGGGATGCGCTCAAGGGCGTCCCACATGTCCCGCTGGGCCTGGGCGTGCAGTTCCGCGATTTCTTCGGCGTCGCTTCCATCGGCTCTCCCGCCCACCGCCTGGCGAAAGGCGATATCCATTTTCAGGATCCAGCGGCCGTCCTCGCGTTGCTTGACACCGTGTTTGGCCATGCGCCGAATCGAGGCGGCCGTGGCTGCGGGGTAGAGGTGGACGAGCAGTTGTTCGTATTCCGCCACCGAGCCGAAGCTGGGGTCGCGGTTCTCGGCGGCCTCCATCGAAATGCGCAGGGTTCCCCGATGGTCGAGTTCGGGAGCGGAGTCGACGATCACCAGCCCGGCCAACTTGTCGGGGTTGCGGCCGCCATAGAGCATGGCGATGCGGCCGCCGAGGGAATGGCCCACCACCACCAGACGGTCGATGCCCAGGCTTTCAACGATGGCCTCCACGTCCGCCACGTGGTCGTCATACGCGTAGGCGGCCTGGGGATGCCAATCCGAGTTGCCGTGCCCGCGCAGGTCCAGGGCCAATACGCGGTAATGGGGCGACACCGTGGGAATGAAATCGTCCCAGATATGGGCTTCGTTGCTGTACCCGTGGAGCAGCAGCATGGGGACGCCCTCGCTGCTCCATTCCACGAGGTTTAGAGATACGCCGTCGCTGGCGAGGATCAGTTGCTCGCTGCACTCCATGAACCGATCCTAACGGAAGAGCGCCCCGCCCCGCGACCGGGTTCTGTGGCCGGGAAGGCGGGGATGGAGGCCCGAGCCTGCGCTACTATGAGCGCCCCCGGAACCCCTGGGTGCCCAGCGGATCACGCGCTCCCCGGGGTATTGGATCCTGCAGGCCCGCGGCCGTCGGCGCCCCGAGGGTCCAGCGAAGTCCGCTCGGTCGCACGAAGGAGCGAGCCGGGCAAGGCGCGCCCTGAATGCGCCCAACCGACAGGAGAGAGCAATGCCGGTGATCGAAACGACGCCCCAACTGGTCGAAAATACCTACGCGACGATGAAGGAGCGCCTCGAGGTGATTCGTCGCCGATTGGCCCGCCCACTGAGCTACGCCGAGAAGGTGTTGTTGGGTCATCTCGACAATCCCGAAGGCCAGTCGTTGGAGCCCGGGGAGGCGTACCTGCTGCTACGCCCCGATCGCATCGCCATGCAGGACGCCACGGCCCAGATGGCACTCCTCCAGTTCATGCAGGCCGGCCGGGACGAAACCGCCGTGCCCACGACGGTGCATTGCGACCATCTCATCGAGGCCTACAAGGGCTCGAATGCGGATCTCGGTACGGCGCGAACCACCAACTCCGAGGTCTATGATTTCCTGCGTAGCTGCTCGTCGCGCTATGGCATTGGCTTCTGGGGTCCGGGGGCGGGCATCATTCACCAGGTGGTGCTCGAGAAATACGCCTTTCCCGGTGGCATGATGCTCGGCACCGACTCCCACACGCCCAACGCCGGCGGGCTCGGCATGTTCGCATGCGGCGTTGGAGGCGCCGATGCGGTGGACGTGATGGCCGACTTTCCCTGGGAAGTGCTCCACCCGAACCGGGTGGGCGTGCACCTGACCGGGGAACTCAGTGGTTGGGCTTCGCCCAAGGACGTGATCCTCAAGGTGCTCGACGAACTCACGGTCAAGGGGGGCACGAATCGCGTGGTCGAATATTTCGGCCCGGGCGCCGAGTCCATCAGCTGTACGGGTAAGGGGACCATCACCAACATGGGGGCCGAATTGGGCGCCACCACCTCGATCTTCCCCTACGACACCCGGATGCATGCGTATCTCGAAGCCACCGAGCGTGGCGAGATCGCGGAGCTGGCTGCAGCCGAGTCCGAATTGTTGCGCGCTGACGACGAGGTGCTTGCCCGGCCTGGGGATTTCTTCGATGTCCTGGTGGAGATCGATCTCTCCAATCTCGAGCCCTATATCGTCGGCCCCCACACACCCGACCTCGTGCGCCCGGCCTCGCAGATGGCGGCGGATGCCCGGGAAAACGCGTACCCGCTGGCCCTCAGTGCCGGGCTGATCGGAAGCTGCACGAACTCGTCCTACGAGGATATGTCCCGGGCCGCCGACGTGGCGCGCCAGGCAGCGGCCCATGGGGCCGAGAGCCAGGTCACCCTTTGGGTTTCGCCGGGCTCGGAGCAGATTCAACAGACCATTGGACGGGACGGCCAATTGCAGGAACTCGAGGCGATCGGAGCGACAGTACTCGCCAATGCGTGTGGCCCGTGTATCGGCCAGTGGAAGCGCGATGACATCGAAAAGGGCGATGCCAACTCGATCATCAGCTCCTACAACCGCAACTTTCCCAAGCGCAACGATGGCAATCCCGAGACCCTTTCCTTCATTTCGAGCCCGGAAGTCGTGATCGCCTATGCGCTGGCGGGCACTCTGGACTTCGACCCTCTGGACGGGGAACTCGAAGCCGCCGATGGCAGCCGTTTCAAGCTGGCGCCCCCGGCGCCCGCGCCGGAGATTCCCGAGCAGGGTTTCGTGATTTCCTACGAGGGCTATCAGGCACCTGCGGATGGGAGCGCGGGCGTGGAGGTGGAGATCGCCCCCGGGAGCAAGCGCCTGGAACGACTCGTCCCCTTCCCGGCCTGGGACGGGCAGGATGCCGAGCGGCTTCCCCTGCTCCTGAAGGCCCGCGGCAAGTGCACCACGGATCACATCTCCATGGCGGGTCCCTGGCTCCGCTTCCGAGGTCATCTCGACAATATCAGCGACAACATGTTCATCGGTGCCATCAACGCGTTTAGCGGGGAAGCGGGGAAGGGACTCGATCAACTCTCCGGCGAGCGCAGCGTGGCTTTTCCCGAAGTGGCCCGGCACTACAAGGCCGAAGGCCTGGGATGGGTGGTGGTGGGGGATGAAAATTATGGCGAGGGCAGCAGCCGAGAGCACGCCGCCATGTCGCCGCGTCTGCTGGGGGCGGCTGCGGTCATTACCCGAAGCTTCGCCCGGATCCACGAGTCGAACCTGAAGAAGCAGGGCGTGCTGCCCTTGACCTTCTGCGATCCCGGCGATTACGAGAAGGTGCTTGAGACCGATCGCATCAGTCTGCGCGGGCTCACCACCCTCGCGCCCGATACTCCCCTCACGGCGATTCTCCACCACGAGGACGGAAGCGAGGAAGGTTTTCAGGTCGAGCACACCCTGAACGAGGAGCAGATCGCCTGGTTCAAGGCGGGGTCGGCGCTGAATCTTCTTCGCGATCGGGCCCAGTAGTCGGCTCGGGGGAATCCTCGCCCATCACCACCCGCACGAGAAGCGCCCGCCCGCTTGGAAAGAGCAGGGGCAGGGCCAGCAGCACCAGGATGAGCCCGGTGGCCAGCAGGAGTCGGTCGAGGTCGCCCGCCAGGAGGCTGTTGCCGAAATACGCGTAGGTACCGGCTCGCACCACAGACCCCACCGCAAGGGAAGAAGCGAAGACACCGAACCCCATGGCGGTCACGCCCGCCAGGGCGTGGTACGCGGTGAGGACACCGATGGGGTAGCCCGTGCCCACAGCGATGAAGACCGCCCCCGGGCGTTCGCCCGCGCGAGCCACCACCGGACGCAGGCGTTGGGGGATTTTTCGGTGCACAGCGTCGCGCCCGGCGATGCGAGCCAGTTGAAAAGTCACGAGGCCCGAGATCTCCAGCCCCAACGCCCCATACACCGTTCCCCAGAACACCCCGAAGGCGAGTCCGGAAACGATGAGCACCACCTGGGAGGGCAGGCCGATGACGCTGCGCAGGGCCACCATGGCGACGCAGAGCAGGGGGGCCACGGGTCCTGCATCGAGGACCCAGGTCCGGATCGATTCGGGATCGAGGTCGATCCCCAAACGGTCGCGGACGAAAATCCCCAGGAAGAGCAAGCCGAGGCCTATAGCGGTGAGCCCGATCCATCTCCTGGCTTTGCTCGACATGGAGGCCACTATAGGGAAACGACCGCTCTGTCCGGAATAGCCACTCAGGTTATTCTCCCGCCGTGCCCGCAGCGACCCTGGCCATTTTGAATCCCCACGCGGGAAGAGCGTCCCGGCTTCTCCCGCGCATCGAGAGTCGGCTTCGCGGTTCCGTTTCTGCGTCGCTCGGGGGTCTTGAGATCGAGCGGACCCGGGGGCCCCGGGATGCCGGGCGGATCGCACGTGAGGCGGTGCGCGCCGGGGTCAAACGATTGATCGTGGGTGGGGGCGACGGCACCCTGGGCGAAGTGGTCACGGGCTTGTTGGAGGCCGGCCTGGGCGAAGAGGTCGAACTCGGGATTCTGCCCCTGGGTTCGGGCTGTGATTTTGCGCGCACGGTGGGCGTTCCGCTGGATCCGCAACGGGCCATCGACCAGCTCGCCGGGGGCGTTTGCCGGCGAGTGGACGCCGGCCGGATCGTTTACCGGGATTGCCCGGGTGGCGAGCGCACCCGCTATTTTCTCAACGAAGCGAGTTTCGGTCTCAGCGGTCTGATCGTGGATTGGGTCAACCGTCAGGCCAAGCGTTTTGGCCCGAAAACATCCTTTGCCCTGGGCAGTCTCGGCGCCATCGCGCGCTGGCCCACCACCGCCGCCATCGTGCGCGTGGATGGTCGCGAAGTGCATCGGGGGCCGATCTCGTTGGTGCTCGCCGCGAATGGGCGCTTTTGCGGTGCGGGCATGAAGATGGCGCCGGATGCCGAATGCGATGATGGACTCTTCGATCTGGTGGTGGTCGCCGGGCTCTCGCGTCCGCGACTGATCTGGAACCTGCCCTCCCTCTACTCCGGGCAGCATATCGGCCATCCCGTGGTTTCCGTCCATCGCGGTACCCGGATCGAAGCGGAGGCTTTGGGCGAAGAGGTCGCCCCGCTCGATGTTGACGGAGAGGCATCGGGTGAATTGCCCCTGTCCATTGACCTGCTTCCCCGGGCCATCGGCCTTTTCGGTTTGCCCGATTCTCAGCGGGACGCCTAGGGGATGGGGATCTTTCAGGCCATTCGGGAGGCGGCGGCTCGCGTGGCTTCCGTTTCGCAATCGGTCTCATTGGACCGCAACGCCCTCGAGGTCTTGGCCGATGGATTGGCGGGGGCACCCGGCGAGACGCCCGGGGATGATCCGGCCCATCATCGGCGCGAGAACGAGGAGGCCACCCTGGCCTTCGTGCTGACATTGGATGCGGTGAATTTCGGCTCGGGCTGGTTTCCACACCTGCAAAAGCGGCCGGGGCATTCCGGCTATTTCACGATTGCGGCGAGCCTCTCCGACCATTTCGACCAGGCCGGCACGATGGACTGTGCCCGGATGGCGAAAATCCGCGGCGAGGATTGCGCGCGGATATTCGGCCAGCCACCGGGCCAGGCGCCGGTTTCCGAACTCATGGACCTCTTCGCACAGGCTTGGCGCGAAATGGCCGAATTGCTCGATGCTCGCTTCGGCGGGTCTTTCGCTGGGCTGGTGGAGGCGGCGGATCATCGGGCCGAGGCGCTGGTAGAAATTCTTGCATCCCTGCCCCTTTACCGGGATGTCGAGCATTACGGAGACGTCGAGGTTCCTTTCTACAAGCGCGCCCAGATCACCTGCGCGGATCTCGCCCAGGCGTTCTCGGGGTCGGGCCTCGGGCGTTTCGAAGATCTCGATGAGCTGACGCTCTTCGCCGATAACCTGGTGCCTCACGTATTGCGCCGGGAAGGGGTTCTGGTCTACCAGCCGGGTCTGCTTGCGCGCATCAACGCCGAGCAGGAGATTCCTCTGGGCTCGGACGAGGAGGTGGAAATCCGCGCGGTGGCGGTGCACGCGGTGGAATGTCTCAGCCAGGCAATGGCCGAGCGAGGGCGCACGCTGCCCCCGCGTTCGCTTGATGGCCTTCTCTGGCAGCGCGGTCAGAGTGCCGGCATGAAATCCGAGCCCCGGCACCGCACGCGTTGCAGCTATTACTGATCAGGGTTCCGGGCGAAGGGAAGCGATGCCTCGGGCGAGGGCGTCGATGCGTGGCTGGGGCAGCCCGAGGCCGGAGAACTCGCGCTCGCTGCGTGGCCCGATGACCTGAGCGGGGATTCCTGGGGGCAGCCGAACGATCAGGCGCGCGATGCGGTCGCCGATCCGGAGCAGGGCCGGCCGCAACGAGTCCTCCAAGGACACGGGGGGCTCCTCGCCCGCAGGCGCGGGTTCGGCCAGCACCGCGCGCTGGATGGCCTTTGCGGCTTCGATCTGGGCGGTGAAGAATTGACGCACGGCCGGCGCGGGCAGGCGCTGGCTTTCCTCGACTCCATTTGCGGACTCGGTCTCCCGCACCTGACCGAGTGCGGCCGCGATGACCCGGACCTCGCGCTCGGGGACCTCCACCGGGGATCCGGCGTGCCGCTTGGCTTCGGCGACCAGGGGCATGAGAGCGAGCCGCTCCGCCATGGCGGCGAGCAGGGCGTCGAGCACCGGGCGATGGCTCTCGCTCTCCGGGGCGTCTCCAAGATGCTGCGCGCGCCAGGCCGACATCTGCCCATCGAGTTCCCGGGCCAGGAGCCAGGCGTCGAGGTCCCGTGCCAGGTCCGGGAGATCACTGCGTACCCAGAGCGCCTTGTAGTCTCGCGTAAAGGGGCCCACCACCCGCAGCCCACTCATTTCCGCCTGCCAATGGGGTGCCTCCCGGGTATCGGTGATGACGGCTTCGACGGATCCACTCTTCAAGGCGGCCATCACCGCGCGGTTGTCCGCAACCGCGATGATCGTCGCCCGGGGCAGCTTTTTGCGGGCTGTCCTTTCCAGGTGCCCGCCCGCATTGACGCTGACCCGCACGCCAGGTGCGTTGAGATCGGCGGCGCTCGTGATGGCCGCGTCGTTGGGAACCAGGGCCACGGCGCCGCTGCGGGCGACGGGTGAGGTAAAGCGTCCGGCCAGGGAGCGCTCGGGTCGCACGGTGATTCCGCTCATGGCCACGTCAAAGCGTCCCGCTTCGAGGTCGCGCATCAGTTCGGGCCAGCGAAAGGCGATGAAGCGGGGGCTCAGCCCGCGATCCCGTGCATAGGCCCGCGCGAGTTCAGGCCCGAAGCCCGCGTAGTGGGGCGATCCCTTGCCCGCCTCCACCCATACGCTGAAAGGCGTGTAGTCGCCGCTTGTGCCGATACGCAACAGATCCTGCGCGCGAGTTTCCAGTGTCGATAGCACCAGCGCAGCGGCCAAGAACGCGGGAAGCCAGCGGATGGGCTTGGGTCCGCTCGGGCTTGTCTCTTCCCGTGGGGCGGTCGCGACGCGGCCCAGGGCCCCGTGGATCCGATATTTCCCTCGGCACTTCGAAGTTCCATGATTGACCGCTATTCGCACTTCTTCTAATCTCCGGCCTCGGCGCTTCTGACCTTCTCCCCATTAGGAGTCGCTGTCCCGGCTTTGTTCCGAGTGCATTGTAGGCCTGCCCTCGATCGGCAACCGGTTGTTCCGTTTTGACCGTACTCTGCGACGGTATCGAGGTTACGCACCATGCTCACCATGGATGACATCGAATCCGGGCTCTTCGTGACCCATAAGGGCACCGGCCTACGGTATAGCGTTGTGGACAGCGAGGATGGGGAAGTTCTGCTTTCCCCCGAGCAGGACGGCCTGCAGGATCTGACCGTCGCCCTCGAATTGTTTCAGGCCGAGTTCATTTCCACTGAACACTTTCGCGGTCCCGGTGGACGCAAGGGCCGAGGCGGCAAGGGTCGTGGCCGGCGGCGAAGCGGCGCGGCTCCCCAGCAGGCGCCCACCGGTCCCAAGTGCAAGGGCAAGATCAAGAAAATGGTTCGCGATCGGGGCTTCGGTTTCATTCGCGGCGACGACGGCAAAGAGGTCTTCTTTCACCGGTCGGGGCTGAATGCTGCGGAGTACGACGGCCTCTCCGAGGGAGACACGGTCGAGTACGTGGTTCAAGAAGGTCCGCGCGGTGCGCGGGCAGAGAATGTCCGGGGCGCGGCCGCCGGGGATTAGAAGCCCGTTTCGGGCCGGCTTCGACTCGGCCCGATCATCTCATCCCCATCGCCTCATTCGCGGTTTTCCCGGCTCGCGTCCGGGAACTCTCTGCGAGAAGAGCCCGCGCCGCACCCGGGAAGTATGGAGTGGTCATGAGCCAGCACCAGCATGAAATCATTGGTCCCGCATCGAGCTATTACATTTCCCAAAGGCTCAGGCTCCACTACGTGGATTGGGGGAACGAATCCGCCCCGCCCCTGCTCCTGATTCACGGGAACAAGGATCATGCCCGCAGTTGGGATTGGGTGGCTCGGGAATTGCGCGACGAGTACCACGTCATCGCGCCGGATCTCCGGGGGCATGGGGACAGCGCCTGGGCGATCGGCGGGCATTATATGATCAACGAATTCGTGCTCGATATCGCACAATTGGTCGATACCCTCGGCCTTCATCCCCTGACGATCGTGGCCCATTCACTGGGGGGTGCGGTTGCCCTGCAATACGCTGCGATCTATCCCGAGCGCGTTAGCAACCTGGTCGCCATCGAGGGACTCGGCCCGCCGCCCAAGATGCTCGAGGCGCATCGGGCCGCGCCGCCCTGGAAACGGATCGAAGATTGGATCGGCCAGGTCAAGAACCTGTCGGCCCGTCAGCCGCGCCGCTATCCCGATATCGACGCGGCCGCGCAAAGGATGCAGGAGGAGAACTCCTTTCTCTCCCCGGAACAGGCCCACCACCTGACGGTGCACGGGGTGGCGCGAAACGAGGACGGAACCTTCTCGTGGAAATTCGACAACTATACGCGCGCTTTCTATCCCGAGAGTTGGAAACCCGATGAGCGGCGCCAGATGTGGGAAAGGATCAGCTGCCCGACTCTTCTCGTTCGCGGCAGTGAGAGCTGGGCCAGTGATCCCGAGGAGGATGGCCGCGCCAAGGCGTTCAGCCGGGGCGAGTTCGCAACCATCGAGGGCGCCGGGCATTGGGTCCATCACGATCGCTTGTCTGAATTTCTTGACCGGGTGCGCAAATTCCTGGGGCATTGATCGCCGCCGCCAAATTCGTTGAAGCCTGGTCGGCGGGGATGGCCTCGTCGCCGAGTTCGCCGGAGAAACTCAGGCAGAGTAGACGTAGATCGCTTCGCCCTGGCAGGCCGGGCGCTCGGCACCTTCGAGTCGCCATTTCAAGTCGAAGCAGACTCGGACTGAGCCCCCGGGTGCCCGCCGCGCGCTGAGCACCTGCCCCTCCAGCCGAATTCGGCTTCCCGAGGGCACTGGAAGTCTGAGTTTCAACTTGTCGATCCCGGCATTGATCACCCGGGTGCAGCCCTTGACCTCGAAGATCTCGGCCAGCAGGACCGGGGCCAGAGCCAGGGTCAAGTAGCCGTGGGCCACGGTTTGGCCAAAGGGCGATTCGCGCTCAGCGCGTTCGGCGTCCAGATGGATCCATTGGTTGTCACCCGTGGCCTGGGCAAAGGCGTCGATGCGCGCCTGGTCGATGGTCAGCCAGGAACTGGGGCCGAATTCCCGGCCGACGATCGCCGGGAGGGATTCGATGCCGGGAACGACAAGAGGAGCGGACATGGCGCGCGGGAATCTCCAACGGGGGCCAGGGGGCGGCGCCAGCATAGAGAGTCCGCCTTCGTGACGCCCGGCGGCTTCTATGTCTATACTCAGGTCCGAGTGGCCTCGGCTTCCCAAGCGGCTTGCAAATGCGCATGTCCCCGCCTGGGCAGAATGCTTCGGGCCAGACGGAGGTTCCGCTGTGAAAAATCGTCCCCTTAGGACCACACTCATCCTGGCAGTCATCGCCGCCCTGCTCGGCGGAACCGTGGCTGCCAGTTTTCTCTGGCGCTCGGCCATCGGATTGGATGTCACCGCGTTCCCTGCTGGCGAAAGCCTGCAGCGCGTGGGGGAGATTCTTTTTCCCGGCCTGAATATCGCGCTTGCGGGTCTGGTCCTGGCTCTGGGCACGGTGCTCGCCGTGGCCATCGCCGCGTTCTTCATCGTTCGGAGCCAGCGCAAGGCCGTCATCCAATATGCGGATCCCGGGCGGCGCCGTTTCCTGGGCGGGAGTCTGGCGGGCGCCGGCGCAGCCATGACGGCCCTGGTGGCGGGCGGGGGTGCCATGGTGGCCCGCAGTTTCTACGGCGTGGGGACAAAGGACGGGCTGGGTTGGAAGCGTCCCCTTACCGAAATTTTTGGCGGAAACGTTCAAAAGACCCATCCGGAGTGGAAGGATGCGTGGCGCGGCAGCCGGATTCAATCCTATGGGCGGCTTGGCCGAACGGATTGGCCGGTTTCGGATACCGTGCTCGGTACCGGTCCGATTCGCGGAGAGTTGGGTACGCAGATCGTGCGCCTCGCCCTGGAGCGCGGCGTCAACTACATCGATACCGCACCCGATTATTCCGCCGAGGGCAGTGAGAAAGCGGTGGGTGCAGCCCTTCGCGGCGTGCCCAGGGAGTCGGTCTTCCTCGCCACGAAGTGGTGCACCCCGGTCGGCCACCTTCCCGCCGGTACCCCGGTTGAACGCTATAAGGAGGTGATCGAGGAGAGCTTGGAGCGTCTGGGGACCGATTACGTGGATCTTGTTCATATCCACGCATGCGACGAACTCGACCGATTGCTCGACCCCAACGTCCACGAGGCCTTCGCGCAATTGAAGGCCGAGGGCAAGGCGCGCTTTCTCGGTTTTTCTTCCCATACGCCCAACCTCGTGGAGGTGGGGAACGCGGCGATCGAGTCGGGTCAATTCGATGTCATGATGGTCGCCTATCACCACGGCATCTGGCCCCAACTCTCCGAGGTGATCGAGCGGGCCCGCCGCGAGCAGGATATGGGTGTCGTGGCGATGAAGACCCTGAAGGGCGCGAAGCATCATGGCCTCGCGGATTTCCAGGACGAAGAGGACTCCTATGCCCAGGCGGCGCTCAAATGGGTCCATGCGGACCCCAACGTTTCATGCGCGGTGATCTCCTTCTTCGACATGCAGCACGTGGACGAGTATCTCTATGCATCGGGGAAATCGCCGCATACCGACGATATTGCGGTACTCGAAAAATATGATCGCCTGACGGCGGAAACGTATTGCGCTCCCCATTGCGGCGTCTGCTTGTCGAGTTGTCCCGAAGAGGTGGCGATCAACGACGTGCTCCGTCACCGGATGTATTTCGAGGACTATCGATCCGAGCGTCAGGCCATCGATCTCTATGCGGGGCTCGAGCGTAACGCCTCGGTGTGCGCCGAGTGCAGCGCCCCGTGCATGGGCTCATGTCCGCTGGGGATTCGCATCCAGGACCGAATGGTGGGGGCACACGAATTGCTCAGCGTACGGCCCACCGCCTCTTAATCGACGAGTGCGCCAAGGCGTCCCGCCAGCTCGAAGTCGAGTTCCGAGATGCCGCCGGCATCGTGGGTGGTGAGGCTCACCTCCACGCGGTTGTAGACGTTGCTCCACTCGGGGTGATGGTCGAGGCTTTCGGCGATCAGGGCGGCCCGGGCCATGAAACCGAAAGCGGCGTTGAAATCGGGAAAGTCGAAGCGCCGATATAATTTCGCGTCGACAAGTTCCCAACCGGGGCAGTGGGCGAGTCGACTTTCGACTTCCGCTATCGAAAGACGGGTAGGGCGCGCGCCGGCCATGGACGGATCAATCCTCCCTGCTGCGAATCGCCCGGGTGAAGGCATCGAAGAGCGCACTTCGAATCTGTTCGCGATCCGCGGTGCCGTAGACCTCTCGGAATGCCTTGGCGGGGATGATGCCCTTGGCCATGGAGCGGTGCCCGCCCCCGACTCCGAGCCCTTCCACTACGGCCCGAACGACTTCGCCGGCTGCCTGGACATAGCCGACATTGCGTACCGAGAAGACCAGGTCGCCGCCCACCTGGCCCACCGCGACCGCCCACTCGGCTCCCTCGGCCTGGAGTGCCATATCGGCGACCTGGGGAATGACATCCTCGCGTACCCGGCCAAGAACGAGCATGTGAATACCGTCGCGCAACTCGGATTTCGCCAGGGCACGGCCCAGGGCCCGCAATCCGTCGATCGGCAGGGCCGGGCGCTCGATGCGCCGCAGCAGGGCCGGGCTGTGGGAAGCGTGGAGATAGGCGAAAGAAAGCATGTCCTTGCGATTCGTTTCCCGGCCCAGGTATTGGGTATCGCTCTTGATCCCGTAGAGCAGGGCGGTGGCGAGCCGGGGCCCGACTTCGATCTTGCTGGCACGCAAATACTCCGTGAAGATCGTCGCCGTGGCGCCGTAATGCGGGCGGATGTCGCGAATCAACGCGTCGTAGCCGGTGCGCTCGGGGTGATGGTCGATCACGGCGTCGATTTCCTGCAATCGCTTCGGGGGTTCGTCTCCGAAGACGTTGGGCTGGACATCCACCAGCACGAGCCCGTCCATCTCGTCCAGTTCTTCGGGGGAGATCACGCGAACCTCGATGCCCAATGCTTCCACGAGCGCCCGGTTTTCCGGACGGGTGACCTCGCCGAAGGAAATCAGGGGCGCTGTGGTGCGCTTGCGTCCGAGGATCGCTCGCAATGCGTAACCACAGGCGATGCCGTCGGGGTCCGGGTCGGGCTGAAGTAGGATGCCTACGCGCTCGCGGCTATCGAGCAGGGCCCGCAACTGGACCACCCGCTGCAAGTTGGCGAGGTGGTCGAACTCATCATCGATATCGTCGCGGATCAGGGTCTTGAGACCGGTTCGCCGAACGCAGCCGTGATGGGGCAGGTCCTCGTCGGTGAGCAGGTCGGTGAGTACCAGGATCGGCACGTCGGGGTCGACCTTCGCGATCTCGCGCACCGCGGTGCGCACCCAGGGCCCGTCGTCGCTGGCCAGGGCATACTCGTCCGTCGCCAAGGGGGCGAGTCTTTGAAAGCCTTCCTCGGAGAGTCCGCCCTGGAGCGCCCGGAAGCCGGGCGGGCGCGCACGGGATTCGCTCTCCCGAGGCACCCAGAGGAGTTCCTCGTCTGCCCCGGCCCCGATTCGGTTCCAGAGGCGGGCAGTTTCGGCTCCGTCGCAAACGATGATTCGACGTCCCACGCGTCTCCCATCCGAAGTCGGCCAAGGCTCCCCGACCTGGTACCGGCCCCGCGCTGAGCAGGGGCGGTTGGGGAAATTTGGCGAAGGCGGAAAAGTCTAGCCTTTTTGCCCGCAGCATTCCGAGCCCTGGGCCCGGGTTCCGGGGGGCGGATTCTATCTCGCCGATCCTGAAAGTGATTTTTCTTTCCCGGCGCTATCCTGGGCAGGCATGCCCTCCCGCGACGAGCCGCCCGAATCGGGCTTCGATGAACCCGTGGTGGTTCCCATCGAGGAAGCCTTCGACCTGCATTCCTTTCGCCCCGCCGAGGTGCTCGCCGTGGTGGATGCCTATTTGGACGAGGCGATTGCCCGGGGCTTTCGCGAGGTGCGGCTGATTCACGGCCGGGGCAAGGGCGTTCAGCGAGCCCAATTGCGCCGCTTTCTGGCCGCCGACCCCCGGGTGGAGAAATTCGCCCAGGCGCCTCCCGAGCGAGGGGGCTGGGGCGCCACACTCGCCCGGCTTCGCTTGGGAGAGTTCTCCGAGGAGGGGTCGTGACGGAGCGCGCCGGGGCCTCGCCGCAGCACGTCTTCGTCGGCGATATCCAGGGCTGTGCCGATGAGTTCGCCGAGCTGCTGAGCCGGTTGCACAACCGCTTTGGGGAAGAGTTCATTCTTCATTCCGTGGGCGACCTGGTGAACCGGGGACCGGATAATCTGCGCGTGCTCGAAAGCATGCGCGAACTCGTGGATTCGGGTCGCGGGCGCCACGTGCTCGGAAACCATGAGCTCGGCCTCTTGTCGATGCTGCTCGGCCTTCGCCCAGTGGGCGAACGGGACACCCTGGGCGATGTCCTCGAATCGGCCGAGGCGCCCGATTGGCTCGAATGGCTGCGTCGCCGGCCGGTGGCGGAATGCGGTGAGATCCGGGGTCAGGCCTACGTGATGGTCCACGCCTCGGTGCATCCGGATTGGACCCCTGCGGATTGCATGGCCGAAGCGGCCCGGGTGGAGGCGCGGCTGAGTTCGGCGGATCTCGCCTCGCTCGGTCTTTTCCTCAGCGAGCGCCCGTCGGAAGCGGCGCCGGGCTCGGATCGCGATGTGCTCGGCCGCCTGGTTTCGTGCCGCCGGGTCAACGGGGAGGCCTGGTCGAGCGAGAAGCCGGCCGAGGCTCCGGAGGAGCCCTGGCACGCCGCCTGGAGCCGTCGGGGTCACCCCTATGGCGTGGTTTATGGTCATTGGGCCACCCAGGGCCTTCATCTGGCCCCGGGTCTGCGCGGTCTCGACACCGGCTGCGTTCACCACGGGAGGGACCGCGACGGGTTCTTGACGGCCTGGCTTCCGGACGCCGAGGGCCCCCAGGAAAGCGGCGGGCCCTTCGCCGTGGCCGAGCCCCCGCTTTGGCAGATCCCGGCCCGGCGACGCTATTACCCCTATTGATCCGAATCCGGGTCAGGCAGCCGTGGGCGTGAACGGTTTTCCTGGCTGGCTTGGATGGTTTTCACCGCCCGTTGGCCCCGAGGGAATCTCCGGGAGACCGGGCGCAGACCGCGGATCGGCGGGCTAAGCTGATCGCCTGTTTCAGATTCTGGCTCCTGAGCCGGCGTTGAATTTCCGAGGATCGCGAATGCCCATTGTTCTAGTCCCCGAGCCCTACCGAGGTCCCACTCGAGGCATAGGTGAGGTTCGGGTCGAGGCCGAAGATGTTCGGGGAGCGCTTCTGGCCGTGGAGGCCGCGCATCCGGGTTTCCAGGAACTGGTGCTGGACGCCAAGGGGGGGCTTCACCGGTTTGTGAAGCTCTTCGTGAACGAGGAGCAGATCGATCACGCCGCGCTGGATATGCCCCTGGGTGAAGAGGATCGCCTGGGCGTGCTTGCAGCGATTGCCGGCGGGTAGCCCGAAGGACGAATGAATGCGAATCGCGCCGGATAAAGGGCGGTTCGTTGTTTCAATGGTGAACGAATCTCGAATATAAAGGAGCGCGTGCCATGGCTGGAGAAAATGATCGCCTGATCTACGTCAACATGACCGATCAGAGTGTTTCCGTCGAACCCTTCCCTCAGGAATGGAAGTTGCTCGGAGGGCGAGCCCTCTCGGCTCGAATTCTCCTCGAGCAATGCGATCCGGCCTGCGATCCCCTGGGCCCGGACAACGTTCTCGTGATGGCGCCCGGCGTGCTGTCCGGCACCACGGCACCCACCTCCGGTCGGATTTCCATGGGGGGCAAGAGCCCGCTGACGAACGGAATCAAGGAAGCCAATGCCGGGGGCAACCCGGGCCAGGATCTCATGAAGCTCGGCTATCGCGCCTTGGTGGTGAAGGGCCAGCCCGCGGATTCGGGAAAGCGATATGGGCTGCGCGTCGACGGCGAGAATGTCTCGGTGATTGAAGCCGACGCATACAAGGGCATGTGGAATTATGCCCTGTGTGAAAAGCTGCTCGAAAGTGAGGACAAGAACGCCTCGGTGATCAGCATCGGCCCCGCCGGAGAGAACCTGTTGACCGGGTCGTCCATTGCCTGCACGGACCAGGACCAGGAAAGGCGTCCTGCCCGGCATGCGGCCCGGGGCGGATTGGGAGCCGTAATGGGCTCCAAGGGTCTGAAATGGGTTCTGGTGGACCCCGGCAAGGCGAAGACACGCCGCCCCGAGGACAGCAAAGCTTTCCTCGGCAAGAACAAAGCCTACACCTCGGACTATCTGGGCGGAGACCAGATGTTCAAGCACGGGACGAGTTCGGTGGTTCCCGTCGCCAACATGCTTCATACCTTCGTGTACAAGAACCGCACCGAGGGTCAATCCCCCGACGTCGAGGCCCTGGATGGTGCGCGCATCGTCGAGAGCTTCGAGAAGCGGGGTGGCGG
Source organism: Myxococcales bacterium (assembly GCA_014240165.1). Taxonomy (GTDB): domain Bacteria; phylum Myxococcota_A; class UBA9160; order UBA9160; family UBA4427; genus JAZXM01. The sequence goes on along the minus strand of JAAZXM010000018.1, from coordinate 40,919 downwards.
CATGCACAACTGCATGACGGGCTGCATCGTCAAGTGCAGCAACATTGTCCACAACGAAGCGGGTGAGTACGTGACCTCGGCGCTGGAATTCGAGACCATCACGCTGCTCGGGGCGAGCTGCGCGATTGACAACATCGATGACGTCGCGGACCTCGATCGGCTCTGTGATGAGTTGGGCCTGGACACCATCGAGGCGGGTGCGGCCATTGCGGTCTACATGGACTCGGGCAACCTCGATTGGGGTAACGCCAAGGAGGCCAAGGAAATCCTGCGCAATATCGATGACGGTAGCGACCGCAGTACGGCCATCGGAAACGGCGCCGTCGCGGTGGGCAAGATGACGGGCCATGCCCGGGTGCCCGAAGGCCGAGGCCAGGCCATTCCGGCCTGGGATCCCCGGCCTCTGAAGGCCACCGGGGTGACCTACGCGACAAGCGCCATGGGGGCCGATCATACTGCGGGGCTGGTCGTGAACCCCGGCCTGCCCCCCGAAGAGTTCGCCCGGGCTTCCCAGGAATGCCAGTTGGTGAATGCAGCATGTGACTCTTCGGGCTTCTGCCAGTTCCTGCAGCCGACGATCACCGATATCGCCGAGTACTACAGCTCGTTCTACGGTGAAGAGGTGACCAAGGAACAGGTGGCCGACATGGGTTGGCAGTGCATGGTGGACGAGTGGAAATTCAACGAGGGTGCGGGCTGGACGGCGGACGGTGACAAGCTGGCCGACTGTCTGGTGGAAGAGGGAATCGGGCCCGACCAAGTCTTCAAATTCGACGTGGATGCGGAAACCATTGCAGCCGCCAAGGTGCGCTTCGAGCCGCGGGACGAACTCTATGGTGCGAAGGCGACCGGCTGATCTTCAGGGGCCGCGCGCCACGAACATCGAACGGGCAGGGGCTCTGCGCCCCTGCCCGTTTGGCGTTCGAAGGCCCCGTTTTCGCTCCGCGATCGAGGTGAGCTGAAAGTGCGCGACGTTCGCATGCGTGGGTTCGCCGATCGGGCGGATGTATCCGAGGTGGAGTCATTCCTTCGTGCCGAGGCCGGCGCGTTGCCTGCCGAAGCCGTCGATCTTCTCGCGTGCACCGGGCGGGTGCTCGCCGAGGATGTGCGCTCGGAAGTGAACGTGCCGGGCTTCCCGCGCTCCGCGATGGATGGCTATGCGATTCGCGGCGAGGAAAGCTTCGGAGCATCCGAGTCCGCCCCGATTGCATTCGAGTTGATCGGCACCTCGCTCCCTGGAGCTGCGTTCGGAGGCACCCTGGGCGCGAGCCAGGCGGTTCGCATCATGACCGGGGCCCCGCTGCCCGAAGGCGCCGATGCGGTGGTGATGGCGGAAGTCTGCCAGGAGAACCCGGACGGCACAGCGGTGGAGGTGGCGGAAGCCGTGCCGCCGCGCAAGAACGTCGGTGCGGTCGGCGAAGATATTCGTTCGGGACAGGAAGTCCTGAGCCCCGGGCGGAGGCTGCGGCCTCAGGATGCTGCTCTCCTCTCTTCTATCGGTCGGCCTGGGGTGGCTTGCATTTCTCGCCCCCAGGTGCGGCTGGTGGTGACGGGGGACGAATTGTTGCCGGCGGGCAGTTCGCCGGCTGGGGTCCATATCGTCGACAGCAACTCGGTGATGCTTCGTTCTCTGGTGGCTCGTGACGGCGGCGAAGTGCTGCCTTTCGAAATCCTGCCCGATGATCCCGAGCGTATCCGCGATGCCATGGCGGATGCGGCGGCAAACGTGGTGCTGGTTTCGGGCGGAAGTTCGGTGGGCCAGGAGGATCACGCGCCCAGGCTCCTGGGGGAACTCGGGTCATTGGATTTTCACGGGATCTCCATGCGGCCCTCGAGCCCGACAGGGTTGGGCCGGATCGGGAGTACGTTCGTTTTTCTGCTTCCCGGCAACCCGGTCAGTTGCCTGGCCGCGTATGAATTCTTTGCGGGCCCGACGATCCGCCAGCTCGGAGGGCGGAGCCGGGATTGGCCCCATAGGCGTGCGGTTCTTCCCCTGGCAAGGAAAATCGCATCGGCCATCGGCCGAACGGATTACGTGCGGGTGGCCATCGAGGGCCGACATGCCATTCCCCTGGCGACGTCGGGGGCGTCGATTCTTTCATCCACCGTTCGTGCGGCGGGTGCCGTCATCGTGCCCCGGGGCCACGAGGGCATGGCCGAAGGCCAGGAGGTGGAGATCCTTCTCTACGATGAGGAAATCGCCGAGGGCAGCGAAGCGTGAAGCAGCAGCAATTTCTCGATGTTCTCGATCGCGACGAAGCCGAGCTTCGCTGGCATGCGGTGATCGCCCCAACGCGGTTGCCTTCGGAAAAGGTGGATCTTTCCGAAGCATTGGGTCGTGTGTTGGCCGAAGATGCGCGCGCCTCGGTGGACGTGCCCGGTTTCGATCGCTCGAATATGGACGGCTTTGCGGTTCAGGCGGCGGATACCTTCGGTGCATCCGAGGAAGAACCCATTCGCTTGAGTCTCTATAGCGAAACGATTCCCACCGGTGTTGCGCCTCGGCAGGCGGTCGAGGCCGGCCATGCCATGCAGATCGCCACCGGGGGCATGCTGCCCCGCGGCGCCGATGCAGTGGTTCCCGTGGAGCATACGGATGTCCAGGGCGGTGTCCTCCTCGTGAGGCAGCCGAGGACTCCGGGGGGTGCGGTTTCCTATGCGGGTACCGATATGGGCCAGGGCGAAACCGTTCTCTTCGCCGGGACGCGACTCACCTCCCGGGAAACCGGCGTGTTGGCGGCGGTGGGGCAGGCCGAAGTCGAGGTGGTTCGACGCCCCCGGGTCGCGATTCTCTCCACGGGAGACGAGATCGTCCAGCCCGGAGATCCCATGCGTCCGGGCCTGGTTTACGACAGCAACGGCCGCATTCTCGCCGATGCCGTGCGTGAACTCGGAGGGGAGCCCCTCTTCATGGGGGCGATTCGGGATGAGTTGGATCCTCTGCGAGAAGAACTGCGCCGAGCCCTCGAAACCTCGGATCTGGTTCTGCTCTCCGGGGGGACGTCCAAGGGCGAGGGCGACCTCAATGCTCTGCTGGTGGAGGAACTCGAGCCCGGAGTCATCGTTCACGGCGTTGCCCTCAAGCCCGGCAAACCGATCTGCCTTGCGGCGGCAGGCGCGAAACCCGTGGTCATCCTCCCGGGTTTTCCTACGTCGGCGATCTTCACTTTTCATGAGTTCGTAGCGCCCGTGATTCGTACCCTGGCAGGGGATCCCGCCCGGGAGCGGCAGACTGTCGAAGCCAGGCTGGCCCAGAAGGTGCGCTCGGTGCGTGGCCGTCTCGAATACCTGCTCTGCGGGTTGGTCAAAGATGGGGAGGGGGGTCTGGCCGCCTACCCCATGGGCAAGGGAAGTGGGAGCGTGACCTCTTTCAGCCGCGCCGATGGATTCGTTCGCGTAGGGCGCAACCGCGAAATCGTCGATGCGGGGGAGCCACTCGAGGTCACCTTGATTGGGCGCGAAGTCCCGGTGGCCGACCTGGTGGTGATTGGAAGTCATTGCTCGGGGCTCGACGTTCTGGCCGCTGCCCTCGGCCGCCAGGGCTTCGGAGTGAAAGTCCTGGCGGTGGGAAGCCAAGCGGGTTTGGCCGCGGCGGGCCGGGGCGAATGTGATCTGGCACCCATCCATCTATTGGATCCCGAGAGCAACGAGTACAACGAGAGTTTCATCTCCGAGGGGATGCGTCTTCTGAAAGGCTACGGCCGCATGCAGGGGATCATCACGCGACCCGATGATGACCGGGATCGGGAGGAGATCCTGGCCGACGAGAGCCTTCGCATGGTGAATCGAAATCGCGGGGCGGGGACGCGAATTCTGATCGACCAATTGCTGGGCGAGCGGCGTCCGCCGGGTTATGGCTACGAGCCGCGCTCGCATTACGCGGTGGCCGCGGCAGTGGCCCAGGGCCGGGCCGATTGGGGGGTCACCATCGAGACCGTGGCGCGCCAGGCCGGTCTCGCCTTTCGCCCGCTGCGAGCCGAGCGTTACGATTTTGCGGTGCCCGAGTCGCGTTGGGAACGACCGGCGGTGGTGGAATTTCGCAAACTCCTGGCTCCGGATTCGAAATGGCGCGGCATTCTGGCGAGTGAGGGCTTCGAGACGGGGTGAGTTCCCCGAATCGCCCACCGATTCCAACGCGGTTGTAATTCCGGGGTAAGGAATGGGAAATCTCGCTCAACTCAAGGGATGATCGGTGTCGATAAAACTCCCATATGGGGCGAGCCGCGATTCCGTGAGCCACACGAGCGGGGCTTGTTCACATCGTTTGGGAGGCGAAATCAACATGAGCAGCGCTCGATCGAGCGTCAGTGTCGGCCATCACAGGAAGCCGCTCGCGGCCAGGCCCGCTTCATTTGCCTCGGCATTCACCGCGCGATAGCCTTTTGGGTCCTGAAATGAGCAAGCCGAGTCCACCTGCCAGCAACGGGCCAAGTTCGCGTCGAGACGAGTGCCCTCCAAGCTATTGCCCTGCGCGACCCATGGGGTCTGTATCGATGTGCCCCGCCCATAGGGGCTGCGCATGACCATAGTCGCTTCCGTTGCCGCCATCGTGATTTGCATAGCGCTCTCGGCGTTCTTCTCGAGCAGCGAGACGGCGCTCTTCCGGCTTCGCTCCCACGACATGGAAGAGGAGATGAAGGGCTCTTCAGGACCCGCGGCCGTGGCCGTACGGGAATTGACCTCCTCCTCCTCCCGGCTCCTGGTCACGATTCTTCTGGGCAACAACATCGTGAATATTCTTGCGGCTTCGCTGGCCGCGGCTCTCGCCGTTCGCCTGCTGGGTTTTGAGGCGGGGGTTCCTACGGCCACCGCGATCATGACGATCATGGTCCTGATCTTTGCGGAAATTCTGCCCAAGGCTGTCGCCGCCCGGCATCCGAGGGGCGTCGCTATCGCGGTGGGTTTGCCTCTCTATATTTTTCACCAGATATTGCGTCCGGTGCACGCTCTGCTCGATCACGTGATCGACCCCATCGTCCGCCGGGCGACGGGGGGCGTGGACAGCAACGGTGGTCTCTCCCCCGAGGAGGTGCTGCGCTTCGCCCGGGAAGTCAAGGATCAGGAGGGTGAGGGTTCTCCCCTGGCCATCATGGGCGCGACTTCCGAAGCGGCCGAAATGCAGGTCAGTGACATCATGGTGCCGCGTACGGAGATCGAGGCCTACTCAATGGAGACACCGGTCAGCGAACTCCTGGATGCCATGCTTGCGGGTCGTTATACCCGGGTGCCCGTTTACCGGGACGACATCGACGATGTGCTGGGGATCGCCCATCTCAAGGATCTGGTCAAGGTGGCCAGTGGTGGCGGGGAAGATCTTCAAGCTGCGCTCAAGCCGGTTCTTCGGGTTCCCGAGCGCAAGCCCATCCTCGGCTTGCTGGCCCAGATGCAGGGCGCCTTCTGCCATATGGCGCTGGTCAAGGATGAGTTCGGTGTGACCCAGGGCCTCGTGACCCAGGAGGATATTCTCGAGGAGATCGTGGGCGAGATTCGCGACGAGTTCGACTCGGAGGAACTCTTCACGATTCGCCAGAGAAACGACGGGAGTTATGAAGTGCTGGGCCGGGTGACTGTTCTTGACTTCAACCGCGAGTCGGGCTGGCAAGTTCCTGCGGAGCGCGGGGATACACTCGGTGGCTTGATGTTCAACACCCTCGAACGTGCGCCCACCAAGGGTGAGACCTTGACCGTGCCGGGGTATATCATTCGCTGCATCGATGTTTCGGGCAGCCGGATCGCCCGGGTCCATATCCAAGAGCAACCCGATGGCTTGCCGGAGAACGGAAACGGCCGGAATCGGGAGAGCCAATCCGAAAACCGGTCGCACTGATCTCTTCAGCTGATCCGCCGCAAGGCATGCGCTTTGAGGATCGCGTAGACCTCTCGCCCCGGAGCGAGATCAAGGCGCTGGGCGGCGCCGGGAGTGACCTTGGCCACCAGGGTTTCTCCGGCATCGAGATGCACCAGGACCTGGCCGTCGCCCGGGTCGCAACGGATCACGCGCGCGGGCACCACGTTCCGCGCTGAGATCCCGGCGGGCTCTTCGGTGGCCAGCATGATCTCGTGCGCCGGCACACCGATGGAGAGTTGGGTTCCGGCGGCGAGGGGCCAGGGTACCACCAGCGCCAGCCCGGCTTTGCTCACCACTCGGCTCTCGGTTGCAGCGCCCGAAGCCTCGACCTCCAATACGTTCTCGATGCCCAAGGTTTCGGCCAGGGGCAATACGGCTTGGCTCCAGAGAACCTCCCGAGGTGGCCCGCTGGATACGATTCGGCCTGCGTCGAGTACAGCCACCCGCTCGCCAATCATCATCGCTTCGTCGGCGTCGTGGGTGATATAGAGAATGGGCAAATCCATTTCGTCTCGGATCCGAAGCAGGTAGGGCAGGACCCGGGCGCGAAGGGCGATATCCAGGGCCGCCAGCGGTTCGTCGAGAAGAAGCGCCTGGGGCCCCGAGGCCAGGGCCCGGCCCAGGGCAACACGGCTGCGTTCCCCACCGGAGAGCTCGTCGACCCCGCGTCCAAGCAGGTGGCCGATCTCGAGAACCTCGATGGCGCGGTCCAGGGCTTCCTTCGGGCGGGGACCCGCGCGCTGAAGGCCAAAGGTGAGGTTGCCTTCGACGCTCAGGTGCGGGAAGAGCGTGGGGGCCTGAGGAACCCACCCCAGGGCGCGCTCCTCCACCCGCAGGTGAACGCCGCGCTGGGAGTCATCCAACCAGCGTCCGTCTAGCCGCACTTGGGCATTGGCGGAAGGATGCAGTCCGAGCAAGCACTCGAGGAGCGTACTCTTCCCCGAACCGCTGGGTCCGAAGAGGACGAGAACGCGTTCGTCCCATTCGAGGTCGACCCGAAGGCTGAACGCCTGGCGCTCGAAGCCGATTTGAATTCGGGACTGGGTGTCCGCTTCGGAAGGCATCAGGCGGGCCTCTTTCCGAGCCAGGTTTCCGCCGCCCACATACTGGTCAGGGCCAGGATGAACGAGATCGCACAAAGGGTGAGGGCTCCGGCGTCGTCGCCCCATTGCACCCGGGACCAGATGCCCAAGGAGAGGGTTTCCGTTCGCCCGGGGATGATGCCGGCAACCAAGGCGGTCGCGCCAAATTCGCCGAGCCCCCGGGTAAAGCAGAGCATGGCCCCGTAGAAAATGCCTCGACGGGCCAGGGGCAGGGTGACTCGGAAGAAGACCTGCCAGCGCGAATGACCCAGCGTGCGCGCGAGGTCGGGGTAGCGCCGGTCCACACCCTCGAAGCTCTGCTCACACGCCCGCACGAAGAGAGGGAAGCCCACCGTCGCGGCCGCCAGGGCCGCTGCCCACTCGGTGAAGACGATTTGAATGCCCAGGGCCCGGAACAGACCTCCGAAGGGGCCCTCCGGGCCGAGAAGAATCAGCAGGGCCAGGCCCACCGCCACCGGAGGAAGCACCATGGGAAGGGCAATGATGGCTTGGACCAGGGAGCGCCCGGGGAACGCGCGCCGGGCGAGGAGATACCCCGTGGCGATGGCCGGGGGGAGGGCGATGAGTGTCGCCAGGGCCGCCACCCGCAGAGTCAAGAGGCTGATTTCGGCCCATTCGAGGGCTGTCATTCGATCTCCGGGGTCGAGTGCTTCATCAAGGGGGCGAAGCCCGCCGATCTCAGGACGCGAGCCGCGTCTTCTCCAGCGAGCATGGCGTAAAAGGCGAGGGCTTGGGGAGAATCTCGGCCCGATTGGAGCAGGGCGGCGGAGTAGATGATTTTTGGATGTTCGGATTCAGGAATCCGAAAGAGGATTTCTGAGCGCTGGGCGTATTGGGCGTCGGATGCATAGACCAATGCGGCATCGACATGGCCGTGCTCCACCGCGACGAGGCTGGCCTTGGCGTGTTCCGTTGTCACCAGGTGCGGCTGCAGAGCGGTGAGAATGCCCTGTCCGGCGAGCCAACTTCTCCCGTAATCACCCAGGGGCACCGCCGCCGAGGGCAGGGCGATTGTGTCGATCAGTGGGTCCACCAGGTCGCGAGCTTCTTCCACCGGGCGCTCGAGGCCCGGTCGACCGAGAATAACGATTCGATTGCTCGCTATGGGGAAACGATCCCCGGGAGCCACCCGCCCCCGCTCCTCGAGATCCCTGACCCACCGCTCGTCGGCGGAAAGAAAGATCGTCGCCGGGGCGCCCAGGCGGATCTGGCGAGCGAGGGAACTGGAAGCGCCCAGGCTGATACGCACGCGGACAGAGGGGTGTTGCCGCTCGAATATTTTCGCCAATTCCTCCACCGGCTCCCGCAGGCTGGCGGCGGCGGCGACCACCAATTCGCTTCCCGAGGCTTGGGTGGCCAGCAAAATCAGGCTCGCCAGGATAGGGGCGAGGGTACGTAGAAACATGGGAGTACGGCTCCCCAGGAAAAGGCGGTCGGTTCGGGCATGATCGCATAGGTGTCCCGCCGCTGGCATGGACTTTCCGCCAAGCCCTCTCGCCGGAGCGGACGAAGCGAGCCGAAGTGGGTAGGATCTGGCTCCGGCGTGGGGCCGGAGGAGGCGAGGCGTGCGCAGGGTCATGTTGGCGATCGGGGTCGTGACGGGGATTCTCGTCCTGGGGGCCCTTTTGCTCGATGAGGGCGAGGTCGTCACGCTTATCACCGAGGCCGATGAGCGGACGTATCCAACCCAACTCTGGATCGTCCAGGTGGACGGACGCGAATTTATCAGGGCGAACCGCCCGAATGCGCATTGGTTGGTCCGCCTTCGGGCCAACCCCGAGGTTCAGTTGAGGCGCACGGATGCCCACGGCAGCGCGGCTGAACTCTATTGGGCGCAGTTCGTGGAGAGCCCGGAACTCAAGGCGCGTGTCGATGCCGAGATCGCGAATAAATATCGCCTCGCCGATCGGGTCTGGGGGCGCTTTGCCCATCGCGGGCGCTCCCGAGTCATCGAGTTGCTGCCCCGATCCGGGAACGCCTCCTCGGCCTCGGGCCAACCGATCGGGAAACCGGGAGCCGGGTCGTAGGCCCCCGCGCAAAAAAACCCCGGCGCCGAGTGCGGGCCGCCGCTGCCCCCGAGCCCGAAGTGGAGGTCGAGGTCGTCTCCTTGGCGGCGGGTGGAGATGGCGTGGCGCGGATGCCCGATGGGCTCACGCTCTTCGTTCCTCTTGCGGCTCCGGGCGATCGGCTTCGGGTGCGCGTGGTGGAACGTCGAAAACGCTTCGCCCGAGCCGAGATCGAAGAGGTTCTCGAAGCCGGGCCGGGTCGTGTCAACCCCGATTGCGGCTTCTTCGGACGCTGCGGCGGCTGCCAATGGCAGCATCTCGATTATTCGGTTCAGGTTGCGGCGAAGAAGGAGATTTTGCGAGAAGCATTGGTGCGTATTGGCGGCTGGGATTTGCCTCGGGATCTTGCTTTCGCGGCCTCTCCTTCGCCCTATGGGTATCGTGCTCGCACTCGGCTCCTGTCGGGGCGCGATGGGGTCGGCTACCGGCAACGTCGTTCTCACGCCCTTTGTGCCGTGGATCGCTGCCCAGTTCTGGTTGCGGAACTTCAAGACGAATTGCGCCGCATGGCGGCCGAACCTGGCCTGCGCGATCAGCGCGGCTCGGGAGGGGAGCAGGAACTCCTCGTAGACCGGCATGGGGACGTTCGAAGTACGCCCGTCGCTTCATCGCCTGATGGAGTTCACGAAGTAGCCGGTGGTCGCGTCGAGGTAGCGGCAGGTTCAGATCCCATGGGCGTTTCCCCTGGAACCTTCGTCCAGGGGAACCTGCTTCTCCGCGATCAGCTTCACCAAGCGGTACTGGCTGCGGCGGGTCATGGCGGCCGGGCGCTCGAACTTCATGCGGGCGCCGGCTTTTTCACCCTTGCCCTGGCGCGCAGTTTCGAGGCCGTCGATGCCATCGAGTCTTCGGCTGGGGCGGTGGCTGATTTACGGGCGAACCTGAAGGCCGCCGAACTCGAAGGAGTGCGTGTGATCGAGGGCGATGCAGAAGAATCTTTGCGTTCCGCGGTGGAGCCGGCTCCCGATCTCATCCTGCTCGACCCGCCGCGGGTGGGCCTCTCCGAGGGAGCGCTCGAGGCGCTGGCCCAACTCGGGGCGCCCAGGATTGTCTACCTCTCCTGCGACCCCGCCACGCTCTCTCGGGATACGGGGCGACTTCGGTCGCATGGCTACTCGCTCGAGACCGTTCAGGGCTTCGATCTCTTTCCCCAGACATCCCACATCGAAGCCCTGGCGAGCTTGGTGCTCGCGGCCCCGCATTCAGCTCTCAAGGACTGAACTGCGCTCAGAATCAGGGTTGGATCAGGCCGTGCCGGAGAGCGTAACGAACCAGTTCGGTGGCTTTGCGTACGCCGACTTTCCGCATCAGGCTGGTCCGATGGGCTTCAACGGTTTTCGAACTGATATCGAGTTGCGCGGCGATCTGCTTCGCCGAGAGTCCGTCAGCGATCAGGTGCAATACTTCGCGTTCTCGCCCCGAGAGAAGGGAGAAAGGGCCCTCGGTAGAGGAGCCAGGGTGACGCATCTGTTCCACGATTTCGCGTGCGACCACCGGGCTGAAATAACTTCCGCCGCGCATGACCTCGCGAATCGCGGTGATGATCTCGGTGGCCTCGCCGTCCTTGAGCACGTAGCCGTCGGCGCCCAGGGAGATCGCGCTCTGGATGAAGGAGGGGTCGCTGTGTACCGAGAGCAGGATGACCTTGATATTCGGGTGGCTGGCGCGCAGTTGCTCCAGGGTTTCGAGGCCGCCGAGTCGAGGCATGGAGATGTCGAGCACCACGACCTCGGGCTGGTTCTGGGCCACCTGCTCAAGGACTTCGCGTCCGTCGCCGGCTTCTCCTGAGACTCGGAGGTCACCTTCGCCATCGAGCAGGCGCCGGAGACCCTCCCGGACAATGCCATGATCATCGGCAACAAGAATCGAAATCATGGGCATAGGCTAACTGATTTTCCAGATAAGTCTCAGCCCGGGGCCAGACTCGTGCAGAAAGCAGGGTTGGCGCAGTCCGGGTGTCGGGATAGCCTGTCGCTGGCCGTGGAGACTCGTGTCGGGGTTTTGGGCCTACACGGAGGGATCCGACGGGTACCTGCCGGTGTCCGATGTGCGGCCTCCCAATCGGGGGAGGTTGTGCCGGCCCGGTCGCCATTCTCGGGTGAAACGGAGACAGCATGTCAGCCCCGCAGGCGACCGAGCGTCCCGAGAATCGCGTGACCTCGAATTCGCGCTTTTTCCTCTATGTCGAAGGTCCCGGGGATGAATGCATTCTGCGGATCTGGGCTCGCCGGTTTCCCCGCTCCCTGGCGCTTCAACTCGAGTCTCGGGTGGTGATTCTGGGTGGTCGCCGGCCGGCGCGCGCCCAAGCCCATTTTAGAGCCGAAGGGGGAAGCGAAGGGGGGGCCCGGGGGCTGGTGGTCCTGGACCGGGATCACCATCGCGAGTGCGGAGGCCTCTCTCTGGTGGAACCGGGTCTTGAGGCGTTCACCTGGAACCGGCGCCACATCGAGAGTTATGCCCTCGTGCCCAATGCGATCCGAAGAACCCTGCGAAATCGGGTAGAGCCCCGACTGCTTGAGGGGCTGCTCAAAGAGAACCTTCCCTCTCTCGATGACGAGGCCGCTTGCCGGTCTGCCAACGCCAAGCGGATTCTCGGGAGCAAGGGCGCTCTGGCTCGCAGCGCCGCTGGTCGTTTCTCGGCGGTGGCCGTGGCCCGGGCCATGACGGTCGAAGAGTTTCATCCCGATGTCCTCGCGCTCTACGAGCGGATTCGGCAGGCCGCGTGTGCGGAAGGGGGAGCCCACCCCCGGGAGTTACGAGAATCGTAGGTTCTCATCACCCAGGCGATTTTCCCGGGCGAGCCGCCCGGAGCGAGGGATCAATGGCGGAGAGCCAGGCCGAGGTGTTGGCACTCGATTTCGATGGCGTGATCAGCGATAGCGTGGTCGAATCCTTTGTTGTCGCCGGGAGAACTCTCGCCCGTCTGGATCCGGGCGCCGCCGCTGCGCGGGCGGCTTTGGAACTCGAGGGGGGCGATGCGGCCGCGGTTCGGAGCCATCCCCTCTACGGCGACTTCCTGGACCTGATGCCTTTGGGAAATCGCGCCGAGGATTTTGGCGTGGCGCTTCGACTTCTCGAGCAGGGCCGAGCGCCGATCGAGCAGCCTGAATTCGACGCGTTCCGCGAAGAGTTGGGCCCGGATTTTCTCCAGAAATTCCACCGCGTTTTCTACGAGGAGCGGGCCGCCTTGCGATCGGCGGGTTTGGGAGGCTGGCTCGCGTTGTTGGAGCCTTTCGAGCCCTTTGTTGAACTGCTCCGCCGCCGGGCCGAGGACCGCATCCTCACCGTGGCCACCGCCAAGGACCGCGCGTCGATCGAATTACTCTTGGATGCCTACGGGATTGCCGAACTCTTTCCCGGCGAACGCATCGTCGATAAGGAAGCGGGGCGTTCAAAGCGGGCCCATCTCGGCTTGCTCGGTCGTCGGCTCGGTGTGGCGTACGCGCAGATCACCTTCATTGATGACAAGCTGAATCACCTCGAGGATGTGGCGGGGCTGGGGGTGCGCTGCGCGCTGGCGGGGTGGGGGTATAACGGGCCCCGGGAGCGGCAGCGGGCGGCCCGGCAAGGCTTCCTGGTCTGTGACCTGGCCAGCGCTGAAGAGGATCTCTTCGGCGCCCCGGCAGGTGTATAAGGCTTACCCCAGGGGGAGCAGCTTGGACCCCACAGCGAGAGTCTGTACCGTGGCGGAGGCGTTCGCCTCGCCGGGTTCTGCCCCTTTTATTCGGGGAGGCGGATCATCGTGCCGAAATGAGTATATAAGGAAGACCCTGCCCGACCCGCGACGGTGATCGCGGGTTCGCGGATCGCGAGAACAGACCTTGGAAACCACCCTGCGCATTCATACCGAACGAACACCGAACCCGGATAGCGTCAAATGGGTCGTGGGGACCCCTCTACTGGATGAACCTCGTCCGCTGAGTTTCGGAACGGGCACGACGTCCGATATTTCACCCCTGGCGGCGCGTATCCTGGCGATCGATGGGGTGACCGACGTACTTCTGGCCCCCGAAGTCATCACCGTAAGCAAAGCGAAGGAGACTTCCTGGCGAGAACTCGGCCAGACCATTACCCAGGCAATTCGGGAATGGGCGGCCGCGGGAGAGCCCGCTCTGGGCCCGGCTCACCAGCGCCCCGCTCCGGCCGACGACGGCGAGATCGAAGCACGTATTCGGGCGATTCTCGAAGCCGATATCGCACCTTACGTTGAGCAGGACGGCGGGGAGATCAGCTTGGTGGGTTTCCGTGATGGCGTGGTAGAGGTCGCCCTGAAGGGTGCCTGCGTGGGTTGTCCGAGTTCGACCATCACCCTCAAGATGGGGGTCGAAGCGCGGCTGCGCGAGGAAATTCCCGAGGTTCACACCGTCGTTGCCCTCTAGCGAGCAACCTCAAGGGCGCATTGCTCCGGGAGAGTGCACCGCCAGGAAAGGCTGATTTCGATTGCGACCCAGCCATGGAAATCGGAGAAGGCGTTCACGCCAAGGGCGAGCGAATCCGTTCGCGGCTCTCTCTCGGCGTGGGCAATTGACCGTGTCCGGCCTGGGCCTGCTTCTCGCCCTGGGAATCGGGAGCGGGTTCTTTGCCGTGGGTACGGATCCCGGCTCCACGCCCGCCGCCGCGTCCGATTCGGTCGAAGAAACTCGGGAAGAGCCCCAGTCGGGGGCGGGGCTTCCCTCCGCGTCTCGACCGGCGCCTGATGGTCTGTTTACGCATCTGCCTGTCGGTTTGGACGACTACGCGGCCTTCAAGGATCGGGGAGCAGCCGACGGCTCGCCGATCTTTCATCAATATGGTGACTACCGCGTGGAGTACGCCTTCGATCGCGAGCTCACCCGTCGCATCTCCCGCGTCTTGAAGCGCGGACGGGTCAAGCGCGGTCATGTGATCGCGCTCGATACGCGAACGGGTCGAGTGCTTGCCTATGTTTCGACGGATACCCTGGCGTTTCCGCCCGAGAACTCCTACCCGGCCGCTTCGTTGGTCAAAGTGGTGACCGCTGCCGCCGCGCTCCAGCATGCGCCCGAAAGCGCCCGGCGCCCGTGCCTCTACAACGGCAACCAATATCGTTTGAGTCCGTCCCGGGTTCACCGGCCCCGTCGGGGGAACAAGGCCTCTCTTGAACGCGCTTTGGCGACCTCGAATAACCAATGCTTCGCGCAACTCGCCGTGGAGACGGTGGGAAGCACTGCGCTGCTTTCGTCCATCGAAGCCTTCGGTTGGCTGGCTTCACCGGGTCCGGGTCATGCTCCGGGGAGCGCGGATGCAGGGAAGAGCGATTACGACCTGGGCCGGCTCGGCTGCGGTCTGGCGGGTTCCCGCATCACCCCGCTCCACGGTGCGCAACTGGCGGCGACTTTGGCAAGTGGACAGCAGATCGAGCCCTGGTGGGTCGATCGGGTCGTGGATGGGAAGGGCCGGGGATTGACTCTCCCGCCCCGGGCGAGTCCCCGTCGGGTGATCTCCGCCGAGACCGCCGAGGAACTTCGCAGCATGTTGGTGCGGACCACAACGCACGGCACTGCACGGAGTGCCTTCCGGGATCGCCGCGGTCGTCCGAAGCTGCGTGATATCAAGGTCGCGGGCAAGACGGGCAACCTCACAGGGGGGAAGCCCTATGGACGCTACGAGTGGTTCGTGGGGGTGGCCCCGGCCGCGGATCCCGTCATCGCGATTGCGGTGCTTCAACTCCAGAGCAACCTCTGGTGGTCGAAGTCCAGTGAACTCGCAGCGAATGTTCTTGAGTCGATTTTCTGCGAGCGGGGCCGCTGCGAGCCGGAATTTGCGCATCGCTACACCGGCGATCTCGGCTCTGCGACCGGGCCGGTGTTGCTCTCGGATCCCGGAACCCGGGCGGACTGACCCGGGCGGCACCCATACCTGCGGGATCAGCCGATAATGCGGCTGCCCCCGCCCCCCTGGTCGCCGGGTACGACGATTCGCGACGCTTCCTGGCGCTGCATTTCCTTGGCTTGTTCGATCAGTTTATCCACCGCTGCGTTGACCGCTTCGGGGAATTTCTCGAACGCCTCGGCGAGGCTCGCCGCTTCGATAGGAGCCTGAACGGGCAGCGGACCGCGTTGGGACATCAGCGTGGTCTCGCCGATGAAAATCGTATCTCGGCCGGGATCCTCGCTGCCGTCCTCCTTCACAGGGGTCAACCGCCGCACCGAGGCGACCTTGAGGTCCGAGAAGGTCTCTTCGCGGTAGAGGTTGCTCTTGTCGACCTGAATCTCAGCCACCGTCGGTTGATCGCTCACTCGGAGTTCCCCTTCCTCTTATGGTGTTGTCGTCGGCCCATGGTCTTGGCCTAATCCGAGGCTTTTTTGGCGGCCAGTCGCTGGCGTTTGCGCCGGCGGGTGCGCTGCTTGTTGAGGCGTTTCCTGATCTTCTGCTTGCTCTTGCTTCGGGCCATGGGCCTTCCTCCGCTCTCGGGGCCCGCAGGGGCCCGGCTTCACTCGACGGCCTCGGGGGCCGCGGGAGCGCGGAGCCTATCGGAGACGGGGAGCGGCGTCGACCGGGGCCGTGACTCCCCCGGAGGCCTTCCCGAGGGCCCCTCCAGAATACTCCTGGATCCCGGGTTCTCCGGGAAATCGCTGCCGGGCTATTTCGCCCTGGGGGCCTTGCCTATGTTGACGGCGACGGGTTGCGAAGCGCCCGCTGCGGCATCGACGGCGACCCGGATGCTTTCGGCCGCCATCGCGGCGATGCTCCCCTCTCTCGGGGATTCGTGTGGGTCGGACTCCCCGGGGCGGGAGGGCGGCCCGAGAGACCAGAGATTGACCACGCCGGCGAGTTCCGCCTGGGTCAGCGGCGCCGAATCCTCGTTCAGGGTGACCGTGGCTTCGTGAACCGAGTCGCCGAGATCTTCGGAAATGCGGGTGACTCGCCCCTTCAGGGTCAAGGGCCGACCCGTGGTGGTGGTTTCCGAGAGGGTGAGGGAGAGCTCGCTGTCCAGGCTCAGCCTTCGGGGTACGAGGAGCTGACACCCGCGGAAGGAGAGATTCATCAGGGTGGCGGGAATACTTTCGTCGCTTTCGCCCGAGCAATGGGCGCGGATTTCCGAGCCGAGGACCACCCGGGCCTGCTGTCTTCGCTCCTCTCCCCGGTACGTGGCGCGGTGGATCAAGGGGCGCCAGACATCATCGCTGCCGGGAAGACCCACCAGCAGGTGGTAGCCCATGCGTCGCAGTCTTCGTCGCATGGAACTCGAGTCCTCGCTCGCTCCGATGATGCGAACGGGTCGACCCGAAGGCGCATCCGGCGGTGAGCCCCGGCGTACGAGTTGAGCGCAACGTGGGGTTGTGATCAGGAGTTCTGAAGGCGGGGGCAGTTTGCCCAGGACGCGTTGTCCGCGGACGCGGGTGTGATCGAGTCCGAGGGCCTCGAGAATTCGGGCGACATTGGAGAGTTCTCCATCGTCGATGAGCAGGATACGGTTGGCTTGAGGCATTTCGATTTTCCCCGCTTTTGATCCCAGCGTCTATGGCTATAGGTTCGTCCGAAGGGATCATCCGCTGAAGTGAATCCGGCGGAATTTCGTGCCCCGCGCTCAAGGTGCCCACAGCGCCGCCACAACCGCCATCAGGTTATTCAACCCATGACAGAGGATGGCTGCGTGTATGCTGCCGGTTCGCAGGGTGAGGGCGCCGAGGTAGAGCCCGAGAACAGCAGCAGCTCCGCCCTGGGCCGGATCCAGATGGAGGAGGCCGAAAAGCAGAGAGGATAGGAGCAGGCCCCAACCCGGGCCCAGGCGCTGACTGAGCAGGCTGAGCAGCGCGCCGCGGAAGAAGATTTCCTCAGCCAAGGCGGGCGCAAGAGCCAGGGCGAGGATGGCCTCCACGGATTCGGTTCCCGACGCCCGGGCAAGCAGCCCATCGACGCGAGCGAGCACGCTGGATTCGCGGGCGCCGGTTGCGACCAGGATCAGGCTGATGCCATGGCTGAGCGTTAGCATTCCAACCACCGCCAGGGCGAGACGACTGCCCCGGAGAGGGCGAGCGGGCGCAGCCAATTTCAGAAATGCCGAGGGGGGTGAGGAAGAGCCGACGGCCAAGGCCCCTGCGAAGCAGACCCCGGCAGCGGACGTCATGAGCGCGCCCCAGGAGAGTGCCCGAATCGTTGCCGGATACTCGCTGGCTGCGCCGAGCGCAGCGGCACCGATTCCCACCCCCACAAGGATGGCCAATCGGAGCCCTCGCGCTTCCCTGCTCTCGCTCACCCCGGTCAGGGTACCGGGCCTGCTAAGGTGACGCCGTGAGCGAAAAAGGCCTGAATTCTTCGCTGCTGATTGCGATGCCTCAGCTGCGAGATCCCAACTTTCATCGCAGCGTGCTCTTGATGATCGAGCACGACACCAGCGCCAGCTTTGGACTGGTGCTGAATCGTCCGGCCGACCTGCTTCTGTCGGATTTGTTCAGCAGCCTTCAATTCGAGTGGCGGGGAGATCAGCAAGGGCGGGTCAGTTGGGGCGGCCCGGTAGAACCCAACTCCGGATGGATGCTCTTCGGCGACTCATCGTCCCTGGGTTTCGAGGATGAACAGGTGAGTTCGGTGGTGGATGGCGTGAACTTCGGAGGCTCGATGGACGTTTTTCGAGACATCGCCGAGGCGCCTCCCGAACTTCTGCGGTTTTTTCTCGGTTATTCGGGATGGGGCCCCGGCCAGCTGGAATTTGAAATGGCGCAGGGCGCTTGGCTCTCCGCGGAAGCGGACCCGGAGACGATTTTCGAAGTGCCGGCCGAGAAGATGTGGGACCATGTGGTTCGCGGCATGGGGATCGACCCCGGCTCTCTGGTGGCGACCGCGGGGGTCCACTGATGTCAGGCGTTTCGGCTTTTGAGGTGCGTTGCCCGAGTTGTGATGTCAGTTTCCCGCCCAGCACCCGCAGGTGCATGCATTGCGGAGGGCGAACCGGACCGGGTCGAGCCGGGGGCGCGGAAGATCCCTCGGTGGTTTATGTCGAGCCAGCCGAATACCAGGAAGCCTATTCGCAGGTCGACGCGACCGAGCCGAGTCCCCTCCCCCAGGATGAAGAACCCCGGGCGAAGGGCCGAGGCCGGATGAACGCGAGCATTAGCGTGGTATGGATTCTCATGGCCGTGGCTTTTTCGGTTATGCGCGCGTGCGGCGGCGGCGGCTGAGTACCCGCCTATAATTCGCTCGCGCGGAATTCGGACGAGGAGTCGAGATGAAAGTCAGGGCTGCAATCGCGGTGGCACCGGGTGAAAAATTGGTCATCGACGAAATCGACCTCGAAGGTCCGGGGCCGGGCGAGTGCTTGGTGCGTCTGGCCGCGACGGGCGTTTGTCATACCGATGCATTCACCCTCTCCGGAGATGATCCCGAGGGCCTTTTCCCTGCCGTGCTCGGCCACGAAGGCGCGGGTGTGATCGAAGAAGTCGGCCCGGGTGTGGCTTCCCTGGAAGCGGGAGATCACGTTATTCCTCTCTACACCCCTGAGTGCAGGCAGTGCAAATTCTGCCTTTCGGGCAAGACGAATCTCTGCGGGGCGATTCGTGAGACCCAGGGACGCGGGCTGATGCCCGATGGGACAAGCCGAATTTCCTACCGGGGTGAGAAGATCCACCACTATATGGGGACCTCAACCTTTGCCGAGTACACGGTCGTGCCGGAGATCGCTCTTGCGAAGGTGCGGCGTGACGCGCCCCTGGACAAGGTGTGTTTGCTCGGCTGTGGGGTGACCACCGGGATCGGTGCGGTTCTGCACACCGCCAAGGTCGAACCCGGGGCGTCGGTGGCTGTCTTTGGCCTGGGGGGCATTGGCCTTTCGGTGATCCAAGGTGCCGTGATGGCGGGTGCTGACCGGATCATCGGGGTTGATCTCAACGAAAAGAAATTCCCGTTGGCCGAGCAATTCGGGGCCACGGATTTCGTCAATCCCGCGACCGTGGATACGGTTGAGGATGTGATTGTCGAAATGACCGACGGGGGAGTGGACTACGCGTTCGAGTGCATCGGAAACGTCGAGGTCATGGGGAGCGCGCTTCGATCCTGCCATAAGGGTTGGGGCGAGAGCATTATTATTGGCGTGGCGGGCGCGGGTCAAGAACTCCACGCCCGACCCTTTCTGCTGGTCACCGGGCGATCATGGCGGGGGACGGCCTTCGGGGGAACCCGGGGCAGGACTCAATTGCCGGGTTTCGTCGACCGCTACATGGCGGGTCGCATTCTGCTCGACGAAATGGTCAGCCGCACCCTGCCCCTGGAAGAGATCAATACGGCCTTTGACCTCATGCACGATGGAGAGGTGATCCGGAGCGTCATCCTCTATTAGGGGTTTCGGTTAGGGGTTTCGGTATTCGGGGCGAGCGCGTGCGCTGCGGCCAGAGCGCCGCAGGGGCTACGCGCGCCTCAAATTTCGCTCATTCTTGGTCCGGGGCCGTTGCGCGTGCGGACGCGGCGGGGCATTTCTCTTGTCATGTCGACAACCGTGCGCGATGAACCGGATCGGTTTGGCCCCGAGACTGTGGACGCCCGCCTTATCGCAGAGGCCCTCCGCACCCAACACGATGGCGACAAGGCCGATCACCCGGCCGGCGAAATCGTCTGGGGGAAGAGCGAAGAGATGCGCGCGCTTCGCGATCGCGTGGAGCGTGCTGCCGCCAGCGATGCTGCCGTTCTCCTGACCGGTGAAACCGGCACGGGCAAAGGAGAGGTGGCGCAGCTCATCCATCGTCTTTCGCGACGCCGAAGCGGGCGGCTGGTTCATGTCGATTGCGCCGCTCTCGCCCCCCAGGTCATCGAGAGTGAACTCTTTGGACATGAGCGCGGCGCGTTTACCGGGGCGGCCGCCCGGCGTCCTGGGCGCTTCGAGTTGGCCGAGGAGGGCACGCTTTTTCTCGACGAGGTCGCCGAATTGGCTCCGGAACTCCAGGCCAAGTTGCTTCGCGTGCTGCACGACCGCTGTTTCGAGCGGGTGGGCGGCGGCGTCACCCTCGCCATGCGCGCCCGCGTGGTGGCGGCCACCAATCGTCCGCTGAGCTCCGAAGTGGCGCAGGGGCGCTTCCGCTCGGATCTATACTACCGCCTGGCAGTACTCGAGTTCGAACTGCCGCCCCTGCGTGAGCGCAGCGAGGATCTGTCCGCCCTGATGGAGGGGATCAGGCGAGACTTGTCGGCGAGATTGGGCCGGGTGGTGAAGCCTGCGACCTGGGGCGCCCGGGAAGTGCTGGCGCGGCATACCTGGCCGGGCAATGTTCGCGAGCTGGTCAATCTCGTCGAGCGCGTCGCCATCTACTGGCCCGAGCGCCCTTTCGACCGCGACATCGCCCTCGAGGCGCTCGCCTCCAAGGGCCGGGCCGCCGTGAACCCGCTGCTACTTGACCCCCTGGACGAGGCGACTCTTCGGGGTGCCCTGGAGCAAAGTCAGGGCAACGTGAGCCGGGCCGCCCGGATGCTCGACATTCCGCGCAGTACGCTGCGCTATCGGCTGAGGCGGCCGGGCTCGTCCCAGGCGAAAACCGCAAGCGACCTCGGGGACTCCGGCGAGGGGTGGCGACAGCTTGAACTGCCCCTGGCCGAGACCGCTCCGGGTCGCCGGGAGGTTCCTGGATAGAGCGGGAAGATGCTCGAGCCAAGCCGGATGCGGCGCAGGCCGCTACCGCTCTTCCCCTCAGCTCGAATCGCCGGGCCAGGGCGGCCGTGCGTGGGTGAGGCTGAGTCTGGGGCATCAGGACGATTCAGCCTAGAATGCCCGCGTCAGAGCCGAGTGCCCCTCGAGCCAGGCCGATCGTCGGCTCCGGCGGAGCCTGTCATCGGCCGATAAGGGCATACGGGACCCGGATCTTGGGCGATCCGGCGGGGAGATGGATGTTGAAGGAGTCCGGAGACCAGGAGGCGCCGGCGGCTCGCGGCTGGCGCGCCGCGGTGCCTCACCTGCTGGCGATTTTTCTGATCCTGGCTGCGTTTCGGACCCTCTACACCGTGGGCACCCGCTACAGCTTTGCCCAGGGTGTCGAGTATTGGCTCTTCCTGCCCGGCGATAGCGCCCCCATCGTCGTGATCGCGATCGCGGCATGGCTCGCCTACCGACGCTCCAACCGGGTTCGTGCGCTGCCCCTCTCGACCGGGCCCTGGAGCCTGATTCTGCCGAGTTTCGTGGCGGGGGCCGGATGTTTCGGCTGGGCGGTCTACACCCAGGCCCTCGATCTTCAGGTAGTGGCCTTGGCCCTCGTCATGACCGGCGTGGTGGTCGCTTATCTCGGTCTCCCGGGTCTGCGTGCGCTCTGGTTGCCCCTTATCGTTCTCCTTTTCGCGGTGCCGCTGCCCGCTCCGCTTATGCTGGCCGTGGTCTTCAAGTTGCAGATCTGGACCGCTCAACTGGCCGGGATGGCCCTCTCGGTACTCGGCATTCCCCACCTGGTTTCGGGGGATCAGATTCTGCGAGTCAGCGAGGCCTTCCAGGTGATCGAGGGCTGCAGCGGTATGCGCTCGGTCCAGATCCTGACCCTGTTGACCATCCTTTTGATCGACCTTTTCGAGCGTCGGGGGCGACATGCGGCGCTTCTTCTGGTGATTGCCCCGATTCTCGCTTTTGCGCTCAACGGGGTGCGTGTAGTCACCCTGATCCTGAACCCCCACTCCGAGGTCATCGCAATTCACAACCTCCAGGGCATTGTGATTCTGCTTGTGGGGTTGGTCACTGTGTACGCCATCGACACCCTGCTCGAGCGGCTCCCGGTCTTCCAATACGAGCCGGCCACGGTGGTGCCCGAAGCGCGGCGGTTTGCGGCTACTGGGAGTCTTGCGGCTGCGGGCACGCTTGCGGTGGTTCTTCAGGCGCTGGCCTTGGGGCTCCCAACATGGCAGTCCTCGGCTCCGGATCCGACTTCGCTCCACTCCCTGGTGGGTGACGCGCTCGATCGTTGGGCTTCCGAGAAGATCCCTCCGGATTTTTCGTTTCGCGGAAGCGCGCGTTTCGGCGAGGTCGTGAATCGCAAATACCACCTGGACACCGGCCCGGTTTCGGTCTTCGTCGCGGAATCGGATTTCGACCAACGCGGGGGCAGCCCCCTCTCGCCCGTGACAGCACTTCCGGGAAGCGGGTGGAAGGTGGTGGAGGACGCTGCAGTCCCGGCAGCAAACGGGCAACTCGTGGATGTTCGGGTCGTCGAGAAGGGCAAGCGCCGCCTGCTCGTTCACCACTGGGTGCGCGGCGCCGGGGGTCTGCCGACCGAGACTCTGCGCTCGTTGCTTGCCCTGGACCGAAGCCCCCTCCGCCGGTTGCATCCGATTCTGGTCGTCCGACTGACCACCCCTGTCCTGGACCGCCGCCCCGTTGCGCGGGAGGTAGCCGCCCGCCGGCTGGAAGAGGTCGAGCGCTACCTGGACTCGGCTCTGGCCGCGGCGGCTCGATCGGACACTCCCCACACGGGGGAAAGCACTTTTCCCTGATCATCGGAGTGCCGGTGTGGCCACGACCCCGGGGCTCTTCTCCGCGCTCTCGGGGGAGGGAAGAATTTTTCCGTCATCCAGTGAGGATTTCTGAGAAACTTCCCCCAAATTAAGAAAAACTTTTCTCCCGAGGCGATCCCCACTTCATCCGAAAGGCTGTTAAAACAGCTATTTAGACGTTCTTAAGAATCGGCATAGCAATTGCATCTTCCGCAGCGTGGGCCAGCCAGAATTTCCGTTACGCCTGGGTGACTCAGTGTTGAGCAAGTGAAAAGGAGGTTTCAGCAAGGGGCGCAACCCGCCGAAATAAGGAAGAAAACGCAGATCGGGCATCATTCATCGATCTCGTTTCAGGTCTCGTTTCAGGGTTGAGCATTCCAGCTGGTGAGCCAGAAAAAGTCTTCAGAATCCCCTCAGAGTCAGGAGGGAACTGAAAACTAAGGAAAATCGGAGCTTGGGCACGTCATACACGCTTCGAATGCACCTTAAAGCATTTCAGTGGCAGTGAAGAGAGTAAGAGGCTGGTTCAGAAAACCTCTGTAAGTCCAAAGAAAGTTGGTTTGAGCGTAAAAAGTGGTTTGACCGGAGCGCGCGCTTGGTGATAGGGTGAGCAAGTTGCGGTTGGGAGAGCATCAGGCGCAGCGCTCTACGACGATGGCAATATCTAGATCTAGAAGAAGGAGAAGATGGAATGACACGAAATTTGATCGTACTCGGATGCGCGGCGCTGTTGGCATTCGGACTGTCCTTCGGCTCGTTCGCGGGCAGCTCCCCGGATAGCGATAGCGACGGTGTGCCGGATGCCTTCGACAACTGCTCGTCTACGCCGAATGGGCCTCTGGGTGCAACGCCTGGCCCGCCTGCCCTTGTAGGCTGCGACTCGCAGGAGGACTATGATGTCGATGGTTACGGACAGGCTTGCGACCCCGATGTCAATAACGATGGTGGTGTTGGGCTCGATGACGTCAACGACGTGCTCGGTGCTCAAGGTGCCGGTGCTGGTAATGCCAGCGACCTGAACTGTGATGGTGGTGTTGGGCTCGATGACGCCAACGTCGTTCTCGGCGCCCAGGGGGCGACCCCCGGTCCGTCGGGTCTGTCGTGTGCGGGCACCGGTTCGCCCTGCTCGGCTCAGTAATTTGCACGATCTGTAAGACGTAAGAACGCGTACGGATGCTGAAGGGAAGCGGCTGTCCGTACGTGAAAATTAATTGGGATAAGTATCAAGGAGATATTTGGATGCGCATATTGATCAACAGGATGCTTGTAACTGCCCTGCTCTTTTTCTTCAGTGCAGCCAGTGCAAGTGCTCTCACAGTTACGATGGGCGGCGTGAGCGGTCAGACGGTTACTACTGGGGACTCGCTTAGCGTTACGGTAAGCCTCGACGTTGGTACTACTACAGGTATTACCCTGCTCTCCATTGGCGTGCTGTTCGATGACAGCCAGCTCTCGTACGACCAGGCTGCTTCTACAACGACAAGCTACCTGCTGTACGGCGGTAAGGGCGGCGGAGGCTACTTGAAGGCCAGTACCACCTGCGGTGGCTATCCGCAGACTGCACCCGCGGGTTGTTCGCTCCGCGTGGGCACCACCAATCAGGTCAACGTCGATTTCGTATCGGCTGACCTGACAAATGGAACCGCGAACACCACCGGTTCTTCGGCGGGGGGCGCTGCTCCTTTGCTGGCCACGTTGGTGTTTAGTGTCACGGGAACCGGGGGAAGCGCAGCGATTTCGCTTTCGCAAAGCTCTCCTGGCAACGTGATCGGTCTTGCTGGTGGTGCTTCCACCACGGCGACGCTGGCCGGCTCGGGCTCAGTCAACATTGTTCCGGAACCGACGACGGCTTTGCTCGTCGGTTTGGGACTCGCTGGCTTGGCAGTAGCAGGACGACGCAAGGCATAGTCCTGGCGGCGAAGTCATAAGTTATAAAGAGTTGAGTTAGAAAGAGCGCCCTGGTCGGGAACGACCAGGGCGCTCTTGTATTTCGAAAAGCGCTCATGGTTTGTTGGGCTTTGACCCCTCTCTCGATCTTTTCGCGGGTCCTTAGTGAGTGGCTCCGGCTTGGCCACGGCGCGTGCTCGCAAAGTCCTGCCCGGCGGCTGGGGCCCACTCCCTCCGAGTTCGACTATGCTCTGGTGCGCCCGCGTTGAGCCCGCGGGGAATCGATCCAAACCGGAGCAAACAGCCCATGATTCGCGCGACTGCCTTGGTTCTCACGCTTCTGACGGGCTTCAGCGGTCTCGTTTACGAGGTGGCATGGCAACGCTACCTCGCGACGCTTTTGGGCTCCCAGAGCGAAGCCACGGCTGCGGTGCTCGCGATCTTCCTGGGCGGGCTTTCAGTGGGGTATTGGCTCTTTGGGCGAGTGACGCGGCGGATAGTCGAGCGCGCTGCCGAGGTCTCGACGCCGCCCCGCCTCCTGCTCGTCTATGGCTGCGTCGAAGCGGGTATCGGCGTCTACGTGTTCGTGTTTCCCTGGCTCTTCAAGGCCGTACAGGCGCTTTCTTATGCCATCCCGCACGGGCCGGCGGGGCTCGGTTTCGCCATTGACGTCGCCCTGGCGGCGCTTCTCATCGGCCCGGCTTCGGTTCTGATGGGGGGCACGATCCCGATCCTGACCCAGGGTCTCGCGAGGAGCCTCGAGGACGCCACCCGTTTTCACGCCTTCGTCTACGCCTTCAATACGGTGGGGGCATTTGGGGGTGCCCTGGCGGCAGGCTTCTACCTGGTGCCGCGCCTGGGACTCGAGGGCGTGATGCTCAGCATGGGGGGCATCAATCTGGTCGCGGGAGGCATCTTTGTACTCCTTGGGCTCAGGGGCCGGGCAGTGGTTTCCCTCGAGGAGGAGGGTTCGGGTCCCGACGACAGTTCCAGTTCTGGGCTGGCGCCCTATATGGCGGTTTCGCTGCTGACGGGCTTCGCCATGATGACGGTTCAGACCGCGCTGATCCGTCTGGCGGGTCTGTCGTTCGGCTCGTCGCAGTTCACCTTCTCCATGGTGGTGGCGGTCTTCGTCCTCTGCATCGCTCTCGGAAGTTTCATGGTTTCCGCCCTGTCCCGAATTACCCCGCTCTTCGTCGTCCTCAATCAATGGGCGCTGGCGCTTCTTCTTTTGCTGCTTTATGGGCAACTCGAGCACTCGCCCTATTGGGCGCACCTCTTGCGCAGTCTTTTCAGAGATGAAACCGCGGCCTTCGGCTTCTACTACCTGCTCGCCTTTCTCCTCCTCCTGGTCGTCGTCGGGCTTCCCGTGATTTTGTCCGGAGCGTCGCTGCCTTTGCTCTTTCACCAAATGCGCCGGGAGGTCAGTCACCTGGGTGATCTCGCGGGCAACCTCTACAGCTGGAATACGGTGGGCTCGCTTCTCGGTGCGCTGTTGGGGGGGTACGTTCTTTTTTTCTGGTTCGATCTCCACCACGTGTATCGGGTCGCGGTGGTAGCCCTGTTGCTGGCCGCTCTCGTTTTGACGATGCGGGTCTTCAATTGGAAAAAGGTCGCGGGGCTGCTCGCTCTTCCGCTCTTGGGAGGCGTTTTCCTCCTCCCTCCCTGGAACCCGGCCGATCTCTACATCGGACTTTTCCGGGATCGAAAGCCGCTCGAAGATACGTTTTCGGGTCCATCGAAATTTCGAGAAGCCAACGCGGCTCGGTTTAACTTGCCTCTCCTATTCCATACAGATGATCCAATTGCGAGCGTTACCGTGCCCGAGTTGAAGACGCCAGGAGGAGAGCGTTCACTTTCAATCGTGGTCAATGCGAAGAGCGATAGCAACACATTTACCGATCGCTCGACAGTGGTGCTGCTTGCGATTCTACCGGCATTGATGGCGAAGAAATCCGAGAGCGCTTTCGTAGTTGGCTGGGGTACCGGAATGACAGCCGGAGAACTCGCACAACTGAAAAGCGTCAAAAGAGTTGACGTGGCTGAAATTTCTCCCGGTGTGATTCAAGCCGCCAGCCTCTTCGATTTCGCCAGTCTGGACGCGTCGAAGAACGCGAAAATCCGGATCATTCAAAGCGATGCGTACCGAGCGTTGATGCGAAGCGCAGATCGCTACGACGTCATCATCTCCGAGCCCAGTAACCCGTGGGTTACCGGAGTAGAGATGTTGTATAGCCGTGAGTTTCTCTTGGCCGCGAAAGAGCGACTGACCGATGGAGGAGTTTACGCGCAGTGGTTTCATCAATACGAAGCCGACGATGAAACGGTGGCTCTCGTCCTCCGGACCTATATGGAAGTTTTCGATCATATAGCGATCTGGGGAGCTGGCTACGAGGATCTTATCTTGCTGGGTCTAGATGAGCCCGGCTCGGGTACCGACCACTTCAGGCTTGAAGAACGCGCATCCAGGAGTGACTATGCGAAATCCCTGAAGCGTATTGGAATACACAGCTTCCCAGCCCTTCTTGCTCACGAAATCGTTCCGGTTGGCGCTCTGCACGCGGCGAATCTCAAAGGACCGACGCATAGCCTCTACCACCCTCTTTTAAACGATAAGGCGGGTCGGGCTTTCTTTAGAGGTGATACCGGACGGCTTCCATTTATGGGTTACGGAGAGCCTGCGCGTTTGGCTCGAGAGAATTCAATGCTTCACGGTTACACCCTTCGTTTCCGAGAGGGGCTGACAGATAAAGCTCGTGCTGAGCTGATTCGGGAGACGTATCGATCGATTGGCCCGGTAGCCAATGCATTAGTCGCAAAATGGGTTAGTGAAAATTCGGCCTCGCCGGTTCTTCAGGAACTACAGAATTGGCTCAAGGGCGTGGAGTTTCGAGGTAGAGGTTTTGGGTCGCATTGGAAGAATGAGAGTGCACATCCGAGGGAGCTTGTTCAATTTTTTCAGCTTCGTTTCGAGTCGGATGATTTTGTCACTCCTGAAATCGCGAATCAGGCTACCGAAGATTTTAGAAATTTTTACCATCACGGTGCGCCTTTCGACGCCGACCAACTCCTGCGGATTTGGGGAAGTTGCCGAGAGGGACGGCGAGATCCTGAATGGTGCCAGGAATGGGCGCATGCCGAAGCGGTAAAGCTTGATGTCCTGAGCGAAGCCGAGTTACTTCAAGAGTGTTTGGGCAATCAATATGTCGGCGAAAAATGCCGAGAGGGGCTTGCCCAGGCACATCGCCTGATCGAAGCCGGCGCATCAGGAGTATCCCCGCCTTAGCCGCTCGGCTCGGGAGAGGGTGCTATCTGGACGCGTCTACTCGTCGATCAGATACCCCAGGGCCCGCAGGCGCTCCACTTCTTCCGGGTCGAGTTCGATCCGATTGTTCGGTCCGGGATCGTCTGCAAACTCGGCTTTTCGTTTTGCCATGGCCGAGCGGAGAGTCTGGGTCATCTCGGGATTCTGACGCGCGATATCGGTTTTCTCTTTTGGATCCGTGCGCAAATCATAGAGAGCGACCTTTTCGTCGAGGGACTGGTGCACCAATTTGAAGGGCCCTTGCCGTATGGAAGTGAATACGGGCACCTGACCGGGCAGCTTCGATTCCCATTGGCTATTCCCGGTCGCCTCACCGTGTTGGAGGCGGGTCTTCAGGTGCTGCTGAAGGGCTTCGGCAGGGTTTTCGGAGTGCGCCTGGGTCAGCAGGGGCGTGAGGTCTACTCCGTCTATTTCTGATGGTGCGCTCACACCCGCCCAGGCGAGGATCGTGGGGGCGATATCCACGAGGGAGACTGGGGCCTCGATTCGCCGTCCAGCGGCGATCCCTTGGCCGCGCAAAATCAGGGGGACGTGCAGAACCTCCTGGTACGCGGTTGCGAAATGGTAAAAGCTGCCGTGATCCGAAAATTCCTCGCCGTGATCCGAGGTGATGATGATGCGTGCGATATCCAGTAGACCGTGATCACGGAGAGATTTGAAGAGACGGTCAAGCTCGGTATCGATCTGCCGTATGCCGGCGTCGTAGAGTTCTTCCAGGTGGCGGATATCGTCCGCCTCGAATTTATTTTTTCGCGTCGAGGAGTCCACGCTCTGCGCGGCTTCACCTGACCCAAAGCGACACTTTTCTTCTTCGAAGTTCGTATGGCAGTCCTCGATGAAGGCATCGGGCATGCTCTCGACGTTGAGTTGCCAGGTGGTCCCATCGGCCTCGCCCTCATAGGGGGAGACCATGAGTTTCTCGAACCGGGGGAGTGAGGCGTAGTCGCTGTGGACATCGTAATAGTGCAAGAAGAGAAAGAGGTCGGAGTCCTTGGAGTCCCGGATCCACGAGATGGCCCGGTCGGTGATGGCCGTAGTGGGGAGGCGGGCCGTGGCTACGTCTTGAACGAAAAGAAAATGATCGAAATCTCGAGTGACTTCGTGCGTCTTCTTCAGGAGCCACATGGAGTTGACGGCGGCTGCGGTTTTCCAGCCATTTTCGCCCAGCAATTTCGCGATCGTGGGCACGCCTTCGGGCAATTTGGTGTCGACATCCACTACCGCATGACCGAGGGGGTAGAGGCCTGTGAGCATGGAGGCGTGGGCCGGAAGTGTCCAGGGAGCGACCGAACTCGCATCTTCAAAGACAGTTCCCTCCAGGGCGAAGAGGTCCAGGCTGGGCGATGTGAAGCGATGGTGCCCGTAGAGACCCAGGTGATCGGCCCGAAGCGTATCGATGGAAATGAGTATGATGAGTTCGGGTTTGGGCTTCTGAAGGGGCTCGGCTCGCACCGGCTCCGAGCCAGGGCTGCTTGAACTCGTTGGCGACTCGGCTTGGCAGCCGAGAATGGAGAGGAAAATGCCAAATGCGAGGGCCAGGCCAAGGCTTCGAGCGATGGCAGGTCGCTGAGGATCAGTCGAGTGGCTCATCGTTTTCGCCTCACGGAACGTATCCGAGTGCACGCAGACGTTCGAGTTCTTCGCGGTCGAGTTCCACGCGATTTTCAGGGGCGGGTTCAGCGGAGAAATCGCCATAACGCTGCTGCATCTCGGCGGTCAACTTCGCCTTCAGGGCGGGCTCAAGAGAAGAGATATCTCTTTCTTCCCCAGGATCGGCGTGCAGGTCGTAGAGCGCGAAGCTTTGGCTCTTGGAGTCATGAATGAGCTTGTAGTTGTCGCGGCGAAGCGATCGGTATACCGGGAAGATGCCCTCCATCATGATGTCGTATGTGAGCCCTCCCGAGGCTTCGCCGTAGAGGGGCCGGTTTGCGAGGGTCGGTGGACTCGAACCTGCGAGGAGTGGGCTGAGGTCGACACCATCGCTCGGCTCATCGGATTCGACACCGGCGAGGGAGAGAAGGGTGGGTGCCAGATCGACCAGGGAGACAGGGTCTTCTATGCGGAGCCCTTTCGGCACCCCGGGGCCGTGTAGGATCAAAGGCACTCGGAGTATTTCCTGGTACATGGTGAGAAAATGGTCCATGCGGCCATGATCCATGAATTCTTCGCCGTGGTCCGAGGTGATGACGACCAATGCCTTATCGAGGAATTCTTCGCTCGCCAAGAGGGAAAAGAAGCGCCCGAGTTCGTTATCGAGTTGACGGATGCCGGCATCGTAGAGCTCTTCGATATGGCGAAGGTCATCCTCGTCGAAAAAAATCTTCCCCACGGACCTGTCGACGGCGAGGTATTTTTCCTCGTTCCCGATACGACATTTTTTCGGATCGTAGTTGCGATGGCACATTTCCAGGTAGTCGTCCTCGAAGCTGGCCCGGGCGAGTTGCCAACCCGTTCCATCGGCTTCACCCGAATAGGGGCCCACGAAGAGCCTTTCATACTCGGGGAGCGAGGTGTAGTCGCTATGCACATCGTAATAGTGAACGAATAGAAAGAGGGGCCGGGCTCCGGGCTCCCGTAACCACGTCATGGCCTGGTCGGTGATCCAGGAGTTGGGCGCCCTTCGCTCCTGGGTATCGTCGACGAAGAGATAGCGTTCGAAATCGCGGGTAATTCCGTATCGCTCTTTCTTGAGCCACGCGGAATTCACGACAGCGGCGGTGTGGTAACCGGCGTCGGCCAAGATCCCGGCCAGGGTGGGGATCTCGGCGGGGAGCGCGGTATCGAAGGTCAACACCCGGTGCTTCTTGGGAAATAAGCCCGTGAGCATCGACGCGTGGGCGGGCAGGGTCCAGGGCGAAGGCGAACTGGCATCTTCGAAGACCGTGCCCTCGGCCGCAAAGGCATCGAGAACCGGCGAAGTGGGGCGGTGATGGCCGTAGAGACCCAGGTGGTCGGCGCGGAGAGTATCGATGGAGATCAGCAGAATGATCTCGGGCCGGGAGGCTCCCTGGGCCTCGGTCTCGGATGCGTCTTGGGAGCGGGGGCCCGGGCAGCCGCCGAGGAGCACGGCGGCCAGGAGGCCCGTTGCGGACGCCCAGAGGCTTGGGATGGGGGCCTTCCGCATGGCTGCAGTCTAGCCCCGAGCGGTTGGGGCAGAAAGTCCGCCGTGGCTTGGCTGCCTTCGCCCTTCGCGAATCCCCCCGGGAGGGCTAGTATCCCGGGCGCGGGTTTTCACCATGAAGGGTCCGAGAAGAAGCGTCCTTGCTGCCTCGGGCCCTGGGACAGGTCGAGAACCCGGCGGCCCGGACCCTGCTGCCCGCACGGGCAAACTGGAGCCGGGCAACTGAAACCACTCGGAACGAATTTGAATGGGAGTTAAAGACATGAAGTCGACGATGACGATGGTCCGGGGCCTGCTGCTGATGAGCGCGGCCCTCGGCCTGATCCTGGCCTGTGGCGGCGATGAAGAACCGGTTTCCAAACCGGCCCCGACTCCCCGGGCGACCCAAGCCGAGAGCCCCCCGCCCGCCCCGGCCCAAGGGCTTGCCGACACGGAGATGCCTCCGATTCCGCCGATCCATGCCCAGACCATCGCGGAGGAACTCTCGATCAAGATCGAAATGCCTGATTTCTATCCCTCGGACGGTCCGGTCTACCCCAACACCCCTCCGAGCAAGGCCTTCGTCAAGGGCGACCGGATCAATTTGATGTTCGGCACCAATGACGGGGTCAACGAAGTGCTGGACTTCCTCAACGCCGACCTGCCGAGGCTGGGCTGGAATAACGCCGAGGTCGAGCGCATGTCGAATATCATCACGATTCAGGCGACCAAGCCCGGGCGCACCCTCGCGGTGATTCTCACGGCCATCGACTCCGGACAGCCGTCCCAGACGACCTTGATCGCAGTTTCTCTCACTGGCAGTTGAGCCCGGTGGGAGGGCCACGGGTCGAAGCCCGGGTCTGCTTGAAGCACCGATCCCGGTTGGGGTGGCGCGTTCTCGGGCTGCTCGCGGCTCTGGTCTGCGCAGGGGTGGGTTGCTCCTCGGGCGATCGGGGAGGAGCTGATCCCGCACGGCCCCGGGCGATCGTCTTGATCTCCATCGATACCTTGCGTGCGGATCACCTGGGGATCTACGGTCATCACCGCTTCACTTCCCCCATTCTCGATGGGTTCGCGGCCGAAGGTGTGGTCTTCGAAGACGCCAGTGCCACCACGGCTTGGACGCTTCCCTCCCATGCGTCGATGCTCACGGGACTCTTCCCCCTTCGTCACGGTGTTCTTACAGCCAAGGCCGCGCTGTCCGAAGAAGTGGAGACTCTTGCGGGCTGGTTCGCCCAGGCGGGCTGGGAGACCGCTGCGGTGGTGAACGTGCTCTGGCTCAAGCGCGATCAATATGGTCTGACCCGGGATTTCGAGAAATACCTCTCCATCGAGGATGCCGATTACGCTCGCCGGGCACCCTCCACATGGTCCACCGATCAGGCGATGGAGTGGATCGGTGCCCAGAGCGACCGTCCTCTCTTTCTTTTCCTGCACTACTACGACGTGCATGCCGACTATGCGTCGTTGCCCGAGTACGAGCGCCTCCTGGTGGGCCCCTACGCGGGGAGCGCGGACGGGAGCGCCTGGCAGATTGAGCGGGCCAATTTCGCCGAGGCCCATATCGGATACTGCCTCGAGCATTCGGGCGCTGCGGCGTGCCAATTCGGCAGCCAGAAAAAGCCGCGTAGGATCGACGCCGACATGGAGCGAGTCGAGTTCTCTGCCGACGATATTCGGCACCTCGAGGAACTCTACGATGCGGGGATCCGTCAACTCGACGCTGAAATCGGAAGGCTGCTGGCGTTCCTGGAAGAAAGTGGCAGGGCCGGGGATACCCTGGTGGTCATCACGTCGGATCACGGCGAGGAGTTCATGGAGCACGGGCGCCTGGGCCATTTCCTGACTACCTACCAGCAGAGCCTCCGGGTTCCCCTGCTGATGCGGGGCCCCGGGGTGCCCTCGGGCGTTCGCGTGGAGATGCCGGTTTCCCTGGTGGATCTCCCGCCGACCCTGCTCGGGATGGCGGGGCTCGAGGTGCCGCCGGGTCTCGATGGGTTGGACGCCTCGAGTCTTTTACGCGAAGCGCCGGACGCTTCCTTCACCGATCGCTTTCTCTATGGCGAGGCCAGCGGCGGCCGCCAGCAGGCGACTCGGCTTCCGGGCATCTACCCGATCTACCGATCGGTTCGCCAGGGCCGCTTCAAGCTCATCGAAAGGCAGGCGGATGGGGCGGCGGAGCGCATGCTCTTCGACCTCGCCGCAGATCCAGGGGAGGCGCGCGACGTGGCCGCGGAATTCCCCGACCAGGTCGCCATCCTGGCGGCCGAACTCGAGCAAAGGCACGCAGAGACGAATGCGCCCGCCGGGGCCGAGATTGAACTCGATGAAGAAGATCTCGAGCGGCTCCGGGCCCTGGGCTACCAGCCCTAGAGGGCGCCCTCGGGCGCCAGCCCTACTCGATATAACCCAGGGATCTGAGCTGCTCTCGGGTCTCGGGGTCGCTGATCTCCAGGGGCTCCGGCGCGGCGTTGTTCCCTTGGGCTGCCATCCAGGCTTCGAGTTGGCCGAGCAGTTGGTCCCGGAGTTCGGGCTGGGTTTCCGAGAGGTCCTCGAGTTCGCCGGGGTCGCGCAGGAGGTCGTAGACCTCGGTTCCGCCGTCTTCGTACCGGATCAGTTTATGATGGGGGGTGCGCAGCATCTTCATGCGGCGATCGATCCGTGCAAGGTCGAAGTCCGGGTAATTCCTCGCCATCAGGTCGATGCCGTTGAGGGGGCGCTCGTTCTCGGCGATGACGAACTCCCGGGCGGGGCGGTCATCGCGCAGAAGACTGCGGCTCACGATTTCCGGGTAACGCTCGCCCAGGCCGCTGATATCCAGCACCGTGGGGACGATATCCACCAGGCTCACCAGCTCTTCGCTCACGCTACCCGCCGGGATGGTCGGGGGATGGCGCATGACCAGGGGAATGCGGATCGTGGTGTCGTACATGCTGAGAAGATGATCGATCATGCCGTGTTCGCCGAGATTCTCGCCGTGGTCCGCTGTGACGATCACCAACGTGTTGTCGAGTGCGCCGCTCTCTTCGAGGGAAGCCATGAGTTCTCCGAGCAGGGCGTCCACCATGGCGACCTCCGCCGCATAGAGCGCCTGGAGGATTTCGAAATCCTTCTCATCAAGGGTGTATTTCCCGCCCAGGTAATGCCACATCCCCTTGACCTTGCGGAGCGCGCGCGTTCGGTCGATGGGCCGGGGGCCCGGGGCGACATCCACCAGTGCCATGGTGTCGGGGGAGTAGGGCATGTGAGCGCTATTGAGGTTGAGGAAGAGGAAGAACGGCTCGCCGCGACGGGTGCGTTCGCCGATCCACTCGCCGGCGCCCGCAACCCCCGCGCGGTCGAACCCGTAATCG
This sequence comes from Myxococcales bacterium, assembly GCA_014240165.1. Lineage (GTDB taxonomy): Bacteria > Myxococcota_A > UBA9160 > UBA9160 > UBA4427 > JAZXM01. The sequence continues at coordinate 6,824 of JAAZXM010000018.1, read as the reverse complement.
TTCACCGCCCCCGAATTCGTCTTCCAGGTTTCGATATAGGACTCGAAGCCCTGGGCGAAGCCGCGCTCGGCGCCGATCCATGCGTTGCTCACGTAGGCCCGGGTCCGGTAGCCCGCGCTGCGCAGGTACTCGGCCAGGGTCTTGGCCCGTGTCGCCAACCGATTGGTTTCCGAGGTGGCCTGGTGGCTGCTGGGGTAGAGGCCCGTGAAGAGCGAGGCGTGGGCGGGCAGGGTCCAAAAGTCTGTGCTCATGGCCTGGCGAAAGAGCATGCCCTCGCCCGCCAGGGTCTCCAGGGCCGGGCTCGTCGGCATGGGGTACCCATAGGCCGAGAGAATATCCGCCCGGGTCGTGTCGAGAACAACGAGGACGACGTTCGGCGGCAGGGGCTCGCTCGGCTCGGGTTCGGGCGCTGAGCAGCCCAGCGCAAACCCCCCGGCGAGGAATCCGGCAGCAAGGGCTCTTTTCTTTCGCAGCGCTTTCAAATGGCTTCTTCCTGGGCGTCGGTCCACTGTTGACATAAGAGAGACCGCTTGAGTTGGCAATAGCTGACGGTCGGCGTTCGCAACGAATAAAGCCCCCGCACAAAGTGCGGGGGCTTTATAAATGATTTAGCCGCTTCTGAGCGGCGCGTTCTCGTACGCGGTGGCGCTAGCTTCGCTGTCGGCTTCGTGCTCGTAGGCCGCCCACGGTCAGGAGCGCTGCCAGTGAAAGCCCCGCAACTCCGGGTTCCGGAACGCTCACAAAACCGTTGCCAGTGAGCGTCGCAGTGGTGCTTCCCCCTCCCGGCTGGCCGATGACATTGCCCGGCGACGTTTGTGAAAGCGAGATGTCGGCGTTGCCATTGGGGGCTTCCGCCAGAACATCGAAGACCAGGGTTACGAGAAGGATCCCGGCACCGGTGTTCGCGGTACCATCGTTCAGGTCCACCGACACGTAGTCGACGTTGACCTGATTGGTGGTGCCCACGCGGACCGTACAACCCTGGGGCTCGCTCTGCGGGTAGCCACCGCAGGTGTCACTGGCCTTCAAGTATCCGCCACCGCCCTTGCCACCGTAAAGGACGTAGCTGGTGGTCGTCGATAGATCCTGGTTGTAGCTCAGGCGTGAGTCATCGAAGAGCACGCCGATGGACATCAGCGTGATTCCCGTCGTGGCTTCGGTATCGAGTGTGACTGTGACGCTGACCTGATCGCCCTGATTGACCACCTGCTCGTTGACTCCACCCAAGTCCAGAGCGATGGCCCCAGCCGAAGAAGCGCTGAAGGCAAGCAGTGCCGCCGCGAGCAGATTGACGATGAACATTCGCATCGATGGATTCCCCTTACTTTTTGATCACCGTGCGGTGACCGAAATCTAAAAGACTGGCCGGATGGCCCAGCTTACTTCGCCGGTTCCCCGACCCTCACCCCGCCCGGCTGCTTCGAAACTTCGAAGCGTTCGGGTAAAACGCGATCCGATCAACGAACCCCCCGGACTCGGCCTGGGATGGGTTCGGCGATCGGTTTGGTTTTCGTTGCGGTTTTCGTTTTGGCTATTGGTTCGATTCCGCGATGTGTTGGTTGGCATCGGCGAGGGAAATAGCTCCGTCGCCGTCGTAGTCGCAATTCGCCATGCTCGTGCCTGTCGCCACGGTGTTGTTGGCGGCGACCAATGCGTCGAGGTCGGCCTGGTCTACGCTGCCGTCGCCATTGCAATCGCCAGCCGCCGCGAGCGCAGCGGGCGCGCTCGCGAGGAGCGCCAGGATCCCGAGCAGGATCAGTGTTGTTCGGAACATCGATATCTCCCTCGAATAAATGTCATGTGAGAAGGCCCGCGTAGGGTACAGCAGCGCGGGCGTGTTACCACGCCCGACGCTTCGGATATACGCCTCCCCGCCCCAAGCGCTGCCTGTGTCAAATTGGCCACATGCGGTCTGGAGAGCCGGTTCGAGATCGCCGAGCCTCTCCCCCCTAGGGAACCGAAACCACGACCGTCTGGACCGCCTCCCGGACCGAGGGGTCCGGGTGCTCGGACAGGGCCAAAATCTTGGGAATCGTGGATGCCTGGCCCAACTCCTTGAGGGAGTGGATCGCCGCGACCACCACTTCGGGATGCTCGCTGTTCAGGGCCTTGAGGAGGGGCGGAACAGCCGCGTCGGCGCTGAAAACCTTGAGCTGCTTCGCGGCCCAGACCTTGATTTCCAGGGCAAGCCCTTCTTTTTCAAGGGCTTGGACGACGACCGCGACTTTCTCGCTCTCTTCTCCGGGCGACGCCGCCACGGTTTCCTTGGGGATCACCAGCAGGCTGACGGGCCCGTCGCTCTCGGCCGCGTCACCGCTCGGCGCCGTAGGGGCCGGAGGTGGAGGGCCCGACCCTTCCTGGATTGGGGTCCAGCGAGCGCCGTCCTGGGCGCGAACGAGCCAGGCGCGCCCATTCCCTCGGTCCACCCGGAGAAGCTGAGGCGCCCCACCCCTGGCTCCACTCTTCAGCGCGAAAAGCCCGTAGCGGCCATTCCAGACCGGCTCACCGTCGTCATCCGGGGTGGCGCCCAGCATGCTCCAGCCGCCGTCGCCGTTTTCCGCGACCTTCCAGACCAGGCCGAGACGGGTGTCCAGGCGAATCAGAAGGTTCGTCGCGCGAACGAATTGAAAGCGTCGCATTTCGCTCTCGGTCTCGGCGGGTTCGTCCCCGGCCGGGGCTGGGGCCTGCCCGCAACTCGCGGCGGCCAGCGCCAGGCTCGCAAGCCCCGCGATCAGTCGGGTTCGGGTCCAAGGCGAGGGTCGCAGGGCGGTCATCATGGGTTTCTGGGCTCCTGGGCGGGGGGCACGGCCGCACTCAAGCGGTTTCGTCTTCCCGAAACGGATGCGGGCAGCATACCCCAGCCCTCACTGAAAGCGGCGCTTTCCGTCGGTTCAGGTCGAGGCATTACGCCTCTTCTTCCAGGGCCCGGCGTGCGGTTTAGAAGGCGAAGCCCGCCCGGGCAAGCGAGGCCAGTTCGCGCCGCCTGCAGTCTTGTTCGGCGTCCCTGTCCTCTCCCGCGTCGGCCGTCGCGTAGCGATCGGGCCGGCGGTGCACCCCGAACCGCCTGCGCCGGGCGTAGGTTCGCGCGGCTTCAAGCTCCGCGACCGCCTCGCCGGCATCGGCCAGCAGCGCCTCGCGCACATCCGATGCGACGCCCCGCTCGTGCAAACGGATCGCGATGCGCCGGAGTGAGTTGCCCCGGGCCCGAAGCCGGCGGATCAAAGCCTCGCCGTAGCGGCGATCGTCCAGGAAGCCGTAAGCCTGCATGCGTTCAACAACGTCGGGGATGATGGCCTCGGCCTCGTTCAAGCCCTCTCCGTGGTGGGCAAAACTCCGCTGGGCGCGTCTTTCCAGCACCGCCCGCAAACCCGCCACCGACGAGGGGTAGCGCTCGAGATGGCGAAGCGCGGCGCGTTCGAAGTCAGCGCGGGAAACCCGCGGCGGCGGCCGCCGCCGGCGCTTTCGCCCCTTGTGCCCGGCAGCGGGATGGATACTCGGTTCGTCGCTCATGGTTTCCTTTCCGGGCGCGGATGGCCGCGCCCGGCTTCGGGCGCCGGGGGTGGGCCTAGGATGCGGGCTAGACTGGCTGGCGTCCATGCCTGAATTGCCCGAAGTCGAGGTCACCCGCCGCCTGATCGCGCCCCTGCTGGTTGGACGCCGTATCGCGGCCATCACCACCACCCGGCCCAGTTACGTATTCGTGACTTCCCCTGCGCGGCTGCGCTCGGCCCTGCCCGGCCGGTCCATCCGCGCGCTGGAGCGCCTGGGGAAATATCTGCTTTTGCGCCTCGACGACGCGAGCACCCTGGTGATTCACCTGGGCATGACGGGGCAACTCTTCTCGAGCCGGGCGCGCAGCCCGCGCCTGCTCTCGGCCACTGCGCGCTCGTCCCTGGCCCCGGAAGAGCAGGCGGCATTCGAACCCGATGGACATACCCACCTCATACTCCGGATGGAGGGCTCGGGGCCGGACGTCTATTTCAGGGATGTGAGGAAGTTTGGGAAATTGCTCTGGCTGGCTCCGGGCAAGGGCCATCCGCGACTCGATCGCCTGGGGGCGGACGCTCTGAAGATCGAGGGCGCGGGTCTCCATGCCGCCACCCGCAAGCGGCGCGTCCCCATCAAGGCGCTCCTTCTCGACCAGGCCGTGATGGCCGGTGTGGGGAATATCTATGCCGATGAGGCCCTCTTCATTGCCGGTGTGCGCCCCGGCCGGAGGGCCGCGCGCGTGACCCGCCGGGAGGCGGATGCCCTGGCCCAGGGCATCGTTCGCGTCCTGGAACGTTCGATTGAAACCGGGGGTTCGAGCATCAGCGACTACGTGACCCCCGACGGAAGCGACGGCGGTTACCAGGACGAGCGCCGGGTCTACGGGCGCACCGGGGAGCCCTGCCTGGAATGCGGCGCCGCCATTGCCCGCCGCGTGGTGGCGCAACGAAGCGCCCACTACTGTCCCGTCTGTCAGAGCTAGGGGGAGCGTTCGCATGCTGAATCTCAGCGAATTGCGCCGGGCGGCGGACATCATCGATCGGCTCTTTGCGGGCCACCGGCTGGAGCGCAGCGTTCAAGCCGGGGACGACCGCGTTGTCCTCACCCTCTACGGTCCCCAACCCGAAGACCCCAAGGCGCGCAAGCGGCTGCTTCTTTTGACTTGCCACGGCCAGGGCGGACGGGTTTCTCAAGTGGACGCCCTTCCCAAGGCGCCCCAGAACCCGCCGGCCTTCGTGAGCTGGCTTCGCGCCCACCTGGCCAGTGCGCGTCTGCGGGGCGCACGGGTGGTGGGGGATGACCGCGCCCTGGCCCTGGCTTTCGAAGCCCGGGAGGGGCGTTTCGAATTACTCCTCTCCCTGCTGGGCAAGCGCAGCAACCTCTACATTCTCGATGAGGGGGGCCAGGTGATCCTGGCGCTACGTCCCCCGGCCAGGACGCGCCCTGAAATCGTTCCCGGTGCGGTCTTCGCGCCCCCGGCCAGCGGGCTTCCGAGCCCGGGCGTCGATCGCTTTGCCGAGGCCCCCGACGGCGAGTTCCTCTCCGCCATCGAGGCGAACTACTCGGCGGATGAAGATCAGCGCGAGGTCGAAGGCGCTGGCCGCGAGATCCGCAAGGTGCTCAAACGCGAGGCGAAGAACGCCGAACGCCGCCTGGCGAAGATCGAGTCCGAACTCGCCGAGGCCGATCAGGCGGGCGAACTCCAACGCCATGGCGAACTTCTCAAGGCATCCCTGTCCGAGATTCGCCCCGGGGCGAGCGAAATCCGGGTGCGCGATTTCGAGACCGACGAAGAGGTCACGATCGCCCTGGATCCGCGCCTGGGTCCGCGCGAGAACCTCGAGGCGACCTTCAAGCGTTACCAGAAATTCGTGCGTCGGCTCACCAAGGCGGGAGGAAAGGAAGAGGAGGCCCGGGCCTGGCTGGAAAAAATCCGCGGTTTTGTTGCACAACTCGAAGCGGCCGAAGGCACGGACGAAGAGCCCGCGGTGCTCGAGGCACTCGCCGCGGACGAGGCCCTGGCGCGGCTTCTGGGACGCCGCCGGGCGGCGCGTTCCGAGGCGGGGTCAGCGCCCGCCGAGCAGGCGCAGGTCCCGGCTCGTTTTCGCGGCTTGCCCCGGAAGCTTCACCCTCGGCGTTATCTCAGCCGGGATGAACTCGAGATTTGGGTGGGGCGCAGCGACGAGGGCAACGACTATCTCACCACGCGCCTGGCCCGGGGCAAGGATCTTTTCTTTCACCTCGATGGCGCGCCGGGAAGCCACGTAGTGCTTCGCACCGAGGGCCGGGACGAACCGCCCCCCGAATCCGTATTGGACGCCTGCGAGTTGGCGGTTCATTTTTCGAAGCAGAAGAACGCGGGCCACGCCGATGTCCACGTGGTGCCCATCAAGCAGGTGTCAAAACCCCGGGGCGCCAAGAAGGGGCTGGTTTATGTCACCGGCGGCCGGTCGATTCGCCTGAGACGAGAGGAGGCTCGGCTCCGCCGTCTCCTGGACGCTCGCCTGGAGCCCTGAGTCGTTGCTGGATTGCGAGTGTTCCCTAGCGCTCGGGAAAGCGGCTCAGCAGCGCGGGCAGCACCACCAGGTTGGCCATGACGGTGAGCACCATGCCGATCGAGAGCACCACCCCCAGGCTCGCCATGCCGCGGTGGGAGGAAAAGGCGAGGGTGCCGAAACTCACCGTGGTGGTGAGTGCGCTGTAGAAAACCGCGCGGGCCGTGGTGCTGTCCATCAGGCTCGCAACGCCATGCCCGGATTGCCGTGCTCGGTGAACCAGGTGTACTCCGCTGTCCACACCGATTCCCAGCAGCAGGGGAATCACGATGATGTTGCCGAAGTTGAACGGGATGCCCAGCAACACCATGGCGGCGACGGTGGCCAGGGAACTGAGCGCCAGGGGCGAGACGACCAGGAGCACGGGCCCGATCTTTCGCCAGAGTGCGAAGAGCAGCAGGCTGATGATCGCTACCGCGGAAGCCAGGGCCTGCTCGAAAGAAGAACGCGTCGCTCGCCCGAAGCCCACGAGGTTGATGGCGACTCCCGCCGCGTATGGATCGACGGATTGGACTTCCTCGGTGAAGCGGACGAAGGCTTCCTCGCTTCCGAGGTCGTCACTTGGAAAGGTTTGGATACGCACCGAGCCGTCCCGGGCGATCATGCGCGAGACCAGGTCTTCGGGGAGATCTTCCCGCGCGATGCCCCCGGTCTCGATGGCCGATTTGAGGCGGGCGATCTGGCCGGGCAGACCCGAAAGCAGCAACTCGTCGAGTTTCCGCAGCGCAGCGCCCGGGTCTTCCTCCGCCTGCATCCGGAGGAGGAAGATTTCGAGTTTTT
>JAAZXM010000017.1 GCA_014240165.1 Myxococcales bacterium | reverse complement strand
CTACCCGCGCGCTCCCGGGCGGGCCGTTGCGGGCGGCGGTGGCATCCTGAAGGAAAGCCTTCATGCGTTCCACGAGCCCATCGGCGAGTTCGCCCACCTGCACCGCACGGCGATGGAGCTTTTCGTCGAACTCGGTCTTCTCCGCCATGCGATTGGCCAGGCCCCGCATCCAGCCGAGATCCTTGCCCACGTCGTGCACGAGATCCATGGCCACCCGGGCGGTGGCGGAGTCGCGCTCGACGGCGGCGCGCTCGTCGGCCAGCCGCGAGTTGTGAATCGCGATGGCGGCCTGGGAAGCCACAGCGGCCAGGAAGTCGAGTTCGAAGCCCGATAGAGCGGCCCTCGATTCATCCAGGCCCAGCAGCACCAGCCCGATGCGATCGTCGCCGTGGCTGATGGGCACGACCACATGGATGCCCGCGGCGAGCAAGCGAGCCCGGGTCGGGGAGCGCTCCTCGGTTTCGAGATAGGCCACTGGCCGACCGGCGACGTGCTCGGCCGCCTCAAGGGCGACTTCTCGCGAGGGCGGGGCCATGGCCCCCGTGGACTGGACGGCAGCCCAGACGCCGCCCTGCTCGAGGCAGACCCAGCCCGCCCGGGCCGAGGTGCCCTCGGCGGAGACCTGCAGCGCCCGGCGGCCGATTTCGTCTTCGCCGCGCAGCTTGGCCAGCTCTTCCGCGCAGCGATCGCGCAGTCGCCGGAGTTCCTCGCCTCTGGGCGAGAGCGCCGCTTCGATGAAACCGAAGAGCGGCTTGCGGAGCGCCTCGCCTGCGACAAGGCAGCCGAACGCCGCCAGAAAGAGCAAACCAAAATCCGCCTCGGTTCCCGGCCCGCCGGTGAACGCGTTCACCCCGTAGATCAGGCCCGAGACCACCGCCGCAGTGGAGACGAAATAGAGCGCCCGGGCGCTGCCCCGGCGCACGTGCCAGCCCACGTCGAAGAGGTTGAAGCGGCTGATCGCGAAGCCGATGGGCACCGGAAGCAGGAGCGTCCAACTCCAGAGGTACATCGCCGCCGCCGCCGCCGGCCCGCTCCCCCAGGCCAGGGGGGCCGTCACCAGGGCCGGCAGCGAAAGGCTTGCCGCCAGGACGAAACCCGCCCGGGAGCGATCGGTGGGCGAAGCGGATTCGCGCAATTCGAAACCACACGAGGCAAGCATCACGAGCCACGCCGTGACCGAGAGCCCGAGCAGCATGTAGACGAAGGTGGGCCAGAGAACCGGGGCGCGGCCCAGGGCGAAGAGCGCAACGATGCCCAGCAGGCCCGAGACCGCGTATGGGGCGGAGTAAAGCCGCGGCGCGTAGCGGATGAAGCTGGACCTGGAGGGGAAGACCATGCCGATCTGGGCCACTGCAGCGGGGGCCACCACCAGGGCCGCGATCGCCGCCGCGCTGAGCAAGACCGAGGCCTGGCCACTCCACGAAGCGATCACCACCACCCCCATGGCGGAGTAGAAAACCGCCAGGGGCATGGCGGCGCGGGAGCGCGAGTAGCGCAGCAGGAGCAGCGGCAGGATCATGAGCCCCCCAGCGATCAACGCCGCCGTGGCGATGCGGGTGGCGCGGCCCAGGGGCGGATTGTCCAGCAGTTCGAGTTCGACCACACGCTCCTGGCCCCGCCGCACGATCCCCGCCGTGACCTCGGGGCCGGGCAGCGCCTCCACCCCGGCGATTTCTCCCGAAGCCGTCAGCGGCCTGCGCTGGCCATCGCGGCCCGCCACCCAGCGCACGCGATCGAGGAGCTGAAGGGGACACGTCGAGGTGGGAAGCGTCATGACGTAGCCGCTGGGTAGGGTCCAGCACGGCGAGCGCAAGGGCCGTTCATCGAGGGAGGCGGACCCCAACGCCACCAGGGTCGCCGCCACCAGGGGGAGCAACACGAGGGTGGACTTAGCTGAACCCGTCAAGCGACCCCCTCGTCGTGGCTCCCGGCAGCCGGCGCTGCGCCGCCCTTGGGCGCAAACGCGAACACCAGGGCGGGCAGCACCAGCAGCGTCGCGACCAACGCCCCCATAATGGAAAGCGCCACGAAGAAGCCGAATGTCGCCACCGTCTGCCACGCCGACATCATCAGCGTCAGGAACCCCAGGGACAGGGCAATGGACGTGGTCACCACCGCGCGGCCCGAGTGGCGCAGGGCTGCACCCATGGCTTCATGGGAGGTGTCGCCCGCGTCCCGGCGCTTCTTGTAATGGGACAACACATGGATCGCATCGTCCACCCCGATGCCGATCACCACCGCGGCGATCATGGCCCGGGCCACATCGAGGCTCATCCCCAACCACCCCATGGCGCCCAGCACCACGACCACGGGCAAGAGCGTCGGCACCATGGCGGCCAGACCGAGTTTCCAGGAGCGGAGGAAGATGGACACCAGGATGAAGACGAGACCGAACGCAATGGGGAAGCTGCGGAGCTGGGTGGCTTGGACATCGCGGGCCCAGTCCCGGTGAATCGAAAACTCCCCGGTTAGTTGCACCTGCCAACTAGAGGGCAGCATAGCCGTAGTCATACGACGCGTTGCTTCCAGGGCCGCCTCTCGCTCATTCATCGACAGCGCCGGCCCGGTTGATGAGATCCGAAGCTTTGAGCGATCCAGACTAAGCCAGCGAGTGAGATTGTCTGGATCGTCGAAGGCGATCAGTTCAAGTATCTCGGCGTTGACAGCCGACGAATCACCGAATCGTTCAAACTCAGGCGCATCGGAGTGCAAGAGTCGATTCATCCGCTTGATTAGAATTAGAACACTCTCGGGCTCACTCAATCCATCTATTTGGGACAGGCTCTTGGAGAATCTCGAAAGCGTTTCCAAGGTGGACGGATCCGCTATGTCTGCACCTGATGGGAGCGTGACTACCAACTCAAGCGCCTGCGAACTTCCGAGGGCTTTCTCGAAAAAAGAAACAGCTTGTACAATCCTGCTCGACTCACCATATGCCTTCATCAAATCGGTATCAGCACGAAGATACGACGCCCAGCCATAACCGAAGAACACCAAAAGCAGCACGTTGACTATAAGCAACGGCCCCGCCCGCCGTAAACTCGTAGCGGCGACTGAACCCATCACGTGGTCCCAAGACTCGCTCACGCGCCCCGAACGCAGCGCCTCGTTTGGCAGACGATCGATTGCAAGCGGGAGCAGCGAAAAACTGACCACTAGGCAAGAAAGGACGCCCACAGGAAGAATCACACCAAAGCGGACGAAAGTATCGAGATCGCTAGCGGCAAAGGAGGCGAATGCTACAGCGGTGGTGAGCGTGGTGATCAGACAAGGCGGCCCGGCATCCCTGGCCGCGGCCATCAGCGCACCTTGAGATGATCTGCTTGGGTCAACACTTCGCTCCGCCGCGAAGCGCATCAGGAGGTGTACCGCGTCGCACACACCGACGATGACCACCACCGCTGGAAGCACCTCAAGCATTCCGTCTTGGGGCCAACCGAGCCACCCCATCACACCAAGCGTCCACAGGAACCCGATGCCCATTGTTGCTAGCGTGACCCCGGTTTGCTGCCATGATCGTGTCAGCAGGTACAACAGCGCCCCGATGACAATGACGAGAAATGGAATTAACTTCCCCGTACTGTTAGCGAGCTCGCGACCCGAAAAGACGTTTGAGATCCCGTCGCCCACGATGTGATAATCGAACCCCTGACCTCGAAACGGCTCAAGGGCCGCGTCGACTGCGCTGGTCACTCTCAGATCTGTCTGTGGATGATTGTCGGCGGGTTGCACCACGATTACGCCTACACGGGCGTCAGCGGACACCAAATCGCCGACCCACAACGGATCATCGAGGACACGCTGGGCGAGTTCGTGGGTGTCGTCCACAACCAAGCGATTCTCGACGAAACGCCGCACCGCAAAGCCCCCTTCAGTAGGTACGACTACCGACGCATTCGAGGGGCCCAGAACATTCATCACGGAGTCCGCAGCTGTGAGTTCCCGCACCACAGCGTCGGCCATGTGGAGAGAAACGTGATCGAACACATTCTCACAAGGTTTCCCTGGGCCGCACTCCCAGGCTATCCGCACCGGGTAACCGCCAGAGAACTCTCTGATCATACTATCGAGGGCAATAATCGCCGGATGTTCCTCCCCCACCAGCACCCGAAACCCATACGCAGGCTTCACCTTCGGCACGCCCACCCCGAGCACCGCCGTGATGGCCAGCAGGATGCCCAACGTCAGCCAGGGCCGGCGTAGCGAGAACTCCGTGAGTCGGTGCATGCGGGCTAGTCCTTCCTTCTCAGCAGGGTCGCTGTGGCGGGTGTAGAGGGGGTGAGCGGGGTCGCGGGGTTCAAGGGGCTATGCGAGGGGCTATGCAAGGCCCTGTGGGTCAATGCCGGCCGGGGGGCGGCGACGAATACCAGGGCGGGCAGCACGAGAAGCGTGGCCACCAGGGCGCCGATGATCGAGATGGCGACGAAGAGCCCAAAACTCGCCACCGTCTGCCACGCCGACATCATCAGGGTCAGGAACCCCAGGGACAGGGCAATGGACGTGGTCACCACCGCGCGGCCCGAGTGGCGCAGGGCCGCACCCATGGCTTCATGGGAGGTGTCGCCCGCGTCCCGGCGCTTCTTGTAATGGGACAACACATGGATGGCATCGTCCACCCCGATGCCGATCACCACCGCGGCGATCATGGCCCGGGCCACATCGAGGCTCATCCCCAACCACCCCATGGCGCCCAGCACCACGACCACGGGCAAGAGCGTCGGCACCATGGCGGCCAGGCCGAGTTTCCAGGAGCGGAGGAAGATGGACACCAGGATGAAGACGAGACCGAACGCAATGGGGAAGCTGCGGAGCTGGGTGGCTTGCAAGTCGCGGACCCAGGCGTGGCTGACGGCGAACTCTCCGGTCAGGCGAACATCCCAGCTTTCCGGAAGCGCCTGGCGAACCTGGCGGCGGACCTCGACAAGCGCCGCTTCCCGCTCGGCATGGCTTGCCGAAAGACTGGCCAGCGAGATGCGCAGCCTCGAGCGATCCAGGCTGAGCCAGCGCCCAAGGGTATCGGGGTCGTCGAATGCGAGCAGTTCGAGCAGTTGGGCGTTGGCGTGCGCTGAAGCGCCGATGCGCTCGAACTCGGGAGCATCGGCGTGCACCAGGCGATTGAGCCGGCGAATCAGATTCAGGACACTCTCGGCCTGGCCCAGGCCCGGAACCCTCGAGAGACCCTGGGAGAGGGCCGCGATGCGGTCCAAGGTATCCACATCCTCGATACGTGCTTCCGGGGGCAATCGGATATCGAGTTCCAGCGTCTGCGAGCTTCCGAGCGCCTCTTCCAAAGACGCCACCGCATGGTAATGCTCGCTCTTGTCACCGATCGCTTCATTCAAATTCGTATCGGCACTGAGGTGCACCGCCCAGCCAAAGCCAAAGACCCCCAGCAAAAGAGCACTCGCCGCGAGCAAAGACGGAGCCCGCGTCGAACTCAGGGAAAGGGCGCCGTCCATCAGCGGCGCCCATGCGCGGCTCACCCGGGCGGGGCGAGGTGCCTCGGCGGGCAGCTTGTCGATGAGAAGGGGAAGCAGCGAGAAGCTGAGAAGCAGGCAGATGAGCACGCCGATTGTCAGGATCACGCCGAAGCGCAGAAAGGTGTCGAGATCGCTGAACGCAAACGATGCGAAGGCCGCGCCGCTGGTGAGTGAGGTGATGACGCACGCGGGGCCCGCATCCCGCGCGGCGGCCAGAAGCCCGTGGCGGCTGGGTCGCCCGGGCGACGCAAGCCGCTCCGCCGCGTAGCGGTGGAGGAAATGCACGGCATCGCAGACCCCCACGATGACCACCACCGGGGCGAGCACCTGGAGGATCCCATCCTGGGGCCATGCGAGCCAGCCCAATACGCCCAATGTCCAGAGCAGGGCGACGCCCATGGTGGCCAGGGTGACGCCGGTCTGCTGCCAGGAACCCGTGAGCAGGTAGAGGAGAACGCCGATGACAAGGGCCAGGTAGGGAATCAGGTCGCTGGTGCTCTGGGCCAGCGCTCGCCCGGAGGAAACGGCGCCCGGCGCATCGCCCACCACGAAATAGGAAAAGCCCCGCTCACGGTGGGGTTCGAGAATACTCTCGATGGTGTCGGCGGCCCGAACCTCGGTGCTCGATTGATTATCGGCGGGCTGCAGCACCAGCACCCCCAAGCGCGCATCCGCCGAGACGAGGTCCCCCACCCAGAGGGGCTCCGAGCGCGCCGCCAGGGCGTCCGCGTCGCGGACAACCGCGCCGTTTTCCACCAAGCGCCGCGCCGTGAAGCCGTCTTCCCCGGGCACCAGCACCGAGGCGTTGGCGGGGCCCACCACGTTCATGATCGACGCCTCGGTGGAGAGTTCCCGCGTCAGCGCTTCGGCCATCTCGAGCGAGGCCGGGTCGAAGACATTCTCGCAGGGGTGCCCGGCGCCACACTCCCACGCGATCCGCACCGGGTAGCCCCCCGCGAACCCCTCGACCAGCGAATCCAGCGCCTGGATCGCGGGGTGCTCGCTCCCGACCATCACCCGGAACCCGTACGCCTGCTCGACCCGCGGCACGCCCGCGCCCAGAACAACCGTGGCCAAGAGCAATAGAGCGAAGGCTGCCTTGGGATGCTCGAGGCAGAGCCGGGTCAGTCGCTGCATGGGCGAACTCCTAAGCGCGCCGGGCCTAAGCGCGCCGGGATAGGGGGATGTCGTGCTTGTTGATGAGCCGATAGATGGCGGATCGGCTCTTGTCGAGAATCTCGGCGGTCTGGGTGATATTGCCGCCCGCCTGCCTCAGGGCATCGAGAAGGCGATCCCGCTCCAGGCGCTGCCGCTCCTCCCGCATGCTGGCCACGGTCTTCTCCAGATCGGCCATCAGCTCGCGCAGGGTCTGTCTTCGGACGATCTTCCCCAGCGAGTAGGCCACTGCGCGTTCCAACAGACGTTCGAGTTGGCGGATGTTGTCGGGAAAACGGCAACTTTCCAGGTATTTCAGGGCAGCGGGCGAAAGCTGAATGCGCTCGCGTCCCACCGCATTAGCGAGTTTCTTCAAGAGCGCCTCGGCGATCCCGGGAACATCCCCCTTGCGATCGCGAAGCAGTGGCATCTGGACTTCGAAGCGGAGCAGCGCCTGCCCGAGTCGCGGATCGAAGGCGCCCGCCCGAATCAGTTCGGGCAGCTGGGCCGATGTACTGGCGAAGATCCGAAGGTGGTTGGTCAGGCTCGAGTTCTCGTCTCGAACCAGCCGGTTGCGCCAGTATTGCTGGGCATCCGGCGTCAGGTGCTCGACATCCGCCAGGTGAACGCCCCCGATGGCGCCGTTGTTGGGAAAGTCGGAAGGGACGAAGCTGCCCGCGTCGATGCACTGGAGGGGGCCGGCGCTTGTGGCGCCCAATTCGTGCAGGGCGCGGATCGCCGTGGAGCGGCCGGTGCCGGGTTCACCCGAAACGATCACCGGGCTCAGCAGCGGAGCGAGCCCATTCAACTGCCAGCGAACCCGGGCGATGGCCGGGCTTTCGCCCACCAGGCGGCTTTCCAATTCGACATCGCTCGGGGGCAGGTCGCTGCTGTTGGCCGCGTCGTGAACGAGGCCCACGAGATCATCGATGTCGACGTCGAGGGAATTGACGAAATCGTCGGCGCCGGCCTTGAAGGCATCCGCCGCACTCTCCACCGAACCGTGGCCGCTGAATACGATGACGGGAACATCGGAGCGCGTGCGAATTCGCCGCAGGAGTTCGATGCCATCGCAGCGAGGCATCGCCATGTCGGTGACCACGACATCCGGGGGGCGCTCACAAAAGGTCTGCCAGCCCTCCTCCCCGTCCGCGGCCGTGATTACCTGGAAACCGGCTTCCGAGAGTTCCATGGCCAGCAGGTCCCGAGCGCGCTGTTGGTCGTCAACCACGAGTACGGTCGTCATCGGACTGCCTCCGCTTTTCTAGATTGTTGCGCCCAATTTGCTGATTTTTCAATGATTATCCACTTTTTGAGTGACCGATAGTGTCCGCTTGTGTTCGGTTTTGGTCGCCTTAGGGGAGGACACTTGGGGACCTCTCCGAAGCCGAGAGTCCAAATAATTGCGGAATGTCGTCCGTGGTTCCCCCGAACCCGATCATTCGTTAGCGGCGTGAGCCGGAGCGGGCTACGCAGGCGAGATGACAGTGCGAGAGCGCCGGGCAAACCCTTGGATTCGAAGGCTGGGTTTCGCCCTCCTGGGGCTGGCCGTGCTGGCTGCAGTTGTGATCCACCAGCGCCACGCCCTGCTTGTGCGCGTTCTCTCGCTGGCGGGTGCGCCCGGGCTCGCCCCGGCGAGCGACGAGGGCCCCGGGGTTCGTTGGCACGATGATTACTTCACCGTCCAGAGCCTGGGCGAAGGCATTTATGCCATCGGCGAGCCGCGCTACTACCAGCAGAACTACAGCTACCTGATCACCGGCAGCCGGCGCGCCGTGCTCTTCGACGCCGGGCCGGGCCACCGGGACATTCGCCCCATTGCGCGCTCACTGACGGACCTGCCCATTACGTTCGTTCCCTCGCATTTCCACTACGACCACGTGGGCAACACGGTGACCTTCGAGCACGTGGCGGTGGTCGACCTTCCCTACCTGCGCGCCCGGGCACCGGACGGGCAACTCCTGCTCACTTTCGACGAGCACCTCGGCACAGCCGAAGGTTTCGAGGCGCCCGTGCTCGAGGTGGACGAGTGGCTCGCCCCGGGTTCGCGCATGGACCTGGGCGGCCGGGTGCTCGAAGTGCTCTATACCCCGGGCCACACCGAGGATTCGATCTCGCTGCTCGATCGCGAAGCGGGCCTGCTCTTCAGCGGCGATTTCATCTACCACGGGCCTCTTTTTGCCTTCCTGCCCAACAGCGGTATGGGGGATTACGTGCAGGGCGCGCAGACCCTGCTCGCAGCGGCCTCCCCCCAGACACGGATCTTCGGCGCTCACCGCATGGAGCCGCCCGGCGCCCCGGAGCTTGCGCTCTCGGACGTGGAAGACCTGGAGTCGGCCCTGGCCGCCATCCGGGCCGGCGAACTCGAGAGCACGGGTTTCTATCCCTGGGTCTACCCCGTGAACTCACGGATGGATCTCCACGCCGAGCCGGCGTGGCTCCAGAATTGGGAGCCGCGGCATCCTTCTGCAGGCCAGTAAAACGCGCAGGGCCTAGCGGGCTTCGCGCAGGGCTCTTTGCGCGATGGCATCCAGGGCACCCGAAAAACGCGAACGCTCCCGGGCCGTGAGCGGCGGCGGGCCACCGGTGGGGGCGCCGGTTTCGCGAATCGAGGCCTTGATCTCCCGGGTCGCCAGGGCGCTGCCGATGGAATCCGGCGTGAACTCGCGCCCGTGGGTCCCCAGGGCGTGGGCGCCCTTTTCCAGGCAGCGCTGGGCCAGGGGGATGTCGGCGGTGATCACGATATCTCCCGGGCGAATCTGGTCGACGATCCAGTCGTCGGCGGCGTCCGGGCCCTCGGCCACCACCACCATCTCAACCCCCACTTCCCGGGGTACGTTGATTTTCTGGTTGGCGACGACAACCACCGGGAGGCCCAGGCGCGCGGCGACGGCGTAGACCTCGTCCTTCACGGGGCAGGCATCGGCGTCGATGAAGATCTCGATCATGACGATCCTTGAATGAAGCGAACCGAAAGCGAGAATCGCCCGGCGGCGGAAAAAGCAGCATAGGGGATGAAGGGCATTCTCCCCGCCCCTGGTTGCCCGCCTCACTCTATACTCGGGCCCTCAAGGAGATTTTCGTGGCCCCGCTCTTCGAAGTACTCGACCTGCAGGACACCGCGCTGGGCGAACTCTGCCTGCGCCGGCGCGAACTCGTCTCGCGCCCGGGCATCATCATCACCGAGGTCACCCTCGATCAGGGCTTTCTGATGAGCAGCTACCACACCGAGTCCGAGCGCCGCCTGGCCGAGTTCGCCCTGGAGATGCACCCGGGCGAAGGGCTCTCTGTCCTGGTGGGGGGTCTCGGGCTCGGATACACCGCCCACGCCGCCTTGGCTTCGCCCCGAACGGCGCGGGTCGAGGTGGTGGAACTGCTCGAGCCTGTCATGGCCTGGCTCGACAAGGGTTGGCTGCCCACGGGCGAAGCCCTTGCTGCGGATTCACGCTTCGAGGTGGTTCAGGGGGATGTCTATGCCCGGCTCCTGGGTGCGCCGGGCCAAGCCCCCAACCCGAAGACGGACATCATTCTCATCGACGTGGATCACGCGCCGGACGAGCCCCTGGATGATTCGAGCGCCGCGTTCTACACCGACGCCGGCCTGCGCGCCGTGGCCCAGCACCTCAACCCGGGCGGCGTTCTCGCGGTCTGGTCCACGGATCCGAACCCCCGCTTCGAGGCCACCCTGAGGTCGGTGTTCGGCCCGATCGAGGTCGAAGTGGTCCGCTGGTGGAACGACCTCATCGACGTCGACAAAGAGGACACGCTCTTCGCCGCCCGCTGGCAGGGCTAGCCGAAGCCGGAAGATGGGCCGCCTAGCTGGCCCTTCGCCCGGCGATCTCCATGGCGACGAAGCGCGCCAGCAGCACCGCGAGATAGAGCTGCCCCGTCACCGCCTCGGCGATGGCCAGGGCCTCGGCCCGGGGCGTCAGGGGAATGACGTTCCCGTAGCCCACGGTGGTGAGCGTGATGAAGCTGAAGCCGATGAAGCGCTCGAAGCTGTGGCCAACGGCCGCGTCGGCGACTCCTCCGAGTTGGAACGATCCGGGTTCGATGGCGTCGAGCAGCGCGTACGCGTGGCACCACATGAGCCCCAGCAGGAGATAAACGCAGATCGCCCCGTTGATGGTGTCGCCGGTAATCCGGTCGGTTCGCACCAGGATGCGGCGCAGGATCAGAAAGGCCGTCAGGGCCCAGTAGACGATGCCGAGCCCTGGAGAAACCAGGTTCGGATCGAAATAGGCCGAGTTCTGGGGCATCAGCGAAGCCACAACGATCGCCGCCGTCAGCGCAATGCCCACCCAGACCTGGTACTGGCGCGCCGCGCTTGTCACCGCCGCAGTGATCAGGCTGAGGCCCAGCATGGCAATGATCAGGTTGTGGCCGAAATCTGGCAGGAAGGGCCTGCCTATGATCAGGAGAGCCAGGGTCGCCAGGAGATACGCGTAGCGGTACCGATCCAGCATGGTTCAGCTTCCTTCGTCCATCCTCACGTTGAATACGATGGAATAGAAGACGGGCAAAATCACCATGGTGAGAACCGTGGCGAAGATCAAGCCAAAGATGATGGTCACCGCCATGGCGGAAAAGAACGCGTCGGTCACCAGGGGGATCATGCCCAGCGCCGTGGTGGCCGCTGCCATGGCTACCGGGCGCAAGCGGCTTGCGCATGAGTCGATAATGGCGGCGAGCTTTGCCTTACCGTCGGCGAGTTCAAAATTAATCTGGTCCACCAGTACGATGGCGTTCTTGATGAGCATCCCCATCAAGCTCAGAAAACCGAGAATCGACATGAAGCCAAAGGGCTGGTTCGTCACGAGGAGCCCCACCGTAACGCCGATCACCGCCAGGGGTACGTTCAGCCAGATCACCAGGGGCTGTTTGAGCGAGTTGAAGAGCACGATGGTAATCAGCACCATGAGGAGGATGAAGAGCGGCACGCTCCCCATCAGGGCGGCCTGGGCGTTGCCCGAATCCTCGTACTCGCCGCCCCATTCGAGGGAATACCCCGTCGGCAGTTCCATTGCCTCCACCTGGGGGCGCAGCCGGGCGAAGAGACTACTGGGCTGGCCCACGATGGGGTCGCAGTAGACGGTGATCGTGCGCACCCGGTCCCTGCGGACGATGATCTCATCCTCGAAGCTGGTGGCAAAGCCCGACACAACCTGTCTCAGGGGAATCATGCTGTTCGCCGCGGGGCTGAATATCTGCAGGTCCCTCATGGAGGACACGTTTTTCCGCTCGGCCTCGGGCGCGCGCATGATGATGGGCAACAGGAGGTCGTGTTCGCGGTACGATCCGATCGCCTCGCCTTGGAACGCCGCACGCATTACCCGCGCCACGTCTGGGCGCTGGATGCCGTTGGCGTCGGCGGGCTCGTCCACAATCATCGGAACGATGCGCTTGACCTTGTTCTGCCAGTCGATGCGGACGCTCTTCGCGTCGGGGTCGTCACCGAAAATCCCCATGGCCTGGTCCGCGAGATCGCGCAGAACGTCGATATCCGACCCGCTGAACCTCGCCTGGACCTTCCCGGTGCTGCCGGGCCCCAACTGGAAGCGGGCCGCATAGACGAGCGCGTCGGGCGCCAGATCTACCATGTCGGCGTCAATGCGGGGCAATAGTTCGCCGATCACGTCTGGGTCATCGACATCGACCAGAATCTGCGCGTATGCCGAGTTCAATTTTTCGGGGGAGTAGGTGAGCAAGAAGCGAAGCCCTCCCTGGCCCACCAGAGAGGAGACATGGGTCACCTCGGGAAGCGCCTGCAGGTATTCCTCGATGTCCTCGACCTGGCTCAAGGTCTCGTTGATGGACGTTCCGGCAGGAAGCCAGACGTCGACGGTGAACTGCGGCCGGGTCGAGGGCGGGAAGAAACTCGAGTCGATCTTTCCGAAACCGTAGAGGGCGAGTCCAAAGAGACCAGCCACCAGGCCCACACTGACCCAGCGATGGCCGATGCAGGCATGCAGAAGACCCTTGAAAGCCGTGTAGAAGCGGCTCGAGTAAGGATCGCCACCCCCTTCTCCGCCCGAGGGTGCTTTCAAGAACATCACGCAAAGCAGTGGGGTGATCGTCACGGCGGAGACCCAACTCATCAGCAACGAAACCAACACCACCTGATAGAGCGAGCGGCTGAATTCCCCCGTCCCATCATCAGAGGTTCCGATGGCGGCAAACGCCAGAATCGCGATGATCGTCGCCCCGAGCAGCGGAATCGCAGACTGGGCCACTGTGTCCTTGGCGGCTTGTTCGGGGTCGATCCCCTTCTGCAGTTTCACCAGGATTCCATCGACAATCACGATGGCGTTGTCCACCAACATCCCCAGAGCGATGATCAGGGCTCCCAGGGAGATCCTCTCGAGGGCGACGCCCATGGGTTGCAGAAAGAGAAAGCTCGCCAGAATTGTCTGCATCAGCACGAATCCGATGAGCAGTCCGCTGCGCAGCCCCATGAAGAAGAGCAGCACGACCACGACGATCACCACGGCCTCGAGGAGGCTGACCACGAAACCATCGATCGCCTTGACGACGGAAGTCGACTGCATTGAAACGATTCCCGCTTCGATGCCCAAGGGAATCTGGTCACGCAATTCGTCGATGCGGCGGCCCAGGGCTTCGCCCATGACGACGACATTGCCCCCGGCCACGGTGGAGATCCCCAGACCAATGGCGGGGTTGCTGTCGAAGCGAATCATCTTGTCCTGGGGCTCGACATAGCCCCGGCGAACATGCGCCACATCGCGCAGGTAGATCTGGCTCGTGGCTCCGCCGCTGATCAGCACGTCGCCCAGGTCGGCCACCGAGTCGATGCCGCCGCTCGGCTGGATGGCGATGAACTCCGGGCCCACCTCGACACTGCCGGAATCGCTGACGAAATTCTTTTGTCTGAGCTTGTCCGCAATGGCGGCCGGGGTGATCCCCAACTGGGAAATCCGGTCGCGGGAAAGCTCGATATAAACCGCTTCCTGGCGCTCACCGAAAGTTTCGATCTTGGCTACGTCTTGGACAAGGATCAACTCGCGACGCAGCAGATCGGTGACCTGCTTGATCTCGGCGTAGCTGTACTCGCCGCCGTAAACCGCGATGAAAACCCCGTAGACATCGCCATAATCGTCGACCACCAGGGACGGACCCGCGCCCGGCGGCAGCGCGCGCTGGGCGTCGTTGACCTTGCGACGCAATTCGTCCCAGACCTGAGGCAGGCTGGTCTTGTCGTATTTATCCTGAACCGTGACGGTGACAGTGGACAGACCCGGAATCGACCGAGATTCGATCTCCTTGAGTTGGCCGAGCTTCTGCACCGCCAATTCGATTTCGTCGCTGACTTCCTGCTCGACCTCTTCGGCGTTGGCGCCCGGGTAAGGGGTCACCACCAGAGCGTCCTTGATCGTGAACTCCGGATCTTCCAGGCGGCTCATGCCCTGGAAGGCGATGACTCCCCCGCCCACGGTGACGAAAGCCAGGACGAGGGTCACCACGCGGTGCTGGATCCAATAATCAGCCAAGTTCATCGAGGTGACCTGCCCATTCTATTTCTTTCGCTGATGGGACGGAAAAGCAAGCTTCAGCTTCCGAAGCGCGTGACCCGCATCCCCTCGCGGAGTTGGCCCACCCCGGAGACGGCGATCTCGTCCCCGTCCTCGAGCCCCTCGACCACCCTCACCATCGAGCCCGTCACCGCCCCCAACTTCACGGGTGAGCGACGCACCGCCATGCTTTCCGGATCGACCATCCAGACGAAGGCTTCCCCCGCTGCGTCACCCCGCGCGGCCTGCACGGGGATCAGGAAATCGGCGGGGCCTGCATCGCGAATGACCTCGGCCGAGGCAATGACCTTCGCCGTCATGCCGGATGTGACGAGCACATCCTTGGGTGTATCAAAGGCCAGGGTCACCCGAAAGGTCCGGGTGACGGGGTCCGCCGCACTGGACGCCTCGGTGAGATGCGCCGGGAAACGATGGCCCGGAAGCGAAGTGATCTCGACCCAGATATCGGCCCGGGCATTGCGCTCGGCCAGGGTCAAGCCGGGCTTGAGGCGGGCGTAGTCGACTTCGGGCAACGACACGAGGATCTTCAGGTAGGAATCATCCTCGAAGATCACCACCTGCTCCTTGGCCTGCACGTTGCGAAAATCCTTGACGAGCTTCACGGCCACGATGCCATCGAAGGGCGCGCGCAGTTGCGAATCCTCCACCGCCTTCCTGGCCTGGGCCACCGAGGACAACGAAACCTGATAGTTCCGCTTTGCCTTGTCGAGGATCTGCCTTGAATCGACACCCTGGTCGAAGAGGCTCTGGCGTCGTTCGTACTCGGCCTTCAAGAACTCGGCATTGGCCTCCTGCTTGGCCAGGGCCTCCTGGTAGTCACGCGGGTCGAGGCGCGCGATCAGCCCGCCCTTCGCCAGACGATCACCCTCAACCACCGGAAACTCGATGATCCGGCCCGGCACCTCGAAGGCCAGCGGAGCGGTGCGGGCCGCCTCGATGATGCCGGGGTACTCGACCTTGAACGAATCGCTCCCCGCACCGAGCTTAAGGATCTTGATGGGGCGAATCGGCTCCGGGGGCGGCGCGGGTTCGTCCCAGCAGGCCAGGAGACATACCCCCAGACCAAGGAGCAAAGCCAGCAGTCGGGCCGAGGCCCCTGGAACTGGGATCGCTCGCAATGACGAGCGCTTCAACGAAGCCGACCCAAACGATCTCTCCGGCTCCTCAAAGGATATCTTCAGATCGGCGAGAGCCATGATGCCCGTCCCCTCACGCACTTAGAGATTGGCTCGTGAACCTTGTGGCCACGAAAGCGCGACGAGTCTACAACAGGATGCCGGGGGACAATAGGCGGGTACGCGCAGCCGACAGGCTGGGCTCCATCGCCCAATTCTCCGCAGGCTCGCCCGCGGAGCCGCAATTAGTTACACGCAATTAGTTACACGCAATTAGTTACATGGAGGATTGGCGCAGAGCCGCATCAGCCGAAAGCCGTTGACGTCGAAACCCTTCTGAACGCAACTATTGTAGTAGTTGGAACTCTCCAAGTAGGAAAGTTCTGGGCGCTGCTCCAAGTTGAAGCTGTCACCACGAAACATCCGTTCATTGCACTCGATGATCGCTCCCCGCTCATCTGCCCACTCGTACAGATTTCCGCCCTGGTCCAGGGTTCCCCAAGGCGATGCCGAATCCCGATAACTTCCGACATCGACAGACTCACCCACACTATCCTCGCAATTGGCCGAGTTTGCAGGTGCGCGGTGGAGAGCATCCTCGTCTGGGCAGGAGCAGACGGGCTTTGTGTCAGAGCCCACCGGGAAGCGCCAGTAGTGCTCGGTGGGCACTCTCGCTTGGCGCTCCCACTCTCCCGGTCCGATACCGGCGGCTTCGTCCCTGGCCGCTTCATAGGCCTTATTTCGGTCATTCGCGTCGAACCAGATATCAAACTCCTTGACATCGGTTCGAACACCCGGCGACCAGACATCGGCCCCGACCGCCGCCAGGGCCGTGAGCTTCAAGCCCGTATCCACGGAAGAAGTCTCCATTCCCGCCAGATCGAATGCCTTCAATGTCCCGGGGGCGGCGACCTTACCGACCCAGATCTCTCCGTTGGCAAAGGTCAGGGCGTCCGGCTTGATGCCGGCATTGAAAGAGCCGGTTTGGGTTCCCGCGAGGTCGTAAATCCGGATGGGCCCCAAGGGATTATCCCAACCCACTACGACTTCGGTTCCCGTGAACGCCATCGACTTCACCCCGAAGCCCGAGTTGAACTGGCTCAGGAAATTCCCACTCAAATCGAAACGGCGGATCGGCCCCCCGCTCACTGACTGCCCAACCCAGACCTCGCTGCCCGTATACGTCATGGCGATCGATCGGTCGGCCGTAATGCCCAGGTTGAATTCAGCGATGAAGTTCCCAGTCAGATCGAAACGGCGCACCCGTCCCGGAGCCACCGCCTCGCCGATCCAGACCTCGGTCCCCGCAAATGTCATCGCGTCAACAGAGATGCCCGCATCAAACGTGCCCAGCAGGTCGCCATTCGCGTCGAACCGGTTAACGGGTCCAAAATCTGACTGCTGCCCGATCCAGACCTCGAAGGGCGCTGCCGTGCCCACGGTTGTCATTGTGTCTGAGCGGAGCCCTGCGTTGAAGGAATCGAATACGGTGCCGGTCGGATCTCTGCGATCCGTGTCCATCGAAGGCACCGCCGGGCTGGGAGGGTACAGAGTCGAGTTGAGCTGCAAAGGGTTGATGTAGCGTCCACTCTCCCAAGCGCCCGCCCCGATGGAACTCGCGCCGCCGACCGCGGCTTGGTACAAGGAGGCGGGGTTATCGTCGGTATCCCACCAATAGTCGCCGACGCCACTGGCGATCGGAACCCCGTCCGCTGCCTGGCTCTGAACAAACGTCTCGACTTCAGCCCCATCCTTGTCCTGATATGCGGCCTTGTACCACTCACTGAGTGTCGGAATAAACAAATTGGCGCTCTGGGTCCGAAGGCCCACATCAGGGAAATAGCGTTTCTTTACCGAAACGTAAGAGGAACAAATTGGCGCGGATCCGTTCTCCATGGTGGTGTCTTCTGCCGTTCGCAAATCGGATACGTCCGCCCCGGGTTCGAAGCCCGGATCAGCAGAACTCACCAGCACGACTTCCGAGGCAGTACTCCCCGGGCATACGGCGCCGGCTGCGATCCCCAACGTGTCCCCCGACTCATAACCACCGCTGCCAGGGTTGCTGATCCGGATCCCCGAGAGTGCATCTTGTCTGCTGTTCGAGAATTGCAACTCCGCTTCGACGGCCGTGGCGGCGCCGTTGATCAGGATCGGCACATTCGTATAGACTCCACCTGGGCAGCCTCCCACGCAGTTGTCGGTAAATATCGGCGGGTTACACGATTGGGTCCCACTCAGCCCACAGTTCTTTATTTCTCGGCATCTCACCCTTCTCAGCAGCACATTCGGGCATTGGCTGAGCTCGACAATGTAGTTGGGATCAGGAGCGGTGGGTTTCCCGTTCTCGAGCCAGTTCACAAAGCGCGTGGCGTCGAGGTAACTGACCCTCTGAACTGGCTTGTTTTCCGCTCCTGGCGCGACTTCGTAAGTGTAGGCGCCATCGGGTCCACTTTGCGTAATCTGGGGAACCGGATTCGAGGGATTATAGATACCGGCCCCACTGGTCTTCGCCATGGCGTTGAGAAACTCGGCGTACATCACGGTCGTTGTCTCGTACTTCGCGATGTCGTAGACGTAGTCCACATCGCCTACTGGAAAGGTTCCTGAGACCGATGGCGCATCAGCTGCGTTTCCTGCGTCTCCCACGGTCACCCAAAACTCCGGATCATCCAGAGAGACCAGGGTTTTGGAAGCCGGATCTTCGCATACCAAGCCCTTGGGCTGACTCTGCGAGTCGTCGCAGCTCAAGACAAAGAAGGGCAGAAAACTGACTAACATCACAAAGACGAACCGCTGCATAAATTGATTCCTTACTCCAAGCTCCCGAAGTGAGGGCCGCATCATCGCACAATCGCGGGAGTGGATGGACAGAGATTTGTAAGATTGTACGAGTAAGCGCGATGGCTATTCCTGCGCCCAGAGAGTCGGATTAGTCTACAGGCTGACCGGTTGCCGCGCTCTTGCTCCTGGCATCTGCCGGCCGGCTCCCGGAGTCGGCGGGGATGCCAGGCTCCCGCGGGGATAGGTACCGGTCCTCTCGTACTGCCCTTTCTGGGGCTTGCCGGTTGAGCCTGAGATTCGAAATAAAGTGTCGCACACGGTCATCAGCGGGCCGGCGCAAGCCAAAGGTCATAGCGCCCATCCAAACTTGCCCCAACCCAGTTCCGTGACAACAGCGCCCGGGCGACGGAGCGACGATCTCTCCGCAGGACGATCGCATCGAGGCTCCCAAGAAAGGGCATGCGGGACGCCCGGGGCCCCTGGACAAAGGCCTGCCAAGCGTCGAAATCCTGGCTCTGGGCCACCGACGCGGTTCGCGCCTTCATCAGGGTTGGACGGGCGAGATAGCCGAGAAGATCGTATTCCTGGAGGGTGGGGTCCAGGGCGAAGCGCGTGCCCGGCAGTGTCTGCTCCCGGGCGCCAGCCAAAACCTCGGCATCGGAAGCGAGGTGACCGCGCAAATTGAGAGCCGGGTAGACGATGGCCAGGCAAAAGCCATTGAAGACGTGCAGCAGACCCAGGGCGAGACCCACGCCAGCGGCCAGGCTCCTCCAGCCTGAATCGCCCAGCATCCCGAAGCCCTTTCGTCCCAGCAAGGGCACCCCGAGAACGAAGCACGCCGACATTCCCCACCAGATATTCGGCTGGAAGACCCGATCGCCCACGAAAGCGTCCTCGCTGAAGAGCAAGGAGAAGAGCACGCTTCCTCCGGCCGCCAGGAGCGCCAAGTCCAGGACACGGTATTCGGCCGGTTGGCTCCATGACTTCGCCATGTTCACAAGGGGGTAAAGGGCAAGTATCGCGAGGCCAGCGCCAGCGGCCACGATGAAGCCACCCACCCTGCTCCATTGATCCAAGCCCGGGAGCGAGGACCAATTCGAACCCTCGGGCAGGTCAAAAAAGACCGCCGGGATCGAGTAAACGAAGCCCCCGATCAGCAGCGGAACCCCGACGGACAGATATTCTCTTGTCCCCGCCCGGTTGAGCGCGAGCCAGAGGAGCAGAGCCGGCCCGTAGAAGACGATGATCGACGGCTTCGTCCATCCCCCAGCAACCGCGAGACAGGTCCCCACCACGAGCAACCATGGGAGCCCGGGACGGGCTTGCCGAACGGCCGCGAAGGCCTGAATCAGCAGGAGGGCGCCGAACGTGAGCGCGATGGAAAGCGCCTGAGGGAGATTCCAAAAGGCCCTGGCCGCGACCCAGTAGCCCGGTGCATCGAGTTCGAAGCCCCCGGCCGACGCCTCGCGCATGGGATCGTAAATGCGGTGAAAATCGGGAAATGCAGCGGCGCCCCAGACCAGGGTCGCCCCGACGAGTATGAAGCGAAAAGCAGCGGGAATCCGCGCTCCCACGAGCAGTCCGAGCGCGGCCCAGACAGTCAGCAGCATCGCGTTGATCCAGAGCACGCTCGAAGCGCGGTAGAGACTGATTCCGAGGAGTTCCGAGAGACCCGAGATCAGAGCCAGGTGGCCGGTATGCGAGAGGATCCAGTACTCGTGTTCCCCCGAGCCCCACAAGTTCTGCATGGGTAGACCGCCGTCACGGACCAGACCCGCCATGGTGATATGTGCGCCCACGTCCCGCTGAAGGTCTGAAAAGACCAGGCGCGCGGCACCCTGGTCAACCGACATATCCGTCGCGGCGTGGTGCCAGAGCCCGAGCCCCAGGGCGAAAAGCGATACGCATACAAAAACTCCGGCCTGACCCAAAACACCAGGCAGCCGCGCTCGCCCCGCCCACGCAAGCCCGACACTCGAGAGCCCGGCCAGACAGAGAATCGCGTTTCCGAGCAGGAAATCGCCGAAGAGAAAGAGCGAAAACGTCCAGGCACCCACGGCGAGCGCCAGCCCCGACGCGAGACCGACCGGCAAAACCCGGGCCCAGTCCATGGGGGCCGCGGCGCCCTCGCCGCCACCGTCGCGAACCGCCCAGGCACGCACGGGGCCGAGTCCGAGGGGCACCCACAGCCCGAATGCCAGGATCAGGACCAGACCGACTCCCGACCAGCCGGCCAGGGCCAGCACCCCCTGTTCACTTGCCCCGAGGAGCCCGAGATAAGTCTCGTATCTTTCCATTCGATGTTGGCTCGGTGGCTCTCTGCTAGTTTCGCCCCAAGACGCGGGCGGCTTCCATGCCGGAGGCAGGACCGATTTCACTGGTTTTCGCGGATCTGTCAACCACCTTGGAGTAAAATCGGCCACTCCCCGGCGAGGTGCCCAGCATGGCAGCAGCGCGCGATCCAAGAACCCTGAGCGTCGTCGTTCCGGTGTACAACAGCGATGAGTCGCTGCCGAAGCTCGTCACGCGACTGAAAACGGTGCTGAGCGAGAACGCCGACGCGTATGAGTTGATCCTGGTCGATGATTGCAGCCCGGCCGGCACCTGGCAGGTCATTGAAGCGCTTGCGGAGCGGCACGAGTGGGTCCGTGGGATTCGGCTGATGCGTAACTATGGCCAACACAACGCGCTGCTCTGCGGAATCCGCGAAGCCCGCTTTGAAGTCGTCATCACCATGGATGACGATCTCCAAAACCCTCCAGAGGAGATACCCAAGCTTCTGGAGCCCATCGGCGAAGGCTACGACGTCGTCTATGGAACCCCTCATCGAGAGCAACACGGCCTCTGGCGGGACCTGGCGTCGAGAATCACGAAGCTCGCCCTGAG
This sequence comes from Myxococcales bacterium, assembly GCA_014240165.1. Classification (GTDB taxonomy): domain Bacteria; phylum Myxococcota_A; class UBA9160; order UBA9160; family UBA4427; genus JAZXM01. The sequence continues at coordinate 45,612 of JAAZXM010000017.1, read as the reverse complement.
CGGCGGGATGGGGGCCGAGACCGCCCGAAAGGTCAGCGCGTTCCGGGCCTTTCGCACCAAGGTCCGGGAAGCCTTCGCCAGCTATCCGGGGCCCTTCGTCTCCATCGATGTCCTGCTGACCTGGGGCACGAGCCGCTTTGTCTCAGTGGAGGTCCAGCACGATACCCGCCGGGACGGCCAATCCAACTACACCGTCCGCCGACTGGTGGTCCACGCGTTGAATATGATGACCGGCTTCAGCGTCGTCCCCCTTCAAATTGCCAGCCTTGTCGGCTTCGCCTTTACCCTGGTGGGCGTCCTGATTCTTGGCTTCGTATTGGGTCGCTACATGATCGAGGGGACCAGCGTGCCGGGCTTTCCCTTCCTGGCATCCATCGTGGCTATTTTCTCGGGCGCGCAACTCTTTGCCCTGGGGATTATCGGCGAGTATCTTGCGCGCATGCATTTCCGAAGCATGGAACAACCCGCCTATACCGTGCGATCCTCAACCTCAGACCGGGGCTACGCGCCGGCCGCCGAGACTCCAGGCGCAGAATGAGCGACGCGGCCGGCTTTTCGCTGCTGGCGTGGGATACCGATTTCTTCGGGCGCCGAATCGCACGGGTCGACAAAAAGGCGTTCGGCCCCAGTTCCGCGTCCGATATTCTCGCCCAGGCCCGGGACGAAGCGGTGGAGTGCCTCTACCTGCTGGTGGATGCTGGCGACTCCGAAGCCGTCCGAAACGCCGAGAAAGCAGGCTTCCAACTCGTCGATGTGCGAGTCACCCGAGAGCGGCTGGCCCCGGATGAAAAGAACCGGGCAATGCCTCCCGAGATCGGCTTCTCCCAGGAAGCCGATCTTGAAGCGCTCTGTGCCATTGCCAGGGAGAGTCATGGCGACAGCCGCTTCTACCACGACTCCTCGTTTTCCCGCTCGCGCTGCGACGATCTCTATGAAACCTGGATCCGGAATGCCTGTGCGGGGGCAGCCGCAGCGGTGGTGGTCGCTCGCTCGGAGCAGCGCGTCGTGGGCTACGTCACCTGCGAACACCCGGAACCGGATCTCGGAAACCTCGGCCTGGTGGCGGTGGCCGCCGATCAGGCGGGCCGGGGCTACGGCGCGCGAATGGTCGAGGGGGCCCTGGGCTGGTTGGCGGGGGAAGGTTGCGAGCGCATTCAGGTAGTCACCCAGGCACGCAATATCCCGGCGTCGAGGCTCTACGAGTCCAAAGGCTTCAAGACGATCTCGGTCGAAAATTCCTATCACCTCTGGCTTGGCGAGGCGCAGTAGACATGGCCGCCTATCGGATCCCATTCAATCGGCCTTCTATCGTGGGTGAGGAGATCGAATACGTCCGCGGTGCAATCGAAGGCGGCCACTCCGCAGGCGACGGCCCTTTCACCGCGCGCTGCTCGGAACTGCTCTCGAGTTGGCTGGGGGGCAGCCCGACCCTGCTCACGACCTCCTGCACCCATGCTCTCGAAATGTGCGCCCTGCTCCTGGACATCAAGGAAGGCGATGAAGTCATCGTCCCCTCCTTCGCTTTCGTCACCACGGCGGGCGCTTTCGCCCTGCACGGTGCGAAACCCATCTTCGTCGATATCCGTCCGGATACGCTCAACCTCGACGAGACCCAATTACGCGAAAAGATCACCGAGAGGACCCGCGCCATCGTCGTGCTCCACTACGGCGGAATCGCCTGCGAGATGGACGCCATCGAAGCCATCTCTCGCGAAACTGGAGTCCCGATTGTGGAGGACAACGCGCACGGGCTGCTCGGGACATACCGCGACCAACCACTCGGAACTTTCGGCTGCCTCGCCACCCAGAGTTTTCACGAAACCAAGAATTTCATCTGTGGCGAGGGCGGCGCATTGGTGATCAACCGCGCCGATTGGGCCGAGCGCGCCGAGATCCTGCGCGAAAAAGGCACGGATAGGAGCCGTTTCCTACGGGGCCAGACCGACAAATACACCTGGGTGGATGTGGGCTCCAGCTACCTCCCCTCCGAGATTCTGGCCGCTTTCCTCTGCGCCCAACTCGAAGCACGAGATCAGATCCAGCAGCGCCGAGAGAGCATCTGGCAGCTTTACCAGGAAGAGCTCGCCGTTTGGGCCGAGGGCCAGGGCATCGGCCTTCCCCACGTGCCCGGGCATTGCACCCACCCCGCCCATCTCTACTACATGATCCTGCCCACGGCGGATGCCCGGTCGCGGTTGATCGAACACCTGGGCGAACGCGGAATCCTCGCTGTCTTTCATTACCAGGCGCTGCATCTTTCGCAGATGGGAAACCAGTTCGGCGGCCGTGCCGGCCAATGCCCGGTGGCCGAAAACGTGGGCGACACCCTGCTTCGGCTCCCGCTCTACTCGGGCCTCGAGGACAGCGAACAGGCTGAAGTCATCGAAGCCGTCCAGGCTTTCCGCGTCGGTTGAAAGCGGCCCGCGCTACCACCAGTTGACGTATTGCTTGCCGAGAGTCTGGGTGAAGGCGAAGATGGCTCCGCTGATCACGTGGAGCCCGAATAGCGCCCAGCACAGGGCCATGCCCCTGCCCTTTTGCTGGCGAAGCAGGACGACCAGGCTGGCGGCATAGAGCACGAAGGTCGCGATATATCCGCTCCAGAGAAAATTCCCGTGAACGAAGCGCTCGCCAGATTCCGCCAGGAAGTAGCTGTAGAGAAAGCCAAAGAGCGCGGTCGCCCAGGCGATCTGGAGCAACGGTTCCCGCCTCGCCTGGGGGAAAAAGGTCAGGGTGAGGGCCAGGGGAAAGGCCAGGGAGAGAACCAGCTTCATGAAGAGCTGATCGCTGAAGCGGCTGAGCACGCCGAGCGGTGAAAGAATGATCTGGGCGGCGCTGGGATCGCTGAAATTCACAAGGTATTGCCAGCCGAGGACACCGAATGAAGGCAGAGCAATACCGAGCACGCAGAGCCGCAGATCGACTTCCCTTCGCGAGACGAGGGCCAAGGCTGTGAGCAGCCCCAACCCGGGCAGAAACGCGATTTGGAAGCTCGGTTTCGTGATGCACGAAAGCACCGAAAGAAATGCAGCCGCCCCAACGAGGCCCCAGCGCGGTTTGGAAACCCCCGAATCAAAAGCGCGGAGCCCGAACCACATCAGACCCAGGGCCGTGGGCTTGAGAAGAATCAGGGTCGGGTTGTGGTAGGTATTCGGCGTGATGTAACCCAGATAGAGTTCTTGCTCCATCAGGGTCACGAGGCTGAGGGGCCCGATCACCCCCATGGCCAGGCTCAGCAACCCAGCGAGCCAGGGGCGGGTTTCCTTCCGAAAAATCCAATAGAGCACCAACGTCGTGGCCACCATGGCGGCCAGGCAGAGGGCAACCGCACTGGCCCCGAAGCCAAGGCCCAGGCGGAAGAGGAAGATCACCCCGTATTGAAATACGAAATGGGGAAGCGAGGTCTCGCCCGTCCGGATCAGCGACCGCGTAAACTCGAGATGCGGACCGAAATCCATGTACTGCTGGCTCAGATTCCCCAGGATGGGAAGGGAAAAAAGCGCCGTAGCGCCAACCAGAGCCGCAACAACGAGGTACTCGCTTCTTCGGCCCGGCGGATCTTCCCCAATACGAGCGCTCATCAACCAAAGAATACCGGCGCCCATCCCACTGCGCACCCTGAGCACTTCTATACGGAGCTCTTCCCGCTGCGACTAGAGTCTCCGCGCGCCATTACGTACTGTCTTGTGCAAGTCAATGAACCCTCTGAGGGGCCGGATTGAGTTTCATAAAGAGAATGCTCGGCTCTACCCCGGAGAGCCCTGGGAAGGGAGAGCCCAGACGACCCTTCGGTGCGGTCGAGACCTTCTTGAGCCTGGCAATCATTTTGCTGCCGGTACTCGTCAGCCTCTGGCTGGTCACAGTTCATCTCGGGGCTGACCCGCGCGCCTACGCGCCCCAATGGTCCGATGAAATCTACAATTGGCACCAGATAGCGACCTTCCGCGTCGCTGGCTTCGATGGCGGCTACTACACCGTCAACGAGGAGCCCTCCCCTCTCGGCTTCAGCCGCTTCTACGCCCATGGCCCCGCCTACCCCGTACTGCTGGGAACCCTCGGGCGCATCTTCGGCTGGGAGATCAATTCCGCCCCCATCGTCAGCGCCACCCTCACTGGCCTGGCGCTCCTTTTCTTCATCTGGGTTTCCAGGCCGGACCGGACACAATTGCTCTTGCTGGGTCTCGCCGTACTCACCTTCTGGCCCATGCATATCTACATGGCCACTGATATGCGGCTCAGCTTGTTCGACGCCGTGGCGATTGTCTTCGCCGCTCTCTTTTATCGAACCATCAAGGACCCGGATACGACTTCAACTCGATTTCTCGTTGGCTTCGCCCTGCTGATCGGGCTGGCCACACTTTCGAAACTCACCTGGTCTTTTCTCTTCATCCCTCTGCTCTTGCAAATCCGGGGGCGGACCTCCCTCTCCGTCGTTCAGTCGCTGGGCCTTGCTGCCGTTCTCATACTCTGTGCCTTTGGTATCCACAATCAACTGGCCGCGCCCTATCCCAACTTTGCCAGCCGACTACTCGAAACCTCCAGAATTTCCCTTACCCAAGGCTTCTCTCTCCTCCTTGATCATGTCTGGCTGAGCCTCAGCAGATTCGTCGACCCCAGTCATCACACGCTCTGGCTGGTGCTCCGTCTCCAAATCATGATCACCCTCGCATGGGCCTGCTTTCTCCTGGCGAAGAACTCCCTTGACGACGCCCGCGGCCGAGAGGGCACAGTCATCCTGGCAAGCACAGGGCTTCTCCTAATCATGACCGTACTCCTCTACGAAGTGTTCGGCTGGAGAGATTTTCGGCTCTTGGCGCCGGTTCTCTTACTCAGCATGCTCATATTCATCGCTCAACGCAGGTATCTCGTCCTCGGACTCCTGCTGGCGATCAACGTCATAGCGACGCCCTCTTTTCTGGGCGCCTACACCTTCCTCTTTTCTTCTACCCGATACGAATCCGTAAGCTCTGAGATACAGGCCTTCGCCGATGAAATCGCTCCCGTCATCAAATTCGACGCGAACCCGGATGGCTGGCAGAACACGATTCTTGCAGAGCTGGAAATCGCGACCGACCGAAAAATGCTCGGCGTTCCCGCCGGAATCGGGATCTCGTGGTTCAAGTTCCCACCGCGCCTTGGGGAAATTAAATCGCGCTACCTGCTGCTCGACGGCCGGAGCCGCTTCGCCCTGGGACAACGGCCGGGGCTCCGGTATATCAAGGCTACAACGCTCGGCGACCTCTACGTCAATCAAACCGGTGACGAAAAAGAAGACACGAGTCCCTAACAGCTACTTGACCCGGTTGGCGCCCCCAATCAGCGCGAGCAGGCTGCTGTAGTCATCCGTCCAGAGAGGCACCTGCTCGTAGCCGGCACGGGCAGGCACCCCGAAGGACATAAACTCACCCTCCAGGCCCAGCTTCTTGAGGCGGGTCAGCGTGAAGCTTCGGAGTCCACGCAAGCGAGATTCGTTGCGGCTCAGGAAGATCCACTTGGCTGGGCTGGCCACGCGGAGTCCAGCGGGAGCGTTGCTCAAGGTGGTGATATCGACGTTCATATCTATGCCAATTCGGTAGACAATGGGGCGGAGATCGAAATAGCGATTCGAAACGTGGACGGCGAGGATCCCGCCCGGCTTCAAGTGCTTGAAATAGAGATCAAAAGATTCTCGCGTCATCAGGTGCACGGGAATGGCGTCACTGCTGAAAGCATCGACGACCAAAACATCGAAGGCATTGCCTCCGGTTTCTTCGAGTTCCTGCTGGAGCGAGAGCCGCGCGTCTCCCTGAACGATTTCGACCGTAGCCATGCTGTCAGAGATGAAGGTGAAGTAGCCTCCATCGCTGGCGATCTCGATGACCGAGGGATCAATCTCGTAGAAACGAAAGCGGTCGGATTTACGGCCATACGCCGCCAGGGTGCCCACTCCAAGGCCCACAATGCCGACGTTCAGCGATCTTCCCGCAGGCCGCTGCATCAGCGCCACGCCGATACCGGTTGCCAGGCCGAAATAAGATGTCGGCCTCTTCCGAAGTTCGTCGGATAGGAATTGAGTCCCATGCAAGGTGGTTCCGTGGACCAGGCTTCGACGCATCGCCTTGGGGTCGCCCGGCGCGCTTTCGTTGACACGAAGAACCCCGAAAAAGCTCCGTTCCTGGTGAAGCAAGCCCGAATCCACCTGGAAGGTCTGGACCGTGACGTACCCGATCAGGGCAACGGCTGCTGCCGCCGTTGCCGAGAATCGCCAACGCGGCCCGCCGACATGGAGCCAACTCTCCTGGTCGCGGCCCAGCACCCAAAGCATCAGAATGCCCGCCAGGGCAAGCCCGATCGGCAACTCGAAATAGCCATCGAAGACCCTCGGAGCCACAAGGCCCACGAACAATCCCCCCACGGCGCCCCCGCCCGAAACGGCGAGGTAGAACAAGGTCAAACGGCTGGGCGAAGGACGGAGTCGGTAGAGTTCTCCGTGCATCAACATGCACAGCGAAAAGAGGATGAACGCGAAAAGGAATATCTGAAAAGGCAGCGAATTGAATAGAGGCGCGCCGGTTTGGGACGACGGCAGAAACATCCCGACGCCGTACTGAAGTGCGAGACCCGCCGCCGCAGCCCCCACACAAAAGGAACGGGGGTAGAAGCGTTCCGATCCGAAGCACAGGATGAAGCTGACGAGATAGACCCCCAACGGAAGGACCCAGAGAAAGGGAAGGCTCGCCACGTCCAGGCAAAGCTTGTTGGTCACGGCCATCAACAGAACGACGGCGCAGGCGGGTAAGAGGAGCCAGAGCGCGAAGCGCTGCCCATCCACCGGGCCGTCCGGATCCAGTTCTTCAGATAGGATCTCTCCGGGGACCGCTTGCTGGGGGCGCAGGGCAAGCGACCCGCAGACGAGAATCACGGCTCCCGCCACCAGGAAGCCCGTAGACCAGTATGTCCCGGTTGCTTCCAGGGGGAGAAAGGGCTCGACCAGGCTGGGAAAGGCCAACAGAGCCGCCAAGGACCCTATATTGGAAACCGCATAGAGGCCGTACGGGGAGCGGCCAGGATAGCGGCGAGCAAACCAAGCCTGGAGCAGCGGCCCGGTCGCGGCGAGCGCCAAGAAGGGAAGCGCAACATTCGCCAGCAGCAAGCTCAGGATCGCAATGCTCGGATCCGCCTCCGAGCCGGGCTTCCATGCCTCGCCGGGAAGCACCGGGAGAAGAGTGAAGGAGACCAGCAGGACAATGCCGTGAATCACAAGTTGGCCCGTGGGGCGAGCAAAGCGGACGAGCGCGTGGGCGTACGCGTAACCCAGGAAGAGCGTGGACTGGTAGAACATCAGGCACAGCGTCCAGACACCGGGGCCACCCCCGAACCAAGGCAGAATCCGCTTGGCCACCATGGGCTGGACGAAGAAGATCAGGAAAGCTCCACCGAAGATCCCGCAACAGAAGAGAGCCAGCCCAACGAGGCTCCCGTCCTTGGAATTCCCTCTATCGGAGTCGGGCATCTCGGCGTCGCTTGCTTTCTCTCGGTCTCGGCTGGTCATGTGAGCTTCCCGTATAGTATAACTCACGCCGGATTACGCAGAAAAACCAAGTGTTTCCGAACTCACCCAGAAGTTCGACCGTCAGAACCCGGGCGCGAATGGCAAATATCTTGGGGGCAAAGGGCAAAGGAGGAAGGCTCCACATGAAGGAGATTCGACCCGCGATTTGGCTCATCGTTGTGGCAGGCGTGGCACTCTGCGCGTGGCTCGTTGCCAACCTGGGGCAAGACGAAGCCTCGCCGGTTCCCCAGCCCGCAGAAAATGCCCCAGCCCCGGCCGTCGAGCGTGCGCCCACGACAGTCCCCGCGGTCAAGAAGCCGACTGTTATCGCAACCGCAGAGGATGAGAAGAAAGAGGAAACAAAGAAGGCCGCCGACCCCTATGCTTGGCGGAAGATCCCCTGGCGCCAGGGGCGAGACAGGATCTCCGGCTCCGCCGAGGACCGCGAAAAGGCAATCGCTCGCATGGAAGAGATCGGCTACAAGCGGTGGGAAGCAGAGGAGGTCCGCAAGACCTGGGATGATGAAATGGGCAAAGTGGATGCCGAGCTCGATCGCATCAGTCAGGCCGAACCCGATCGCAGCCTCTACATGGACCGGCGGCTCCTGATGCGCGAGGCGTATAGCAACCTGTCCGAGACGCTCGAGGAAGACGACTACGCAGCGGCGCGCTATGCCGCTAACAAGGGCAACGAGGTCTCGCTCCACAGCGTTACGAACCAAAGCCCGGCCTGGGAGAAAGGCTTGGGGGCCGGCGATGTGATCTTGAGATTCAACGGTGTCCGCGTATGGGACGTCGATCAGTTGGGCGTCCTGAGGGAAAGCATCGGACCTGGCGAGATCGCAGTGATCACCGTCCTCCAGGACGGCAGGCCGGTGGATTACGAATTCGAGGGCGGAATCCTGGGCTCACCGGTTTCGGGACATGTACGCCCATAAAGGGATCACGGCGAAGGCGCTGCATTCAAGTTCGGCATCCGCAAACGAGCGAGTTCCGGCGCAACTATCACCCGATCAATGCCGGCTACGCTACGCATGGCGGAAGGCTTGAACGCCAGACCGGGAAACACGCAATCAAACAAGAAATGAAACAAGAAAGGGGCGGTAGGCCGCGTTGGCCTACCGCCCCTCCTGACTTCAGAGTGGCTCCTTGATTCTGGAGCTGGCTCTACTTCCGACGATTCTCCCGAACTCGATGGAGACCGAAGAGCGCCATGGTTCCAAAGCCAATGGCGAGCATGCTCGCGGGCTCCGGCACCGGGGCGGGCGCGAAGTTATACGTACTTTGACCGATACCACCGAAGCCCAATGCGCCGCCCGTAAGACTCAGGAAGGCGTTGAGGCCGAAGGGACCGATCCCGTTGATGGTCGCGGAGAACGGAGCAACCGTCGAGAGTCGCCGCGTTGTGCCGCCGGGGCTCGCAAGACCCGTCAGGTCGGCGCCCGTGGTGCCGCGAACGGTCAGGTAGTCACCCACCATGTCCGTGTGGAGCACCGTGCCCGTGGTCAACTGCTGAATGGCGATGCGGATCTGGAAGGGCGAGTTGATGGCCGCAGAGGACATATAACCCGTGCCCTTGGTGTTACCACCGCCCACAGTCTTGATGAAGCCCTGCTGATCCTTCGTCGCACCACCCGGCGTGCGGAAGGCGAAGAAGTTCGTGAAGGTGGTCTGCATACCCGTGGGCAGAGCCTGGGGATCAGTCGATGCCCGGTGGGTCGGGGTATCACCACCGGCCTTGTTCGGGCCGGTCGGGAGATAGCCACCCGCGTAGTTCACCTTGCCAAAGGTCTTCAGCACCATGGCTGTGGCCGGGTTGGTGGCCGTCGGCGTAATGATCGTCGTGTTGATGCCGAGTTGGACGCCATTACCCAGACCGCGATTCATCGAGCTGACCCAGCTGCTGTAGATCGTGGGGCCGGTCGTGACTGCGGGAAGAGCGCCACCAAAGTTCCGGGGGCCCTTCGTCAGCTGCTGCTTGCCGTCACCGGGGGGGAAGAACGGGATCGGAACCGAAAGCGATGCGCCAACGAAGTCCAAGCCGTTGTTCTGCGAGAGGGTTCCCGCCACACCCGGGCCGCCACCACCAGCGAACTGGGTTCGGCTTCGGAGGCGAGGGTTGATGAACGGAGGTGCGACAACCTGGCAGGTTGCACGGATACGCGCGAACGCGCCGCCGTTACCTACGTTGGTCAGACCCGCGATATTTGTTCCCGTAGTCGACGCCAGCTTCTCTGCTGCGGGGAACATGATACTCGCGTGCGTGCCCGCGCCCTGAGACGCATAACCCTGGCCATACATCGTGCCAGTTTCATGCTTGAGCAGCACGTTCGGCAGAAAAACGCCAGGCGCGATTTGCAGGAAGATCCGATTGTCCTGCGCGCAGACCGGCAGGCCGTTATTCGAAACACTGCCGTGGTACGAATCAGCGAACCCTGACTTGAGCACCGACGTGTACTGAACCGGGCCTGCCAAGGCCGGCCCTGTCATGGCGACGAACATAAACCCGACCAACGCGGCCAAGCTGACTACTAATTTATGACTTGCTTTCATTTCGGCCTCTCCTTGTTTCGTTGCTTATCAGTAAATTGCAATTATGCGATTTCGCTTGTCGCTCTTGCTGTACTTGCTCGATCAGCCTGCACTTTCTTTTGGTTCTTTATTGGTTACTGGTTCTTTACGGATACTGTTTTACAGATACTGCCTTTCGCCCACCGGGCGGCTCACTTTCGGATCGCCAAGCTGGTTTCACTTCCAGACTGCTTCTGCTATTTGCACTCGACCGAAAAGCGAATGCGTGGGCGCAAATTGGATTTGGTAGATCTTGGATCGACCCTACTCGAAGCTTCAAGCCGACCCGTTTTCTCCTTCCCCATCAGGGGCTTTGGTCGCATCCTCAGCGCCCCTGAACTTGCCTAGAGTATGATTATCCAATGATTTCCTTGAAGAAAGCAAGAGAAAAGAATGAGCGAGCGCCTTCCGGACGATCGAACGATGTCCATGACATGCTGAAAGAGCCCAGGCACCTCATACGAGCTTGCCCCGCGGGGAAGATGGGACGCTTACTTCGATCGAGCGGCGCGATCCTGTTGCTTCTGGTCCAGCTTTTGCTGACGGCTTGCGGACAAGAACCCAATACCCGCGCCCGAGAACTCCTCAAAACCGGTCAGTTCCAGGCGGCCGTGGATTTCCTGCAGGCCGAGCTCAAAAAAACCCCTTCCGACATCGAATTAGTACAGCTGTACGGATTGGCGCTTTTGCGCAACCGACAGCCCAGCCTGGCCGTCTGGCCACTCAGGCGGGCATTTAGAGAAACAGGTGCAGAGGGGACGGCGCTGATCCCATTGGTGGAGGCCCTGGCTCGAGGCGGGGCGCCTTCGGAAGCCGCCGAACTCGCCACCCAGGGCCTCGAAGAGGACCCCTCCAATCCCGTTCTACTGCGGCTCCGGGCGGGTGCTCACGCGGGCAACCTGAATCACGATGCCGCACTGGCCGACCTCGACCGCTTGTTGGAAGCCACCCCGGATCTCCTCCCTCTACAGGAAACCCGGGCCAATATCCTGCTTAAACTGGGCCGCCTGGAAGAGGCCAGCGAGGTCATGGAGTTGATCTCGGCCAAAGTCAAAACCGATCAGAGCCTCCCTCCCGGGCTGAAGGCCCGCGCCTGTGCCAATGCAGCGCTTTACCAGCATAAGCTGGGTGAGACCGAGGCGGCTGGAGCGGCCTTCGACGCCTGCTTGGCGGAATCTCCTGCCGCCCAGGAAGTCCTCTACCCGATGATCGAATTCCTCGAGCAGAGCAACCAGGGCGACCGGGTGCTCGACCTCCTGACCGAGCAGGCCAGCCTGAAAGCTGCAAAGGGCCGGCTGATGATCCAGGTGCTGCTGGCCGCCCAACTTCGTGCAAGCGGCCAGGTGGCGGAAGCCACCGACGTCCTGCTCAGAACCGCCGAGTACTTGGAAGCACCGCAAGGCTGGCTGGAGTTGGCCGAACACTACGTTTCGATCGATGACATGCCTCGGGCGGCCGATGCAATCGCCAACGCCATCGCGCTCCAGACCGGAGGGGAAGTCGGCTACGGACTGATGCAGGGAGAGTTCGAGATGCTCCAGTCCATGGGCTCCGAGGACGGACTCTTCGCCTATGCGGACATCCTGATTCAGGCGAAGCGTTTCGATGAGGTGCGGCGCGTCCTTCCCCACCTAAGCGAACCTGTTCACAAACTTCTGATCGAGGCGCGTCTGAACCTCGCCGAGGGTCAACCGCGAAAGGCTCTCGATCAATACTTCGAGGCCTTCAAACTCTGGCCCTCGAACCCCGGGGCGCGCTACATGGCCGCAGTGGCCGCCATGCGAATCGGTGAATTCGACGAGGCCGCGGGTCTCTACCAGGATTCCTTGCGGTCGGATGCCACCATGAGCGACGCCGGTATTGTGCTGGCCCGGATGCAACTCCTCCAAGGGTCGCCTGAGGGCGCGTTCAACACCGTCAACCTCTACCTGATGAAGAACCCGGGAGACACCGACGCCCTGGACCTGATCGTCCAAAGTGCCGTCGCAGCACGGGTGAGCGGTGTTCTGGCCGGAGTACATCAAGCGTACGCCGCGGCAGGAAAACCCGCTCAGGGTCTGGCCCAACACGCCATGGCGCTGGAGGCCATGCGGGTTCCCAAACAGGCTCTTGAACTCCTGGACGCAGAGAACGAAATCGACTCGCCCGAATACTTCCTCGCGCTCGCCGCCTGGGCCCGGATGACCACGGGAGCCGGTGAAGCCCAAGCGGCCCTCGAGCGCGTCCAGCGGGCTCAGGCCAGCCATCCTGAATCTGCTCGGCTCGAGGTCGCCCTGGGCATGACGCTTGATCTCGATCCCGAGCGGGGGGAGGAAGCCGCTGCAGCCTATCAGCGGGCGGTGATGCTCGATCCTGAGTTGGTCGAGGCACGGGTTCTGCTCGCACGCTGGCTGACTTCACAGGAAGACCATGAGGGCGCGACAGCAGAATATGACCGAGCGGCCGAACTCGAGCCCGACAAGGCGGAGCACGGCTTCAACGCCGCCGTGTCAATCCTGGCTGCGGGCCAGGCCGAGGAGGGAGAGACGCGCCTGCAGGCAGTCCTGGAGCGCTATCCCTGGCATGGGGACTCCGCGGCGTGGTTGGCCCAATTTGCCCTGCAACGCGGCGATACGGGTCCCGAGACCCTGGTCCTGGCCCGCCTGGCAGCGCGCATGTCCAACACCCTCAGACCCAACGCGTTCGAAACCCTCGGTCTGGTTCGATATGAACGGGGTGAGATGCCCGAAGCGCACTCGGCGTTTCAACAAGCGATCGCACTTCAACCCGAACCGGCTTCCGCACTCTACCACCTCGGCCGAGTCCTGATCGCCATTGGGCGAAACGCCGATGCCACCCGGCGGCTCGAAGAGGCCCTATCGGCCAACGAGACGTTCGCCATGGCGGATTCGGCGCGTGCCCTCCTGAGCGAACTCTCCGAACTGGAGCAGGCCGAGGAAGAGCCAATCGAACTCAACGAGACCGAGGAGAACTGATGGCGGCAAATCGGGGCAAACAGGGCTTGGTCGGGCTACTGATCGCTGCGGCCTTCCTGGTGGGGGCCTACCTGATTTGGGGCGGCGGAGATGAGAACCCCGACGACCGGCCCACGGGGACCGTGGAGGACCTCCGAACGTTGCGCGAGCGAGACGATATCAACGTCTTGTTCGTGCTGATCGATACCCTCCGTGCCGATCGCCTCCGCTCCTATGGCTACGATCGCGAAACGAGCCCGGCGCTGGACTACCTGGCCCTCACGGGAATCCGCTTCGCGGAGAACCGCGCCCAGTCTTCCTGGACAAAATCCTCCATGGCTTCACTCTGGACGGGCCTCTACCCCGTCCGCACCGATGTCGTCCAACACGTGGACGCCCTTGCGGACGAAGCCGAGACCCCTGCCGAACTCTTCGCAGACGCGGGCTACGTCACCGCGGGCATCTGGAGAAATGGCTGGGTGGCCCCCAATTTCGGCTTCTCCCAGGGGTTCGAGATCTACCAGACGCCCGGCGGCCAGCAGGCACCGGCTGATATGAGGCAGAAGGCCCGAGCGGGCCGAATCGATGGGACGGACATCGATGTGATCTTCTCTGCCATGGAATTCATTCGAGCCCACAGCGACCAGCGCTGGTTTCTCTATCTGCACATGATGGACGTGCACCAATATATATCCACCGAGAACACTGCGATTTTCGGGAACTCCTATTCGGATTCCTATGATAATTCAATACTTTGGACCGACAGCCAGCTCGGCGAACTGCTGATGGCGCTGTACCGAATGGACCTCGCAAAGAAGACGGTCATCGTGGTGGCGTCCGATCACGGCGAGGCCTTCGGCGAACACGGCAGCGAGGGACACGCGCGGGACCTGTATCCGGAGGTGGTTCTGACGCCCTTCATCATTAGCCTGCCCTTCAAGCTAAACCCGCCCGCGGTGGTCTACAGCCGGACTCAGAACATCGACATTTGGCCAACTGTACTAGACATGCTAGGGATCTCGGGTCCCCCTGACGTCGATGGAATTTCCCGCCTACCGCTCCTTCTCGATGAAGAGAAGGATCTGGAGCCGGAAGCGCTTCGTGCCCGGGATTTGGGCTTTGCCCAGTTGGACAGAAATTGGGGAAAACTCGAAGAGGCCCCATCCACCATCGTTGCCGTCCGGGAAGGAAATCTGCGCTTGATCCACGACACGGACGACCAAGACCTGGATCAACTTTTTGACATTGTCGCCGATCCCGGCGAAGTGAGGAACTTGGCCGAGTCACACTCCAACGATTTGGAGAGACTTCGGGAACAGGCCCAGCATCATCTTGAATCGGGAACACCATGGGAAGGCGGTGCGCCCGAGGTAGAAATTGACGAAATGCACTTGCGCCAGCTTCGAGCACTCGGGTATTCCGTCGAATGAGTTTTCGACCCATGCGAGAAGCAGTTGTTTAGGTAGTCACGGAGGATCGACTTCTAATGTTTTCCATCAATTGGCGGTTGGCGAGCCGCGGGACCCTGATTATTTCCGCGCTCCTATCGCTTGCATTATGCCCGACCATCGCAGCGGCCCAAGCATCCAGCGATCCCGCAGCGGAGTCGGATGACCCTTCCGAGGCTTCGACCGAGCAGCAGCCCGAAGACTTCGAAGCGGAAGAACTCTCCGCTTATCTCGACGTCGACAGCGAGGACGTCGATAAGGAAATCGACGAGCGCTACAAGGCCGTAGAGGAGATCCTCGTCACCTCCCAGGCGGGGGGAAGCAACCTGCAGGACCTCGGGGTATCGGTCGCGGCTTTCGACGCCGAGTACCTCGATGCCCTGGGCGCCCAGAACATTGCGGACATCTCCCAGTTCACACCCAATCTCGAAATTCGTACGGTCTTCGCCGCCTCCAACCCCACCCTCTTCATCCGCGGCGTGGGGCTCCGCGATTTCAACGCCAACTCTTCCTCTTCAGTGGCCGTCTACAACGACGATATCTACATGAACTCGCCAGCCGGCCAATTGGGACAACTCTTCGATGTCCAGCAGGTCGAAGTCCTCCGCGGCCCCCAGGGCACCCTCTTCGGCCGCAACGCGTCGGCTGGGGCGATCCGGGTCATTTCCCGCAAGCCGACGGGAGATATCAATGGTCATACGAAGGTCACGTACGGGAACTACAACTACGTGGAAGCCGAGGGTGCCTTCGAGGTTCCCATCACCGACACCCTGACGACGCGCATCTCGGGCGTTTATCGCCGGCGCGACGGTACGACGCTCAACCGTTGCGGCGACCCTCGCTATAAGGACCGCAAGCCGGCGTCGACTTTCTACGACTTCGACTACGTAGTCCACGGCATTTTCACTCCGCCGACGAATGAACAAGTCAACAATCCGACATATGACCCCTACGGCGGTTCGACCGGCTGCTTCAACACCTTTACGATGGCGCCTATCGTCCCAATTAGCACTGGAACCAACCCCGCATCCCAGCCGGGTCAAGGCTGGTCCCCCGGTTGGGTGGGCTTTAATGATTTTCCTGATAATCCCGCACCAGCGCCCCCCCCCGTCGACCAGTACGTGAACCAAATGGCCAATTGGGCCGTTCGCGGCCTCCTGCGCTGGCAACCGAGTGATGACGTCGACTGGGTACTCAATATTCACGGCGGGCGGAACGATGGCGGTGGCCGCCAGTTCCAGGTGATTGGGGCGTCCGGTTCGCTGGAGAGTGAAAACCCCAACTTCGACACCCACACGACCACGTACAGATATTACGATCGCGACAATCTCAGCGTCAGCCCTAACGCAGATGCAGACGGCGGTCTCGACTTCCACTATGCCACCGACCCAGCAGACGGCGACCCCTTCGCAGGCGATTACAACATCAATGAGCCGGAAAATCTAAAGCTCTACGGCACCAGCCTGACAGGCGACATTCGAATTAACGACACCCTTCTCTTCAAGACCATCTCCGGGTACGAGGGCAACGAGCGCTCCCTGAAGGTCAATCTGGACGGCAACCCCTTTAGAATTCTCGAGCCCATTCTGTACAACGAAGCCTGGCAGTTGACCCAGGAGTTCAAGCTGATCTGGGAGGGCGAAAACGGACTGATTGGCGAAATGGGCGCGAACTACCTGCACGAGGACCTGAGGACGCGCAACGAGTTCAATATCAATCCGGTCGACAACACCTCGATCCAGGACTACAAGCTAAAGACCAACTACGCCTCGGCCTACGCGTGGATGAGTTGGGTCCCCGTCGAAGACTTCGCTGTGGTCGCAGGGGGACGCTTCAACTACGAATCCAAGGACATGAAACTCAGCACCCTCCGGGTGAGCCCCTTCACCGGCATACCGGATCGCCCCCCGACCAACGTTGACGAATACGTTTCGGATTCCGGGATCAGTGGCGATATTTCCTTCAACTACAAGCCCACCGACGAGCACCTGATCTTTTTCAAATACTCGCGAGGTTATAAGGGACCCCATATCAACGGATTGATCCTGAACGCGCGGCTGACGACGGATGACTCGCGGCCGTTGACAACGCCGGTAAAGCCCGAGAAAGTCGACGCGCTGGAACTCGGCGTAAAAACCAGCTGGCTGGACAATACCCTCAGCGTCAATGGATCGGTCTTCTACTACGATTACCAAAACATCCAGATCTTCCAACTGCGGAACTCGGGCAACGGCGATGTCCCGGTGCAACAGTTGATCAATGCGAACGATGCAGACATCTTCGGGGCCGAGATCGAGGTGCGGTCCCACCCTCTCTATGGACTGGTACCCGAAGAAATCGATGGCCTCGAGGTATTCGCGTCCTTTGGTTGGCTCAACAG
This sequence comes from Myxococcales bacterium, assembly GCA_014240165.1. Lineage (GTDB taxonomy): Bacteria > Myxococcota_A > UBA9160 > UBA9160 > UBA4427 > JAZXM01. The sequence goes on along the minus strand of JAAZXM010000017.1, from coordinate 28,728 downwards.
CACCTACACCGACTTCACTCAAACCCTCATCTCGTATGACTTGGACAGCGGCGTTCAGAAGGTCAACTCTTTCGACTTTTCGGGCAACCGGCTGATCAATTCGCCCGAGTTCGCCTTTTCGGGCTACGCAGCCTGGCCCTGGGTTTCGTATTACGGAACGCTGACCGCGCGCTTCGACTGGACCTTCAAGAGCGACATCTTCTTCGGCCCGGAGAACGATCCCAACATCGCGGAAGATGCCTTCTGGCTCATGAATATGCGCGTCGCATACACGACGCCTGACGGCGTGATCGAGCTGGCGGGTTGGGTGCGCAACCTGACCGACAAGGCCTACTCGGTAGACATGATCAACCTCTCCCGATTCAGTAGTTCAGTTCTCCATGCCATGGGCGATCCGCGCACCTACGGTGCGACCCTTCAGGTAAGGTTCTAGGCATGATCGCGCGTATTCTGCTGCATTCGAAGAAGCTTTCGGCGCAAGTCGCTGTTTTGACGGGAGTGATCGTCTTTGCCTTTGCTTGTGAGAGTGCAGATCAGCGGCCCACTGAATCCGCAACCCAACTGAGCGCAGATGAGCTTGAGGGAAGGCTAACCGAGGCTTTCTCGAAGCCCGATCCCTTTGCGAGGTTGACCTCACTATCCGCGGCCGCATCCCAACTAAACGCCGAGAACGCCGCTGGCGCGGGTATCGCCCTGCAGAAGGCCTATGCGCTGGTGGGCCGATGCGAATCCGACCCCATCGTCAGCGCCTGGACGAGTGTTGACAGACAGGCCGCTGTAGAGTGGGCACTCGCCCAAACGGGCTCGCTGGGACGAAACGCGGCGGCCCAGTCGATCGCCACCTGGGTTGCGCTTGGGGGAGACGAGGAAGCGCTTGCGTTTCTGCGAACGATTCCGAGTTCTGAAGAGAAATTCAAGATTGTCCGTAACAACATTATCCAAGGGTCAGGGATGGCCGGTGAGAGCAAGGTGGCCATCGAACTTCTCGGCGAAATGCCCGCGGATGAACCCGGGGAGCGCGACACACGGCAATTTCTGATGGTCCGCATGATGCTGGAAATGGTGCGACGCGATCCCGAAATTCTCATGGGGTGGACGGACGCGATGCCGCGAGATGCGCCCAACGGGCTCAAAACGGCGGCCTTCACCGCCACCTTGGAGTTGCTCGTCCGTCTAGATTATTTGCAAGCCGCCGAGTGGTTCGACACGCAGCCCATCAAGCCCTGGGTCGAAAGCGGTTCGATTGCTGCAGTTGGAAGCACCTATGTGCTGAGAGATATCGATGCGGGCTTTGCCTGGATACTCTCACAGCCTCCCTCGGAAGCCCGGGGACACGCGGTTCGCGAAGCAGCGTATACGCTTCTTAAAAAGCAGCCTGAAAAGGCCTACCCCTATCTGCGAGAGAACATGGCGACCGAGGGAATGCAGCCGGCGATTTTCGCCCTTTCACATTTCTACGCTTCCGGCCCGCCAGAAGAATCTCTCAAGTGGGCATTGCGGGTTCCCGACGCCCGTGAGCGGGAGAAGGCAATCCTCTTGCCGCTCATGAACTGGGCACGTCGAGAGCCCAGCGCAGCAGGCCAGTGGGTAGCGCACAACGAAGAGCACCTCTCCGAAAAAGTGCTCACGAAGTATCATGAAGAGACCAGCAAGAAACGAAACAAGTAGGAACAGCCCCACTCGCTGTGAACCGCAGCGAATTCGAGATCCAGGCAGGAGGAGCGTTGAGGTGCAATCCCGAATGAAACGCTGGTTACGTGGTGGCCTTAGCCGCCCAACTCTACTCGGGGCCCTGGCCCTGATCGCCGTGGCGTTGGTGTGCGCGCCAGTATGGGCCGATGAGGAAGAGGAAGAGGCGAGCCCGACTGTCGCCGAGCCCAACTTGGACGGCCCCGATCTGTGGATCCCTTCACTGAGCATCGGATTCCTCATGCACGTTCAGGATCAAGACGCCCGAGTCATCAGCGGTCTGGGCGCAAACTCCGCGAATTCGACCACGGACGGTCTGGCCAGCCCTGGCTTCCGATTCGATGTATCTCTTGCTACGCCTGCGCTGTTCGAGAGCGAACTCGAGCCTCGGATCTTTGCTCAAGTTGGGGCCCAGGTCATCCTCGAGGAAGAATTCACTGCCTACAGATCCATTGACAGCTATTCCCCCGGGCTAAGCCCACCGGTTCCGTCAGCGGTGATTGGGGCCAATTGCGGTATCAGCGAAAATCCGTTTGACCCTATTACAGGTTGCACCATTCGGAACCGGGTTGAAACTCAAATCAATTCCCAGTGGTACGTGGGTACAGGCTTTCAAATCGTAATCCCCGCATGGCAGAGACAGGTACGACTGCGAACGGCCGTCGACTACCTGGGCCAATCTTTCTCGATGACCGGAACCACTTCACGTGATATTCAGGGCAGAGGGGAGACGGTCTACTCCTCGCCTGTCTCCTCGTCCACGACGCACGCCGTCGGCGCCAGCCTTCAAGGCGACGCACTCGTGTACCGATGGCGCGATCTACGGGTCAGCCTCTTTCTCGAGACCCGTTTCGCCTGGATCGTGAGCGGAGGTCAACAGGTTTTCTCGACCGTGGACTCGGACCCGGCCAACCTGACAACCTACTCGATCGAACCTGACCCTTTCATCGCCCAAGGCGGAGGCGGCATTCGTTTTTCCTGGCTGCCCAATTGGACCTGGTAGGGTTTAGAAAATAGAAAGAGGATTTTTACCCATGAAAATTAATTTTTCAGGCACGCTGCGAGCCCTGCTGAGAGTCTCCCTAATCATCGCTTTGCTACTGGCCTCGGGGACTCCTCAAGCCTTTGCCCAGGAAGAGGGCGGGCCAAGCCAGGCAGACCGAGCTTTTGATGCCATGGTTCTCCGGCCGCTGGGTGCAATGGGCGTTGTTTTAGGGGCCGTGATTCTGGTTCCAGCTGCGTTGGTTTCGGCCCCGGGAGGAATGGAAAGCCTCGACAATGCGTATGACGTTTTCCTCAGAATGCCCCTCGACAATCTGGTCAACGCCCCTCTCGGAAGAGACTTCGGTAGCTAGGCGTCAAGTGGGACCCTCCATTTAGAGAGATCTGATTAGAGAGATCTAAGATTAGAGAGATCTAAAGGCTCCGGGGAACCACAACCACATGAACGGGCGAATGATCTCCAAGTGGTGGCTCTTAGCCGTAACTCTGGCAGCCCTATTGACGACCGGAGAGGCCAGCGCCCAGGAGTCAGCGAGCGACCCCGCCCCCGAACCGGCGACTGTCGCTACTGAGCGGGAGAGTGTTCCCGGCCCCGCTGGAGAGTCGGGCGGGAACGTCGAAATTTCTCCTGCCGAAGCAAGGGAAGAACCATCCGCCCCGGATGACATGCCCTTGCTCGATGAGCAGTTCCGCTCCATCGAGGAGATCGTCGTCACCTCCAGCGCCGGTTCGCAGAACCTGCAGGATCTCGGGGTATCGGTCGCCTCATTCGACGCCGAGTACCTGGATGCCCTGGGTGCCCAGAACATTGCCGACATCGCCCAGTTCACACCCAATCTCGAGATTCGGACCGTCTTCGCCGCCTCAAACCCCACCCTCTTCATCCGCGGGGTCGGGCTTCGCGACTTCAACGCCAACTCGGCATCGTCAGTCGCCGTCTACAACGACGACATCTACATGAACTCTCCGGCCGGGCAATTGTCCCAACTCTTCGACGTTCAGCAGGTTGAAGTTCTCCGTGGACCCCAGGGAACACTCTTCGGCCGAAATGCTTCTGCGGGGGCGATTCGAGTCGTTTCCCGTAAGCCCACTGGTGACGTGAACGGGCAGGCCAAAATAACCTACGGAAACTACAACAACATCGAGGCCGAGGGCGCCTTTGAGGTTCCCCTAAGCGAGGAGCTGACGGTCCGAATCGCGGGGGTCTTTCGTCAGCGCGACGGGACCACGCTCAACCGCTGCGGCGACGCGCGTTGGAAGGACCGCCGACCACCGCCCACGCCACCACCCGGCCTGAATGCGGCAGCCGACTTTGACTACCGAGTTCATGGCGAATACAACGCCACCTCGCCCGGAACCAGCCCCCAAAACAGCACAGCGGTGACGCCTCACGCCGACCCCTACGGAGCGTCTCGCGGCTGTTTCAATTCGGATACGATGCTCCCGCTCGAGCCTCTTGCCACCGGCATCAATCCCGCAGGATTGAGTGGGCCCGGATGGACTCCAGGCTGGGTAGGTTTTCCGAATTTTCCCGACAACCCCGCTCCTGGGCCTCCGCCGGTGGACCGCCTGGTGAACAACGTGGACAATTGGGCGGTTCGCGGCCTGATGCGCTGGCAGCCCAATGAACGAACCGACTGGATCCTCAACATCCATGGTGGTCAGAACAACGGAGGATCTCGGCAATTTCAAGGAAAGGGAGCCCGTCAATCCAGCGACGGGGAGTTCATCAGCTTCACACACCGCGACGCGCTCGGCTACTCCGACCCCGATAACGCGGTGATCACTTTCGACGATTCTGGCTTCGCAACGATTCGATACGTCGACCCTCTCGAAGGCGACCCCCATGCGGGCAGCTACAACCGCAACGATCCCGAAAAGCTTGATCTCTACGGAACGAGCCTGACGGGTTCGATCCGGGCAGACCACAGCTTGCTCTTCAAGACGATCTCGGGTTTCGAAGGCAATAAACGACGAGTCCGTACCAACCTGGATGCAAGCCCCTTGATCTCCTTGGAGCCGACCCTTGAGAACGACGCGTGGCAACTGAGCCAGGAGTTCAAACTGATATACGACAGCGACGGACCCCTCGCCCTGGAGACCGGCGCCAGCTACCTCTACGAAGATCTCAATGTTTCGAATATCTTCGACCTGGATAAGGTCACGAATACCACGATCCAGCGTTACCACCTTGGTACCCATTACGCGGCGGTCTACGGGTGGGCGAGTTGGTCCCCCAATGAGTTGTTCTCTGTCGATGGCGGCGCTCGACTGAACTACGAAAACAAGACCATGAACCTCGAGACCAGCCGGCTCGATCCGTATAGTGGAAACCTCGTTCCACCCGGGGTGGTCACGCCGCCGCCGGGCACAGTATCGGATACGGGCCTAAGTGGGGATCTCAGCTTCAACTACAAGCCGCGCGAAAATAACATTGTCTATATCAAATACTCTCGAGGATATAAGGGACCACACCTCAACGGCGCGATATTGAACCCTCGCTTTACCGACGATGAAGGCGATCTACTCACCGAGCCGGTGAAGCCCGAAGAAGTGGATGCATTCGAATTCGGTGCGAAAACAACTTGGCTGGACAATTCGTTCATGTTCAATTTCTCTGCCTTCTACTATATCTATCGCGATATCCAGATCTTCACCCTGCGGAATACCCAAAATGCGGTCCCCATCGCGCAACTCATCAACGCGAACGAAGCCAGGATCTACGGAGCGGAGTTGGAGATCAGGGCATTCCCACTTCGAGGTCTTGTCCCCGAGTTTCTGGAGAACATGGAATTCCTGGGCTCCTTCGGCTACTTGCGTGGCAAGTATCTGGAGTTCGCGAACTCACTAACCGAACTGGATGGCGACGGCTTGCAAACGATAAGCGCCCGCGACTACTCCGGGAACCAACTGGTCAACGCTCCAGAATTCGCCTTCTCGGGTTATTTGTCGTGGCCCCTCGAATCCAACTACGGAACCCTGACGCCGCGCTTCGACTGGAGTTTCAAGGACCAGGTCTTTTTTGGCCCGGAGGACAACCCCGAGATCGGCCAGGCTCCCCTTTGGCTGATGAACTTTCGACTCGCCTTTCGAACTGCCGATTCCCGGTTGGAGATCGCGGGTTGGGTCAGGAACCTGGCGGACAAGAAATATCGTCTGGACGCCATCAATCTGGCGAGGTTCCGACAATCAGTCATCTACGCCATTGGCGACCCGCGCACATTTGGCGTGACCTTACAGGTGACCTTCTAGAACCACTACTAGCCAGGGCGGGCAGTGATTCAATTTCACCCAATGCCCATTCAGCGCGTTCCCTGGATGGAGGCTTGTTCGAGATAGTCCCGCAAGTCATCTCGAAGCTGGCGCCGTCGGCGCTCTTCCGCGTCGCCAGGTAAAGCATCGAGGGCTCGCTTCTGGCTTTCGGCCGCCTCTGGGTACCGCGCTGATTCCGCATACACCCGGGCCAGGGTCTCCAGGAAATCGCTGTTTCCGGGAACTCCCGCCACGGCTATTTGCGCAAACCCAAGCGCTTCCGGGAGATCTCGAACCCCTGCATCCCGCGAAGTCGCCAACAACCAGGCGAGATTGTTCGCAACTTCCCACTCCTCGGGACGAAGCGCCAGCGCGGCACGATACTCCCTGGCCGCCACCGCTTCTTCGCCCAACTGCTGCGCGGCCAGGCCCAGGCCGCCATGGACCCGGCCGAGGTCGGCACCATCCGCGCGAGCTTGAATGAAATGAAGCCGTGCTTCTTCGAATCTGCCCAGGTGGTTGAGGCAGAGCGCCAAAGCCAGGCGTGCATCGGACCAACCCGGATCAAGTTCGACTGCCATCCGCAAATGCTCTTCGGCCAGAGAAGGCCGACTCTGCTCCCAATGAGCCACACCAAGGACGCGATGAGCGACTGGGTTGGGCCCGGTTGCTTCCAGGGCATGGTCAAAAAGTGCGATTGTATTTTTCCAATGCCCGACTTGGCCATGCGCGACGAACGCCAAGGCAGTCACCACCATTGTTGCCAGCACAGGGCTGACCCACTGAACCCGCTGATGCGAGCGAACAAGATCCGAAATACCCCAGGCCGTAGCGAGAAGCAGACCCACCATGGGCACGTACATGTAGCGATCGGCATGGCCTTGGGTCCCCACCTGCACGAAGCCGATCATCGGAATCAAGGTCAGCATGAACCACCACCATCCAACGAGCAGATACGGGCGCCGCAATCCCCATCGGAGACTCAGGAAGGTCGCCAGGGCAAGTGATGCCCAGGCGGCCAGCGGTTGCCACGACTCCAATCGAGACGAATCGGGATAGGGGTAGAAAACAGCCAGGTTGGCGGGCCATAGAGAGTCGATGAGATAGGTCCAATAACTCAGGCCTGCGTTCAGGCAGCGAGTCCAAAACGAAAGCCAGGCCGTCTGCCTCGCCCCCGCGGCGTCCTGAACCACGAAGGTCATGATCGCCACGAAACCGGCGATGATGACCAGCGGCCACTTTTCGATGACCTTGCGAATCAAGCTTGAACGATCTGAAATCGTGCCCAGCGGCCAATAATCCAGCAGCAAGAGCGTGATGGGGAGACCGACCGCCGTGGGTTTCGAGAGCATCGCCAAGGTGGAGAACGCGAGCAGTGCTCCGTAACGCCACCGGGAAGCTCGCGCGGCTTGTAGCCCATACATCAGAAGAGCGGCCATCCAAAAAGCCGCAGCCAATACGTCCTTCCGTTCCGAGGCCCACGCGACTGACTCAACATGAAGGGGATGAACCGCGAAAACGAGCCCCACGAAGGCGCTGGCTCCAACCCGTTGGGTCATCGTAAGCAGAGCCGCGAAGAGCAGAATCGAAGCAAGACCGTGAAAGAAAAGATTCGTCAGGAGATGACTGCCGGGGTCGGGGCCGTGGACCGCGTCACCCAGGCGGATCGAGATTGAAGTGATAGGCGACCAGTTCGCCACATAGGGTTCCGCGAAGGCGGAAATGAAATCATCGACTCGGAGTTCACCATCGAGCCTGGGGTCATTGATGAAATAACTGAAATCGTCGTAATCGACGAATTCGTGCTGGGCAACCTGACCGTAGACACCCCCAAGGAGCAAAACGGTGAGAGCGACCACGGCCAAGACCTGCCACGCAGGGGGGCCCTGGGACGGCCGGTCCTGCGCGCGGCTCTCGGAACGGCCTTTGGATCGCCCTTTCATACAGGCAAGGTAGCGAGAAGAGACCGAACTGCCGATATCCCAGCCGATCCTTCCATGCCGGAGCCAGCCCAATTGGGGGCTACGATTCCTGTGCGAGCTCCGATCGTCGAGGGATTGAGGCGGCTGCACCCGGGCGGGTCACGCAAAGCGCCGCCGCGCGGCAGGCCGTGCGCAGCGCGGGTGTCGGGTCGACTCCGGCATACCTTTCCGCCAGGAAAAAACCCGCAAAAGTGTCGCCCGCCCCCGTTGTATCGTGGGCGCGGACAGGCTCGGCAGGAACAACGATGCGTTCCCCCTCGGAGACATAGCGCACCCCCTGATCACCCAAGGTGAGGACCGTGGAGGCTCGGGGGTAACGAGCGCGGAGAGCGTCGAGAATGCGCTCGACCTCGCGCTCGCCGGAGAGCGCCTCGCCCTCGGAGCGGTTGAGGATAAAAACGTCGACGGCGTGAAGCGGGAGTTGATGAATCGAGTCTTCCATGGGCGAGGGGTTGAGCACGATCGTGCTCCCCTGTGTCCGAGCCGCCTCCATCACCGCGGCGAGGGCATTTATTTCATTCTGGAGGACGACCCAATCCGCCTCACCCAGCTGCGAGCACGCCTTGGAGAATTGAGCTTCTGAAATTTCCTGATTCGCTCCCCCGTGGACCAGAATGCTGTTCTCGCCCTGGGCGTCGACCTGGATAACCGCATGACCCGTAGGCATATCGCAAGTCTCGATTCCTTTCGTGTCGACGCCCTCGGTTTCCAGCATATCCAAAAGCCACTGCCCATCGGGCCCCACCCGGCCGATATGCTGAGGCTTCGCGCCCGCCCGAGCCAACGCAATGGATTGGTTGAAGCCCTTACCCCCGGCAAAGCGTTGGTGATCGAGGGCGTGAATCGTTTCGCCAGGTTGAACGAATCGATCAACCCTGTAGACCAGATCTATATTTATGGATCCAAAGTTGACAATCGACATCGATCTTCCCAGAATGCCCCTGACTCGGAGACGAAGACGGGCGCATAACGCCAGAACGAGGGAAAGAGCTACTCGATTCTTCACGCCTTTGCCAGCAGAGCCAGCGCCCTATGCATTCGCACCCACAGCTGAAGTGGCTCCGGCCCAGGAAAGAGTTGCATCGGAACGAAAGGCTCGGAAGCAAGCAGGATGAAAAAACCCCGTAGTCTCGATCGTATCGATTTCGCTTTGGATGAATTGCCAGGCGAAGAAATGCACGAGGCCCTGCACCAGTTCCGGGCAGAAGGGCCGGTTCGCCCAACGAAATTCCTGGGGCTTCCGGCTTTTATCATCACTGGCCACCAGACCCTGGTGGACGCTTTCGCGGACAACGAAACCTTTCCGCCTCATCGCATGTACCAAGCCTCTTTCGAGGGCGCCATCGGCGAGAGCTTCATCTCCATGGCGGACCCCCGCCGCCATTCCCTCTACCGAAAGCTCGCAACCCCCGCTTTTCGGTCCCGCGCGGTCTCGCGCTACGAAAAGGAAGACCTTGAACCTCTTGCTCGGGAATTGGTGGACCGTCTCACAGGTCAGGAAGAATTCGATCTCGTCGAAGCATTCACCACACGCTTCCCCTATCTCGTGATCTCCCGCCTTCTAGGGCTGCCTCGGGATCGCGAAGACGAGTTTCAAGACTGGGCGTTCGCGCTCCTACGCTTTCGGGACGACCCCGGCGCTGCAGCCGAAGCACGCGAGCAGTTGACAGCGTTCCTGGCCCCGGTGGTGGACGACCGCCGAAAGAACCCACGCGATGACGTGATCTCCGAACTCGTTCAGGCCCGGGTGGATGACCGCGTACTGAGCGACGAAGAGGTCTACAGCCATATCCGACTGCTCTTTCCCACCGGCGGCGAAACCACGCACGGTGCGCTGGGAAATCTCCTATCCCTTCTGCTGGACTCCGATCATCTCTGGAAAACACTGTGCGAAAAGCCCTCTCTGGCCAAGGCTGCGATTCACGAAACCCTGCGCCTGGAGACACCCATCGCCGTCCTGCCGCGACTTTCGGCCCCGGTTGAGACCGAGTTTTGCGGTGTCACTCTCCCGGCCGACTCCTGGGTCCTCTTCGCCATGGCCGGGGCCAATCGCGACCCTTCCCTCTACGCGGACCCCGATCGTTTCGACCTTGAGCGCGGTGTCGATGAGAGCTTGACCTTCGGCCGAGGAGTCAAGGCTTGCCCGGGAATGCACCTCGCGCGGAAGAATATGGAGGTGGCGCTGCAGGTTCTGCTCGAGCGCCTCCCCAACATCAAACTCATCGATTCGAATGCCGCCAAGCCACGGCGCACCGTCCTTCGCTGCCCCCTGGCGCTTCACGTCCGCGCCACCGAGGCGAGCGAAGGTCGATGAGAGCATCGACTCGGGTTTGGATGCTATTATCCTTCGGCTCGTTTTGAATGATCACCCGGCTCAACTGAATCCGGTCACAGCGGTCAATTGCCATGGAAGGCTGCGCGCCGAGCAGTTCGGGCTGAACTTCAAGAGAGAACACGGAGAGATAGGAAAGTGAAAGCAATATCCACCGTATTGGCGACACTCGTGGTCGCCGCAGGTTTCCTGGCAACAACCGGCGCGTGGGCTCAACCCAAGATCCTGACCCAGCCGCCCGAGAACCCCGACCCCAATGCACGCTACGTCTTCTACCTCCACGGGAAAATCATCGAGGACGAAGGACGAAGACCCACCCATCCGCGCTGGGGGGTCTACGAGTACGATGCCATCCTCGAGGCACTCGCATCCAAGGGGTACGTCGTAATTTCAGAGCAGCGCCCAGCGGATACGATCGTCGGGCCCTATTCGCGGGAGATCAAAGGGCAGATCCGGGATCTCATCAAGGCGGGCGTCCCCTTTGACCGCATCACGGTGATCGGGTTCTCCAAGGGAGGAAATATTCTCCAATCCATATCCAAAACCATGAAGGCGCCAATTCGCTACGTCATCATGGCCGGCTGCTCGAAAACCGGAAAAGGTGCCCAATTTCAGGGGAACGTGCTCTCCCTCGTAGAAAAGAACGACTACCTCGTAGGGATCTGCATGCCGCTCTTCGAGAAGTCGCCGCGCATCGGCCGCCACCAGGAGATCATCGTCGACATGGGGGGTGGACACGGCTCATTCTTCAAGCCGGATGACCGCTGGCTCGACCCTGCCGCTGAGTGGATCGAAGCGCCTCCCCCGAGCGACGAGAGCGAAGACGCCGGGTAATTCGAACTCCTCCACTCCCGCCCAATGGCATTCTCTATTCCGTTCTCTTCGAGCCGACGGTCCAATCCGCAACCAGAGCCAAACCAGCGGCGCGGATAGACGGGTCCAGGGCAGCCGCCGATCATCCGTCCCGAAAGCGAGGGATTTTCCCCGGTCCAATAATCCCTCACGCCAGTGGACCCACGACTGACTCGCGCGGAGCCGCCAGCGAACGCCCCAAAGCGCCAGCGAATTTCCTATCCTGCGCGCCAGAATCGCGAGCAGGTTTCCCCTCGAAGAAGACCCAGCTCAAGATCGGGTGGGTTTCACCCGATATAGATCCGCTGGCAGGCGGCTGTGCCAGAGCCAAGGAACCCCCCTATGGAACGGCAAGAGAAAGCAAGAGGCGGCATGACGCTGATCGAGGTCGCCGTCGTGCTTGCCATCGTCTCAGGTCTACTCGGAATCGCCTATTCGAGCCTGAGCCGGTGGCAGGAGAACGAGCGGACGACCGCTTTTGCGCGGTCGTTGGCGGACCTCTACCGCTTTGCGGCGACGGAGGCCGTGCGCAAAGAAAGCGTCCAGATCGTATTCCTCGCTGCTGGGGGCGCCGGAGATCCTGGGGGCACGACCCTCGTCGACTCAAGCGGAAGCGCCGTGCCCGTTCTGCTTCTCGATGACGGCCCCCTGGGCAGCCCAGGCCAGAACTGCCTCATCGATGCCGGCGAGGAGACCAGCGTCCTCACCGCGGCACCCGGCGTGAGCTGGGGATTCACAGCATCCGCCGGCGCCAAGGCGCCGGGCGATTCCACTGCCATTGGAAGCGCAACCGGTTCGAGCTTCGCAACCCCGTCGGGAACGGCGGCCACGTGGGTGGCTTTCATGCCCGACGGCCGCCCTCTGGGCTTCGATGCCGCCTGCGCCATGGGGCAACTCGGCAGTGGCAACGGGGGCGTCTACCTCACCAATGGCAGCCGGGATTTCGGCATCGTCCTCAATCCCCTCGGTGGTATACGCATTCATCTATGGAATCCGGGGGCCGGGCAATGGCAGAGCTGATGCAGAAGGCCGCCGCCAAACAAACCCGTCGACAAGCGGGCTTCTCCCTCATCGAGGTCACCATTGCCTTTACGATCCTCGGGGTGGGACTATTGGCCCTTGCCGGGGCCCAGCTTCGGGCGCTCCAGGGAAATCAGAGCGGGCGCCACCTGAGCCAAGGCGCGCTCATCGCGCAAAACCAGCTCGAACAACTGGTTGGCTCCAGTTGGACAGCCCTCGCCCCAACGGCCTGGACTGCGCCGGTCACCCTTTCCACCAATGTGGACGATGGGCGAGGCGGAACCGTTGAACAGGCCTACACCGCCTCCTGGCAGATCCAGGACGTAATTTCGGACGAAACGCGATCCATCGATATCCGGATCAACTGGACCGAGCCGGACGGGCGAGCACGCTCCGTCGCGGCGACCACACTTCGTTTCAATCGAGAGAATCTCTGATGAGTACGCGTCACGCACAAAAAATTGCGGGTTTTACCCTCATCGAAGTCACCATAGTGACGGTTCTCCTGGCCGTTCTCGTGATCGGGGTCATGAACTTCTTCTCGACCCAGAAGAAACAAGCAAGCGTCAACAGCCAGATCGTCGACGTTCAGCAGAACAGCCGACTGCTGGGGAACCTTCTCGATTCCGACCTCCGCCATGCGGGCTTCATGGTGCCGGAATCCGCGGCCCTTTGCGGCATCGATCGTGTGAACGCGCCGGATACTGTCTACGTCAGCGACGCCGGAGCAATCAATGCCACCGACGAGAAACGTCATGATCTGGCGGGGCGCATTCAGGGCGGGGCCAGCAACATTTCCACCGGCTCACAGGTTCTCTCCCTGGATACGCTGGTAATCGAATTCAGCTCCCCCGACCCGGCTTACGATACCGACGGCGACGGCACGGCGGACAGCGACTTTCGCGTGGGCGCCGGGGTGATCGTGAGCGATGCCGGAAATCCCGACCGCGGTACCGCCTGCGGGACGGTCGACGCCATCTCCCTCGGTTCCGTGCAGATTACGGTCACGATCGTGACAGGCACACTCGCGCCGCTGGTACTGGGATCCAGCGTGGTCGATCTCGTCGCGGTGCCCGCTCATGTCTATGAGATCAACGCAAATACCCAACTTCTTCGCAACAGCACGGTCGTTGCCGACGACGTCGAGGACCTCCAAGTCGCGATCTTTCTCGATGATGACGGCGATCGCGTCGTGGATGCGGGCGAGTATCGGGGCGACGGCGTCGGTCCGACCTTCGACCCCAGCAACGAGGACATCTCCACCGCCCGTGAAGTCAGGGCCAACCTCCTGATACGCACCCGACTCGAGGACCCTGACAACACAGACGGCCGCTACCAGAGTTCGGAAAACCGAACTGCGGCGGCAACGGGCGACGGTTTCAGGCGGCGGGCCTACACGTCGACCATGACGCTCCGAAATATGGGGTCGAGGTTGCCGACCTCATGAACCAACTCGGCCCCCAATCTCTCATCGGCCGGCGCAATCGTCGCCCCCGAGAAGCAGGCATCGCCTTGATCGCCGTGATGCTGATCCTCGCGCTCGTCTCGGTGCTCGCGGTCTCGTCCATGGAAAGCACCATGCGAGATCAGCAGGTCGCAGGCGTCCAGATGCGTGATCGGGTGGCCTTCCAGGCCGCGGAGGCGGGGTTGGCGACAGCTCTGGTCTCGGTGACAGGCTCGAATACACCCACCCTGGCCCCCAATTCCATCGGGGTTTCCGGTGACTACCCCATGGGACAACCGAGCTTTCAACTCGACCCGAAGGCGGCAACCCCTATCGAAAACCTGGGATCGCTGCCCCTGCCGGGCATGAGCCTGAACGTCAATGGAAACGGACCCAAATTCCAGCTGCAGTTGTGGCGCATCAACGTGGAGGGCAGAGAGCCGAGAGGGATGAATTCGCGGGTCGAAGCGGCGGCAGCCGCATTGTGGGGGAGCTAGTCATGACCACGAAAAGACGACTCGGAAATTTCAACGCCAAGGCGACCAAAGAGCGCACGAACGAATTGCGCGAAATCGTCGCGAAACGCTTCGCCCTCTTGGCCGGGGTTCTGCTGCTGGCCGTGAGCGGCACCGCTCTCGCACAGACAGAGGATGATCTCTTCCTCTTCACATCTTCTGTCTCTCCGAACGTCCTGATTCAGCTGGATAACTCGGGTTCGATGAACCATATCGTCTGGCATCCGTCTTTCGATCCGGACGCCACATACGACTGCTCATACTATTCCTCGAGCTACACGTATTACCTGAGCAGCACGAAGACGCTTACGCGTTGTGGCCGAACCCGAACCATCTATCACGACTCCCAATCCAATGGCTACACCTGGTATTCGGGTAAATACCTGAACTGGATCTACAGTTCGCAAAATACGGTCCAATCGGAAATCGACGACAACAACAACGGCGTTCGCATCTGTCAGGGTCCGGGATCGCCGACCTACGGGAAATACCAGCTCAACAGGCTCTCATCCGCCAAGCGAGTCGTGCTGGATACGATGTGTGAGGTCCTGGAAAGCAAGGAAATCCGGTTTGGCCTTTCCGTATTTCGCGGGGCCGACGAGAACGACCCGAACGGGGGCTATATAGAAGTCGGGATCAACGACAACACCCCCAGTCACGCGAACGATCTCGAAGCTTCGGTGCTGAACACCAAGGCGGATACCTGGACCCCGCTGGCCGAGACACTCTTTCAGTCATACACGTATTTCATGAGCCGAGACTCCACTCAGCTTCCGGCGGGCGCAACCTCAGGAACCTTTCCTCTCTACCGATACAAACTGACTCCGTCGGGCGTCGGCGGCCTATACCAATCCAATCTCTCGCTGGTACCTCCGAGCCCAATCGAATTCACGTGTCAGAAAAACTTTGTCATCGTCATCACAGACGGTGAACCCACCAAGGACGACTTCGAAACAGAAGATCCGGTCAATACCGCGGCGGGCTTCAGCCAATTTTCGTCTTTGATCGGTGACTACAACCCTGATGGAGAGGTCGAGGAGCCCGGGGGCTCGAGCTGGCTTTACCTCGACGATGTCGCGAAGTTCATGCACGAAAATGATTGCCGCCCAGACATGGAGGGGGATCAAACTCTCGACGTTTATACAATTGGCTTTACCACCAACGAGGAAGCCAACTCTCTCCTGGAGAAGACTGCGGAAGTTGGAAACGGGCTTTTCTTTACCAGCAATAGCCCCGACGAACTCCGGACTCGCCTGGTCAGCTCGATCAACGATATTCTTGAAAAGGTGCAATCGTTCACTGCCTCCACCGTTCCTTCGACGCGGACCGCTGCAGGAGGCAGCTTCTACACGAGTTTCTTTCTCCCCTCCGCGAAAACCGCATTCTGGGAAGGTCACCTTCGGGCCTACCGAACCGATGCCGCGGGCGATGTCTTCGGCCAGAGCGGGGTCTGTGCTTTCATCGACCCGGACCCTGGAGAGTGCAACAGTGGGCCGACCAATCCGGCAGCGCTCCCCTATTGGGACGCGGGCCAAGAGATCCCGCTCACTGCCAGCCGGAATCTCTACGTATCCCAGCTCACGGGCGGAGTCCCGGGCCGAGAGACCTTCGATAATTCATTGGGTGCTGCCGATCTGACGGTCGACGCGTTTGCCGCAGCTCCAGACCCCTCCCCCAATCCAATCTACCCGGGCTCGAATGCTCTGACCGAAGAGGGCCTGGCGGACGAAATCATCTCGTACGTTCGTGGCTGCGAGTTCGGGACCGGTGTCTCCGGCGCAACGGTAGTCGCCGACTCGACTTGCGTGGAGAGAAGTTGGCGGCTCGGGGATATTTTTCATTCCGCTCCCGCCGTAGTGCCCGCTCCCAAGGCAACCTTCAACGATATCTCCTACCAGAATTTCAAAACCAATCTCGCACTCCGGAAACGCGTGATCTATAGCGGCGCCAACGATGGATTTCTGCATGCATTCGACGCGGGAACCCTCAACACAACGGTCAATCCCCCGGTCTATCTCGACGGAACGGGCACGGAGCTATTCGGGTTCATGCCGTGGGAAGCGAGGAAGAATATAAAGAACCTTCCCGTCGATGATCCGACTTCACGCACCTACTATGTCGACGGTTCACCCCAGGTGGTCGACGCCTGGATCCGATCGAGCAACACGGACACCACCAAGTCCACGGATGAATGGAGGACGATCCTCGTCGGCGGAATGCGTCAAGGTGGGCGCGCCTATTATGCTCTTGATATCACGGACCCTTCGGATGCTGCATATCCCGGCTATCTCTGGGAATTCCCGAATGAGAATGACCCGGATAGCACGGCGGTTGCGACATCGGTCCTGCCCTATCTCGGGCAGAGTTTTTCGCGACCCATCATCACCCGCGTCAGGGTCAAAATCGATTCGAATGACAATTCAGGGGCCGGCTTTGAACGATGGGTCGCCATCGTTTCGGGCGGCTACGACCGCACGGGCGATCCCAACGACCATGCGAATTATGACGAGAATGCCATCGCGGGGCGTGCCATTCTCATGATCGATATCGCGAGCGGCGAACTCCTCGCGATGAAGCGCTACGACGCCGGGGCTGCCGACGCACAGTCGTCAATGGCCTATGCACTCCCGAGCACGGCAGGCGTCCTCGATCTTGATTTCGATGGTTTCGCGGACATGCTCTACATCGGCGATCTGGGCGGACAGATCTTCAAATGGGTATTCAATGGGCTTGGCGAAGATCGGGTCAACGACTCTTCCTCTTCAGGCGACTACTCTCAGCCCTCCTGGCCCTTCAAGGTCTTTTTCCAAGCACCGATTACGGCGGTTTCGCCATCCACCAATTACTACAAGAGTTTCTTCATGCCGCCCCAGGCGGTTTTCGTAGGCCGCAGGCTCCACCTGGGCTTCGGAAGCGGCGAGCGCATGAATATCGGATTCGAGGGCTTGCCCGGAGAAGATGAAAACAATCGCTTCTATGCGATGAATGATCTCGACCCTCAAGAACTCAGCGTAACCCCCTTCCCCACACTCACCGAGTCGGACCTCACCGAAATCCTGGGTCCGTCGAGCTGCGAAAATATCTCGGGGCGAGGCTTCTTCATCAAGGTGGCCGACGGCGAGAAATTCGTCACGAATGCGGAAATTTTCCTGCACTACATTTTCGCTGGGTCTTTCACACCTGACGATACGGGCGATCCGTGTACCTCCAAGGGCAGCGGAGACCTCTACGCGTTCCGCATAGACTGCGGACAAGCGCTTTTCTTCGACAGCCTCGGGGAGCCGGTTGTCAGCGTGGATCTCGGCGCGGGTATGCCTACCGACCCCAAAATATCGGTTGGAGTCAACGGTGAGGACAATCGAATCTACATAGAGAAGAGTGGAGCGGACTTGGAGAGCATTGCCGCGCCGCCACTCAATTTCGATGACGGATCGCTCCTTTACTGGCGGGAGGTCACCCAATGAAGAAAAGTCTCTTCTGGCTCGCGATGGCGTATCTTCTTTGCTTCGACGCAAGTCTTTCGGCAGCGCTTGAAAAGCGCATCGCCCACGGACCCGTCGACAAGGTGAACGCGGGCGAGCGAACGATCACGGTCAATCAGGAGACATATAACGTGCCCATTCGCTGCAAGGCCCGGCGAACCTCAGGCGCTCTCGTGCCTCTCGCCGAACTTCGGGGTGCGATGCAGTCGGAGCAGGATCTGGTGGCGACGAATGAGATCGACTTCATTCGATTCGAGGCGGTCGAGAAGCCGGCTGGCTGGGAGATGGTCAAAATCACCGTTCTGGATGGAGCCGCGGAATAGTGCGAAGAGCGCCCTCACGCGTAGTGGCGCTCGCGGTGCTCTTTTCGTGCCTGGGTTTCCTTTCGGGCTGCGGAGACTCGCCCACAGGCACACCCAGTGGCGGATCGCTTTCGGGACGCGCGAGCATGGACCCGGATGCCGACAACAGGCCGCCGACGATACGGTCAGTTGAGTTCAAGCCCCATCATGTATTGCCCGGCAGGACCCTTCGCGCCCACGTCGAAGCCCTCGACCCCGATGGCGATCCGATTCATCTCCTCTACCGCTGGTCCCTGAGAGGGCAGCCCGCAGAAAGCGCGGGCGGAAGCTTCGATGTCCCCGCCTCGGCTCGAAAAGGCGACTCCATCTCGCTGGAGGTGATCGCCAGCGATGGCCAGGCGGATTCCCAGCCCTTCCAGTTGGCCGTCCGGATCGCCAATCGTCGGCCGACCATGAGAGAAGTGAATATCCAGACAGCGGATAGCGAGAGCGACCCCCTGGGCCGCTGGCTGGGCAAGCCCGTGGCGGACGACCCGGATGGAGACCGCCTTTCCTACCGCTACAACTGGATCATCAACGGCCAAGCCTCGGGAGAACGCGGCGCTTCCCTGGATCGCGGACGGTCGCGCAAAGGGGATCGGATCCAACTCGAGGCTTGGGCTTCGGATGGCGCCAGCGAAAGCGTTCCCCTCACCAGTGCCCCCTTCAGTGTCGGCAACTCTCCCCCCGAGATCGTCTCTCGCCCGCCGTCCATGGACGAGTCTGGCCTCTTCGTGTACGTCGTTCAGGCCACGGATCGAGATGACGACCCCCTCCGCTACGTACTCGAAGAAGGGCCCAAGGGGATGAGCCTGGATGCCGAGAGCGGCGAGTTGCGTTGGCAGGCCACGCTCGAAAATTCGGGCGAGCACCCGGTCAGGATCGCCGCAGAGGACGGCCAGGGCGGCGTCAGCCACCAGGGGTTTTTCGTCCAGGTGGAGATGATCCTGCCGCCGCCGCGATTCGGCACAGCCGGGAGATAGGCCTCTCCCGAGATAGGCTTCGCTCCAGGATTCGAGTAAATTTCTTGCGATACCCATCGCTGAATCCAAAGGAGGAAGACAGGTGCCCTACCCCAGCTTCGATGAGCTCAAGAATTGGGCGGACAATTACCCCAAACTCTGGAACGCCGGCGACAAAGACGCCTGGGTCGCAAACTGGCGCACGGTGGGTAAAGGCGAGTTTCGGATGCTCGACCCGGTGGGGACGCCGGAAAAAGTCGGCTTCCAACTCTGCTGCGCCGACTCCTGGGATCTCTTTCAACCCAGCGTGAACTTCCGCTTTGCTCCCGGCTCCCTCTTCATCTGCGCCAACGAGGTTGCGTGGCTCCTGGAGAACCGCTTTACGTCCGGGGGGCGTGAGCAACTGGGCCTGAGCATCGAAACCTATCGCTTCGAGGACAACGGCGACGTCAACATTCGCACCTATTACAAGGTGCCGAGTCACTCCGATGCCGAAATGGGCGAACTCTTCCAGACTTATCTTCCAGAAAACGATTGATCGCGCGGCGTATCGCCAAAGCCGCGCGACTCAGACGACAGAGAAAACCCAATGGAGGGCAGACGATGAATCTTTTGGAGCTCATCCCCGATCATTTCGAGCGCTTCTTCACTTTCTTCGCACAGGGACATAATGAGGGCGTGGTCCCCGCGCGCATCAAGGAACTGGCTCGGCTTAAAGTCGCCGCGCTCAACCAATGCGATACCTGACTCTTCGCACGCTACGCGTCGGCGACGCGTCAAGGACTCGACGAGGAAACCATCGCGCAGATTCACCTTCCTGAGGCCGAACGCAGCCTCGAACCCCGTGACGCGCTGGCCGTTCGCTTTGCCGAAAAGGTGGCGCTGGACTTTCGCTCAGCCGATGCCGCCTTCCGGGCCGAACTCGGCGAACATTTCAGCCCGGCGGAAATCGCCGAACTCGGGCTGATGATCGGCCAGTACATCGCCCTGGGTCGGCTCCTGGTCTTCGCCGGGGGGCATCAGGCCGCGTGCGAAATCTACGTTCCCGAGTATTGACCTGAGAAAGGGCCTGGGCACTTGCCAGCCCTTTTACGTTCCCACACCCTCAGACGGTGGATCAGCCCCGATTCCGTGCGGCATTTCTCTCGGCCATTACAGTCGCCGGCTTCTCGGCATGTGCCACCCCCAGCCAGCGTTTCGACCGACAGGCCGAAGATCTGGGCTTCTCCGTCGAGGTCGTCCAAGGGCTGGGCTTCCGCCAGAACGTCTACCGATCCCAGGGAAGAGCCGAATCCGATCTGCTCCATGTCTACCTGGAAGGGGACGCCTCCCCGCGCATAGCCAGTCGCTACTCGCCTCCTGACCCCACGCCCCACCGACCCATCATGCTGGGCCTGATGGCCCTTGACCCCGCCCCAAGCGTCCTGCTGGGACGCCCCTGCCAGCACGCAGCGGAGGTCCCGTGCGATCCATCGACCTGGACGGTGGGACGCTACGGAGAAGATGTCGTAGCGAGCCTCGTAGCCGTTCTGGAGACGGAACGCATGGCTTCCGGTGCTACGGGCGTGGTCTTGATAGGACATAGCGGAGGCGGCGCCCTGGCCATGCTCATGGCCGAGCGGATCCCTGAAACCCGGGCGGTGATCACCCTGGCGGGCAACCTCGACACGACACGCTGGGCAGACCACCACGGCTACACGCCCCTGATCGAATCCCTCGACCCCGCTCAGCGGCCGCCGCTCTCGCCATCGGTGATCCAGATTCACCTGCTGGCCGGCCGGGACCTGCGCGTCCCCCCCACCTTGACCCGGGACGCCATCCACCGGCAGCCCAATGCCATCACCCGGATCTATCCGGATTTCGACCACGGCTGTTGCTGGGCGACGATCTGGCCCGGGGTCCTGGATGAAGTCGCTTCGGCGACCGGGGCTCCACAAAAGTAAAGACGCCCGCTCGCTGATGCGAACGGGCGTCTTGAGCTTTCTCATCGCCTGAAGCCGCGAGCGGCCTCAAAGGAAGGGGCTAGAACTCGAAGCGCCCCCCGGCTGCGAACTGATGACTACTGATATTGTCGAAGCCCAGCAGGGACTCGTAGTCTGCGTAGATCTGCAGCCCCGTCTTGAGCTGGAGCGTCGCCCCCACATTGAGCCGCATGTAGTCGCGGTCGGGGGAGTCGAGAACTGTGATGAAGGGCGTTCCAGCGCCGCCGATCACCGAGCCCCCGAGCACCTGCGAATCGTTCTGGTACTCGTGCACCCAGTAGCCAGCGATACTCGTCGTGAGCACGCCTGATGTCATGGCGAGATCGTACGAGGCTGCGGCGCCCACGTCGGTGGTGAAGGACGTCACATCAAAGGCGTCGTATTGGGCGTTCTGACCCGCCGCGCCGCCGCTTTCGGAATAACCGTCCATCCAGACCTTCACCAGATCCATCCGCACCGCGGGGCCTACATTCCACCCGAGGAGTTCGGCTTCGTAGATCACTCCGGCACTCAGGAAGATTTCGTCTGAGTTATTGATCCCGGTGACCGTAGTCGCCGGATCGATCTGACGCGTCATGTTGTAGTCGCTGAATGAGTAGTTGAAGAGTGCATCGATGCCCACCTGACCCGTCGTGTAGCCCGCGTAGAAGGAGGCTCCGTAGGTATCGCGGTCGGCGCCGCTGCCCGAGCCGGTGTATTGGGTATCGGTATTGATCCAGTTGATTGCGAGACCACCCATCAGGGCTTCACTGAACTGGTAGTCAACGCCACCGATGAGTCCGCCGTTGCTGTAATCGAACGCACCTTCCTGATCACCGAAACCACCCACTGCTGTGATGAAGCCACCGAGTTGACCCGTGCTGTCGCCGCCTGCCGCGGAATCCTCGAACAACGGCAGAGCACCATTGAGATCGACGTTACCGATGCGCACGCCTTCGATCCGGAAGCTGCCAGCAGTGGAACCCGTGCGTCCCTGAGCGCGGCTCTGAACCGCGGAGCCGATCGCCGTCTTATTGACCAACGCGGTTGTCAGGACATTGGCGTTCAGCGCCTGGGCTTCCTGCGGCTGAAGATAAGATTGCGCTTCCGCGATCGTTACCCAGTTGGGAAGCACACCCATCAGGCCGATTGCCATCATCGCGGGGACGATGGTCCGAAGAAGAGCGAGGCGGGTTGAGCTTTTGGAAGTCGACACCCTTGAATTCCCCCATGTTGATTCGATGACTTGAGTCACCCACCAACGAGATTTTGGACGCGCCCGGTGACCACCGTTGATCGGAAAGCAGCCGGGTCGCGACAAAAGTATTGAGTGGCTGGCAGTTTACGCCACCCGTGAGGCGTCTTTCAAGGAGCCCTGACGCGTTTTTGCGCCGCCTTCGTGAGGGTGCTCCCCCCCGACGCGGTTTTAGCCTCCACGGATTCCGCCCCCATCAGAACTGCGAGCTGGGCGATGATCCCCAATACCACCAGCAGCAGGACCACGAGCCAGATCCGCAGCAGGCTGGCCTCGAACACTCCAGAGAGCCCCAGGCCCGCCAGCACCCCGATTGTGCCGGACGCCAGCGCAGAGAGCTCTCCGGAGCCCTCCTGGCGGACTCTGAGGGCATAAAAGGCCCCCATCCCGACCATCCCCATGAAAGAGAAAAAGCCAATGATTCCGCGCTCAGCGAGCAATTCGAGATAGAGGTTGTGGGCCCAGGGCACCTCCGTCCCCCAAGGATCTGGGCGCACCCAGCTCGGAAAATCGGCGGCCTCGAAATAGGCGGTATAGAGCGTCCGATAGGTGTGGGGACCATGCCCCATCCAGGGCGCGTCGAGGAACATCTCCCAGGCGATAATCCAGAGAGAAATCCGCGTATCCACGACATGGGTGAACTTCGACGCCAGGGGAAAGCCCAGGGCGGCGTCCCCCACCGCGATGATCCCGAATGCTCCGAGGCCGAGCCCCAGGCCGAGTCGGGGCCGCAGGAGCGTCCCGGTGCCGACCAGGCAGACCACCAGGGTCAGCGCGGCCCCCCGGCTTCCCAAGGCGAGAATGGCGAACCCCGTCAGCCCAATCGAGACGAGAGCCATGAGGCCAAGGGCGGTGCGCGGCTGGCGATCGATCAGAATCAGCGACAGCGGAGTCAACAGGGCGAGAAAATGGCAATCGTTGGGCACAACGAGCACCGGCAACCCCAGGGTCGACAACCACGCATGGGGATTGGCTCCGTAAAACCAGCGACCCGCCAGCAGCGCCACCGAGAGGTAGAGGGCCACGAAAGAAAAACTCGCGTAGACCGCACGGATATGCGCGGGCGAACGAAGGCGCTCGCTGAGCACGACGAAGAGAAGCCCGGCCGGAACCCACGCGGCACTGAGTTCGAGGCTCCGCGCACGGTCATCCGAAAAAAAGATCGACAACGCCATCAGCACAAGGAAGAGAACAGTCGCTGCCATGAAGGGCTTGGGGAGCGCGCCCTGCCGAGGGCTCTTGTCCAGGAAGGCGCCGAGCAGCGCTCCGCCCACCAGGGCCAGGAGCGGCAGTTGGCTGGGAATCGGCGCCGCGAAGCCGAGCACGAAAAGACAGACGCCCACGGCGGCCCAATCCGAGGGAGCGATCCCCAGAGATGCCTTCGGTGGACGTGTCCTGCGCGCTCGCTTGCTCATGGGTCAGGCCATCCGCAGGCCAACGCTTGGGTCACCCCGGTCGACATGGGCCTGCGGCGGTTCACATCTGGGTGTAATCGGGGCCCTCTCCGCCCTCGGGCGGCGTCCAGGTAATGATCTGGTAGGGGTCGGCAATATCGCAGGTCTTGCAGTGGACACAATTCTCGTGGTGAATGAAGAGTTTCTTGGATCCCGCGTTATCCGGATCCTCCACCATCTCATAGACCGCCGCAGGGCAGAAATTCTCGCAGGGGTTGCCGTAATCCCGCGCGCAGGCCGTGGCGCAGACGTCCCGATCCGCCACCTGGAGATGAGAAGGCTGGTCCGCCTCGTGTTGCGTTCCGCTGAAACCCACCAGGTGTTCCTTGCTGAAAGTGAGTTTCCCGTCGAACTCGAACTCCACCTTGGACCTTTCCGAGAGCGGCAGCTCCCAGATCTTCTTCATGGCGGTATAGGGGGCATGAACCGGAACCTTGGCCAACAGCCCGCGACCGCCGCTGATCAACATCAGGGGAATATTCATGAAGGCAAAGAGCGGGGATAGATCAGCCGAGCCCTCGAAATTCCGAGCCTCCATATGCTCCTGATAGGCCCAACTGCTCCTATAGCCCTCGGCGTAGTCGCCCAGCTTCGCCGCAGAGAAATCACTCGAGGCAAGCGCACCCAAAATGGCGTCGGCGGCCAGCATTCCGGTCTTCACCGCCAGGTGCACCCCCGCAAGCTTCATCGGGTTCAACATGCCCGCGCCGTCGCCCACCAGGAGCAGGCCGTCCGCATAGAGCTTGGGCTGGGAGTAGAGCCCTCCCATCGGTACGCATTTCGCCCCGTAGCGAACCAATTCCCCGCCTTCCAAGAGCTTGCGCATGAACGGGGTGGTCTTGAAACGCTGGGCGTTCAGGTGCGGATCGTTATTCGGGTTCTTTGCGCTGAGCGAGGTCACGTAACCGAAGGAGACAAGGTTGTCCTTCATGTCATAGAGCCACATTCCGTCCAGCGACTTGAAAGCGTCGGGGAAAAGGCTGCCGTGAATGACGCGGCCCGGCTTGTGGTTCTCCGGCTTGACCCGCCAGATCTCCTTGATTCCCGTCTTGAAGGCCTGGGGGTGCTCGCCCTGCATTCCGAGTTTCTTGATGATCTTTTCCGTCAAGGTGCCGCGCACGCCCTCACCGAGCACGGTCACCTTGGCCATGATGTCCATGCCGGGCTGGAACGTCGGCTTGGCCTCACCCGACTTATCGATCCCCATATCGCCAGTCCGGACACCGATTATCTTGTCTCCATCGGTGAGGATCTCGGCAGCAGCAAAGCCGGGGTAGATCTCTATGCCCAGCTCTTCACATTTTTCGCCCAGCCATTTGGCCACGTTGGAAAGCGAAGCGATGTGGTAGCCCTTCTTCTGGAACATGGGCGGACAGATGGGGGACTTGAAGGTGTGTTTCATCGTAAAAGCGATGAACTGGGCATCGTCACAGACGTATTCCGTGGGAAAGCCCTGCTCGATGAAATCGGGCATCAATTCCGCAAACGCGGCCGTGTTGATGACAGCACCCGAAAGCTGGTGATCTCCCACGCCCGCCGCTTTCTCGATCACCAGAATGACCGGCGGCTCCATGGGTTCGCGGCCCTCAGCTTCCGCTGTTGCGTTGTAGGCCTCTACCTGCTTCATGAGGTGATAGGCGGAAGACAAATTCGCCGGGCCGGCGCCCACGTAAAGGACATCGACCTCCATGCTTTCACGTTCGATTTCACTCATTTCGGCTTCCTGTCTCGTTGAGTTCAGGGTTCAGGCCGGTGCTTTCGCACCACGCCCCCCAACCCGCGAGTTCTCGCAGGCGATCAAGAGACTCTAGTCGAGGCGCTCGCCTTGAACAAGGAAGCCGCAGAGTCGAGCGCGACTCTGCGGTCATCCTGGGTTCCTGGCTAGCGCCTGTCGCCCATGATTCGCAGCAGCATCAAGAAGAGATTGATGAAGTCCAGATAGAGGGAAAGCGCACCGCGAATCGCCTCCTTGGTGTCTTCATCGGTGCCCTCGTTACCGAGGATATTCATCTCCTTGATCTTCTGGGTGTCGTACGCAGTGAGCCCCACGAAGATCAGCACGCCCGCATACGTGATGACCCAGCTCATCGCTTCGCTCTGAAGGAACATATTCACCAGCGATGCGATGATGATTCCCATCAGCCCCATGAAGAGAAAGCTTCCCCACGACGTGAGGTCCTTCTTCGTTGTGTATCCATAGAAGCTCATGGCGCCAAAGGTTCCCGCCGTCACGAGAAACGTAGATGTGATCGAAGAGGCGGTATAGGTAAGGAAGACCGCCGAGAAGGTGACTCCCGTGAGCGCGGCATAGAGCAGAAAGATTCCCGTCGCCTGTTGCACACTCATCTGCATCACCCGCGAAGCCAGCCAGAAGACCAGGCCGATTTGCGCAATGATCAGACCGATGGAGATCACGGGGTTGCCGAAGATCACTTCCGTCAGGCTGGGCGTATCCGCCACGGTGTAGGCCACCATCCCGGTGATCCCGAGGCCGGTGGTCATCCAGTTGTAGACACGCACCATGAAGCGTTGCTGCTCGGCAGCAATATCATCGACGCGGGCGGTCATGGGCGAACTCTGCATGGCATCTCCTTCGTTGGATCAGGACGAGGTACGTTGGAAGCGGAGCACGGTGAGCGAGGGCTCAGCCATGCGCCAGGCCCTACCCGTATTCCCGGGCCAGGGCCTCGTTTCGGTGAAGATTAACCGAGACCGAGCCGCGCTGGACCGGGGCGCGAAATTGACCGAGAATACCCGCATGCACAGAGTAATTTTCGCGGTCCTCGTCTTGACCCTTGGCCTCGGCGCAAGCGCGAGCCTCGCCGAGGAAACTGAGCCGCCCAAGGCGGAATCCGAAGCCGAGCCCGAGGCCGTGCTCGAGGGAACCTGGATGCTCGCCATTCCCATGCCCGGAGGCGTCGAGAAACCGACCCTGAGAATCCGCGACAGCCGAGGAAAGCTGAAGGGAACCCTGCGGGGCAAGCGAGGCAGCAAGCGAATCCGCGACCTCACCTTCGAAGGCTCTTCTTTTTCCTTCAATCAGGTCATCCCCACGCCCCAGGGCAAGATGACCATGAAGTTCCGCGGCTCGGTTCGCGGTGATCGCATCCAGGGGGTCATCGAATTGCCCCTGGGCATTCTGCCCTTTAGCGGAAGTCGCAAATTCGACTGACGCCCGCTCGAGAGTGGCTATGGCAAGCCCGGCGGCGGCCCTTCACTCCAGCGGTTTGCCGGGGGTGAAGGCGCAGGGCATTCGCTTGATGCCGTTGATGAAATTCGAGCGCAAACGATCGGGTGGGCCCGTGATCTCGAGATCGGGCAGGCGCTCGAAGATCTGGCGGAACATGACGCGAATCTCCCGGCGCGCGAGGTTCGCCCCGAGGCAGTAGTGGGGCCCGGGACCTCCGAAACCCACGTGCTCATTGGGCGAACGGGTCACATCGAAGCGGTAGGGCTCGTCGAAGACCGCCTCGTCGCGATTCGCCGAGGCGTACCAGAGCACCACCTTGTCTCCCTCGGCGAAATCCTGCCCACCCAGCGAGGTCGCGCGAGTGCAGGTACGCCGCATATGAATCACCGGGCTCGCCCAGCGCACGATCTCCTCCACCGCGGTGTCGGCCACCCCCTCGAAATCTGCCGCCCAGCGCCGGCGCTCATCGGGATAATCGCAGAGCGCCTTCATCCCATGGCTGATGGCGTTTCGCGTAGTTTCGTTGCCCGCCACCACCAGCAGCACGAAGAAGGAAGCCAACTCGTGGTCGGTCATGGCCCCATCCTCGAGATCACTCTGGAGCAGCGCCGTGGTGAGGTCGTCGCGCGGATTCTTGCGGCGGTCCGCCGCCATCTCGCCCATCAGGGTGCCCAAGGCGGCGCCCGCCTGGAGCGCGGCCACCTGGGGGTTCTCCACTGACACCAGGAATTCCGGGTCTCCCAGGCCCAGGATGGTGTTGGTCTGCTCGAAGACCATGGCCGACTCGCTGTCGGGAATGCCCATCATGTCGCAGATGATTTCCAGGGGAAGCGGCGCCGCAATATCGGCGACGAAATCGCATTCGCCGCGCTCGATGACCCGGTCGATGATTTCCGAGGCCCGTCTCGCGACGCCGGCCTTCATCTTCGCCAGCGCTCCCGGCGTAAAACCACGGGACACGATTCGACGTTGTCGTCCGTGGCGCGGGTCGTCCATGTTGATCATCCCGCCGAAGAATTCGCTGAACTCCTTGGGCAGATCAAAAATCGATGTCGCTCCCGCGGCGGAACTGAAGATCTCCGGGTTTCGGCTCGCCTCCTGGAGATCCGCGTGCCGAGTCAGCGACCAATAGCCCGGCCCCCGCGGCAGGGCCTCCACCGGGAGATCCGGCTCTTCCATGAAGGGAATCGGGCGCTCGGAACGCAGGGTCGCAAAAGCACCCTCGCGCTCCTCCTCGGACAACTCCCAGAATTCCAGGGAGCAGAAATCGATTTCATTCGCCTTCAACTTCTTGCGGATTTTCATGGCTTGGCCGTCCCCTACGGCGGTGGCCCCGGCGCCCTGAGAGGGTCTACCCGAGGTCCCGCGACGCACCAGCGTAGGGGACGCAGCCTGGATTTTCTATCCGCGTAAGCCCTAGGGGGCGGGGGCCTCCGGCACCTCTACCTCGGCCTCGACCGCCCAATAACCACCCTGGGCGAGCGCCTCGATTTCCAATTCCAACTCTCGATCGCCAATTTCTTCGATAAATTGCGTCAAGGTGCCTTGGAAAACGGTTTCGTTATCCCCGTCCTCAACCCGAAGTTCCGTGGTCATACGGATCTCGACTCGGACTCCCAACACTTCGACCCATGCCTCAACATCCTCTTCCGTACACGGCGCCACGGGAATGTCGATGCTGGGAACAGGCTCGACCTCGGGGTCGGCATTGGGATCCGGGACCGAAACCCTCGCTGTCGGATCAGCACAGGAGGCGTCGACGCGTGCTTCGAGTTCCGTCTCGTCGGGATCGTCGCGCTCGATGCGCGTGGCGAGCAGGCGACCGGGCTCTTCCCCGTCAGCCACGCCCCGGACCTCCACGTAGTCTCCCACCATCAGGTCCGCCAATGAGAGATTTTCATCGGAGCCGCTCACCTTGTCCTCCCAACGCGCGCCGCCGTCGAAGCGAACGACCACAAGGCCGCCCAGCAGAGTCAGGGAATCCTCGCCCAATGC
>JAAZXM010000016.1:32859-67819 GCA_014240165.1 Myxococcales bacterium | reverse complement strand
GTATCGGTATGGGGGCTGGTACTCGACTTCCAGTGTCAGCGTGCAGCAGTATAAGGAGGGTACCCTGTATATAGAACTGTACGACAGCAAGACCGAGCAGGCTGTCTGGGTCGGGTGGGCTTCTAAGCGGCTATCACGCAGTGATGATTCCAGGGCAGTGCTTTCCGAGGCGGTGTCGAAAATCTTGCAAGAGTTCCCCCC
Organism: Myxococcales bacterium; assembly: GCA_014240165.1. Taxonomy (GTDB): domain Bacteria; phylum Myxococcota_A; class UBA9160; order UBA9160; family UBA4427; genus JAZXM01. The sequence goes on along the minus strand of JAAZXM010000016.1, from coordinate 67,618 downwards.
TGCTCGGGGCAGGTGAACCCGCCAATCACACGAGAAGCCTCGACCTTCGGTGCAGGGCATCGGGTGTCTGACAACCTGGGGATGATTTAGCCCCTCAAGCACGGTCCGGATCTTTTCCCGGAAGAGGCCCGCTTCGCGAGCAAAGCTCGCTCGCGAACCCGTGACCACCCTGCCCTAGCTGAGCCTGGGCATACTTAGACCACCAAAACCGCCCTGAGAACCACTCCCCGAGTTCTCCCCGAGTTTTGGTTCACGAACTAGAGGCGGCGGTAGCCTGCCATGCCCACGAGGCCGAGACCGAGGAGGAGCGCGAGCAACAGCGCCGCGCCGGGCGCAGAGAGCGCGGGCAACGGGACGACAGGGGCGGAGTTCATCTGAATGACCAACTCGGCGGCGCAGCTGCCGCCCGCCGGCAAGATGGCCATGGGCTTGATGGCGATACTCTGACCGGCTTCGCTCGCTGGGACCGTTACCAGCTCCGCGCCACCGAATCTACCCCCACCCAGGTAGAGCGGCGGATCACCCAGAAAATCGAGCGGCGCGATGGCCTGGGCATAGGAACCGTCGCCCCGGATGAAGAAGGCCACCATGCCCTCGATGCCACTCGGATCAAGCGGGACTCCCGCCGGATCGGAGATTCCCACAACGAGCCCTCCCGGCGTGCCGATGGACCACGGAGCGTCCGCAGAGGGATCTATGATCTCCACATCACACTGGCTGCCCGAGGGCGGAAAACCCCCGACGAGCAGGCTCCTGCCGGCGGCGTTGTCAAAAGGCGAGGAGTCAGAGGGCGTACTGGAGTTGATCTCGATAGTGAAGACGTCGAGCCATGGAGAGGGCGACGCGACGGTCCACTCGAAGCCCGGTTCGCCGTTGCCCGCGTCGGCCAACGTTAACGGTGGAACCTGCAGCAAGGTGTTGGGGACGATCGTGACCGGAAGCGTTTCGCCCGGGTCGATCTGCGGTATCAAGAACGTGCCCAGATCGATCTGAGTGAAGCCGAGTTCGATGTAGATGCGCCCGCTGACGTTGCTGGCTCTATCGGCCCCCGCGGCGTTCGACACGCCCATCGTCATGACCACCGCGTCCCCGACCTGGGCCTGATTGAAAGGCGCCGTAACGCCGTTCTTTGAAACAAAGGAAATATCCGTTGAAAAAATAGAGAGATCGGGTGGCACCAGAGGATCCGTGCCGTTCGCGACCTCATATCCGTCATCCGCCCCATCGCCATCGGTATCGGGATTCAGGGGGTCGGTTCCGAGTCCGACCTCAATGACATCGCTCAGCCCGTCGCCGTCGAAGTCACCGACATCTTGCCCCGTGGCCGAGCCTGCGAGCAACAGTAAGACGCCCACTATGAGCGGCGTTGCGAGCCGGGCAGAAAGGGGGAGCCAGTGAGGGAACATCATGTGACCGGCGTCCTATTCAACGACAGGGGCAGCAGGCCAAGCCCCCAACCGAAATCTTTTCCAACTATGACTGCCTCACGTTGAAAGTGTCAAGAAGCGCACGCTGGCGCGATACTGGAGCCGAATTCCACCTCGAGATTCCACACGCGCAAGCGCCTGCGGGGCATGATCGCGCAGCGTCTGCGGCAGCCGATTCGTCCCGCAGCTGTCCCGCGTGTGGCGAGCCGTTTTGCAACTGCCCGGCAAAGCAGCAGAAAGTGGTGGAGGCGGCGGGAATCGAACCCGCGTCCGCATGGTGTCCAATCAGCGCGTCTACGTGCGTAGTCCTCGCTCAAATTCGGGATCGGCAGTCGCGAGGTCTCGGAGAACCTTCACCCTATCTCGACATGGGTCTCGTCACGGGATGCGGCCGAGAAACGGCCCGTGACCAGCCTTCTGATGACTCCCGCGACCCGATAGAAGGCGTCACGGACGGGAGTCGCTAACCTAGTTTCAGCTAGGCAGCGAGTGCGTAGTTATCGTCGGCATCTAAAAGTTACCAACTTTGCCGTCTGATTAACGAGAGCACGACCATCTCGGCACGCAGCGCCCACCTTCGACCACCCGTCGAAGCCAGATCGCCCCCACAGCTTTCAAGGATACAAGCCCCGCCCGTTGTGGCCAAGCGGTTCAGGAAAACACTTCTGAGGAGCGGGGCTGGAGCCTCGCCGCCCTCAGCGAAAAATCAGCTCGGCGGCTGGGCGGGCAGCACGAACGAGACGCGGTTGCCGCGCTCGCCCACCGGCTGAACGGCAAACTCGCCCCCGTGGCCTTCCACGATACGCAGGCAGGCGGGCAGCGATTGGGCCGGGCCGGATCGATCGGGCGCATCCTCGACGAAGGGGTCGAAGATCCGGTCAATGGCATCGGCCTCCAGGGTTTCACCATCATCCTCCACCACCAATTCGATGCCGCCAGGCGCCGCCCTCAGCAACACGCGCACCTTGGCCTCGGGATCGCCGCCCGATGCGCCCCGGGCGTTCGCGAGCAGTTGCTGCACCACGTACTCGATCTGTCCCGCATCGCAGGCGATCGGGGTCAGTTCACTCTCGAGATCCAGATCCACCGAGAAGTCCGCGGACAGGCCCGCCTGAAAACGCGCCAAGGCACTCTCCACGAGTTCCTTCATATCCCGCTCGTCGCGTTCACCCCGCCCGCCCACGGCACGGGTGAGGAGCGCGGCGGCCTCTTCGATCCGGCGGCTCTGCATCGCACAATTGCCCAGCCCCTCGCCCCACTCGGCGGGCGCCGGTTGGCCTTCGGCCATGCGGACTTTCAGCTCGCTCAATTCACTTCCCAGCGCGGCGGCGGCCTGCTGCAACTCCGTCGAAGCCTGGCTCATAGCGCCCGCCATCACGACACCCGCACTCGACCTCGGCTGCACGGCCTGGGAGATGGGCACCAGGCCTTCGCCCTCGCCCATGGACGTGTCGGATGCTGCCGGGGGATCGCTGAGCCGCGCCAGGTCGTCCATGCGCTCGGCCAATCCCGAATCGAATTGTTCGAGCAAGGCCAACTGGCCGCGACGCGCGCCGCCGACGGCTTCGAGTTGATGCGCAAGGTCCAGCGCTCGCCCCGACGCAGCGCCCAGCACCATCAGCAAGGGAGCACCCACAATCAGCACGGGCAGCGAAAGCCCGGTGAGCCCGACAAGGCCCGCGGCCAACAGCGCACCGAGCAGGGTCCCCAGCACCAGCCCTCGGCGCGGCATATGGCTCCAGCGCACTTCGAACTCGCAATGCTGGGCGCCCGCGAAGCCGCATTGGGTTTCGCGCACCGTGGCGGGCAGAAGCCCAAAAAGCGTGGGAATCGCTTCGAGCATTCCCTCCCGCATCCCGCAAACCGCGGGGCCGAGCTCAGCCGGCCAAACATCACGGGGGTCGACGTCCTTGCGCGTGGGGTCGAACACCACGCGAGCACAGCGATCTACAAGAGAGTCAGTGGCATAGCGACCTGCGCCGGTTTCCCGGGCCAGCAGGTCGTCAATATGGCGGTAGGCCTTCTCCGGGGTGGTCAGCCCGCTGTAGCAGAGCGCAAACCCGACGCCGCTGGGGCCCACCAGTCGCTGCCCGGCCCGCCGGGCCTGGTTGCGACTCAGCGCGGCGGCCTCGAACATGGCGATCAGACGCTTCGGAGCGATCCAGCGACCCACCTGGTGAATGGCGGGCGCCTCCTCGCCCAGGGCGCGCAGGGCCCGAGCCCGGAGCGCGGCCTCGCCGGATTCGGCGAGCACCTCGACGACCGCTGCAGCAATGCGGTGATTCGCTGCCAACTGGTCGCGTATCAAACGGGTGAGAGACATCACTCTTCGTATCGGCAAATGGGGACTCAACAGAAGGGCCAGCCGAAGATTTTTTCGATTGGGCGGGCGATGAGCGCCTCCGGGCAAACCGGCAGAGACCCAGGAGCCGGGCCCGTTCCAGGCGTGCGCGATGATTCCAGCCCAGGCCGAATTTCAGGGGAATGAAAGAGCGAAATTCAGCCCCCGCGGCCGCGCCGTCCTCCCGCGCCGCCCCGCCCGCGCATCGCCCGATCGGCCTCGCGGTCGGCGTCCCGGCGCTTGATGTCCTCGCGCTTATCCCGCACCCGCTTACCCCGCACCAGGGCGAGTTCCACCTTGGCGAGGCCATGCTTGAAATAAAGGCTGAGAGGGATCAGGGTCAGGCCTCGCTCAGCCACCCTCGAATAGATTTTTCGGATTTCGCGGCGGTGGAGCAGCAATTGGCGCGGGCGCTGGGGCTCGGGGTTTTCCCGGGTGGCGGGCTCATAGGGGCTGATGTGGAGCTTTTCGAGCCAGCAGGCGTTGCCGCGCACCACCCCGTAGGCATCGCCCAAGTTGGCGCGCCCCGCGCGCAGGCTCTTGACCTCCGGGCCCACCAGGGCGATGCCCGCCTCGAAGGTCTCGATCACCTCGTATTCGTGCCGGGCCCGGCGATTGCGCGCGATGTTCTTGATGCCGTCCTCAGCCATGGCGGCCAAGCCTAGCGCTCGGCTCCCGAAAACGGACGCGTTCGCCGAGCAATCTTGCCGGGGCTGCCCGGCAGGGCCGCCTCCTTCAGGCGGCGGGGCCCGGGGTGAGTACCCGGTTGTCGATGAGACGGACCGGGGCGCCCTGGCCGGGCCCATCGGCCGCGAAATTCACCGCCAGGGCCAGCAGGCTCGGGCCCGCCAGTTGTCCGGGCGAGATCTCCAGGGTTTCCGGGTCGCGGATCTCGGCGTAGTCGATCTGGGCCAGGGACGCCTGGCCGATCTCGGCGTGAACCCCGGCGAGCAGCGCGTCCCGCCCCCGCTCGCCCTGGGCCACGGCCTGCTCGGCTGCGTCCAGGGCCCGGACAAGAGCCAGGGCCTGGCGCCGGGCCTCGGGCCCCAGGTGGACGTTACGGCTGGAAAGCGCCAACCCGTCGGGCTCGCGCACCGTGGGGGCCGCCACGATCTCCACCCCGAAACCCAGGTCGCTCGCCATCCGGCGGATCACCGCGCATTGTTGGAAATCCTTCTGGCCGAAGACCGCCACATGGGGACGCGCCGCCAGCAGCAACTTGGCCACCACGGTGGTCACACCCCGAAAATGCCCGGGGCGGCTCGCCCCGCATAGGGGCTCGGCCAACTCGCTCACCTCCACCCAGGTCTGGGCGCCCTCGGGATAAAGCTCTGCCGCCAGGGGCGAGAAAACAAGATCTACGCCGTGCTCCGCCGCCAGGGCGAGGTCCCGCTTCATGTCTACCGGATAACCCTCGAAGTCCTTCGGATCGTTGAATTGGGTGGGATTGACAAAGATCGACATCCAGACCACGTCGGCCTGCCGGCGCGCTTCGGTCACCAGGGAGAGATGGCCCGCATGGAGCGCCCCCATGGTGGGCACCAAGGCAATGCGGCGCCCAGCCGCTCGCTCGGCGTCAGCCTGCGCCTGGAGTTCGCGCACAGTGGTGACGACAGGGAGGGTCGACATCGAAAACCGGGCAGCGCCTCGCGATCAGCGGTACGAGTGCATGGAGTCCGGGAATTTCCGGTTCTCCACCTCTTCGGCAAAGGCTTTGGCGGCTTCGGCGGCCAATGCGCCCAGCGGGGCGTACTGCTTCACGAAACTCGGCGGCGAATCGCCCAGCCCCAGCATGTCGTGCATTACGAGCACCTGGCCATCACAACCCGGCCCCGCCCCGATTCCGATCGTGGGAATGCACAGTTCGGCGCTGATTTCCGTGCCGAGATCTGCCGGGATACCCTCGAGCACCACCGCGAACGCACCCGCCTCCTGCACAGCGCGGGCATCCTCGAGCACCTGGGCGCGGCCGGCTTCGCCCCGCCCCTGGACGCGATAGCCCCCCATGGCGTTGACGGATTGAGGGGTCAGGCCGACGTGCCCCATCACGGGCACCTGGGCGCGTACGATGCGCTCAATACTGCTGGCCACCGTGGTTCCCCCCTCGAGTTTCACCGCCTGGGCGCCGGCTTCCTTCACGCAGCGAATCGCGCTGCGCACGGCGTCCTCGGGGCCCACCTGGTAGCTGCCAAAGGGCAGATCGGCCACCACCAGGGCGCGGTTCGCGCCCCGGGCGACCATCCGGGTGTGGTAGAGCACTTCGTCCAGGGTCACGGGCAGGGTCGTGTCGTGGCCCTGCACCACGTTGCCCAGGGAATCCCCCACCAGCAGCAGGTCGATCCCCGCGCCATCGAAGATTCGCGCGAACGTAAAATCGTACGCGGTGAGCATGGTGAAGGGATCGCCGCGCTCTTTGCGCTGGGCGAGGGATTGCACCGTGATTCGATGCTCTCGGCGGGCTGAAGCGGTAACCGTCGACATGGCGAGTAGCCTCCAAGCTGGGGCCCGGTGTCTGGCTTGCTTGCGCTTGATGCGAGACTGCACCGACGAGCGATCGGAAAATAAAAAAGCGCCTCCCGCAAAATTCCGGGGGCGCTTGGGCAAGATCGGGAATGGGCTCTCCGCCTACGCGCGCAACAAATTCTGCGGGTATACGCGGCTTCGGGCCCTGCCAATCTTCCCTCACCCCCGTCCCGGTCCCTTTTTCCCGCCATGCTCTCCGGGGCCTGCGGTCGGTGCAGGCGGCCCGGTCACGGGGCGAGTGCGCCCAGGGGCGCTCAGGATCCAAGCGTTTTCGGAGTGCTGGAGAGGCCTCTCTCAAATCTTCCGGGCCTGTGGTGCCCGGGTATTTTTCTTGGGTTCCGGGTGGATCCTCGATAGAGCCCGCGCCCTGCGGTGCCCCTCGACAGGAGCAGTTTCGCCCGGTGGCGCGGGGGCGTCAAGAAAAACCGAACTCAATCCCCTTGGGGCTCGAGATGAGCGCGGACTGCGGGCGGAAGGTGGCGGCTCTCGAGCAACTCACCCGCGTGTTGCCGAAGCGCCACAGCCAGGGTTTCGATTTGGACCGGAACCGCATCCGACGCCGCGAGAACCACCCAGAGTTCCCCCCGCACCCGGCATACGCCACTCGCCACCGGAGGCAGATCCTCGCCCAGCTTCGCCCGGCCGCCGGTGCGCACCTTCATGCCCGCCTCTCCGGCGAGATCCAGCAGGGTCTCCAGGATATGGGCCTCTTCCATGAGGGGGACAGTGCGACCCCCAGCGGCCGAGCGCAAGCTCAGCCCAGGGCCCGGGCCAGGGCCAATAAACGCTCGGGCTCCACTCGCTCGGCGCGGTCCTGGGGGTCGATCCCCGCCTCGGCGAGTGCGGCTTCGATCGCCCCGCGATCCCCACCCGCCAGCCCGCTCCCCGCCCGCAGGCAGTTCACCAGGGTCTTGCGCCGCTGGGCAAAGGCCGCCCGCACCACCCGCTCCACATGGCCGAGTTCTCCGGGCCCGAGCAACGGCGTCCGGCGAGGCCACATGCGCACGAAACTGGAGGTCACCTCGGGTGCCGGAAAGAAACTCCCCGGCGGCAGTTCCTGAAGTACCTCGGCATCCACCGTGAGATGATGAAGCACGGCGAAGGAGCCGTAGTCTCGGCTGCCCGGCGACGCGACGATGCGCGCTGCCACCTCGCGCTGAAGCATCACCGACCAATCGACCAGGCGGCCACGCAAATCCAGCAATCGGCGCAACAACGGGGTCGCGGCGGAATACGGCAGGTTGGCCACGACCCGAACAGGCGCATCCCCCTCCCCGATGAGTTCGCCCAGGTCGAGCGCGAGGGCGTCTGCGTGGAGCAACTCGACATCGGCCGGCAGCAGCGACTCCTCACGCAGGGCAGCCACCAGCCCGGAATCGATTTCGATGCTGACCACCTGGCCTGCGCGGCGCGCCAGCGCCCGGGTCAATACCCCGAGCCCGGTGCCGATCTCGATCACCCGATCATCGGCCCCCACCCCCGCCAACCCCGCCAAGCGATCGGCCAGGCCCTCGTCGGTGAGAAAATTCTGGCCTCGATCCCGGCTGAGGCGAAGGCCGCGCCGAGAGAGAATCGCCCGGACCCCGCCGCCCGGGGCGGCGCTCACTGTGGGCCGTGGCGCCAGGGGGCCTCGCCCACCGGCACCCGGGAGAAAGCCCCGAGATCCAGGCCGTCGGACTCACCTCGGCCCAGCAACCGGGCGCCCGCGGCGGCGATCATGACCGCGTTGTCGGTACACAGGGCCGGGGGCGGGAAAGTCACGCCAAACCCCTCGCGCTCGCCCTGGGCCCCGAGTTCGACCCGCAGTCGCCGGTTGGCCGCCACCCCGCCCACCACGGCGATCCGCTCCAATCCCTCGCCGCGCAGCGCGCGCCGCGCGCGCACGACCAGGGATTCCACCGCCGCAGCCTCGAAGGACGCCGCGACATCGGCCACCGCCGCTTCGCTCAGCGCCTCGGTCCCTCCGCGGCGCGCCACTTCCAGCGCCACCGCGGTTTTGAGACCACTGTATGAAAAATCGAGCCCAGCCTTCTTCGCCATGGGCCGGGGAAAATTCACTGCTTCGGGGTCGCCGTTCTCCGCCACGCGCGATACCGCGGGCCCGCCCGGAAAACCCAGGCCCAAGAGCTTGGCCACCTTGTCGAATGCTTCCCCTACGGCGTCGTCCAGGGTCTGGCCCAGCAGCCGCGGCTCGACATCGGACTCCACCCGGTAGAGCGCGGTATGCCCACCGGAAACCACCAACCCCAGGTAGGGCGCCTCGAGTTTCTCGTCGGCGAGTTCCGCTGCCGCCAGGTGCCCGGCCAGGTGGTGCACCGCGACCAGGGGGCAGCGCGCGCGGTAGGCCAGGGCCTTGGCAAATGAAAGACCCACCAGGAGCGAGCCCACCAGCCCGGGCCCCGCCGTCACAGCGATCCCGTCCAGAGCTTCGAGATCCACGGCGGCCTCGGAGAGCGCCGCCTCGGCAACCCCGGAAACCACCCGGGCGTGATCTCGGGAAGCCAACTCGGGCACGACGCCACCGTAGGGCGCGTGCACTTCGTCCTGGCTCGAGACCACACTGGACAGCACCTGGCGACCCGAGCGGACCACGGAGGCCGCCATCTCGTCGCAAGAACTCTCGATCCCGAGCACCAGCTCGGCCATGGGCGCGGCGCTCGCCACGGGCCCTCCCCGTCCAGAGTTTCCGCCCTTAGGCGTTCCGGCGCTCGAACTGCTCCTGCTAGGATTTGCAGTCGATGCACAGCTCGGCCACCGGGCGTGCCTTGATGCGTTTGAGCGAAATCTGCTCGCCGCAGGATTCGCACTCGCCGTAGATGCCGTCGGTGATCTTCTGCAATGCCTGATTGATTTTCGTGATCAAGCCCCGCTCGCGCTCGCGGAGCCGGCCCTGGAAGGCCAGGTTCATCTCCGACGAGGCGGTATCGATCTCATCGGGAAAATCGTCGGGGTCCAGGTGGATATCCCCTCCGAGAGTCTTCCGCGCGTTATGGAGCAGCTCATCGCGCTGCTCCTCCAGAAGCTTCTTGAATCGTTCCATGTCACGCTTCTTCAACGCCTGATCCTCTCAAAATTTCTGAGCTTGAGCAGCTTCGCCGAAATGGCCGGGCCCGCTCCTTCAACCCTGCAGCAATCCTATACGGCTCTCAATGCCGGCTTCGCGTTCAGCCCTTCCCCAGCACCGAGAGTTGTTTTTTCGCTTCTTTGACTCGATCCGAGTTCGGATAATCCTTCACGACCTGTTCGAAAACAGTCCTGGCTGCATCGTGAAAACCGGGTCCAAGCTTTAATAGGGATTCGCCCTGACGGTAGAGCGCATCTGCCGCCTTGTTGCCGGCGGGGTAAACCCGAACCACGTCATTGAATCGCAGCACCGCCACCCGGTAATCGCCCTGCTTGAAATGACAATCGGCCATCCAATACGCCGCATCGTCCGCATGGGTCGAAGCCGGGTAGGTCTGGAGGAATTTTCGAAAGAGGTCCACGCAGGTTTTGCTGTCGTCACTTCGCCAGGCTTTCAGGGCCCGCTGGTAGGCGACGAGTTCTTCCGAGGTGATCTCCGCATCGATCTCGGCGACGTCCTCGCTCTCGCTGGAACCCTTGGCTGCGCTTCCGGAAGCAGGCGAAGCCTCGGGCTGGGCGGTCGCCTGGCTGCGCGCCTTGCGCGCTTCTTCGAGCGCCCGCTCGGCTTTCTTGTTCGCCACTTCGAGTTGCCCCTGCAGCTTGCGCTGATCTTCGCGCAGGGCATCGACCTCGGCGGACAGTTGCGCGATCTGCGTAAAGGGGCTCGGCCGGTTTTCGCTTTGCTGGGATTCGTCGAGGACGCGTTCTTCGAGCCTGCGAAAATCGCCTTGGGTCACGCATCCAAAACATCCGGCCACGAGCAGCACAACGCCCAGCCGATGCCATGATGCCGCGAGCGCCGACCCGGCACCCCCTGCATCAGCGGCTCGACCGCTCGGCTCGGAGCCTATAAGAAACCTCTTCATTGCCCTCGATCTCCCTCCAGCGACTCGGCAGTTTAGCGCGGGATTCAGCGAGCGAATGGCCCCCACGCCGGTTGTAGATTTTCGCCCTGTTGGCGCGTCAAACGCCGCAGGTTGTCGCCATCCGCGTCGACGATATAGAGGTCCGCCCGGCCCCGGCGCACCGAGCTGAAGACGATTTTGCGGCTATCCGGGGACCAGCTCGCCGCTTCGTCGCTCCGGGGGTGGGAAACGATGGGGAGATTGATCTCTCCGCTGGGATCGATGAGCCAGAGGTCGAATTGACCCCGAATGCGGGTCTCGTAGACGATCCAGCGGCCGTCGGGCGACCATGCGGGGCCCGTATTGTAGCTGCCGTTATAGGTCAGCCGGCGCAGGCCCTTGCCATCGGCGCCCATGATATAGAGTTGGGGCGATCCCGATCGGTCCGAGACGAAAACGATCTGCTTGCCATCCGGCGACCAGGAGGGCGAGATATTGATGGCGCCACCCCGGGTCAGCCGGCGCAGGTCTCGGCCATCCCGCGCCACGCGGTAGATGGCCGTCGCCCCGCCCAGGCTCGCGACCACCGCGAGGGACTGGCCGTCGGGGGCAAAGCAGCCCCGATATTTGGGCCGCCCGCCCAGGCTTCCGCCCAGGATCTCTCCGGGGCGGTACTCGCCGCGCGAGGTGAGAAAGAGCGCGGGAAGGGCCCCGTCCGTATAGGAGGTGTAGAGCACGGCACCGCCGTCGGGTGTCCAATCCGGAAAGGCCTTGATGCTCCGGCCGCGGGTGGCCGGACGGGGCCGGCCCCCATCCGCATCCATCACGTAGACCTCCCGCGCCCCGCTTCGATCCGAAATGAAGGCGATCTCGGTTCCCGCCACGCCGGGCGTGCCCGTGAAGGCCGCCACCACCCGATCGGCCAGCAGCTTGGCCAGGCGGAGACGCTCGGCGCGGGGCCGTCTCAACTCACCTTTTTCGAGCAGACGACAACGGGCCGTATCCCAAACCTGGAACTCCACCACGAGTTGCTCACCCGAGGTGGCGATCACCCCCTCCACCAGCGCGTCGGCGCCGCCCTGGGTCCAATCCGAACAATCACCCCGGGCGCCGTCGGCGAGTTCCGTGGTCTCGAGGGGGCCGAGAAACGCATCATCGGCCAGGGGAAGAAGAACGTCGGAAAAGCGCATGCCCTCCTGAATCTCGCTCCGCAGAGCATCGGCCCGGCCGGGCTCGGCGGGCGACCCGCCATCGGCGAAACGCTGCACCGCGGCGTGAAAAGCCCGGCTCTCCCCGGGCGTGATCACGATGGCAGGCTCGGGCCATTGGGCCGCCACCGGGCCGGAACCACAAAGAACGGCGAGCACAAGGCTCCCAATCAAGCTCAATATCCGGGTCACGCAGGCTACTCCTCGGGTGTAAAGACGATGGTCCGCCGGCCCGCCTTCGGGGGGGCCGGCAGGGGGCTGGCTTTGACCAACGCGCGAACCGCGTTGTCGTCATAGAAGGGGTTACCGGAAGACGCCACCAGTTCGGGCTGGCCCAGAACGGTGCCGTCCGCCGCGACATCGATCACCAACTCCGCTGCCAGCCCGCTGTCCCTGAACTCGGGCGGCATGATCCAGGCCCGGCGCACGTGCTGCTTCACGGCCCGGTGCCAGGCCAGCAGTTCGGGCGAGACCCGCAGCCCCTGGGTGGGCCGTCCCGAAGACGCCGCCGGCGCTGCAGCGGCGGCGGGCGCCGGGGCAGCGAGTAGCGGGGCCGCGTCCACCTCACCGCGGAGTTTCGCCAGGGCATCTTCGTATTTCAGCTCTTTCGGCCGCTCGCGGCGACGAAGCACCGGCTCGGGTTTGGGCTTGGGTTTCGCCTTGGCCTTCGGCTTGACGACGGCGGGAGGCGCCTTCTTCGGCAGGATCTTGACCTTGGGTTTCGGGGCCGGGGCCGGGGCGGGAACGGCGGCGGGAGCCTCGGGCGCCGGAGCCGGAGGCAGGGCCGCCACCAGGTCCACCGTGAGCACCGGGGGCATTCGAAGCGGAGCCGGCGCCGGGGCCAGCCCCAGCGCAATCACGAGCAGGATATGCCCCGCTGCCGACAGCAACAGCAGCGAGCGCATCTGCGCCGCGGTCTCGGCCCGCCGGGCCCCGAGCGAATGGACGGCTGCCTGGGCAAACACCCTTCAGACCCTTCCTCTATATAGACATGAACGTATCGGCGTGAGAGTCGTCATCCTCGGCCCGCTCCCCCAAAAGCCCTCGCCAGGTTGGCCCAGAGCGCCGCCTCGCTGCGCCAATGGGCGCTCAGCGTTCCGCCTCGGTCACGATCGCGAGCTTGGTGGAACCCGCTCGGCGAGCCGCCGCCATGGCGTGCACCACCACTCCATAGGGGGCGCCTTTGTCGGCCCGCAGGTAGATCTCTTTCGAAGCCCGGGCTTCAAAGACCGCCTTGAGCCGTTTCTCGAGTTCATCGCCGGCCACCTCTTTGCGACCGAGGAAATATTGACCGTCCGCATCCACCGACAGGATCAGGGGCGAATCCTGAACCCGCAGTGCCTGGGTATTGGTCTCGGGCAGGTCGACGTTCATCCCCTGCTGCAGCAGCGGGGCGGTCGCGATGAAGATCACCAGGAGAACCAACATCACGTCGACAAAGGGGGTGACGTTGATCTCCGAGTACGGTCGGCGCCTGCGTGTCAGACTCTGGGCCATGGGGCTTACTCGCTGTGTCCGGGTGTGGCCGGGGCTCCGCCCAAGCCCAACTGAGCGAGGTCCTCGGCAAGTTCGACAGCGAAGATTTCTCCTTCGACATTGGCCTCCTCGACCCAGGCCGCGAAAACGTTATAAGCGGCGCTGGCCGGGATGGCGGCAAGCAATCCCACCGCGGTGGCGATCAGGGCCTCGGCCATGCCGGGCCCCACCACGGCCAGGCTGGCATTGCCCGCCAGGCCGATGCCCTGGAAGGTATTGATGATGCCCACCACCGTTCCAAAGAGCCCGATAAAAGGCGCCGAACTCCCGACGGTCGCCAGGAAGGTCAGCCCCCGATCGTTGTGTTGCCGCTCCCGACTGGCCGCCCACTGAATCGCCTTGGCGAGACTCCGATGCTGGGCCGGCCCCAACTCCTGGGGACTCTGCTGCCCCTCACCCCGGGCGATGCGATTCATGGCCTCGCACCCCGAGAGAAAAACCACGGCGAGGGGGCTGCGATCGAGGTCTCGGGCCACCTCGAAAACCGCCTCCAAAGGCTGTTCCCGATAGGCGTCGAGAAAGGCCTCGCTATCCTCAGCGGCCCCCCGAAGCGCGCGCCATTTCTGGACGATGAGCGCCCATGAGACCACCGAGGCCACCACGAGCACCACCAGGACCAACTGGACGACCGTTCCGGCCTGGGAGACCAGACCTACAAAATCACCACCCACCGCTCCCCCCCGTCTCGCCGACTCGCCCGATCTCAATCGGAAGCGGCCGACCTCGTCCCCGCGCCTGCGCGCCCCCCGCGCGCGGTGCGTGTGACCGAATCGCCTAGGCTGCCTACTATCGCGGTCCGCCCGCGACGGAGGACAGACAGCAGCCAAAAAAAAATCGTTCCACCGACAGCAGAAAAACAACGCCGGGGGGACGATGCGCGGAGTTTAGAGAAGCGTCAGACTGGCATCAACCGAAGGTGGCACTGAGCCGCCCGCCCGGGGGTGAACCGCGTGCCCCCAAGGAGAAAAGGGGCACGATATGAGGATCAACGTGAAGACCGGGGGAATCGCGGCCGCCTCGGGCGACCTTTTGGCCATTGGGCTCTTTGCCGAAGGCGCGGGTGCCAAGGGCCCGGCCCTTCCGGCGGGCGTCCGGGGATTGGACCGTGAACTCGGCGGCGTCATCCGGAGCGCCCTGGCCACGGGCGACTTCAAGGGCCGTCTCGATCAACGCATGCTGCTCTATCCCTCGGGCAATGCGGGAAAGACCTCAGTGGGCCGTGTCCTCCTGCTGGGCATGGGACCGGCCCAGGGGGTCGACGCCGAGCGGATTCGACGCTTCGCGGGGGGCGCGGCTTCCGAGGCCCGAGAGCGCAAACTCGGTCGTCTGGTCGTTCTGGCGCCCCGCGCCCGGGGATTGCGAGCGGAAGATTGTGCCCAGGCCCTGGCCGAGGGCGCCGTACTCGGTGCCTACCGCTACGACCGTTTCAAGAGCCAGGGCAAGGGGGGCGCGCGCAAGACTGCGAACGCCACCACGACCCTGCTTTTCGGCAGCCCGGATGGCGTAACCCAGTTGCGGGCCCGGGCCCGGAAAGGCCTCTTCTGCGCCGAGTCGCAGAACTTGGCACGCGACCTCTCCAATGCGCCGGGCAACGAACTTCCGCCGGCGGGCCTGGCCCGGGAGGCGCGGCGCGTCGCGCGTGAAACCGGTCTTTCATGCCGCGTGATCCGCGGTGCCGAACTCGAACGCGGCGGTTTTTCAGCGCTGCTCGCCGTAGGGTCCGGTAGCGCCAACCCGCCCCAGTTGATCGTGCTTGAGCATCGGGGAGGCCGAGGCAAGAAAAAGACCGGCCCGCTGTGCATCGTGGGCAAGGGCATCACCTTCGACTCGGGAGGCATCTCGCTCAAACCGTCGGGGGGCATGGGCGATATGAAGCACGACATGTCGGGCGCCGCGGCGGTGGTGGGTGCGCTGCGCGCCGCCGCGCTTCTGCGGGTGCCCGCCCATGTGGTGGGCGTGATCGCCGCTGCGGAAAACATGCCCAGCGGCACGGCGTATCGACCCGGCGATATCATCCAGAGCCGCGCGGGAAAATCCATCGAGATCACCAATACCGATGCCGAGGGCCGGGTGGTGCTGGCCGATGCCTTGGATTACGCAACCAAACGATTCAAGCCCGAGGCCATGATCGACCTCGCCACGCTCACCGGCGCGGCCATGATCGCCTTCGGGCCCTGGGCGACAGGGGCAATGGGGAACGATGAGGACCTGATCGAGGAAATCCGCCAGGCCGGGGAAGCGACCTCCGAGCGCATGTGCCCCATCCCCCTGCTTCCCGAGCACCTGAAGGAAATGAGCAGCCCCGTGGCCGACCTGAAGAATTCCGGGGGCCGCGAGGGCGGCGCCTCCACGGCAGGGGCCTTTCTCAAGGAGTTCGTGGGCGATACCCCGTGGGCGCACCTCGATATCGCGGGCACAGGCTGGACGAACCGCCGAACCCCCTACCACCGCCAGGGGGCAACAGGGGTGGGTGTACGCATGCTGGTGGCCTGGATACAGGCTCGGGTGCAACAAAACGCATAATTGACGCCCCCAGCCGCCGGGCCTAATCTCGCCGCCGCAATCGATACCCGAAGATCCATCCCTTGAGGAGACCACGCCATGAATGGCCGTATGACCACCCTGATCATCTCACTTTCCTTCGCCTTCATGGCGACATCCGGCAGCGCTTGGGCCGCCGATGCCGCAGCAGGCGCGATCATCTTCAACGCCAACTGCTCCTCCTGCCATGGCATCTCGGGCGCCGGTGACGGCCCTGTGGGTGCCGCTTTGACGCCTCCGCCCCGAGACTTCACCGTGGGCGACTTTGCCTTCGACCCCAATGAGGACGGCGCCAAGGGCGCGGACGAGGATCTCACGCTGGTGATCAAGAACGGCGCCATGAAATACGGCGGTTCGCCCCTGATGGCCCCCTGGCCGACGCTCAGCGACGCGCAGGTGACGGATATCGTCGCGCATATCCGCACGCTGAAGACCGCAGAAGCGCCCGCCGAATAAGCAGGCAAAGCGCCGGCCCCGCCCTCGGGCGAATTCCGGCCCCGCCTGCCCCAAGAGCACCCTCGCTCCCCGCGGCCACCCGGCCCCGGGGAGCGGTTCTCGTTTGGCCAAGGCGGGGGCGACACTTTGCTAGAGTGGGTGCGTTTTCCGGCAGACGCCCCATGGTGAGCGCGCACGGCGCAGGCGAACCCTCCCCGCTCCTTGCCGCGCTCCGAGGATCGAACGTGAGCGGCAAGGACCCCGAAGTACTCCCGCCCCTCGAAGCGGATGCCCCGAGCGATGCGGCGCCCGGTGCTTCCACGCCCGACGAGCAGGAAGAGACGACCGCCGGCCCGGGTTTCCTGGCCGACGGTTCCCAGATTCTCGACCCCGAGTCGGCGCCGGTTCCGGTTCCCCTGGACATCCCCGCGGATGACGACTCGGCCTCGCTCCCCAGCGCGCCGGGGCAGGTCTCGAGCCTCTCGTATTATATGTCCCAACTCGGGGACCATGCGCCCATCAGCCGGGAAGAGGAGCACGACCTGGCGGTGCGCTGGGTCGAGGAAGGCGATGTTGTCGCGGCCCGAAAGCTCGTGGTTTCGAACCTCCGGTTGGTGGTCAAAATCGCCATGGAATACCGCCGCGCCTGGACCAATAGCCTCGACCTGATCCAGGAGGGCAATGTCGGCCTGATGGAAGCCGTGCAGCGCTACGACCCCTACCAGGGCGTCAAGCTCTCGTCCTACGCGGTCTACTGGATCCGGGCCTATATCCTCAAATACATCCTGGACAATATGCGCAGCGTTCGCCTGGGAACGACCCGGGCTTCGCGCAAGCTCTTCTTTCAGCTCAACAAGGAGCGCGCCCGCCTGGAGCGAGAGGGTTTCGAGGTCGAGCCCAAGCTGATCGCCGACCGACTCGACGTCAGCGAAGACGATGTCATGGAAATGGAAAACCGGCTCTCACGGCCGGACACCTACCTCGATGCGCCGGCCCGCCGAGACGAAGGCCAAGGGGCCACCATCGGGGATGGCTTCGCGACGCCCGGCGACAGCGCCGAAGCCCAACTCGGCGACGCCGAACTGCGATCTCATTTCATGGAGCGGATCGAGGAATTCGCCGTCAACCTGAACGAGCGTGACCAGCGTATCTTGCGCGAACGCATCCTCGCCGACGAACCGCGCACCCTGGCCGAGATGGGCGAGGAGTTCGGCGTCTCCCGGGAGCGCATCCGCCAACTCGAAGCGCGAATGATCCGCAACCTCCGGGACTACGTGCAGGAGAATATGGTCGACTTCGACTACTACACGCCCCCGGCGGACGATTGATGCCAGGGCGAAACCAAGGGACCGGGCTCGGCCGAATCCCGTCGCCGAGGGCCATGGCCTGGAGAACCGCGGGACTCGCACTCATCGGGCTCCTCCTGGCCTGTGAAGGCCCTCCCCGCACCGAGCCCTACGCGGTGGGAGCCGAGGGCTGGATCACCATCGCGAGCCGGAAAGTGGCCTTGGAGATCGTGCGCACCCCGGAAGAGCAGAGCCTGGGCTTGGGCGAACGCGACAGCCTGGCATGGAACCGCGGGATGCTCTTCCTCTACGACCGGCCGGGCTTTCCGCGTTTCTGGATGAAGGCCATGCGTTTCGACATCGACATCGTCTGGATCCTGGACAACCGGGTCACTGAAATCAGCCACCGAGTGCCCCACGTGCCGGGCCAGAACGGCCCCTTGATCGGACCTCGCAACCTGACCAACCGCGTGCTGGAAGTCCCCGCCGGCTACGCCCAGGCCCACGGCTGGCGCGCGGGCCAGCGGGTCGAGATCGAAATCTTCCCCCCGCACCCCTGACCCCGATCAGCGCGTCTTGACCGCCTCGCCCGCGAGGTGCCCGATCTCGGGCAGGATCAACTTTTCCATCGCCAGGCGCACCGCACCGCGAGACCCGGGGATGACAAAGACCACCCGGCCTCCCACGAGCCCCGCCAGCGCCCGGGAAAGCAGGGCCGCCGCACCGATTTCCTCGTAGGAGAGCATGCGGAAGAGTTCACCGAAACCCGGTACCACCCGGTCGAGCAGGGGCTCGACGGCTTCCGGGGTCTGATCCCGGGGCGCCACCCCCGTGCCGCCCGTGAGAATCACCGCGCCCAGATCCTCCTGCTCGAGTACCCGGGCGAGAAGCGCCTGGATCAGCGAAGGCTCGTCCGCCACGATTTCCCGGCAAACCACCGGATGGCCCGCGCCCTCGAGGCATTCCACCACCCGCCCGCCCCCGGTATCGGTCTCGAGGGTTCGGGTATCGCTCACGGTAATCACCGCTGTGGGCACCTTTGCGGGGGCCTGCTTGCGGTGGTGGTGGCTGCCATGGGAAGGGTTGGCGTCGCTCATGCGTGATCGTCCACCCAATACTGGCCGGTAGACGCCACTTCCTTCTTCCAGATCGGCACGCTCTCCTTCAACGTGTCGATGGCAAAGCGGCAGGCCTCGAAGGCTTCGGCACGATGCGGCGCACAGGCGGCGATCACCACCGCGGCATCGCCGATGTCGAGATGACCCACGCGATGGGCCATGGCCACCCGGGTTCCGGGCCAACGCCGCGCCGCCTCTTCGGCGATCTTCTCCATCTCGCGCTCGGCCATTTCCGGGTAGGCCTCGTACTCGAGGTATTCGATGTCGTGGCCCCGGGCCCGGTCGCGTACCGTGCCCACGAAGGTCACGATGCCGCCGGTGTCCGATTCCGCCACCCGGCGCACCACTTCGGCTTCGTCCAGAGGCTGGTCGGAAAGCGTGCACTGGAGCGAGCGTCCCGAGCCGCCGGCCACCGGGGGCAGGAGCGCGACTTCGTCTCCCTCGGCCAGAACGTGATCCTCACTGGCCATATCGAGGTTCACCGCCAGTCGCAGGCGCTCTCCGAATTTTTCCACCGCCGGGATGCGCTGCTCCAGGGTGCGACGCAAGTCGACCACGCGAGCGCCCTCGGCGAGATCCACAGCCAACTCCGGGCGACCCGCTTCCTCGCGCAAAGATCCAAAAAGCAGCACCTTGACCTTCATCCCCAGAACCTTTCCGCCCTAACCCATCCCATCTCCAACGGCGAGCACCCAAGCCTACCCCGTAGCCGAGGCCCCCTCAACGCGGGGGGCGGCGGGGAACGAATCTCGACTCGGAAGCCTGAAGGCGTTGTCGGTTCGGGCTAGTATCCGCCTCCCATGTCAACGGCGACCGAGAATGCCGCGATTCTATTGAGGGAGTCCCTCGCGAGCGGACGCATCCACTCGGGGTACCTGATCTCGGGCGCGGATGACGCGCCCCGGGAGGCCGCGCTCGAATTCGCCCGTGCCCTGGCGTGCGAGGGCGAGGATCAGCGCCCCTGCGAGGCTTGCCGTAGCTGTCGCCTCTCGGGGGAAGACGGCGAAAGCATCGAACTCGACGCCGAGAAGGGGCCCTACTTCCGCCATATCGGCGACCACGCCGACCTCTATTGGGTGGAGCGGGGAGCCACGGACAGCCAGGTGCGGATCAAGCAAATCCGTGAGCTTCAGGCCGCGATCAATCGCGCGTCCACCGAAGGCGGGCGCCGGGTGGCGGTTGTGGCCGAGGCCGAGTTGATGAACAACGCCGCCCAGAACGCGCTCCTTCGCCTGCTGGAAGAGCCGCCGCCCGAGACATCGGTTCTCCTGGTGGCGACTCGGGCCAGTTCGCTCCTGGCCACGATCCGCTCCCGATGCATTCGCGTCGCCCTACCCGGCGAAGCTGTGCGCAACCTGCGAGGCGGCGACGAGCCCGAAGACGTGCGCGACCTGGTGGCCCGACTCGATGCGATCCATACCCTGGGTATGCCTCAACTCCTGGACTGGGCCGAGGAATTTCGGGGCAAACGAGAAGTGACCGTGCAGCAGGTGGATGAATTCCTCTCGATCAGCGGCGATTGGCTCCACGAACGCGTACTTCGAGCCATACGCGAAGGCCGCGAATCCGTGGGGGGCGAACTCGAGGCCTACCGGACGATCCTCAGCTGCCGACGCGAATTGACCCGGCGCAACACCAATGTCCAGATGACGGCCGAGAAAACTCTCTTCGCCATCCGCAGCGCGGTCCGGACATGAGCCCAAACCCGCGAGACGAACAGCCGCCCGCGGGCGTGCAGCGCATTCCTTGAAAGCGAGGCGAACCAGCCCATGTGGCTCGACAGTCATTGCCACCTGACCGCGGATCGCTACGCCGAAGACCGCAGCGAAGTCATCGCCCGCGCCCGGGAGGCCGGAGTCGACGCCATGATCGCCATTGGCTCGGGCTATGGCTTCCAGGGCAATTTTGCCGCAGTGGAATTGGCGCAAAGCGAAGACCATATCCACGCCACGGTGGGCATCCATCCCCATGAGGCCTCGGAATTCGAACCGAATACCCTCGATCAGCTTCGCCATTGGCTGGCTGAGCCCCAGGTCGTGGCCCTGGGTGAATGCGGTCTCGACTACCACTACATGAACTCGGATCGGGACGCCCAGCGCACCGCCTTTGCGGCCCAACTTGGGCTCGCCCGGGAACTCGGCGTGCCGGTGAGCATCCATGTGCGCGGCGACGAACCCGATGCCTACGGGGAAATGCTCGAGATTTGGCTGGCCGAAGGCGGAGGGGAGCTCAGCGGCGTCCTGCATTGCTATACGGGCACCCGGGCGTTTGCCCACCAGGCCCTGGACGCCGGCTTCATGGTCTCGTTCTCGGGAATCGTAACCTTCAAGCGAAGCGAAGATTTGCGCGAGGTCGCGCGCTCAATCCCCCTCGACCAGTTGATGGTGGAAACCGACGCGCCCTTCCTCGCTCCCGAAGGCCATCGCGGCAAGCGCAACGAACCCGCCTGGGTGAGCCGGGTGGGCGAGCAGATCGCCGAATTGCACGGCAAGACCCTGGAGGAGATCGCCCGAACCACCACCGACAACGCCAGGCGCTTCTACCGACTCGACACGGCAAAGGGAAAAGAGCCCCGATGAACCGAAGCCAGATAGAACCGGGGACATTGGAAGTTCTCGACCTCGCCCTCGATCTCGCCTCCCGGGCCGGAGCCATCCAGCGCGCCCGCTACGAGACCGACCTCGACGTGCGCACCAAGAGCGCCTCCATCGACCTGGTGACGGAGGTCGACCGCGAATGCGAGGCCCTGATCGTCGAGGCGATTCGAGAGGCACGGCCCGAAGACGGCATCCTCGCCGAGGAAGGGGGAGGCCACGATGAATCCGCCCGTGCCTGGCGCTGGATCATCGACCCCCTGGATGGCACCACCAATTTTGCCCACGGCTTCCCGCGTTTCTGCGTCTCCATCGGCGTGGAATTCCAGGGCGAGCGCACAGCGGCGGTGGTCTACGACCCCCTGCTGGATGAGAACTTTCATGCGGTGCGGGGCGCCGGCGCGTGGCTCGGCTCGCGGCAGCTCCATGTCTCGGACACCCGCGATCTGGGCCAGGCCTTGGTGGCCACGGGTTTCGCCTACGACGTGCACGAAAGTCTCGACGACAACCTGGCGCGCTTTGCCCAGGTTCTGAAAGCGGCCCGGGGCATTCGCCGGGATGGCAGCGCGGCCCTCGACCTCTGCTATGTGGCCGCCGGACGACTCGATGCCTACTGGGAATTCAAGCTGCATCCCTGGGACGTGGCAGCGGGATGCCTCATCGTCGAGGAGGCAGCGGGCCGGGTGACCAACGCTGCGGGAGGCCCGGTGCCCCCGAACGGAGACGAAATCGTGGCGAGCAACGCGCACCTGCACGCCGCAATTCTCGACCGGATGAAAACGTGACGGGATACGGGGGCGGGGAAGATCGGGCCTCCGGGACCCGCGCGCGTTGGCACCGCAAGCTCCCCGCCTTGCTGCTCGCGCTTCTCCTGAGCTGTTCACCCCAAGCCCCGGCCGAGGACTCGCTTCACGCAGCGGTGAGTCGGAACGACGTTTCCGCCCTGGCGGAACTCGCGGGCAAAAAGGAAAACCTCGAGCTTCTGGAAGACGGACGCAGCCCGCTTCAACTCGCCACGCTCCTGGGCCGCGTCGCTGCCATCGACGCACTCCTCGACCTGGGGGCAAACGTGAATGCAGTCGATTCGAACGGGCTGACTGCGCTGCACCTGGCCGCGCGCCGCGCAGATTGGGAAAGCGCCGGGCCGCTCCTCGCTGCCGGGGCTTCGCCGCAAGCGGCCAGCCCGGACGGTTGGACGGTGCTCCACGCCGCTGCCCAGGGTGGCGATCCGCGCGTGATCCAGGCGCTGCTCACCCGGGGCGCCGAGGTGGACATACGCACGGTGGGCAGCGCGCCGAAACCGGGCGTCACTCCGCTCTACGTAGCCCTGCAATACGGCCGCCCGGATGCCGCCGAGCGCTTGTTGCAAGCCGGGGCTTCGCTTGGTGCGGCCTCCGACGCCGGCTATGCGCCCCTCCACGTGGCCGCCCAAGGCGGCTCGGCCGCCATCGTCCAATCCCTTCTTTCCCGGGGCGCCGCGATCGACGCCCGGGGCGAAAATGGGCTGACACCCCTGGCGGTCGCAACTGCGAGCGGTCAGTTCGAAGTCGTCGCCCTCTTGCTGAAGCGGGGCGCGGCAGCGGACATGGCGGACCGAAGCGGGCGAACCCCCGTCTTCCACGCGGTCCGCCAGGAAAACGGCCCCGTGCTGAACGAATTGCTCTCACATGGAGCGAACCCCGATCTCAGCCGCGAGGATGGTTGGTCGCCCCTTCACCTGGCCGCAGACGCGGGGGCCGACAGCCTGGTCCGCGCCCTGCTGGACGCAGGGGCCGCCCCCAACCGCATTGCCAAGGGCGGAGAGTCGCCCCTTGGCCTGGCCGCCCGGGGCGGATATCCGGGCAGCATTCAGCCACTCCTCGCCCGGGGAGCCGATCCTGCCGTAAGCGATGGCGACGGCGAAACCCCACTTCAACTTGCGGCCACCCAGGGACACGACGCGGTACTCGAGGCATTTTTTGCCGCCGGCATTTCCCCCGACATCGCGGACGCTTCCGGGTCGACCGCACTCCATTCCGCTTCCCGAGCGGGCCGAGACGAAACCGTGCGCCTTCTGATCGCCCAGGGCGCAGACCCAAACCGGATCTCCGAGGAAGGCTGGTCCCCCCTGCTTCAGGCCGCCCTCTTCGGCCGCGACGCGGTGGTCACTGAACTCCTCGCCCACGGCGCAGAGGCCGGGGCAGTCAATCCAGAAGGGCATCTCCCATTGCAACTGGCCGCCGCCAAGGGCCACCTGTCCACCTTGGATGCCCTCTTGGCAGCGGGGGTGTCCATCGACCAGCACAGCCCGGACGGCGCCACCGCGCTACACGCGGTGGCGGTCACCCCCCAATTGGAAGCCGCCATGCACCTGCTCTCGCGCGGGGCCGACCCCATGGCCCGAGGCGGCGACCACCAGACCCCGCTGCACGTGACGGCCTTCGGCTTCGATCGCAGCCATGAGATGGCGACCCTGCTTCTGGATGCGGGTGCGGAGATCGATGCCACCAATAAGCATCGCGCGACGGCGCTGCTACTGGCGGCCCAACAGGGAAACCTGGAGGTCATCCAAACCCTGCTCGATCGGGGGGCAAATCCGCAAGCCGAATCCGTCGGCGGTCGTATCCCAGTGGAAGCCGCCCGCGCCGCGGGTCAGGAAGAAGCCGCCAAACTCCTCGAGGACTTCGACCACCGCTGAAGACCCGGGTGCGCGAAGGCCTTTCAGTCCCGCTGCCCCAGGCGCAGGCAACCGCGGTTTTCAGTCCAGGCCGAATTCCTGCATTTTGCGGCGCAGGGTCGAGCGATCGATATCGAGCAGCTTGGCCGCGCGCGTCCGGTTGCCATCGCAGTCTGCGAGCGCCTGCTCCACGGCCCGTCGTTCCAGTTCCCGGAGCGTGAGACCGTGGGGAACGGCATCGCGCCCGGAACCCGAAGAAGCGTCGCCGGACGCAGCCGCCCGGGACCCCCAACTCACCGAGTCCAGGGAAAGGTGTCCGACTCCGATCTTCTCTTCTCCGGCTGCTGCCTTCGCGCCCTGCACGATATTGCGCAACTGGCGGACGTTGCCCGGCCAGGTGGTCTCCATCAGCGCGTCCAGGGCATCGGGGGTGAACGCAGTCCCGTCGGTTCCGGCGAAATGACGCGCCAGCAGGGGTACGTCAACGATGCGCTCATTCAGGGTGGGCAGGCGAATTTCGATCCCGCGCAGGCGGTAGTAGAGATCCTCACGCAGGGTCCGCTCCTGCATCATGATTTCAGGGTCGCGGTTGGTCGCCGCCAGGAAGCGAACAGAGACTCTATGGCTCTTTTCGGAGCCGACGGCGCGCACTTCGCCGTCATCGAGCACCCGCAGGAGCTTGGCTTGGTGGGCGGGAAGCATCGTCTCGAGTTCGTCCAGGAAGAGAACCCCCCCATCGGCCTGACGCAGCAGCCCGCCATGATCGCGATCCGCTCCAGTGAACGATCCCCGGCGATGACCGAAGAACTCACTCTCAAAGAGCTCGGGCGGAGACAGAGCGCAGTTGTGTGCGACGAAGGGCCCGCCTGCAAGCGGCGAATAGGTGTGAATCGCACGGGCGACGAGTTCCTTCCCCGTTCCCGTATCCCCGGTGATCATCACGTGCACATCGCTGCGAGCGGCCATCACCACGCGATGCCGGACCTCGGCAATTGCGGGGCTCTCCCCCACGAGTTCGTGAACTTGGGGAGGAGCGGATCGGCTTCCCGGGCGTAGGCGCAGCGCTTTCTTGACGGCTTCACTCACGACCGCGGGGGAAGAGGGTTTTACGAGATAATTCAGCGCGCCCAGGTGGATCGCCTGCACGACGTCCTGGATCCCCTCATTGGCGGTCAGAACGATCACCGGAAGATCGGGCCAGCGCTGCTTGAGATGCGAAAGCAATTCGAGCCCATCCATCTGGGGCATTCGGAGATCCGAAATCACCAACTCGAAGGGGTTCGTCTCCAGCGCGATCAGGGCCTCGACCCCATTGGCGGTCGCACGCACTTCGAAGCCGTCCTGCTCGAGCAGAAGCCGCAAATAGTCCGATGCGGAGGGTTCGTCGTCGACAATGAGAATCTTGCTGGCCAATGCGCTTGCCCTAGGAAGTTTCGCCGGCCGTTGGTTCGCCAGCGGCGGGAAGAATCAATTCGAAGAGAGCGCCCTGCCCGTCCCGGGCGCTGGCCGTGATACTACCACCGTGCTCTTCGGCGATCCGTCGGGCCAGAAAAAGTCCATAACCGCTGCCCTGTTGCTTGGTCGTGAAGCCCGGCTTGAAGATTTCTTCCAGATCCGAAGCACTCAGCCCGGGGCCCTCGTCGCCAATCCGCACCCGCAGCTTCCCTTCGAAGACATCGGTTTCGAGCAATCCTCGCCCCGACCCCTCCATGGCCTCAACAGCGTTGCGAAGGAGGATGATCAGGGTTTCAGCCAGGGATGATTCGGGAATCGAAACCCGCGGAGCCGCTCCGGTGGATCGGATTTCCCACTCCACCCCGGCATGCGCCCGCATGATCTCGCCCAGGGCCCTCTCTACAGCCGGGGGAAGCCCCGCACCTGTGCTCGCCTCTCGCTCCTTCGGGTCGCTCGCACGATCCGGCGCAGCTGCGGGTTTTCGGGACTGTTCCGGGGCGGGCAGTTCGGAGCCCGCGGGCGCAAGGTTGCTGCGCGCCAGGGACTCGAGATCATCGATGGCCGAGCGCAGCCCTTCCAGGGCGGCCCGGCCCTGGCCCTCCTCCGCGAATTGCGGCTCGATCAGGCGGACGAAGCCGCGCAGGCTGTGCACGGTGTTCTTGATGCCATGAGCCAGGCGCGCCACGTTTTCGCCCAGGGCTGCCACCGTGCGCTCATCCTCGAGTTCACGGGTCAGAAGACCGAGCCTGTGGTCCAAGGCATCTTTTTCGACAACGATGGAACTCTGGCGCTGGGTCCAGCGGCGCGTCACCAGGTAGGTGGCCAGGCCCATCCCCACCATGAACCCCGATTGCAATACGATGGAGCGCAACTCGTCGGGAATGCCCACCCAGGCCTGCTGGATCCAGAGCCCCGCGACGGAACCCAGGCTCACGTAGACAATGCTGCGCAGGTTGAGGCTCATGGCCGAAAGGACGATCTCGAGCCACAAGCCGGGGATAAAGGGCGAGGAAATTCCTCCCGTCACCGCCACCAGGGCCGTCCATCCCCCCACGCCAATCACAGGGGAGGCCCCCATGCAGATCCGGGCCATGCTGGGCCGGGCGCCGAAGGTGTAGGCCAGAAAGTTCAGGCTGGCGCTGATCCCCACGACCCAGAGCGCCACGTAGCCGATGGCCAACTCGGCACGAAAAAGATACGCCGCGATGGCGCCCACGGAGAGCGCGAAGTGTCTCGCCAGAAGAACGCGATCAAATGCCCGTTCCATCGCCAGCGTTCCCGTGGCAGCGCCAGGCCGCCTCTCGATCTGCTTGGATGAAATCCCCGGCCCGCGCGGCACCGACTTCGCCGGGACTCGCTGGGGCCGTACCACTCGATCCCTGCACCCCTCGCTTCAGCTGCGCCCCCACCGCAACGGCTTCAGCGAAGGCCATCAGCGACTGGCGGCGCGAGCGGCGCTCTTCTTGGCGCCCGCCTTCTTGCGCCCCGCGGCCTTCTTGCGGCTTGCGGCCTTCTTGCGGCCAGCCGCTTTTTTTCGCCCCGCGGCCTTCTTGCTCCGAGTCGTTTTTTTCGCGAGTTCCTCGACCCATTTTCCGTCGCGGAAATACGCGCGCCAACCCGACGGTTTTCCGTCCTTCTCGGTCATCACGTACTGCTCGCGAGTCTTGCGAAGGAAGCGAACCACGGCCTTGTTGCCATCGGGATCCTGGGCAGGAGCGCTGGCCAGGAATTTGTATTTCTCGTCCAACTGGTCGGCCACGGTAAGAATTTCTTCCACCAGGGGGGCTCGGGTTTCCCTGTGTTTCGGAAATTGGCTCGCCGCCAGGAAAATTCCGGCTGCACCGTCCCGCAGAAGGTAGAAATCCTCGCACTTTTCGCAGGCCAGGTCGGGCATGGGAATCGGATCGACCTTCGGCGGAGCGGGCTCGCCATTGCGAAGCAGCTTGCGGGTATTCTTGCAGTCCTCGCCCGTGCAGCCGAAGTATTTGCCAAAGCGACCCGACTTGAGCTGCATATCGGCCTCGCATTTATCGCATTGCAGGACCGGCCCGTCGTAGCCCTTGATATGGAACTGCCCCGCCTCCACCTCGAAGCCATCGCAATCGGGATTGGCGCCGCAAACGTGGAGTTTCCGGGCTTCATCCACCAGGTAGCTGTCCATTGAGGTTTTGCACTTCTTGCAATGGCGCCGCCCCAGGAGCAAGCGGGCCTCGCCCTCTTCCTCGTCCTCGGCATCTGCGCTCACCACCTCATCCCCGGGCACCAGGTTGATGGTGGATTTGCAGCGTTCCTTGGGCGGCAGCGCGTAGCCCGAGCAGCCCATGAAGACGCCGGTGGAAGCCGTCCGAATCTGCATTGGACGCTCACAATCCGGGCAGAGGATGTCGGTATTCGTCGGCAGATTCGCGCGCATGCCCCCTTCCTCGGCACCCGCGGCATCGACCTGTTTCTTGAAATCCTTGTAGAATTTGCCGAGGACGTCCTTCCACTCCTTGTTGCCCAGGGCGACTTCGTCCAGGGACTCCTCGAGCTCGGCGGTGAAACCAAAATCCATCAGGTCGGTAAAATTCTCTACCAAACGCTCGGTCACGATTTCACCGATCTTCTCAGCATAGAAACGCCGGTTCTCGACACGCACATAACCGCGATCCTGAATCGATGAGATAATCGACGCATAGGTCGAAGGGCGGCCGATGCCGCACTTTTCGAGTTCCCGAACCAGGCTTGCTTCGCTGTAGCGCGGCGGGGGCTTGGTGAAATGCTGGACCGGATCCAGGGCGTTCACCGTGAGCACCTCGCCCACCTGCACATCGGGCAGCGCGGCGTTGCGATCCCCCTTGCCCGTCGGAGGCTGAACCTTCGTATAACCGTCGAAGACCAGGATCCGGCCGCGGGTTCGCAATTCGAAATCACCCACGTTCACCACGATGCTGGTGCTCAGGTAGCGTGCCGGCGGCATCTGGCAGGCGACGAATTGCCTCCAGATCATCGTATAGAGGCGCTCCTGATCGGGTTCCAAGCCCTCGATATCGCCCGGGCCCACGCTCACATCCGAGGGCCGGATGGCTTCATGAGCCTCCTGGGCCCCCTCCTTGCTCGCATAGCTGAGCGCCTCTTCGGGCAGATAGGGCGTTCCGAACTGGTCTTCTATATAGGAGCGACATGTGTCCACGGCCTCCGTCGAGAGGTTCGTGGAATCGGTCCGCATATAGGTGATATGGCCCTCCTGATAGAGCCTTTGGGCCAGGACCATCGTCTTCTTGACGCCGAATCCCAGGCGGGTGCTCGCCGCCTGCTGAAGGGTCGAAGTGATATAGGGGGCCGAGGGGCGTGTCGATGTGGGTTTATCGTTGCGCTCAGCGATCTCGAAGCGCTCACCCTGAATCGCCGCAATCGCGGCCTCGGTGACTTCCTGGCTGGGCGGGCGAAACTCCTGGCCCGCCTCTTTCATGACCTGGAAGCGCATGGGCTCGCCGGCCGCACTTTGCACATCGGCGTAGAGTTCCCAGAACTCCTCGGGAATGAAAGCGTGAATCTCCTGCTCCCGCTCCACCAGCAGACGCACCGCCACCGATTGCACGCGCCCGGCGGACAGGCCGCGAGCCACCTTGGCCCAGAGCAGCGGTGAGAGCGTATAGCCCACCACCCGGTCGAGAAAACGCCGAGCCTGCTGGGCGTTGACCCGAGCGATGTCGAGTTCACCGGGGGATTCGAACGCCTGCTGAATGGCTGAACGCGTGATCTCGTTGAAGACGACGCGCTTGAAACGGCTCTTGGCTCCGCCAATCACCTCGCGCAAATGCCAGGCGATGGCTTCCCCCTCGCGATCGAGGTCCGTTGCCAGGTAGATGCGATCGGCCTGATCGGCGAGCTTGCGG
The DNA here is from genome assembly GCA_014240165.1 of Myxococcales bacterium. Lineage (GTDB taxonomy): Bacteria > Myxococcota_A > UBA9160 > UBA9160 > UBA4427 > JAZXM01. Next base: position 38,652 of record JAAZXM010000016.1, on the reverse strand, counting down.
AGTTCGGCGACCACTTTCTCCTTGCGCGGCAGAATCTCGTAACGCGCCGCCCAATCCTTGTCCGGGTCGATCCCCATCCGGGCGATCAGGGCCTCTTGGGCCTTCTTCTTCTTATGCGCAGCCCGCTTGGCCCCCTTGAGGCTGCGGGTCTTGGCCGCCGCCTTGGCCCGGGCCGCCGGGTCCGCCTTCTTGCCCGAACCCGAGACCGGCAGGTCGCGGATATGCCCCACGCTGGACTTCACGATGAAATCCCGACCGAGGTATTTATTGATGGTCTTCGCCTTGGCAGGCGACTCCACGATGACGAGCGACTTGGCCATGATCTCCCTAGGTTTTCTGCGGCAATCGGACTCCATTGAGAGAGACTTGAGCCCCCGCGGGATTCTTCCTTTGGGCTCCGACTGCTCGGCGAAACGCTTTTAGCACAAGAATTCGAGCAGGAAAGTGACTCCCCTTGGGGCACCCGTGGTGAGGCCCACCTGAACCGGCGGGCACCCCCGCAGGCAGGACTCCAGAACCCCGTGTCGAGGCCCTCAGCGTCCCGCTGGGCCCGCTCTGGAGCCCCGGCGGCCCGAGTGCAATTTTTTTCGCCGAACCCGGCTGGACCGCTGCGGCCCGGGGGTGGCAACCCGGGACCGATTGACCCCCGTGAGGCCCTCGGCCACCATCGGGCCGGGTCCGGCCCCGCCCCTGGGGCACCACCCACGGAGATCTTCAATGGCTCAAATCATCGGCAATATCGTCCCCGAGGACGACTTCACGCACCCCCTCGGTGAGGAAACCAACTTCAACGAGAGCATGTATTTCAACTTTTTCGATCCGGACCGCAGCATTGGGGGCTTCGTCCGGCTGGGCAACCGAGCCAACGAGGGCAACGCCGAGATGACGGTCTGCCTCTACCTCGCCGATGGCCGGGTGCTCTTCAATTTCAAGCGCGCGCCCATCGATCACAACGACGCCTTCGATGCCGGGGGCCTGCGCTTCGAGGTCGTCGAACCCAGCGAAGAACTCCGCACGGTCTATTCGGGTGCCGCATTCGAGCTGAAAGAGGCGCGCAAACTTTCGGATCCGGCGGCCGCCTTCAAGAACAGTCCGCGACGTCGCCTTCACCTCGACCTCACCCACCACGCCTCGGGGCCCATGTACGGAAGTTCGCGTTCCCGGTCGGAGGAGGGCCGCCAGAGCGAAGAGCAATTCGGCAAAGCCCACTACGAGCAGCATATGCGCGTCAGCGGCCAACTGCAGATCGAGGACGAAACCCTGGAGATTCGGGGCTACGGCCTGCGCGACCATTCCTGGGGCCCTCGCTATTGGCAGGCCATTCAGAGCTACGAATGGCTGACGATGAATTTTGGACCGGATTTCGGGGCCATGGTCTCCATCATACGGCGAGACGCGGACAACGAGAAACGCGGCGGCGTGCTGGTTCGAAGCGGCGAGCTGACTATGATCACCCACGCCGAAATCGAGACCGAGTACGAGGAGAACGGCCTCTACCACCGGAATCTCCAAGTCCGGCTCAAAACCCAGGCCGACGAATCCGTGGAAATCAGCGGCGAGGTGAAGGGCTTCATTCCCCTGCGCAATCGCCGCGAGGGATTGGTCACCCATATCGGCGAGGGCATGACGCGCTGGCAATGCGGGGACCAGGTCGGCTACGGGCTCTCGGAGTACCTGCGCCAGGTCCCTCCGGCTCGTTAGAGAGATCAGGCCTCGAGCACGACCTTGATGGCACCCTGCGCCCGGTCCCGTGCGGTTTCGAAGGCCTGAACCGCGTCACCCAGGCTATAGCGGTGGGTGATCAGGATCTCGGGGAGTTCCGGGTTCTGCGCGAGCAGGGCCGCCGCGTGGTCGAAATCCCGGCGGTCGCCGTCCCGTCCGTACATACTCGATGGCACAACCCTCACCTCCTTCAGGCAGAGCGGTATACCGGGCATCGCCATCCCATCCCAATAAATGGCCAGCAGCAGGAGCTGACCGCCTGGCCTCGTCCACTCCACCGCGGTCTCCAGGGCCGAGTCCGTCCCCGCCGACTCGATCACCACGTCGTATTCACCCCGGGCTTCATCGGCCCCCAGGCGCGCTGCCGCCTCGCGCTGGGCATCGTAACGCGCGGACAGGCTGACTCGGGCACCCGCCGCACGCGCCGCCACCACGGCGCAAAGCCCAATCGTCCCCCCGCCGATCACCGCCACGGAGTCGCCGGGGCCGATGCCGGCCAGCCGAACGCCATGTACCGCAACCGCGAGGGGTTCCACCAGGCAGGCATCCCGCGCCAGAACCCCCGGCGCCAGGCCAACCAGGCAACGCTCGGGCACCACGATGGCTTCACTCATGCCGCCATCGAGACCCACGCCCATCAGGTGACCCGGGCCACCTCGGCACAGGTTGTAATCCCCGCGCAGACAACAATCGCAGTCGCCGCAAATCACCAGGGGCTCGACCGCCACCGCGGTTCCATCGGCCAATTCGCCCGCCATTTCGTGCCCCAGGGTGACGCGCGGGGCAAAGGCCGAACCCAGCATATGAAGATCGGAGCCGCAAATCCCCGCCGAGCGCATGCGCACGCGGACGCCCTCGCCCCGGGGCTCGGGCAGATCCACCACCTCGACTTCGCCGCCGCGGCAGCGCACAGCGCGCACGAGGTCTAGGCCTCCGGGCTCGGTTGGGGCTGACCCAGCACAGCGCGAAAGCCGAACTCGATCACCGACCGAGCCTGTTCCGGCTCCAGGCAGGAGTTGCGAAGCATGTTGTCCCAACTGCTCCATGTCGCGAGCAAAGCCAGGGCTTCGACCGCTTGAGTCCGCCTTTCAGGCGAAAAGGCGGACAGTTCCGATTCGTAAACCCGATCGATCCCGTTGCGCAACTCATCACGCCAGGTTCGCAGCGCTTTTCGAAGGACCGGGGAAAAGGGTTCATGAAGCCGAGAAGCCTGGCGCACCGGCGTCATCGCCTGACAGAGATAGACCATCTCGTCCAAATGAGCCTTCAGGCGCGCTTCGAAGGGCCCCTGATCCGGGATGTACATGCGCTTCAATACGATTCGCTCGCCCAAACGGCGCGCGGAAACGTCGAATAGGGTTTCGAGATCCGCGAAATGCTGGAAGATCGTCCGCTCCGAGACCCCGGCCCGTTCTGCGATCGCCTTCGAGGTAGGACGCAGGTCACCCTCGTCGATCAGGTCGATCAGCGCATCGGCAACGAGTTTCTTGGTCCGCTCGGCTCGCGCTTCGCGGCCGTCTTTGGGAGGCGGAGTTTCTTCTGAGCCTCGCTGCCACTTCAACTCATTTTCGGAATCGTTGGGCTTGGACATGGCTCCAATAATGCGCCATTCCGGCCCCGAAAGGCAAACGGCCCCATGGGGAGACGGCTCCCGTCCAGCAGGACTTGATGGGCACTCGGCCGGGTGTCAGTATCCGCGCCTCCAAAGAGAGGATACCCATGGAGTTCACTCAACAGCTCGGCGTGCGCGAGCTTCGAGTCGAGGAAGGCGAGGTCGAACTCGAACTCGACGCGAACCAATCCCATTGGAGCACGGCGGAGCGCGCCCACGGCGGCGTGCTCTTCAGCCTGCTCGATACCGCGCTCGGCCGCGCGGTGGTCTCCAGCCTGCCCGAGGGTCGCGGCTGCGCGACCTTGGAGTGCAAGATCAACTTCTTTCGGCCGGTGACCGAGGGGCGCCTGACCGCAAAGGCGAAAGTGGTCATCAAGACGCGACACACCGCCTATACCGAAGGGGCCATATATGACCAGGAAGACCGCATGGTCGCCCGGGCGACGGCGACCTTCTTTCTCACCGAAACTCGGATCCTGAAGTAGCGTGAGCGGGTCTGAGCTGCTTCGGCGACCGCCCTAGCCCGCCTCGTCCAGCAGTTCCTGGAGAACAGGCGTCGACAGGTTCTCCACGTCCACCGGCGCTTCTTCGGGCACCAATTCGTAGTGCTTCATCTGGAGAAAGACCCGGGCCATCACCGCGGCGAAGCGCCAGGCGGCGAAAATTTCGTAGTACCCATAGTCGTCCGCGGGCCGCCCCACATTCTGCTCCCAACGCGCGATGCTCGCCGCCTTGTCGGGAAAGCCCGCCAGGCGCTCGAGTCCGATGCCCTGGGTGAAGACTCGATCCATCGTGATGAACCACGCCAGGTCCGCCACCGGATCGCCCACGAAAACCATCTCCCAATCGATCACCGCAATCGAGGCGTAGTCGCGAAAGATCTGGTTGGAGATCCGTGCGTCGCCCCAGCAGATGGCCACTTTCGACTCTGCGGGACAATTCGCTACGAGCCACTCGAACCCTCTCTCGATCAGCGCGTAACGCGAGCGGTCCAGGCCCCAATCGAGAAAGCGTTCCCAATAGGCCAGTTGTGCCTGCATCGGGGATTGGCCGGCCGAAGGCGCTTCGAGGAAAGCGAATTCCGGCTTGCGGCAATCGAGTTTGTGGACCTCGGACATGGCGTCGATCCCGCTATTCCACAGGCGTTCCCGATCGTCCGGGGACGCATCATAGAGCCATCCCTCGGAGTGATAGGGAGGGGAATCACTGGGCACCAGACCATCGAGACGCTCCATCACGTAAAAGGGGCTACCCAGGGGCGCCGGATCTTCCTCGAGCCAATACATGGCGGGCACCGGCACCGCGGTATCGGCCAAGGCCTTCATCATATTGTGCTGAAGGGCCACGTCGTACTCGGGAAAGACACCGAATTCTCCGACGGGCTTCAGACGAATCACCATCTCCTGTCGCCGCGGCGCTCCGCCTTCGTCGTAATCCAGCGCAAACATCAAGGTGTCGCTGGAGAACCCCGTGTCCTTGGGGCCGCGCAACTCGTCAATGCGCAACTGGCCAGCTTCCGGCAGCCGCTGGGCCAGCCAGGCCAACAAATGCTTCCGGGTTTCGTCGAGGTCTCGTCCGATGGGTTGAGGCATGGGTCAACGGCGCTTTCGTCTGGAGTGAAGCCAAAAACCGGGAGCGACCCCACAGAGCCGGCCCGAAGGGACAGCATCGAGGGCATCCCGCAAGCGCCCACTCTATCGCATGAAATCGGACTCGCCGTCCGGGCCCACGGGACAAGACAAGTCGAAACCCACCCGGGAACCGCTTTTGAGCGGTCGCTCAGTCGCTACAAAACGGCTAGGATCGTGACTCCCCCATCCAGGGTCCCTCCGGTCCCCATGGGGTCTTTTCATCCATTGGGGCGGTTCGAAGAGAAGGTCAGCGCGCGCCAAGCGGGTTGCGCAATCGCCGCTGAGATTCCGCCCCCACCCAACCCGAGGTCTCGAAGATTCGGAACATGGCTGCCCCCTCGTTCTCACTCCAAAATCCACTGACACCCGACGAAGCGGTCCATCAACCCAGCGAAAACCCTGGGGAGAATACGTACGATCGCGCGCTGCTCCTTGAACGCGAGTTGACCCAGCGACCCCTGGAGGGCGGCACCGATCGCGTCCGAACCCAGCACGCCAAGGGGCGAATGACGGTATGGGAACGGATCAAGGTTCTCACCGACCAGGAGCCCAATATCCTGTGGCGAAATTGGGGGCCTGGACTCGACGGCGCCTCCATCGTGACGGGCATCCTGAACATCGGCGGGCGGGATGTCGCGGTGTATGGACACGACTTCACCCTGCGCGCCGGCTCCATGGACGCCACCAACGGCGCCAAATTGGCTCGTCTGATCTACATGGCGGGCGAACATGGAATCCCCCTGATCGGGATGAACGATTCCGCGGGCGCCTTCGTCCCGGCCGGGGTCGGCGGGCTCGACGGCCGACCCCTCCGGGGCCGGTTGCTGG